>NZ_JBMPOU010000002.1:0-801766 GCF_049340305.1 Undibacterium sp. Ji22W | reverse complement strand
TGTATAAATAATGGAGAGTCCACTGACGCTGGCAGTTCCGTTACTTGGTGAGCTGAACAGGGCAATACTGCTAGCATTTCCGGTAATACTCGAAATAATGACGTTGTTATTACTGTTTTGCAAAACACTCGCACTAATCGTATTGGCAACTGCAGGAACCCCCTTTACATCAACACTGATACTCGCAATGCTCGAGGTACCATAGGCGTTGCTGGCAGTATATTTAAAGTTGTCTGTGCCAACAAATCCTGGGCTTGGCGTGTACAGAATATTCATCCCGCTCACAATCGCCGTACCATGAATCGGCGTGCTAAACAGGTTGATACTAGAGGCATTGCCTGTCACGTTGCTGGCAATCGTATTATTGCTACTATCTTGCAATACGCTAGTGCTGACACTAGTCACGCTCGGGGGAATGCCGTTGACATTGATATTGACAGATGCAATCGCAGACACCCCGTAGTTATTTGTCGCGGAGTAGGTGAAAGCATCGCTACCGACATAAGCGGCGCTTGGCGTGTAGATGAAATCTAACCCGCTGATACTGACGGTACCATGCGCTGGGGAGCTGGCTATTGTTACGCTAGTCGCCGTCCCAGTAATATTGCTGGCAATGGTGTTTGCACTACTGTTTTGTAATACCGTCGCGTTGACTATGTTCGTAACAGGTGGAATACCATTGACGTTAATACTGACTCCAGCGACCGATGATGTGCCATAAAAATTACTGGCGACATAGTAAAAATTCTCCGTGCCGGTAAAGCCTAGCGCTGGGGTATAAATAATGTTGAGCCCGTTCACGCTGGCTGTTCCGTGGCTCGGAGCGCCAATTAATGCAATGCTGGATGCGCTGCCGCTAATATTCGCGGCGATTGAATTGGCGCCGCTGTTGAGCACCACATTGGCGCTAATCGGGTTCGCTGTCGGCGGCAGACCGGTCACAGTGATATTAACACTGGCGGCGGACGAAGTTCCTGCTGTGTTTGTGGCAGTGTAACTAAGGCTATCCGCACCAATATATCCAGCGCTTGGTGTATACAGAATTTTGAGGCCACTGACGCTGGCCGTACCGTGAGATGGTGGGCTGCTGATTGCAATGCTGCTGGGGCTTCCTGTGATGCTGGGGTTGATCAGATGGTTAATACTATTGACGGTGAGCGTGGTGTTAACTGGATAGCTTGTCGGTACTACTTGCAAGACCGTAATCGAGACCCGAGCTGGAGCTGATACGCCAGCAATATTGGTTGCGGTATAAAAAAAACTATCAGCACCCGAATAATTTGCGGCCGGGGTGTACAAAAAATTCAGGCCGTCGACGATCAGAAAACCATGCGTAGGTGGGCTAGTAATTTGTAAGGTATCCACGGTACCCACAGTTTGTGCTGGTAGGACATTTGCCACAGTGTTTTCGATTACTGTGGTGCCAAAGGGATTCGCGGTTGGCGGCCCAGATGTAGATTGCGCTAAGACCATTGATGGTGACACCAGCAAAAACAATAATGCGCTGAATATCACGCGCATCATCAATTGCAAATAGTGATTGGTCTCATTCTGACGGAATAATTCTTCGATGGATGCTGGATTCGAAAAAGTATCGCTATGCTGGATGTTCATCATACAAAATCCCTTTGGTAAGCAAGCTTGTATCTGTAGGCTAAATTTCGTTTAAATTTAGCTTAAGTATAGGACGATTATGCAGTCGAGACGAGTTTGTTTTTCAATACTTTTTATATATCGAAAATATCCTTGTCAGTGAAATTGATGCAAGCAAGCTGATTGCTGTTGCGTGTGTGATGTAGATCCGCAACATGGATTTTGGTGTTAGTGTCAGCTTAATGATTCTCGCGATAAAGTGTCCCAGCCGCTATAGGGGAACCTGGTCTACGCTGGATAGACAAAAATCATGTTAGTCGGGTGTCGACCTGCCTGTCCTGGTATCTGACGCGAATTGTATCGGAGGACAAATGTGTCGAAAACAGTAGTTCTGCATACCGCAATGAGTGTCGTAAATTCGCCACCTGCACTCGGTAAAAAGGCTATTTCCAAATTTTTTGCGTATGCCAGAGCTGTCGCGTTACTGTACAGCCCTCCGGAAAATGTTGCATGAAATCGGCTCGCATGGAAGCCGCATGCTGATCGATATAACGTTCATAATCAGCGAGACTGGCGGCCTGGTAACTAGTGCGATAGTGGGTTGCCTCGTCTTTATCAAAATGAATTTGACGAAAGCATGTCGTCGCCCAAATTTCAGGAATATGTTTGTTCTGCATATATTCTTCAAAAGCGACACTCATATCGGCACGAACGTGGACACTGACTTCGTATAAGACCATAGCTGCTCTTCGAAAATAGATCAGAAAAAAGTGATTATCCCAGTTTGCATCGGCCCTGTCATCTCGGCCATTTCATTGTCTGTACACCATTCGAGTCTTTGAATTATCTTGCCGATTCAAATTTATTTCTTGTACTACTTCGTTGAAGTTTGCCGCAGTTTGTTGTTTTGCAATCTAAATTATCTATTTTCTATTCGCTCGCGAGTAGAATGCCTGCACCGACAGAGAGATTGACGAGCGCTGATTTTTTATCCAGTTCGTGCTTTTAAAAATTATATTAACTTTGTGAATAGCATCTACCCGCCATGCCGAATCAGTCGTCGCCCAGTGTGAATTTTGAGCACAATACCGAGCACGAAATTGCGATGCTGCGTGAACGCAATTCTTTACTCAATATTTTGAGTGAGTTTGCCATCGCCTTGTTACGTTTGCGTACGCGTGAAGAAGTATTGTGGTACACCGCAAACGAGGTTGTCGGGCAGATGGGTTTTGATGATTGCGTGATCTATCTGTGGGATATACCCACCCAGACTTTGATTCAGCAATCGGCATTCGGACATAAAATTTCTGAACAAGGCTCGGTGAATAATGCGCTGACTTTGCGTTTGGGTGAAGGCATAGTAGGGCGTGCCGCTCTGACCAGAGAAACGATTGTGATTAATGACCTGAGTATAGAACCGAGCTACGTGATGGATATGCAGCAGGCCGGTTCCGAATTGGCGATTCCGATTATTCACTCGGATCAGTTGATCGGCGTGATTGATAGTGAAAATCTGGCGAAAAATTTTTATACGGCGGAACACATCAAAATACTGACTGCGGTCACCTCAATGGTTGCAGCAAAGTTGGCGCAAGCGGACCTGATTCACCAACTGGAATCTTCGATTAGTGAATTGGAATACGCGAAGAAATTGCAAAGCGTTTTGTTTAACATCGCTGCACTGACTTATGAAGATGAAAATTTTTTCAAAGTTTATGAAAAAATTCATCATCTGATTGCCGAACTTCTCTACGCAAAGTCTTTCTTTGTAGCGGTCTATAACGAAGAAACTCGGCGCATAGAATTTCCCTATTTTATTGATGAACGTCATCCCGAATTAGCAGCTGATATTGGACCGGTCGATATCGAAATGCGCGGCATGTCGGCTTGGGTCATTTTTAATAATACCTCCCTATTGTTGAGTCGCGAAGAAGTATTGGCGCGCGCGAATCGCGGCGATTTTGAAATTTTGGGCACGATTGCCGAATCCTGGTTAGGTGTACCAATCCATGCTGGAGATGATTTAAAAGGTGCTTTGGTCGTACAAACTTATTCACCTTTGGTTTCCTACCTAGAAAAAGACCGCGAATTACTGAGCTATGTTTCGCGTCACGTATCGAATCTTTTGAAACGCAAGGTCACGGAAAAAAAATTACAACATCTGGCCTTGCATGACCCCTTAACTGGCTTGGCGAATCGAAGTCTATTTTTGGATCGGGTATCGCACGCCTTGAAGAAACAAGAGCGACAAGAAAATCGCATGTGTGCTGTGCTGTATATGGACGTCGATTTGTTTAAAACAGTGAACGACCGGTATGGGCATGCGGTGGGCGATGCTTTATTGAATAAATTTGCCGCATTGCTCACACAGCAAACGCGCCAACTCGATACGGTCGCACGTTTAGGTGGCGACGAATTTGCTTTATTTTTAGAGGATATCGAGCAGCACGACACAGCCATTCAACTCGCCGAGCGCATCATTTTAGCCTTACAGCAACCGATTGCCGCGAACGAAGCGTTGATTACCTGTTCGACCAGCATCGGGATCGCTTTTATCAATGATACGTCGATATCGGCGACAGAGATTATTCGACGTGCGGACACCGCGATGTATCAGGCTAAGGCGGCTGGGCGGGGGAATTATCAGTTATATGATCCACTGCTTGATCGCGCTAATGTACGCGATTTGGTGTTGGGCGAAGAAATTCATACCGCACTCGCTGAGCAACAGTTCGTCTTGCATTATCAACCAGTGATTGATGTTGCGACGGGTGTTGCGGTTGGGTTTGAAGCCTTGATACGCTGGCAGCATCCAGAACGTTCTTGGATCGCGCCCAATGAATTTATCGACTATGCCGAGAAACATCGGCTCATTGAAAAAATCGATCGCTACGTGTTGCGTCGAGCGCTCCAACAAATGTGCGCTTGGCGTGCCAGCACGGGAATGTCGCCCAAAGTGAGCGTGAATATTTCAGGGCGTCATTTTGCCAGCGCAGAATTCATCAATACTGTCTTGAGCTTGCTGGAGGAATTCGAAGTTCCACCGAACACGCTGGGGATAGAAATTACCGAACGTGCGGTGATTGATAAATTTGCGATTGCGCAAAACAATATTCAGATTTTGCAAAAACATCACATTCGTGTTTTGCTGGATGATTTCGGGACTGGCTATTCTTCACTGAATTACCTGCATCAATTAACATTAGATGTACTCAAAATCGACCGTACCTTCGTAAGAGGAAGTCGCGGTAATCAACAAGACAATCCAATCATAAACAGCATCGTGGCACTAGCTGCGGCAATGAATTTAACCGTTGTGGCAGAAGGCGTAGAAACCGAGGATGAGCTGAAGGTTCTGCAAGCCGCTGGCTGTGATTTATGTCAGGGTTATTATTTTTCTAAGGCCTTACCAGCTGACCAAGCAATCCAGTATTTTCTTGAACATCAAACCCTCGTTGTCGGCGCCTAATTTGCCTCAATAACTTATACTTTTAGAACCGTTGGTGCGGTTTGAGTGAGCTGTTCCTGAACGCGATTTCTTAATCGTATCAACTTGATCGGTCGCGCTAAGAAGGCACCGTTAAACACCCCAAAGAGAATAGCAAAACCAAGTGTGAAAGTGGTATGTTGTGCTAGTTCGGGACGTATCGCTAAGCTGATATTCAAGGCATATTTAGCGATAAACATAGCAAGTATCAGGAACAATGGTAGCCAACTACCAGCAATCGTAAACCGTTGAGTGGTGAGATCATATTGGTGTTTCTTTGATAGTGGGCGACGTACGAAAAGCATGCAGCTAAGCGCTACGCTGAGGCCCCACGCTCCCAACGTGATTAGTTCCGAGCCGATACCACTATGCATACTAGTGAGAGACAATATCAGCATCACCAGTGGCAATGTCAATACGCGTTGTAATGAAACCTCGCGGGTTCTAGTTTGGCTGAAACCGAGGAAACATAGGCCAGCTAACAGTAACCAGACCCAAGTTGGGGTGTGTGTAAAAATTTGCGCCATAATTTCCTCCTGAATTGATTGAATGACGCTACTTTGCCTAAGCATGGCGGAGACGACGATAGAAATGCGACGAAGCGTCCTAATTTGACGTGACCCTCGCATTATTGGCGCGAACGAATGTACGGCGGCGGGTGACTTCGGTGTATGCCTGTTAAAATATCGCTTCCCATCCAGCACAGAGACTATCGTGATCAATTTACATCTAGGGAATATCGGTCAAATTATTCAATTAGCAATTGCCCCCGTATTTTTGTTGACCGGCGTTGGCACCAATCTGACCGTACTGACGAATCGCTTGGCACGCATTATCGACCGTTCCAGAGTATTAGAAGAAATCGTCACTACCCAGGGTGCCGATGGCTTAACACCGAATATGCGGATCGAACTCGACGAGTTATATCAGCGTTCGCATTTGATTAACCGTGCAATTACTCTGAGTTCTACCTGCGCCTTATTGGTGTGTTTGGTGATCGCCGCTTTATTTCTCGGCGATGCTTTAGACCTGCACTTAGACAAAATCATTGCGTCACTATTTGTTGGCGCTGTATTTGCTTTGATCGGTAGTTTTATCTTCTTCTTACGCGAGATTTTTGTCGCGACCAAGACGCTCAAGCGTCAACGCGAACACGGTGCGCGTTACCTGCCTTAAGGGCAGTTCGAGACATGCTCCAAAAAACCACGCCCAGCACCAGATCTGGCGCAAAGATCGCAGCAAATCTTGCTTTGTCGAAAAATTAAGGCACAATGGAATTCCCCTACCCTTGTTAAGACATGGGATTCCCTATTCAGGAGTTGGCGATGATGACCGTGCCCATCATTATAGATTTTGAAGCATCTGGTTTCGGACAAGGTAGCTATCCGATTGAAGTTGGATTTTCCGGTCGTCACGGTGAAGGCTGGTGCTCATTGATCCGGCCGGAGGACGATTGGACACACTGGGATTTAGATGCCGCGCGCTTACATGGAATCGCCCGTGAAATATTAATTGAACGCGGTAATACAGCTCAGTTTGTAGCGGCGCAACTCAATTTCTTTCTGGGTGGACGCACCGTCTACACCGATGCCTGGGGTCAAGATTATGTCTGGATGGCACGATTGTTTGATTCCGCGCAAATCACGCCGAAATTTAAATTAATAGACTTATTTGAAATAATTGAAGATGGTCAATTGCCGAATTGGGATGCGACCAAAGAGCAAGTCATGAAAGAATTATGTGTCGCCAGACATAGAGCTAGTAGCGATGCGCGCGTATTGCAACTAACGTGGTTACGTACTTATGACGAAGCGAAGAAACAAGCTGTATAAAAAATCAGTCTTTTTTGATGATGCCTGCTGACACTCCCGTATAATATCGGGATGCAAAATCTCCTACACAATCTCAATCCCGAGCAGCTCGCTGCCGTCACTTTACCAGCACAATCTGCCTTAATTCTGGCGGGCGCTGGTTCTGGTAAAACCCGCGTATTGACCACGCGTATCGCTTGGTTGATTCAAACTGGACAGATTTCGCCAAACGGTGTGTTAGCGGTGACGTTCACCAACAAATCAGCGAAAGAAATGTTGACGCGTTTGTCGGCGATGTTGCCGATCAATACGCGTGGGATGTGGATAGGGACTTTCCACGGTTTATGTAATCGATTGTTGCGTGCACATCATCGTGACGCGGGTTTGCCGCAGACTTTCCAGATTCTTGATTCGGGCGATCAGCTTTCCTTCATTAAGCGCTTACTAAAAGCGAATAATATCGATGACGAAAAATTCCCGCCTAAAACTTTGATGTACTTTATCAACAGTGCCAAAGACCAGGGCTTACGTGCAGCCCAGGTGGATGCCTACGACGATTTTAATCGCAAGATGGTGGCCTTGTATGACCTTTACGATCTGCAATGTCAACGTGAAGGTGTGGTGGATTTTGCCGAACTCTTATTGCGCACTTACGAATTACTGAGTCGAAATCAACCTTTGCGCGAACATTATCAAGCGCGTTTTAAACACATCTTGGTCGATGAGTTTCAAGACACCAATGACCTGCAATACAAATGGCTTAAGCTGATGGCGGGTACGCATGGCGCAGTGTTTGCGGTGGGCGATGATGATCAAAGTATCTATGCGTTCCGTGGCGCGAATGTCGGCAATATGGCCGCATTTGAAAAAGAATTTCGCGTCGAAAATCTGATCAAGCTAGAACAAAATTATCGTTCGCACGGACACATTCTGGATACCGCGAATGCGCTAATTGAACACAATAGCAAACGCCTCGGAAAAAATTTACGCACCGATGCGGGGCATGGCGAGCTGGTCAGAATTTTTGAAGCTAGTAGCGATATTCAAGAAGCGCAATGGATCACGGAAGAAGCTAAGAATCTGATCCGCGATGGTTTTGAGCGTAGTCAAATCGCAATCTTGTATCGCTCAAATGCACAATCGCGTGTGATTGAACATGCCTTGTTTTCGGCGAATGTACCGTATCGCGTTTACGGCGGCCAGCGCTATTTTGACCGCGCAGAAGTCAAACATGCGATTGCCTATTTGCAGTTAATGGACAATCCACACAATGATTCAGCCTTTATGCGCGTAGTGAATTTTCCTACACGTGGCATCGGTGCGCGCTCGATAGAGCAACTGCAAGATGCGGCTAAACAATACAATATTTCTTTGTATGCGGCGGTGCCCTATGTGTCGGGTAAAGCAGGTTCTTCGCTAGGTGGGTTTGTCAAGTTGATTGAAGGCGCGCGCTTTGAAACACAAAACTTGCCTTTGCCAGAAATGGTGCAAGTGGTACTTGATCTGAGCACTTTACTGACGCATTATCAAACCGAAAAAGAAGGCGCGGATCGCATAGAAAACTTGGAACAGCTGGTGAATGCGGCGACTTTGTTTGTCTCCGAAGAAGGCTTCGGGCATGATGCACCAGCCTTGGCCGGACCTGTATCGCGCCCAGCGAGCAGTTTGATTGCGAATGCAGATGGCATTGAGATCATAGATGCTGATGCCGCCTTGCCAACCGTGATGTCGCCGTTGTCTGCGTTCTTGTCGCACGCATCCTTGGAAGCAGGTGATAATCAAGCGCAAGTGGGGCAAGATGCTCTGCAATTAATGACCGTGCATGCTGCCAAAGGTTTGGAATTTGATGCGGTGTTCATCGGCGGTTTGGAAGAAGGCTTATTCCCGCACGAAAATAGTAGTCAGGAAGAGTCTGGTGTAGAAGAAGAAAGACGTCTGATGTATGTGGCGATCACCCGTGCTCGGCAACGTCTGTATATGACCTTTTCACAGACGCGTATGTTGCATGGACAGACCCGTTACAACATGCGTTCGCGATTTTTTGAAGAGATGCCGGAAGAGTCACTGAAATGGCTGTCGCCTAAAATTCAACCAAGCTGGTTTGCACGTCCAAAATCGGCGTGGGATGAAACACCAGAATCAGGTGCGAACGCGATTGCACAAAATTTCCAAAAGGCCCAAGTAAGCAATGGTAATAGCTGGCGCATAGGCCAAAACGTCGCACATGCGAAATTCGGTGAGGGCGTGATAGTGAATATCGAGGGCAGCGGCACGAATGCGCGCGCCCATATTAATTTTGGCAAATTTGGAATGAAGCTGCTCGATCTGAGTATCGCCAAGTTAGAAAAGTGCTAGGCGCGCCTTGATCTGACACAAATGTAAGTTACAAATGATAGGCGGCAGTCGTCATCACTTTTGCCATTCCCTGCATCAAGATTTTTACAGGAGTTGGTAGGTTCGTAGCACCGAGTGCATCAGCTGCCGCACCATGCGCGATTTCATCGACCCGCATCTGCTCAACGATGGCACGTGACTTTGCGTCTTGTAGTGGGAGCTTTTCTAAATGACTGGCGAGATGTGCTTCGACTTGTTTTTCGGTTTCCACTACAAAGCCCAGACTAACGGCATCGCCGCAGCGACCCGCAATTAAGCCGCATGCATAAGCACCGGCGTACCACAACGGATTGAAAACGCTGGTATGCGAATTGAGCTGCTGCAGACGTTCTGCGGTCCAGGCAAGGTGATCTTCTTCTTCTATGCTGGATCGCGCGAATTGTTGTTTGACTTCGTTTGACTTAGAAAACACGGCTTGCGAATCATACAAAGCCTGCGCGCAAATTTCGCCTACATGATTAACACGCATCAGACCAGCACTATGCTTTTGCTCTGCTTCAGAGAGATCTTGATCCAGACATTGCCTTGCCGGATTTTGACGCGACGCCCTTGCTTGCCCTGAAATGACGCGTAGTGCGCGGTCAAAGTTGATAATCGTGCTGTCTATGGATGGCAAAAACATGGCTGATCTGTCTAGGCTGGAAAAACATCAATTGTAATGCGATTAAGCTCAAACGCCGCCGTAAATAATGAAGAAATAAGGCACCGAAGTTTGCGCTACAGCAAAACTGGCGTTAACAGAAAAATTATACTTGTGGCAGCTTTTTTGAGTGAAATTCGGGCTTTGTTGTTGCAATGCCACATAAATCTTGAATATGTTCTATAATAGCGTAATTCTCTTTGCCCAAAATAGCGCATTTTGTTCAAATGCCACTTAGTATACGAGGCAAAAGTAGCTATGTTTTTATAACATGGTGCTAACAAGAGACAAAAATTTTCGTTTGATATGTTAGTAGTCGGTAAGAACGTCAGTAATATTTCATATCAGACAAAAAAATTCATTAACCTTTGGAGAGTTTTTCAATGAAAAAATCACTTATCGCTTTCGCAGTTTTGGGTGCATTCGCATCCGCCGCTTCTGCTCAATCTTCTGTCGTTTTGTACGGTATCGTAGATGCATCTACTTCCTACATGTCTAACCAAACAACAACTGGTGGCAAAAAATTCTCTTTGGATAACAGCAACATGTCATCTTCCCGTTGGGGCTTCAAAGGTTCTGAAGATCTGGGTAATGGCTTAAAAGCAAACTTCCAATTGGAAAGCTCTTTGAGCGTTGATACTGGTACAGCAGGTTCTTTGTTTGACCGTATTGCAACAGTTGGTGTTTCTGGTGACTTCGGTACATTGAACATGGGTCGTCAAACTAACCTGGCTTACGATACATTGATCCAAGTTGATCCATTGAACGTAGCGCATGTCGGCACTAACCCAAACATCGCTTTAGGCGGTTTGAATAACGCGACTTTGTACGGTACACACGGTTCTAGCAACGGCTTTAGCTCTGCTACACGTCAAAACAATTCCGTGAAATATGCATTCCCATCAGTTTTGGGTGGTATCAATTTCGGCGCAATGTACGGTTTCGGTGAAAAAGCTGGCGATGCTTCTGCAAGCAGCTACATGGGTGCATCTGCTGGTTTCAACCAAAATGGTTTGACAGCTGTATTCTCTTACGGCCAAATGAAAGACGCGACAAACAGCTCTACATTGCGCGTTTATACAGGTGGTGCGAAGTTTGTAGTTAACGAAGAATTCACTGTAAAAGTGACTTACGCTGAAAACGAATTGAATACAACAGGCCGCACGATCGGTGTATTCGGTGCTGGTGTTGATTACATGTTGACTCCACAAACAACATTGACAGCTGCTTACTACGCTAATCGTCGTTCTGGCGACATGAAAGCAAAAGCGGATCAATACGTAGCAGTTGCTAAGTATGCTTTGAGCAAACGTACAGCATTCTACGGTTCTTTCTCTTATGCTAAAGCTGGTACAACAGCTGCTAAAGATCAAGAATTGGGCTTGTTCATCGGCGCTGGCAACAAGACAGCAACTCGTACAACAGTTGGTTTGTTGCACGCATTCTAATCATAGCTGTTTAGAACTGCCTCATAAAAAAGACTGCTTCGGCAGTCTTTTTTTTTTGCCCAGCACTTTCATGTTCATTGGTTCACATGAACGGCATTGTGTTCTCATCAGATCAAACGGAATCGACGTAGCACCTAGGTAGCTTGAGTTGAGCTTAGGATCATTGAACTCAGATTGAACATAGGTTGAACTTAGGTTGAACTATATGGCAACACAAAGCTCTAAGTTTCCTTGATAGAAACTTGTTAAAATACTAGTTTTACAAATTACTCATTTTTGAATGCCTATGAAAGTTTTCCTCTCCGTTCTTGTTAGCACTTTGCTTTTTTCTAGCGCAGCCCAGGCAGGATTTCAGGCGCACCAATTGCAGAAAAAAGAGGTGATCAAGTTAGATGGAAAATTGGATGAAGCGGTTTGGAAGCAAGCAATTCCGCATACAGAATTCTTTCAGACACAACCCTTCGATGGCGTTGCAGCGCATCTAAGAACGGAAGTCAGAGTTTTATATGACGACAAGTTTTTATATGTTGGTGTAACAGGTTTTGATAATGAACCCAATCAAATCCGCGACTCATTTGCGCGCAGAGACAAGATTAGTATCGATCAGGACTTTTTCACTTTATATATTGATCCGAGTAGCGGACATAAGGCAGCGCAGGTGTTTTATGTGAACGCACGTGGTGCTGTCATGGATGGTATTTACAGCGATACCATGGGTGACGATACTGCACCGGATTACGAGTTCTCCGCCAGCACGGCACGCTTTGACGGCGGCTGGAGCGCAGAATACAAAATTCCTTTCTCTTCGATCGCTTACGATAAACATTCAACGACTCCGTGGAGTCTTTTGGTATTGCGCAATATGACACGCGATCAGCGCTACCGTATGTATAGTGGTGCTGTGACGCGGGCAACCAGTTGTAACTTATGCTTTTCTCATCCTATCGAAGGTATGCAAAACCTGCCTTCCGGCATGAATTGGAATGTCACGCCACAATTGGTTAGCCGTCGCAATAGAGATCAAATTGAAGGTAAGCCCGCGCCTTCTAGTTCATCCAGTGATGTGAGCGTAGATTTCAAATTTAGACCGACTTCTGCCATCACGATTGATGCGACCTTGAATCCTGACTTCTCCCAAATCGAGTTAGATTCTCCACAGCTGTCTGGTAACACACGCTTTGGCATTTTCGTACAAGAAAAGCGCCCATTCTTTTTGGAAGGCGCTGACATATTCCGTACGCCTTTGAATGCGATCAGTACACGCACGATCGCGAATCCTGATGTCGGCTTGCGTTACACCCAACGGGATGCGGATAAAGATTTTAGTATTCTCACGAGTCGCGATACAGCTGGCGCACTGGTCATGGTGCCGCGCACCTATTACACCGCGTATGCGAACAGCACGGTCGCTTCGACCGCAACCGATGCCAGAGCCAATTTTCGTTTGGGCTCATTGTCCTTAGGTGCGATTGCGACTGATAGACAATATGCCGATGGACAAGGTTACAACCGTGTCGCTGGGCCGGATTTCGTCTGGCAAATCGACCGAAATCAATTGATGCGTGGCCAGCTTTTGATGAGCTCAACCAATGCACAATTAGATTCCAAAGGAAATATTGCGCGCGCTGACGTCACAACTGGCCATGCAGCTTATTTCGACTGGTCGCGCGGCAATGATGACTATGGCATGTCAGTCAGTGTGCGTGATTTTAGTAAGGATTTTCGTGCCGATAATGGATTCTTCTCACAAGTCGGTTTCCGGAGTGTGAACTCTGACATCACCAAAAAATTTGGTCGCATGGGTGAATTGCATGAAGTGAATGCCTACGTCTCTGCCGAATACAAAGTTGATAGCGACGGAAATATTCTGTCAAAAATTCTCAGCCCCGGCGTCAGAGTTGCGGGTCCGTATGATAGCTCGGCGTATCTAAATATTAGTCCCACTGTGCGTAGTCGCGTGAATCAACAAGGGGAGTTATTTTCTATCGGCCGGTTTGCCTGGGGCCTTGCTGCCAGTCCGGGCAAACAAGTCGCTCGTATCGCCGCTGATTTTAGCGTAGGCGATGTGATCGACATCTTGGCCAATCGTTTGGGGCGCGGCGGTTCGTATTCTATGAGCGCCAAGTTGCGACCGCTTGATCGTCTTGAGGTGGAACCTAGTTTTGCGACCAATTGGATTAATGGAAGCGGTGAAGCCGCGAGTCAGGCGCGTGCTTACAAAGAGACGGCGCTGCAAATTAATAGCATCTTGCATTTGAGTCCTAAAGATACGATACGCATGATTCTGCAAGATGCCCGCACCAAACGCGATCCTCTAGCGTATATCGTGGTGGTCGCCCCTGATAGTAGCCGTAGCGTGAATTCCTTCGTGTACACGCATCGTGCAGGCGTCGGTAGTGCCGTGTATTTAGGCTGGACCATGACTAAATCAGAAACACCGGGCTTTGTGGCGCAGCGTAAGCAAAGTGAATTGTTTACCAAATTCTCCTGGCAGATCTAAGAATGTATGAGTAGTGCGGTTTGAACTGAGGTCAGCTTAGGTGAGCTTAGGTCAGAACAATTCGGTCAATATGGATTGAAATTATTTAAAAAGCATCGAAAATCCGGGCAAATTTGACGCTAAGCCCAGACTTCGCTATTCTTCGCACATTGCGCCGATTTGAAATCAGCTTGCGGGCGCAGTTTAAATGTCTGAAAAAGAGATTTGAACAAATAAATACGGCTAAAGCGAGCTTGAATGCCGCAGTACCTCTCTCCTCATTCAGCCCCTCTTTTAGCCCCTTTTTAAATTTGTTTTTTTAAAAATGAGACCTCCATAGTCTCAAGGGAAAATCTATGTCATCCGTTGGAATCGTCACGCCACAAGCGTATCGCTTCAGTGATCCTTTACTTTTGCAAAGCGGTGCCAGTATCGTCGACTACACCTTAATGGTCGAAACTTACGGCACCTTGAACGCCGATAAGTCGAACGCCGTACTTGTCTGTCATGCCTTAAATGCCTCGCATCATGTCGCCGGTTATTATGCTGATCAACCAAAAAACATTGGCTGGTGGGATAACATGGTCGGCCCAGGTAAGCCGCTAGACACGAACAAATTCTTTGTCATCGGTATTAATAACTTGGGTTCTTGTTTCGGTTCGACCGGCCCTATGCATATCAATCCTGCTACCGGTAAGCAGTACGGTGCAGATTTTCCGGTCGTTACGGTGGAAGATTGGGTACGTGCTCAGGCGCGGGTGGCTGATGAAATGGGCATCACCCAATTTGCTGCAGTGATGGGCGGCTCGCTCGGTGGCATGCAAGCCTTGGCGTGGAGCATTTTATTCCCTGAACGATTGCGTCATTGTGTGGTGATTGCATCCACACCTAAACTCTCAACGCAAAATATTGCGTTCAATGATGTGGCGCGGCAGGCGATTTTGACTGATCCTGATTTTCACGGGGGGGATTTTTATGCACACAAAGTTGTGCCTAGAAATGGTCTGCGCGTGGCGCGCATGATCGGTCACATCACCTATCTTTCGAATGACGATATGGCAGAAAAATTCGGGCGTGAACTGAAAACCGCGGACTACCAATTTGGCTATGGTGTGGAATTTGAAATCGAATCCTATCTGCGCTATCAAGGCGATAAGTTCTCAGATTACTTCGATGCGAATACTTATTTGCTGATTACCAAGGCGCTCGATTATTTTGATCCGGCGCGTGAGCATGGCGGCGACTTAAGTAAAGCCTTGGCCGGTACGAAAGCACAATTCTTACTCGCTTCGTTTACGACTGACTGGCGTTTCTCACCAGAGCGTAGCCGCGAAATCGTCAAAGCCCTGGTCGATAACAAACGCACCGTCAGCTACGCTGAAATCGACGCCCCGCACGGACACGATGCCTTCCTCTTGGAGGATTCCCGGTATCTCAATTTTGTCGCGGCCTATTACAATCGCATCGCGCAGGAGTTCGCATGAACGTTCAAGAATTAAAACGGCATCGTCCCGATCTCGCTTTTATTGCAGATTGGATTAAGCCTGAATCACACGTACTGGATGTTGGTTGCGGCGATGGCGTCATGCTTGACTATCTGCGCACCGATAAACAATGTAGTGGCTATGGTATCGAGATTGCCGATGACAAAGTATTGGAATGCGCAAAGCGCGGTATCAATGTCATCCAACAAGATATGGAAAATGGCCTGAGCATGTTTGGCGAACATGCGTTCGATACGGTCTTATGCTTATCCTCGTTGCAAATGATGAAGCATGTAGAGCCGCTCTTGCGTGACATCGCCCGTGTCGGTAATGAGGCCATCGTATCTTTCCCTAACTTCGGTTACTGGCCGCATCGCACTGCTTTATTGCAAGGAAAAATGCCGGTGTCAAAGTCACTGCCGTTTGAATGGTACGACACCCCTAACGTGCGGTGCGCGACGATTTATGATTTTGCTGACTTAGCGGATGACGTTGGTTTACAAGTGATGGAATGCGTCGCGTTGCATGAGGGAAAACAGATACACTGGCTGCCTAATTTGCGTGGTAGTCTTGCGGTTTTCCGCCTCAAGAAGAGAATTTAAGATATGAGCGATCAAGATCAGAAGCCCGAACAGAAACAGACGGCACTCGCCGTGAATAAGTGGCAGACCTATTTCAATAAACGTATGTTGATTTTGGTCTTTCTCGGTTTCAGTTCAGGCCTGCCGTTGTTCATTCTGATCAATCTAGTCCAAGCGTGGCTGGCGAAGTCCGGTATCGATATCAAGAAATTGGGTTTGTTCACCTTGGTGATGTTTCCCTATCCATGGAAATTTATCTGGTCGCCTTTGATGGATCGATTTAGTTTCGGCTCACTTGGGCGACGCCGTGGTTGGATGGCATTTACCCAAGTCGCCTTGTTCTTGTGTGTCGGCGCTATGGGCATGCTTGATCCCATCTCCCAGTTTGCATGGGTGATCCCGCTGGCAATTGCGGTTGCATTTTTCTCGGCAAGTCAGGATATTGTGATCGATGCATTTAGTCGTGAAATTCTTGACGATAATGAGCAGGGTTTAGGTGCGGCAGTTAAAGTGAATGCGTATAAAGTCGCCGGTCTTGTGCCGGGTGCTTTGTCACTGATTTTGGCGGATTTAATTTCTTGGACGTGGGTATTCTGGATCACTGCAACCTTCATGCTACCCGGTCTGTTTTGTACATTGCTGGTGCAAGAACCTAAGACCTATGGCGAACCGCCAAAAACTTTGGAAGATGCGGTTGTGCTGCCTTTTCGTGAGTTTGTCACGCGCTCGGGTTGGTTGAACGCCTTTTGGATTTTGGCTTTCATCTTTTTGTATCGTCTTGGCGATACGATGGCGGCAACGCTGGCGACCAAGTTTTTCCTCGACTTGGGATTTCAACTTACACAAATCGGTACGATTGCTAAGCTGACTTTGTTCTGGGGCAGTATCGCTGGCGGTGTGGTCGGTGGTGTCTGGATGATCAAATTAGGCATTAATCGTGCTCTCTGGATCTTTGGCGTACCACAAGCCTTGAGTATTTTAGGTTTCGCTATTCTGGCGCAGATGGGACCAGATCCCTTGATGCTGGGCATTGTGCTGGCATCGGAAGCCTTTGGTGTTGGCTTGGGCACGGCCGCTTTTGTTGCCTATATTGCGCGCACCACCGACCCCCGCTATACGGCAACGCAGTTCGCCCTCTTCACTAGCTTGGCAGCGGTGCCACGTACCTTTACGACTGCGTTGATTGGTTATATTGTGGCAAGTACCGGATGGTTTAATTTCTTCCTGATTTGCTTTGCCTTGGCGATTCCTGGCATGTTGTTGTTATTTAAAGTCGCACCTTGGAATGGTGATCAGAAAACATTGTCAAACTGATCATCGTTGTAGCTATGCATAATTAACATTCGTTTGCCTTGGCGCTTAAGTTAAAACGAACCTCTTCTGTTACCATCTCTGCGATAGAAATGGAGATTCCCTCATGATGAAAAAATCGTTATTAGCCTTTGCCATTAGTTCGGCCTGTTGGATTCCAGCCTTGGCTTCAGCACAAGAGCATGAACCGCAAGACGGTGTCAAAGTCGGCAAAATGTCGATGATGCGCAAGCTCGGTAACCTCGGCGGAAATTTAGATCAGCAAGCTGCCACGCAGTACATGCAGACGATGAAGGACGCAGAGCAAAAGCGCGCTTTGGCACCGGACAATCACCCACAGGTCATTCGCTTGCGTGCCATCGCAAAAAAACTGATCCCTTTTGCACTGCCATGGAATGACCGCGCCGCAGAATGGAAATGGGAAGTGAATTTGTTAGGCTCGACGCAGATCAATGCTTACTGTATGCCTGGCGGTAAGATCGCTTTTTATACGGGCATACTCGATACTTTAAAACTGACTGACGATGAAGTCGCGATCGTGATGGGGCATGAAATCGCGCACGCCTTGCGCGAGCATGGCGCTGAGCGTGCTGGTAAGTCTCTCGCCACCAATATTTTGGTCAAAGGTGCAGCGCTGTTTGCTGAATACAAAGGCTATAACGGTCAGGCTGTCGCTGGTATCGGTGGTGCTGGTGCGAATTTGGCGATGTTGAAATTTTCGCGCGATGATGAAACGGAGGCAGATATAGTCGGCCTCGATATCGCCGCCCGTGCTGGCTATGACCCACGCGCCGGCATCGCCCTCTGGCAGAAAATGGGCATCGTGAATAAGAAAGCACCACCAAAGTGGCTATCGACGCATCCTGCTGGTACAGACAGGATTAACGAAATCCGCAAGCATTTCCCGGAAGTGATGCCTTTGTACGCGAAAGCGAAAGAGGTAGATTTGTCGACCTTGCCGCCGTACCGCAGCAATGTGAAGGGCGTTCCTGAGGTGAGATAAGCAGACGCAATGCGAACATGAAAAAAGCTTGATAGAGAATTCCTCCATCAAGCTTTTTTCTTATCGCGTGCAGCAAATTATCCGATCATGCACAATATTCAGTAAGTAATAATCAAAGGCGAATGATCGCTAAAGCGTTGCTCTTTATAAATCGCAGCCGATTTTGCTTTGGCCGCGATACCTGGTGTCGCGACGTGGTAATCAATGCGCCACCCCACATTATTCGCCCAGGCCTGACCGCGATTACTCCACCAAGTGTAAGCTTCACCGGTAGTCTCCGGATGCAGGCGGCGATAGACATCGACCCACCCCATTTCTTCAAATAAATGCGTCATCCATGCGCGTTCTTCTGGTAAAAAGCCGGAATTTTTCTGGTTGCTCTTCCAATTTTTTAAATCAATCTCTTTGTGTGCAATATTCCAATCGCCGCAAATCACCAACTCTCTGCCGGCATTGATTAAGTCTTTTAAATGGGGTGCAAATTCTTGCATAAAACGAAATTTCGCTTCTTGCCGTTCGGGGGATGACGAGCCGGACGGGCAGTACACCGAAATCACCGACAAGTCGCCAAAATCGCAGCGGACATAGCGTCCTTCGGCATCAAATTCTGCGCTACCGAAGCCAATGTGGACGGCATCTGGTTTCTGCTTGCTATACACGCCAGCTCCCGAATAGCCTTTCTTTTCGGCATAGTGGAAATGGCCATGGTAGCCATGTGGTTGCAAGAAGTCTTCCGTCATATCATCAGCTTGCGCTTTCAATTCCTGCACGCACAGGAAATCCGGCATTTCTAGCTTCATCCAGTCGAAAAAACCCTTTTTTGCGGCGGAACGTATGCCATTCAGATTGGCGGAGATGATTTTTGTCATGATTTGTAGGGGAAATGTCCGTAATTGTCTAAATGCCAGAATTATAGAGGGAGAATAGCAGATACTTTCAGACAAAGTCATACGGATCAAGCCAAAGAAAATCAGCATGGATGGTTTATACTAGCGCACTTCTTCAAATCTTGTCGAAATATGAACGAAAAGCAATTACGTGCCGAATTGGAAGCTGTGTACGGAAGTATCTCTTGGCGTATTACAGCCCCGCTTCGCTACTTTTCAGCTTTTGTGAAACGCTATATTTTGCGTCCACTGTCGCCCAAAGTCTGGTTGCGTGCATTCGTCGCGTTTGTTCTGCGCAGGCCGTCACTGGTGGCATTCTTAAAAAGTGCTTTGACGTATGTCCCTTGGGCAAAGTCTTGGGCGCAGCGTTTGTTTCGAAAAGGAATGCCGGCGGTGCAACAGACGCCTTTGCCACCTACCGTTGAATTGCATGCAGAAAGTCAATTGCCCGCTATATCGGCGGCTTCATCGTTGATTTACCGAGAATTGCAAGCCGCGATTCAGGAACAGGTTTGAAATGCGTTTGCTAATTGATCTTCAGGCATGCCAGTCGTCCGGAAGTAAAACACGAGGTATCGGTCGATACTCCATGGCCTTGGCAAAAGCCATGGTCAGGCAAGGCGCTGAGCATGATATTCACTTATTGCTCAATGCCGCGTTTCCAGTGGCAGTACAAGAAATCCGTGAAATATTCGCCGAACTTCTACCGATCGAAAATATTCATCTGTGGCATGGATTGACGCCTTCGTCTGAATTAGAGGCACAGAATAGTTGGCGACTGCGCGCTAATGAATTTATCCGTGAGCAGGCAATTCGCGAACTTGCACCCGATATCGTTCATATCAGTAGCCTGTTTGAAGGCTTGAGCGATGACGCGGTGACCAGCGTTGCCAGTACGGACAAGCAAGCGGCACCGGTCGCGATCACGCTATACGATTTGATTCCACTCATTAATGCGCGCCCTTATCTTGAAAATGAGCAAGTTCGTGCCTGGTATTATCGTAAAGTGCAGGCATTAAAACGCGCGGACTTATTATTAGCAATTTCTGAATCCTCCCGACAAGAAGGTTTGGATTATTTGTACTTGCCCGAGTCCCGTGTGGTGAATATTTCTTCCGCCGTGGATGAACGATTTTACGTTGCAGAATGGCCCGCCTCTGCATTGCAGGAATTGAAGCTGCGCTATGGTTTGACCCATCGTTTTGTGATGTACACCGGCGGGATAGATTTACGTAAGAATATCGAAGGTTTGATTGAAGCCTACGCGAATTTGTCGTCAGACATTCGCGCTCAGCTGCAGTTGGCAATCGTGTGCAGTGTGCATGAAAATGACCGCATTCGTTTGCAAAAATTAGCCAAGACTTTCGGCCTGGAAGACGATGAATTGGTGATGACGGGCTTTGTCCCGGACGATGACCTTCCCAAGCTTTATCACGCCTGCGAGTTATTCGTTTTTCCATCTTGGCATGAAGGTTTTGGACTGCCCGCATTAGAGGCAATGGCCTGCGGTGCGCCCGTGATTGCGGCTAATACCAGTAGTTTGCCAGAGGTAGTCGGGTGCGATGAAGCGCTGTTTGATCCGCGCGATATCGCGAAGATGACGGCGAAGATGGAAGAAGTGTTACTTGATCAAAAAATGCGTCAAAGATTAGTGATGCATGGCGTTGAGCAAGCTAAGAAATTCTCATGGGATGCTTCGGCACGTCGTGCTTTGATAGCTTTAACGGCGTTGGTTGAGAGTCGAAAAAGCGATACATTAAATTCGGTTGCAAGCGTCGCACAATACCGACCTAAGTTAGCCTATTTTTCACCGGTACCACCAGCACAGTCAGGCATTGCAGACTATAGCGCTGAATTGTTACCGGAGTTGGCGGCGCACTACGATATTGACATCATCGCAGATCAGACTCAGATTGCTGATCATTGGATTGCGGCCAATTTCCCGATACGCGACTTGAATTGGTTCGAGCAGCACGCGAAGAGATTTGATCGCATTTTGTATAACTTCGGGAACTCCATGTTCCATGAATACATGCTCGATGCGATGGAACAATTTCCTGGCATCGTCGTTCTTCATGACTTTTATCACAGCGGCCTAATTTCTCATTTGGATCTGACTGGTAAGAGGAGGGGCATTTGGGATACCGCGCTGTTCCAAGCCCATGGATATTCAGCGGTGAATAATAAAATGCGCACCGACGATTTGAATCAAATTATTTGGGAATATCCCTGCAATCAATTGGTTCTCGATCGCGCGCACGGCATTATTGTTCATTCCGGGTATTCAAAAACACTCGCACAGAAATGGTATGGCGCCCACGCTGCGGATGCGTGGCATTTGATTCAGCATCTTCGCGTTTTGCCACAAAAAATTGACCGCCAACAAGCGCGCAAAAATCTGGGATTGCAAGAAGAAGATTTCTTGATTTGTTCGTTTGGCATTCTAGGCCCGACCAAGTTAAATCATATCTTGTTACAAGCGTGGCTTGATTCAGTTTGCGCATCCGATGCCCACTGTCATCTCGTGTTTGTTGGCAGAAATGATGGTGGCGAGTATGGCGTTGAATTGCTAGAAACGATACAAAAATCTGCCGCTGCTGATCGTATCAAAATTACGGGTTTTGCGGATGTTGATCTGTTCAGAACCTATCTGCAAGCAGCGGATATGGCTGTCCAATTACGTGGTCTATCACGCGGGGAAACCTCCGGTACCGTACTTGATTGTCTGGCTTATGGGCTTCCCACGATCATTAATAAAAATGGTTCTATGGCCGAGTTACCGGATGAGCCTTTGATCAAATTGGAAGAGCAACCAGATGCGGTGCAATTACGTGTGCATATAGAAAGACTCAGAGCACAAGCCACCGAACGTGTTGAATATGGTACAAAAGCACGTGAATATATTGCGGCCAAACATGCGCCAAATCAAATTGCTGAAGAATACCGCACCGCGATTGAAGGCTTTTATCGGACAAGTGAGTCCGTTCAATTACGTCAAACAATCACTAAGTTAGCCCAGCTTGATGATCCGTTTACCCAACAAGATTTGATGCGGGCAGCGACGTGCATGCAAAGAAATCGAGTGTCGCATCATCGCCCAAGATTACTTATCAATTGTGGTAATTTCTATCCAAGGGTTGACGATGAGCTTGACGATGAAATTTTGCAAAACTGCTTGCGCGCATTATTGAATGTTGTGCCGGTTCATATCCAAGTTGTGCCGATGGTGTTTGCGGATGGTTGTACACGATTGGCAGCGAGAAGCTTTGAGCGCATCCTTGGCATCCATTCTTATATTGGCGCGCAATTCGATCTCGAACCCATCGATCTGACAACGCAAGACAAGGTACTTTCAATGATCCGCGCGGGTGATGATTTGGGTGTCTCAGATGATCTGCTTTTGCATCTATCATGGCTTGGAATTGTGCATCGTGCTGTAAGAATTGTAGACCCGGCCGGTATGGATGTCGATGGCTCTGAATTCTTAAAAAATATAGCGGAAATTTGGCGCTGAGCGATGTCAGTATCTACTTAGTACGACCGTCGCATAGTATTGAAGTCTTTGAATTTTGAAAGTTAAAAAATGAGTACAAATCTGAAACAAGAATTTATTCAATTCGCCGTTGATGCACAAGTTATTCGTTTCGGTGAGTTCATCACCAAAGCGGGCAGAACATCACCGTATTTCTTTAATGCTGGCTTGTTCAATGATGGTGCCAATCTCGGCAAAATCGCCAACTACTATGCACAGACTTTGCTCGATTCTGGTGTTGAGTTCGATATGTTGTTTGGGCCTGCCTACAAAGGCATCACTCTCGCTTCAGCAACTGCAGTCGCATTAGCCGCGAAAGGCCGCAATGTACCGTTTGCTTACAATCGTAAAGAAGCGAAAGATCATGGCGAGGGCGGCACCATTGTTGGCGCAAAGTTGCAGGGTAAAATTGTGATTGTCGACGACGTGATTTCTGCAGGTACATCGGTGCGAGAATCCGTCGAATTGATTCGTGCAGCGGGCGCGATGCCTGCAGCTGTCTTGATTGCACTTGATCGTATGGAACGTGCTGGCAAAGACGATGATTTGTCCCCGCACTCAGCCGTGCAGGAAGTTAGTCGCCTGTATGGCATCCCAGTAATCGCTATCGCTAACTTGAATGATTTGTTTGAATGCTTGTCGAGTGCGACCGCCGATGCCTCTTTATCCCAGTACAAAGAGGCTGTAGGTGCGTATCGACAAAAGTACGGCGCAATTTAATATAAATAAAATTAGTATAATTTGAATTGTTGACAGCATTTGCTTACAAATAAATGACAAAAAATTACTATTGGACATACTAAGTGAAGGTATACTGCGAAAATGTGATGTCCATCACAGAATAAGTAGGCGCAACGTGGAAATATTCGTTATAGCGCTAAAATTAGTTAAAAATTAATATTCGCTCAGGCGAAAGGTTTTGCATGAACAAGAAAGCATTAGTCACTGGTATTACTGGACAAGACGGCGCCTATTTGGCCCAACTTCTGTTGGAGAAGGGGTATATCGTCTATGGCACATATCGCCGTACCAGTTCCGTGAACTTTTGGCGTATCGAAGAATTAGGAATCCAAAATCATCCGCAACTGCATTTGGTGGAATACGATTTGACTGACTTGTCTTCCAGTGTACGTTTGATACAGTCAACTGGTGTAAGCGAGGTTTATAACCTAGCTGCACAGAGTTTTGTTGGTGTTTCGTTTGAACAGCCTGTGACGACGACGGAAATCACAGGTTTGGGTGCACTCAATTTATTGGAAGCAATTCGCGTCGTTAATCCTAAGATTCGTTTTTATCAGGCGTCCACTTCCGAAATGTTCGGTAAGGTTCAAGCTGTGCCACAGGTAGAAAGTACGCCGTTTTATCCACGCAGTCCGTATGGCGTTGCCAAGTTGTATGCCCATTGGATGACTATCAATTATCGTGAGTCTTATGGCATTTTTGCCTGCAGTGGTATCTTATTCAACCACGAATCTCCTTTGCGCGGACGAGAGTTTGTCACACGCAAAATTACTGATTCAGTCGCTAAAATCAAACTGGGTAAGCTTGATTGTCTGGAGCTGGGCAATATGGATGCTAAGCGTGACTGGGGCTTCGCGAAAGAATACGTAGAAGGTATGTGGCGCATGCTACAAGCCGATGAGCCAGATACTTTTGTGTTGGCGACTAATCGCACTGAAACCGTGCGGGATTTCGTGACAATGGCGTTTAAGGCGGCGGAAATTCAATTGGAATGGGAAGGCAGTGCAGAAAATGAAATCGCACGCTGTTCCGTGACGAAGAAAATACTTGTGAAAGTTAATCCTAAGTTTTATCGCCCCGCTGAAGTGGAACTGTTGATTGGTAATCCGCAAAAAGCAAAAGATGTATTGGGTTGGGAACCAAAAACCACTCTAGAACAACTGTGCCAGATGATGGTGGCAGCAGATATACAGAGAAATACGCATGGACACTCATTCTAAACATGCGCGACCACGCGCGCTGATTACGGGCTTACGCGGTTTTACCGGTGAGTATCTGGCGCGTGAATTGCGTGCATGTGGATATGATATTTTCGGCACCGCCTACGGAAATGAAGCCTTGGGTCAGGGTGTTTATTACGTTGATCTTTGCGATCCTGTGGCTATGCAAGAGGTCGTCAACCAGGTGCAACCCGATATTGTTGCTCACTTGGCGGCGATTTCGTTTGTAGGGCATGGCAATGTTGAAGATATATACCGTATCAATGTCGTCGGCACCCGCAATTTATTGGCTGCTTTGAGTAATTTGCCGACACCACCACGTTCGGTGTTGGTCGCCAGTAGTGCAAATATCTATGGGAATTCAACTGCCGGTGTGATCGCAGAGACCGAAGCGGCTCACCCTGCAAACGATTATGCAGTAAGTAAGTTGGCGATGGAGCATGTTGCCCGCTTGTGGATGGATAAGCTGCCGATTTTTATTACGCGCCCATTCAACTATACGGGCATTGGTCAAGCAGACAATTTCCTATTGCCCAAAATTATCAGCCATTTCAAACGTAAAGCGACGCAGATTGAATTAGGTAATCTGGATGTTGCCCGCGATTTTTCTGACGTGCGCAATGTCGCGAAGGCCTATTGCGAATTACTATTGAAAGCACCAGCTGGGCAGACTTTTAATATTTGCACAGGTAAAGCTTACACCTTACGCGAAGTCATTCAATTGGTAGAAGAACTTGCCGGTTATTCTATTCAAGTCCAGGTGAACCCCGCATTTGTGCGGACGAATGAAGTGCGGATTCTTGTTGGTAATCCCGATAAACTACGTAGTTGTATCGGTGAATTGCCGACGATTGAATTGCGACAGACTTTGCAATGGATGTTGTACGAACAAGCCTTGGTGCATACGCCTGTGAATTTCCCCTCAGTTCAATTACGACCTGTGGTGATCGAGGCCGCGGCTTGAAGATCATCCTCTCAATAGAGGCGATTCACGCACCACTCGCAGGAATTGGACGTTATGCTTGGGAATTGGCCACCCGCGCCCCCGCCCACCCTGCAGTTGAGTCCATGCGTTTTATGTCTGATGGGCGTTGGGCAAACTTACCTGAAATTGAGCCAGTTGGCAGTTCCAGTACAAGTACAGAACAGAATCAATCATTGGCGCACACTTCCGCCGTTGTCCTTAATTACAAAGGCAGAATGCGGCAACGTTTGGAAAATATTCCTACGCAATTGCGCCGCAATTTCGGACAGATTCCGCTGGTCTCGCGCCTGTATGGCAAATTGATGCCAGGTTTGGTCGCTGGACAATTAAAGAAAGTCAAAGAGGGTATTTTTCACGGCCCCAATTATTTCGTCCCGCCCACGCATCTGCCAACGGTTCTAACGATTCATGATTTATCGATTTATCGTTATCCGCAATGGCATCCGAAGGCACGGGTTGATCGCATGTTGGCAACGATTCCTGAGTCAATCCAGCGTGCCAATTTAATTTTGACTGATTCAGACGCGATACGGCGCGAATTGATCGCGCAATTTAATTTATCCGAACAGCGGGTTAAGACGGTTCTGTTGGGCGTGGATCAGATCTATTTCCCACGCTCCGTTCAGGAATTGCAACCTGTATTGGACAAGTTTGGATTACAAGCAAACGGATATTCATTGTTTGTATCGACGATAGAGCCTCGCAAAAACTTACAAAATTTGATCGCTGCCTATCGCGCATTACCCCCAGCGGTGAAACAGCGCTGGCCTTTAGTGTTGGCAGGTGGACGGGGCTGGGAAAGTGAAGCCATTCATGCCGATATGCTGCAAGGCGAAGCAGAAGGATGGTTGAAATACCTTGGCTTCATCGAGCAATCTGCACTGCCGTATTTATATGCTGGCTGTCGCTTGTTTACCTATCCTTCCTGGTATGAAGGATTTGGTTTGCCGATTGCCGAAGCGATGGCGAGTGGTGTCCCCGTGTTGACAGCGAACACATCCTCGATGCCCGAGGTTGCTGCCGGTGCCGCCATGTTGGTAGATCCGGCAGATCATGACGATATTCGTACCGCCTTGATGCGTGGATTAGAGGATGAAGTATGGCGTTTGCAAGCGATCTCACGCGGATTACAGCGTGCTAAAGAATTGAGCTGGGATGCTTGTGTGAATAATACAGTAGCGGCTTATCAAACCGTTTCTCAGCATTGATACTGATTTTTCCTCGATCTTTGCTGAGAGTTGTCATAGAAATAGTCAAGAATGAAAATACTTCATTTTTATCGCACCTACTATCCCGATAGTTTTGGTGGTGTAGAGCAAGTCATACGGCAGATGGTGACGGGTTCTGCACGTTTGGGTATTCAAGCTGAAGTGTTAACCCTGACACGTGAAAAACAAAACATGGAATTAGAGTTTGAAGGACACACAGTGCATCGTGTTCCTTTGAACATCGAAATTGCTTCAACCGGATTTTCATGGTCGGCATTTTCCCGACTGAAACAACTGGCCAAGACGGCTGATATTGTCCACTACCACTTCCCTTGGCCTTTTATGGATATGGCCCATTTTGCCTGCCAGATCAAGAAGCCCAGCGTCGTCACTTATCACTCCGATATTGTGCGTCAAAAGTATTTGTTTAAGTTGTATCAGCCACTGCAAAACCGGTTCTTAAATAGTGTCGACAAAATAGTTGCCACTTCCCCTAATTACTTGGCGACCAGCGCAACCTTGGCGCGCTATCGGGCAAAAACAGAAGTGATTACTTATGGCCTAGATGCAGCGATTTATCCTACGCCATCGAATCAATTGCTAGGTGAATGGCGAGCACGTTTTCCTGCACCGTTTTTCCTGTTTGTCGGCATGCTGCGCTATTACAAAGGCTTGCATGTTTTACTCGATGCAGTCGCTGGTACGCAGATCCCTGTGGTGATTTTGGGCGACGGTCCGGTGGAAGCAGAGTTGAAGCGGCAAGCGCAGAGTCTGGGTTTGCAGAATGTGCATTTCCTTGGTGCTTTGCCAGAAGAAGATAAAGTCGCTTTGATGCAGCTCTGCTATGGGTTGGCATTTCCGTCGCACCTTCGCTCTGAGGCATTTGGAATTACTTTGTTAGAAGCGGCTATGTATGGAAAACCAATGATTTCTTGCGAAATCGGTACGGGTACTTCGTATGTAAATGTGCACGAAAAAACAGGACTAGTCGTCCCTGCCAGCGATCCACTCGCGTTTCGACAAGCGATGCAATACTTGCTGGCGAACCCAGAGCGAGCGCAGCAAATGGGTAAGCAAGCGGCGCAGCGTTATGCAGAGTGTTTTACAGCTGAGCGTATGGCACGCAATTATCAGACGCTTTATCAACAAGTACTGAAGAAGTGAAAGTAAATTCGCGAACCGAAATCAGTCATAGAAACGATGGCTAATGGCTAACTTGGTTCCGATTTTTTCTGTACATTCACAATGAATTTGGTGTCAAACCAATGACTGCCAATAAAGATGTCTTTGTCGACGTTGATGACATCAAACACCAATAAATTGTCTGACCATTCAAAGTTTTGATCCAAGTGTGATTCGCCACGAGTCAGCGCGGTTGTGACTGAGTAAGAACCTGCACCAAGATTGCATTCAAACGGCAGAACAAAACGCAAGCCGTCACCCGCTTGCAGATTCGTTTGCAATTGACCTGTATGCCAAGTATTGCTTCCCCAAATAACGCTGCCTTGCTTGTCGCGTAACATTATCCCTAAGACTAACTCAGGAATGGCGCCCAGTACGTCGACTTCGCAGACTAATTCAACTGCTTGACCAACTTGCGCAGCGGCCACTTCGGCGCCAGTTTTTTGATCCTTCAACTGCAAGCGTTTGACGACGGCTGTGCCAGAACCAGAGCGTGTTTTCAACCATCCTTGTGCATCACGATTTTGTTCAATCGCGAGCTTGGCATTTTCTTTTTGTGCAATGAGAGCATTATAAAAATCGACAACCTCATCTGGCGCGCCCTGTTTGAGCATGCGTCCCTGGTCGATTAAAACAACGTGGTCGCACAGTGAGCGCACATCGCCCATGCCGTGCGTTACTAAAATAATGGACGTGCCTTGTGCTTTAAATTGACGGATGCGATCAAAACTTTTATGTTGAAAATAGCTATCGCCCACCGACAAGATCTCATCGACAATCAGAATATCTGGACGCACTGCAGTAGCCACCGCAAACGCCAAACGCGCCTGCATACCGCTAGAATACACACGCAAAGCTTGGTCGAAAAAATCGCCGATCTCGGCAAAGGCTTCGATTTCCGGCATTAATCGATTGAGTTCCTGATTGCTCAGTCCCATCAATCCACCCGCCATGTACGCGTTTTGACGGCCAGTAAATTCGGGATTAAATCCTAATCCTAATTCCAGCATGGCGCTGATACGTCCATTCACCGTAATGCTGCCTTGGGTCGGGCGTACTGTGCCAGTAATCATTTTCAGTAAGGTACTTTTGCCAGCGCCATTCTGGCCGATGATGGCAATCGCCTGGCCAGCTTGTACTTGGAAACTGATGTCCTTGTTCGCCCAATATTCATAGGCAGGTTGAACGTTCAAACCCATCCAGTTGAGCAGGCGCGAAAAATTTCCATGGTATTTGGCATAGCATTTACCTACGCCGTCAATGTTCAATACGCTGTGATTTGTCTGACTCATAATGCATCCACCAAATCAGCACTAGCGCGACGGAAAATCCAAAACGCGAAGAGAAATAATCCTGCACCAATCGCAAAGGGCGTCAGTAGATTTTCCCAGGCGGGAAATCTTCCATATAGCAAAGCGTCCTGATAAATTTTTACCAGGCTAGACATGGGATTAATTCCTAAAATAAAACTGAATCGTTTGGGCAAACTGTCTGCTGTATAAACCACCGGCGTTAACCAAAACCATAATTGCATGACGATGGTCATGACTTGACCGACGTCGCGTGAGAAGACATTCAATAAACCCAGCAATATGCCAAGTCCAAATGCGAATAAGACGATTAAGAGCATACCGACGGGGAGCGTCAGCCATGCCAGATTCGGGGGGTGTCCCAGACACAGGAACACGAATAGAATCGCTAACAGTAACAGACAGTGATTGAGTAATGCACTACCACCGACAATCAATGGTAAGCAGATGCGCGGGAAGGCAATTTTCTTTAAGGTATTGGCATAATCAATAAACACTGTACTGCAACGTGTGACGATTTCCGCGAATAATCCCCACGCTGCAGTGCCTGCCATCAGATACACGGCATAAGCGGATTTACTATCGACGTGGGGCAGTTTGGCCGCCAGTACTTCTGATAATACGATCGCAAATATCGTCGCCTGCGCGAGTGGGTTTAAAATCATCCACAGCGCGCCTAATTTGCTACGTGCAAAGCGACCACGAAATTCGGCCTTGATGGACGAGAGCATAAAATGCCGGAACGCCCAGATAGAAGCTAATAGCGCTTTCAATTAACTGCTCGCAATTCTAGAAATGTGATGAGTGTCAGGATGAAACAAACCGGCCAAACCTTATTCAACACGTCCATAAATATCGCCAAAACGAACGATGTCATCTTCACCAAGATAAGTGCCCGATTGTACTTCGACCACTTCCAGATCGATCGTGCCGATATTTTCTAATCTGTGTTTAACGCCGAGTGGGATATACGTAGATTGGTTTGCGTTCAAGTGCAAGATGTCATCACCACGGGTGACACGTGCCGTACCGGAAACCACAATCCAATGCTCTGCGCGATAATGATGCAGCTGCATCGACAAGCTGCCACCAGGCTTAACGACAATACGTTTTACTTGAAAGTGTTCACCGCTATCGACGGAATCATAATGACCCCACGGACGATAAACTTTTCGATGATTATCGGTCTGCAGATAATTATTATCTTTCAAGCGAGTAATGATGCGCTTGATATTGCAGGTATTTTGTTTGTTCGTGACTAAGACTGCATCGGGTGTTTCGACCACGATCACATCTTCCAATCCTAAACATGCCACTAGTCGGCTATCAGAAATCACCAGACAATCTTTGGAGTCTTCCATGATGACATCGCCGCGTGCCGAATTACCTTGCGCATCTTTGTCTGATACTTGCCAGACTGCATCCCAAGCACCAACGTCAGACCAGCCAGCATCGAACGGCACAACGCAGCCGCGGATGCCGAGCTCTGGTGTGTTGGCGAGTTTTTCCATCACCGCGTAATCGATAGAATCTGAGGGGCATTCAGCAAAAGCAGTTTTGTCGATTCGTACAAAATCACAATCCACTTTGGCTTCCCGGATGGATTTTTCGCAGGCCTGATACATAGCCAAATTAAAATGTTGAATCGCTTTGAGCCAGACGCTTGCACGCATCATAAAGATGCCGCTATTCCAGACATAATCACCACTTGCCACATATTGTTGTGCGACTTCATGCGACGGTTTTTCGACGAAATTTTTCAATGCGACCGGTGCGCCACCGTTAATCGATTCACCAATTTCTATGTAGCCGTAACCAGTTTCAGGCCGGGTTGGTACGATACCAAAGGTCACCATTGCACCTTGTAGTGCTTGTGGCAAACCATTGGCTACTACTGCATGAAATTTTTCTTCATCCGCGATCACATGATCAGCGGGCATGATCAACAGCACGCTGTCTTGATCTTCAGCGCAGGCGTTCAATGCAGCGAGGGTCACAGCAGGAGCAGTATTTCTTCCGAAAGGTTCCAAAATCAAGGCACAATTTTGGTAATCAATTTCACGTAATTGTTCGGCTGTGATAAACCGATATTCTTCGTTGCAGACAACGATCAGTTTGGGGCTGACTTCAATTTCACCCTGAAATTTCCTGACGCGTTGCGCGGTCGCTTGTAACATCGTTTCATTGTTAAAAAGCGAAAGTAATTGCTTTGGATGTTTTTCGCGTGACAGAGGCCACAAGCGAGTGCCGGAACCGCCCGACAAAATTACCGGTTGAAGTAACATGCTCTTCCTTCAGATTTGAATCTTATTGATATTTACTGATGTGATGAATTTTTTTGCTGGCGCCTGCTGCGCTTTAGGTCGGACTAGCTGTGCGAACAGGCTAAAAACTGATGAAATAAGGCAAATAATAAAGTCGCTTATTGTACATGTAGATCCGGTCAGTCTTTGTCGAACTTTGTCTGAATATTGTAGAAATATTAAATCAATAAAGCGGAGAGGCGACCTGATCATTTATACTGAACTATTTTTTCAGCGCAGCACTAATTTATGTTGAATGATGCCGACGGTCATGGCGAAGAGTAATGATATTATGAAAACACAGCAGCAACTTGAGGCAGAAGATGTCTTGATTCGCCAACGCATACAATCAAATGCGGGTGCCGCGCACAACCGACCCCTTGATCAGCGGAGCGGCTCAAGCCAGATCGACGCGAATATTTTTGCACAGAAACCGCCTTTTCCTTCTAGTCCTGAAAACTTGCAGCAGGCATTGCCGCAAGAGCTGCCAGGAAAGGTATGGCCACGTGGCATTATTCCTTATTTTAAAGCCAGAGTGGCGGCAGTGTTTGACGCGAGTTTGCCTTTAAAAAACCGGCTGCGCTCCTTGCCGGTTTTGGGTTATGGATTTGGCTGGTTAAATGCCTTGTTGCGTTTGCCATTGACGCGTTACCGACATACCGTCGCAATTGATGTGTTGCGTCAACAAAATATTCTGTTGCATGCGCAGATACAAAGCTTAAATCATCGAATTAGTTTGTTAGAGCCTTACATAAATCATCTATGGCAAGACCTAGAAAAACTGCAAGAAATACAAAGTGCATCACGCCTGCGGAAATTAGAAAATTTTGATATCGGTAACCGATTAATGCAGCTTGAACAATTAGAAATTGCGCGTAAATTTAAACAAATGACGCACTTGATTAGCCTTGCTCAGCGTGACCGCCCGCACAACCAACCCGATTACACGGAATTGTTAAAGCGCTTGGAAGTTTTGGAAAAGAATGCGCGCGGGTCTTCCGATCTTGCGCAGACAAAAGCAAATCCTTCCGAACACGAAATTGCCTCAGAGGCATCGTCAACTGCACCAGACCTAGCCGATTTTTATGTGGAGTTTGAAGAACTGTTTCGTGGCTCGCATGCCGACATTAAACGACGTCAAGAAGTTTATTTGCCGTATTTGAGTGACATAACGGCGCAAGCTCCGGAGCACAGAAAATTATTTGTGGATATCGGATGCGGTCGTGGTGAATGGTTGGAACTATTGAGCGAAAGCGAAATTCCCGCGTTAGGAATCGATTCGAACGCCAGTATGGTGGAAGCCTGTTTGCGCAATGGATACGCGGCGAAAGTCGCGGATGGCATAGAATTTTTGCGGCAACAACAAAAGTCCAGCCTGTCAGGCGTCAGTGGATTTCATATTATTGAACATCTGCCCTTTGAAAAATTGATCGCTCTGTTTGACGCTGCCTATGCCGCACTAAGTGATGGTGGTCTACTGATTTTCGAGACGCCCAATCCTGAAAATCTGATTATTGGCGCCTGTAATTTTCATTACGATCCTACGCATCTGAAACCTATAGTGCCAGATGTAGCGCAGTTTATTGCGCGCCAGCGTGGCTTCCGTCAGGTCGAAATTAAGCGCCTTCACCCTTTTCCAGAACGTGCCCAGATGACGGGCGATAGCCAACTTGCTCAGACTTTGAATAAGTTTCTTTTCAGCGAACAAGATTACGCTGTGATCGCGCGCAAATAGTTCGACACTTTCTATGACAGATATTATTTCAAATACTTCGTCGACGATGTCGCTCAAACAAATTCACCAATACTATTTGGCGTTGGAAGCAGATCACGAGCTTACGAATAGCATGTTTTATATTCGACGGCTATTACGTGATTTAGGTTTTATTTCTCACATTTATGCCGACACGGTTCCAGTTGATCTACAGGGCGAAGTGTTCGATATCGCGCAGTTGCCGGCGCAAGAAAATGTTCTGTTACTCGTCCACCATTGTTCGAGATACTCAGCAGACAATCACTGGCAACGTCTAATTGAATTGCCGTTTCCTAAAGTGATGGTGTATCACAGCCTAAGCGCGTCACCATGTTTGTCAGGCGAAGCAGGTATCGTCGAGCGCGAACAACTGAGTCATTGGGGATCGCATTTTCTCGGTGCGATCGGCATGTCAGCACGGCATGCGCAAGAACTTCGGTCATGTCATTTTACGAATGTGGCGACAATTCCTTTGCAGTTTGATGTTGAAAAATGGCTGAATGTGCAACCAGATGTAGCGGATTTCACGCAATTACGGAATGCTTATAATGTGCTGTTTGTCGGCGATATTTGCGAAGACCAACAGCAACTTGAACTGCTAGATTTAATTTGGCACTTAAAACATAATTCACCAACACCTGTTCGTCTGATACTAGCGGGTGCCGCGAAGAACGAAGCCTACCGGGCATTGTTAGACCAAATTATTGCAGAACGTGGCTTGCAAGACGAGGTGCTCTTCATTGGCAAGCTGAGCGATGAAAAATTGCTTGGGTTGTACCGTTGCGCTGATGTGTTTGCGAGCTTGAACGCGCATGAAGAATTTGATACTCAGTTGCTTCTTGCGATACGTCATAGGTTACCGATGGTGTTGCGAGCGAGCCGTGATATGACCAATGCAACGGGCTCCGGTGGATTAGTGCTGCCAGCCGGTAGTAACCCGTGGGATTTTGCTCAGGCAGTCTGGACTTTGTCGCAGGAGCCAGGCTTGCGGCGCCAGATTATTGAACGCCAACTTAGTCATCTGCAGCGTGTTTCAGGCAAGTCTGCGCGCTCTCAGCTGCACGACTATTTGCAGTCAATACAGATTGAACTCTCGGTTATCGCGCCGCCCTTGAGCGCAGGTAAGTTGACACTCTCAGCTCACGCAGACGAGAGAAGCTCGACATCCACAACCAGCGAATTAGATCAGTCCAATGACTGGCAAATTGAAGGGCCATTTGATTCCAGCTATAGTCTGGCAATTGTGAATCGTGAATTGGCAAAAGCATTTGATCAGTTGCACATCCCCTTACGTTTGCGTTCGCATGAGGGACATGGCGATTTTGTGCCAGCGCCTGAATTTTTACAAGCGGACGCGGTGTGTCGACGTCTCTATCAGGCGTCACTCACGGCACACCTGCCGCCCGCCGTCGCTCTGCGATTTTGTTATCCCCCACATCTTGATGATATGCCGGCGACAGTGCGTGCGATTCATTCTTACGGTTGGGAAGAAACAGGTTTTCCAGGCGCGTATGTAGAAGAATTTAATCGACGCCTTGATTTGATCTCGGTGTTGTCGAAAACCGTCGAAAAAATCTTGCGTGACAACGGCGTGCGGGTACCTATCGCAGTGACGGGCGCTGGCGTTGATCACTTATTGCGGACTCTGCCGGGCGAATTGCCAGCGGCTCTGACTACATCATGCAAGGCATTCCGTTTCTTGCATATTTCTTCTTGTTTTCCGCGCAAAGGCGTGGACGTATTGTTGCGGGCATATGGTGACGCGTTTCGGATTCAGGATGAGGTCAGCCTGATCATCAAAACTTTTACAAATATTCACAATACAGTTGCCGCGCAACTGCAGGAACTACAACGAGTCGATGCAGATTTTCCGCATGTCGTGCTGGTGAATGAAGATTGGGACGACGCAAAAATCGTCGCGCTGTACCAATTTGCCAATGCCTTCGTTGCGCCAAGTCGCGGTGAAGGTTTAGGTTTGCCGATGGCCGAGGCGATGTTATTTGAGTTGCCGGTGATTACGACCGCGTGGGGTGGGCAAACGGATTTTTGCGATGATACGACAGCCTGGTGTTGCGATTATAGTTTTCAAAAAGCACAGACCCACATGCAATTGACCCACACTTTATGGGCTGAGCCAGACCAGCGACACCTGACACAGTTGTTAAAGCATATTCATACGATGGACGATGTGCAAAAAAATGCCAAAACCAAGGCCGCACGTCAACGTGTGATGCGCGATGTGAGTTGGGCTAAAGCCGCGCAGAATGTACAAGCGGCAGTTGGTGCATTAACTCAGCAGACCACTTTACGACGTGAACCAAAAATCGCTTGGATCAGTACGTGGAATGCACGTTGTGGTATCGCCAATTATTCGGATTATCTGACCCAGGCATTCCCACTGGGTCGATTTACGGTTTTGGCAAATCACATTGCTGAGCGTATGGAAGTTGATCAATCACACGTGATTCGTTGCTGGATTGCGAGCGAAAGCGAGCACCTCGATTACGCGCTCGAAATTGTCGAAGCGCAAAAATTTGATGCGGTCGTAATTCAATATAATTTCAGTTTTTTTAGCCTAGAGACTTTGGCCGCGACGATAGAGAGACTTAAAGCAGCTGGCAGGCAAGTGCATCTCTTCTTCCATTCGACTGCGGATGTCTTATTGCCTGGCCAAGCCAAAACTTTGCGCAGTATTGCCGCGCAGTTAAGGCTGGTAGATAGAATTTTTGTACACGGCATTGACGACATGAATCGTCTAAAAAATTGGCAGTTGGTCGACAATGTGACCTATTTCCCGCATGGTATTGCACAATCATCTGCGCCCGTAATGACAACGCAGATGTCGGAACGCGATGTCACAAGAACCGTGATTGCCTCGTATGGATTTTTGTTGCCGCACAAAGGGATCCCTGAACTGATAGAAGCGTTTTCTTTGCTTGATCATGAACGTGAAAATCTTCATTTAATGTTAGTGAATGCCTTATATCCAGTACCAATATCGACTGAATTAAAAAATAGCTGTCTAGAATTAATTGAGCATTTAGGCTTGCAGAGCAAAGTAAGTCTGCTGACGGATTTCTTATCGGATACCGAAACACAGAGTTTATTGGCGCAGGCGGATGTCATCGTTTTCCCTTACCAGCAGACCCAAGAATCATCGAGTGCCGCGGTACGTGTTGGCCTAGCCAGCGGGCGGCCAGTTGCGGTCACGCCTTTGACGATCTTTGAAGACGTGGAAGATGCGGTGACCAAGTTGCCAGGTACGACGCCGGTCGAACTGGCACACGGTTTGGCGCAAATGATAGCGTCATTGCACGCAATCGCGTCATCACATTCTGTAGCGTCACCAAGCATGCATGAAAAAAAGGCCCGTGCCGAATTGTGGATGCAAGAACGACGTTGGCCTGCACTATCTAGGCGCTTGTTGAACATAATAGATGGGATTGCGAATCAATTACCGCAGAAAGACGATACATCATGTTAGGAAGTTTTCGATTGATGTTGGCGATTTTGGTCGCCTTGAGTCATGCCGGTTTTCGGATCGCCGGACTCAACCCCGGGGTCTTTGCCGTGGTTTGTTTTTATCTGATTTCTGGCTATGTGATGACAGGTTTGCTGCGCCGGCATTATGCTGGGTGGCACGATATCGGCGCGTTTTACACGGACCGCGGTTTGCGTTTGTTGCCGCAATATTTTGCTCTCGCCCTATTGACACTGTTATGGTTCTACGGGGCGCACCAGTACACCGCGTTCCTACAACATAATCCGGACGGGATGGAATTGTTAGCGAATTTTTTGGTCGTCCCTTTGAACTACTTCATGTTCAACCACAGTGATCAATTTACTTTGATTCCACCGGCTTGGTCGCTCGGGGCAGAGATTCAGTTTTACTTATTGATGCCGCTGATTTTGTTGTGGCGGACGCGTTGGCTGGTTGTGGTCGGCAGTTTGCTGGTATTCGCTACGGCCGCATGGGGGATGATTCATACCGATTATTATGGCTATCGTTTATTGCCAGGCGTGTTGGTCTTTTTTATGCTCGGATCTTTTTTGTATGACTATCGTGAGCAAGCGGTACAGCGCAAAACGCTCATTGTTATTGCCCTCGCTACAGTATTGAGTGGCGTCGCGGTGTTAGGGTATAGCGGACACCTGCAGCTTCCATATAACCGTGAGACTTTACTTGGGGCCGCAATCGGCGTCCCGGCCTTATATTTCTTAGGTCGTTTGCCTCAGCGCCATTGGGATAATCGCTGTGGCGATTTATCGTATGGCATATTTCTTAATCATTTTCTGCTGCAATGGAGCTTCATCGGAGTGCCGCAGTCAACAGGAGCTTGGGGATTATATATCGCTAGTTCCATAGCATTGTCGTATCTCACGCAAAAACTGATAGAGCAGCCCGTGCTGCAGTGGCGCAAGAAACTACGTAAGGCGTAAAAGTAGGCAGGCGAGATTATTTTTTAGGAACGCTAGCTTCGTCGACACCGACAGTGGCGGCATGTTTAAGTTGTTCTGGTTTTTTTACGATCAGGATCGTGCCCTGCTTTTCGACAATATTTAATTTCATCAAAGTGTGAATGGCGCGCGATACAGTTTCACGACTGGTGTTCACCATAATCGCGATTTCATGTTGCTTTGGTAAGCCTTCGATGATCTGCCCATCTTTTGAATCTCTGACAAAGGTATGCAGCTGTGCATAGACACGTTGAAACGCATTTGGAATACTCAAAAGTGTGCGTTGATTCGACGCTGCGCGCACAATTTGTGCAAAATGCGTCATGAGTCTTTTAGCAATCAGCGGGTGATGAAAAATTAATTCCCGGGCGTGATTACTGGGCAAAAAAGCGACCTCGGAAAGTTTGACTGAGATCACCGACGCAGAACGCGGCTGCCCATCAATGACGGATAATTCGCCAAAGTAAGCTCCAGGCAAAATGAAGTGAATGCCAATTTCTCTACCCTCTTCGCTAAGATCGACTACTTGTAACTTACCGCTTAATAAAAAGCCCAGACTGTCAGCGGTTTCTCCTTTGCGCATCACAATGTCGTGGCTCAAAAAGCTACGGCTGGTCATCAGCTGTGCCACTTTCTTGAGCAACGGTTCGTCAAAATCTTTGAACAGGGGAATGTTTGCTGCTACTTCAAATGCAATGGACATGTAGATAGGAAAAAGACTTGAATTGAAAGAAAATTATCTTATTGTGAATGCTTCACGTCGACAAACTTATTGATTAATATCACTTAATTGTGTTTTGTGTAAAGTTCATACTGTGCTCTTATCTGTTTGGACATCGAAGAATAGACGGGTTTCGTCACTTTAAGCGCCATATTCTCGTGATTCAAATTAAAACAAAACGTCCTTAAAAAACAACAAGATAACTGAAATAATGTAGAATCGCGTGTAGAGTTACCAAGCGGCAAATGAAGCATCGTTCGCCAAAAAGAATTTTAGCTGTTTTACAGGTTATTAGGTGCTATGCAGGATTTTATATTCAAATTAAATAAATGGATGTTCGCGACGGTCTTGGTGTTTTTGACACAGGGCATGGCGTACGCGCAGCTTGGTGCAGGCACTGTTTCTTTCGTTATTGGTGACGCCAATGTATCGACAGCCTTGACGCCTGATCAAGCAATTCATCGTGGAGATCAAATCGCCGCCGGACAAATCATTTTGACTGGAGCGAATGGTCACGTACATTTGAAAATGATTGATGGTGCTTTCGTCAGTATTCGTCCGATGTCCCGCTTTCGTATCGAAGAGTACAAATACGATGCAGAAAATCCGAAAGACAGTCGCGTTAAGTTCACACTCGAATCCGGCACGGTACGCAGCATCACAGGTAAGGCTGGCCAGTCAGCAAAACAATCTTTTCGCCTAAACACGCCCTTGGCCGCAATTGGCATTCGCGGGACAGACTTTGTGGTGCAAGCTGGCGCCGACGTCACTCGCGTGATGGTGCAAAGTGGTGCGATTGTGATGACGCCATTGAACAAAGAATGTTTGTTCGCGGAACTTGGTCCTTGTAACTCCAATGCGGCTCGTGTGCTGACATCGGCGATGCGTGATGCCTATCTGGAATTACGTAATCGTAAAGAAGCACCTATACTGGTGCCGGCAGCGAAGTCTTTAAATTCGCCCAATTTATTATCACCCCCACGCCCTGAAGAACCTGCAGTGGATAAGGCCAATAAGGGCTCAAATTCGTCTGCTACTGAAAATGGTCAGGACAACGCCCAGTCAGTTGCGGTCGCCACGGTGAAAAGTCATGTGGATGCTTTGGTGAAAGACGCGAAACCTCCTGAAATTGCACCTGATAAAATAACGCAAGGTCCACCACCAGTCGCATTGCCGACCGCACCAGCCAGAATTTGGTGGGGGCGCTGGGCGATTGCCGAAGATGAGGGACGTTCTTTTAATTCAGTCAATACCTCTGATCGCGAAGTGACGATTAGCAATGTAGTGTTTGGCATGCTACGTGAAAAAGGCGAGGCCTTTGTTCCTAGTTCTGGTGTGGCTAAATTTTCCCTAGCGGAATCGGAGTCGTATTTGTTGAATCCAGACCGGTCTTTGACGGTCGCCAATATTACCGACCCGAAGTTGACGATTGATTTTGGACGTAAGAAATTCGATACTTCGCTAATAGTCAACGTCAAAGGTCTAGTGCCAACTGAAATTCGTGCGACTGGCGAAATTACGCTCCAAGGATTGTTTATGAGTGAAACAACTTCACCAGAGACAATTTTGGCCGGATCTTTATCGAAAAGTGCAGACCAGGCTGGATTTATATTTCAGAGAACAACCTCTGGCGGTATAGTCACTGGTGCAACCCGATGGGTTCAATGAGTAAGTGACTTTTAATCCATTTACTTACGCAGCACAACCATCGAAAATCAGGAGTCCGCTCCTGATTTTTTTATTCTGAACAATTTATGCGTTTTCCACAGACCCGGTTCTTGACTTCACTGTGTGTCTTATTGGTCGTGGTCTTTGCCGGCCATTTCTCTCCTGAATTTACTGGGCCGATAGAGAAATTCCTCGGCGATTGGCGTTTCCGTGCTGCCATCAACTGGACCAGTTATCAAGCGCGGCAACGTTCGCAAGATAACAAAGAGCGCCGCCTTGTCCTCATTGATATCGACGAAAAAAGTGTCGCTGTCGAAGGTGCTTGGCCTTGGCCACGGACAAAAATCGCGGCATTGCTCGAGAGTTTGATTGAACATTATCAGGTGTCAGGTGTGGCACTCGATATTGTCTTTCCAGAGGCACGCGACAACGATGATGTTTTGGCAAAGCAGATGACAAGATCAGCGGTAACTGGTGCAGTTATCTATGATTTACAAAGCCGAAATTTGCCACAAATCAGCTATGATTTGCCCTCAATGATCGGGTCGGAATTCCCCAAAAACGCGCCGCGAATAATTGGGCATGCGACGACGAGTAATTATCCATCCATCTTACCAACACGGGTGGGACATATCACGCCAGTGATTGACAGCGACGGCGCGATCCGAAAAATTCCTGGCGCGATCTGCGCCCCGGGAATAACTATCAAGTGTGTTCCCTTGTTTGAAGCGTCAATCATGAGTGGCTTACTTGAACAACCTCAATTGCGTTTGCAAGCTGGCGCAAGTATCTTCTCCTCGCCGTGGGAATTACTGGTGTTGGATGGAAGCGAAGGTAGTGATGCGGCGATTGCGCACATTCCGCTAGACAGAGATGGGTTACTAGTGATTCCCTACCGGCATCTTCCCACTGACTGGATCGCATTTTCGGCGACGGACATACTGCGGCGTCAAATCGAGGTACAAGATTTGCGTTCGACGATTGCCTTAATTGGATCTACCGCAATGGGTATGGCGGACGTTATCGCAACGCCGATTAACCCGAATGCCGCTGGCTTAGAGCCGCATGCGGAGATTTTGTCAGCCATGTTAGATGATAGTTTTGCCTATCAACCAAAGTATGCTGAGCTGCTGGTTTTGAGTGTACTTTTCCCTCTCCTATTGTTATTGAATTATGCAAACCGGCGCTGGAAAACATCCTTGCTCGCTTCCTTGATTTATCCAGCCTGGCTGATCATTACTTGTGGATGTGGTTTTGTATTGTCGTTGTGTTTCTATTTGTTTGCGAATCTGCTACTGCCACTTTTTGGATTCTTGATTTTCCCCCCTATCGCTATCTTGATTTATGTTTTGTTCGCTTTGTACAAATCAAATACAGCCTACTTTGGTTTGCAAAAACTGATGAGCGTTTATTTACCAAGACAAGTCACTAATCAGCACGATGATGCAGTGCGGGCACCGCGCATTATGGATACCAGCATCGATGCGGCGCGCCGAGAGATTACCGTTTTGTTTGCCGATGTCCGAGGGTTCACTGGTTTGGTTGAGACGCAGAGTCCTGAAGTGATCGCAGTTCTCATGGACAAAATTTTTAGTGAAATGGCGAGTGCGGTGATTCACCACGGCGGAACCATCGATAAATTTATCGGTGATGCGGTCATGGCATTTTGGAATCCTAACGAACAAGTTGTCGCGCGCAATAATGAGCAAACCATTGGAAGTGTAGACAAACATGCGAGGTCTGCATTGATGGCGGCTAAAGAAATGCACCAACGTATACAAAATTTGGCGGATTTTTGTACGCAACTCGGTGTACCGCCAGTCAGTATTAGTATAGGCATTGAATCCGGGATGGCGATAGTCGGACACTTTGGCTCAGAACAAAGACGGACCTACACAGCCTTCGGCGATGTCGTGGTGGTGGCAAGTCGTTTAGAGGCCCTAGCAGCGCAATTCCAGGAGCATATTTTATTGGGGCAAGGATGCTCGCAACAATTGGAACAGAACGAGCTCCGCCATTTGGGGCAAACGCAAATTCGTGGTCGGTCACAATCAATTCAAGTGTTTGCACCGCTTTGATAGATTGCCGCAGTCGCCGCACTCCCTGCAATCGCGTCGATTGCACAACGATGACACTCTATAGATAGCTTATGTACTTTTCGATTTTCCAAATTTCTCGAATTTGTTTGATGGTGGGGTGTTTGACGATTGCATGGTGTGGTCCGCTGTGTGGTTCGGCGTACGCCCAAAGCTCAAGTCAGGCGAGCGATGTTCTGATGCAAAAATTGAGAACATTTCCAGCGGCCTACGAATCCTTTATGCAAGCAAAGGTGGCTGATGCGATTCAGATCTTGGATGCGCAATCGATAGCGTATCAAGATGACGCCGAGTACTTTAATTTGGTTGGTGTATTGCAGTTAAAACAAAAAGACTATGTTGCCGCTGCCAATATGTTTGAGCGGGCGGTCTTGATTGATCATGATAATGCCGGTGCGTGGATGGATCTCGCCATCGCCACATTCGAGTCTGGAAACGTCATCAGCGCGCAGAGTTACTTCGAATATATAGAAACGAAATTTCAGCCGCCAGCCGCGATCAGAAAACTGATTGATGCTTATAAGAAGCGAATCGAACTTAAATCCTATTCACCCAAACCGTGGCAAGCGCTTGCTGAATTTCAGGTGGGGCATGATTCGAATGCGAACAGCGGGCTGCAATCGAGTGCTATTCCCATAACTTTTGGTGGTGAAACAGTTAATCTCCCTTTGGATTTGAGTTTGAAGGCGCGCGCAGATCAATTTATACAAGCCGCAGTGTCGGGTAATTATCGATACGCTGGTGAGAATTACCTGATCGAGGTTGGTGCTGGCGCAAAGAATCGTACCTATCAACAAGAGAAGGCCTTCTCCAGCACTGAGTTATCGGCCAATGCTGGGTGGCAATTCTGGACCAGTCAAGGCATTATCGCTACTGGCCTCTATATAGACCACAGCCAATTATCAGGCCAAAGCCTATTAAATAACCTTCGGTTGAATGCCGCATGGGATCGCCAATGGAAAACTTGTCGATATGATCTTGGTTCTGAATTGGAATTGCGAAGATACCTTGCATTACAGCCGTTGAATGCTAATATTGTTTGGATGCAATTGGCGGGTGCCTGTCATGCCGAACTGATAGATCGGGACATCCAGGTATCCATGATTACCCGTTTTGGCATTGACGACGCAACGGGCATCAGGGCAGGAGGCAACTCCCAGCGCAAAGAATGGATGCTGCAATTAAGTGTGCCAATAAGCAACAAAATCAATTCCCAGATAAGTGTGAACTTTTCCTCGACCTTAGACGCAAAAGGTTACAGCGATTTACTTGAAAATAATGCACGTAGAAATTTAACTAGAAAAAGTTACGGTTGGCAATTTTCCGCACTCGTTTATCCCAATGTAAATGTTCTATTCAAAATAGAAAAAAATCTCATTCAATCCAATTTGTCTTTGTTCAATCAGTCTGGTCAACTTGTTAATTTAGGGCTGAAAGTAGGGTTTTGAAAAGCCTCGCTTGATAATTAGTAAAAATATTAGATAAAAGTATTTTTTTACAATGTTAATACAAACAAGTGTTTACATTCAAGGCAAGTTCTGCAGTAGAATTGTCGGTTACTGCGCATACAAGTTTCAAACTAAAAAGTTTGTTAGGCGGTAAGAGTAAGTAAATCTGTTGTTTTTACTGATAAAAGATAATAAATGTGATACGCATCACATTTGTTTTCATTCTGTTTCTTTATCATCTAGAAGACAAGTAACCCGACAGGCGAACTTGCTGTTTTTAAGCTGTTTTTTAAGCAGTTTTTTTTATTAATTTCCTTTTAGGAGTTACACACATGGCTGTTACTACACAAATGCGCACGCAAGTTGCTCAATTGTACGTCTCGCTTTTCGGCCGCGCGCCTGAAGCAGAAGGATTGAGCTACTGGGCTAAGCAATTGGAAGCAGGCAAATCGTTTCAAACAATTGCACAAGACATGTTTAACGTTGCCCCAGCGCGCGATTACTATCCAAGCACATTCACAAACCAAGAAATCGTTGCTAAGTTCTACCAAAACGTATTGGGCCGCCCAGCAGATGCACAAGGTTTGGCGTATTGGACAGCACGTCTGAACACTGAATCTACAACAGGTACGACGGCTTCCAAAGCAATTGCAGTAGGTACAGTCATTACTGAATTGTTGACAGCTGTTTCTAACTACAGCGGTACTGATGCAGATGCAATCAAATCTCAGTCATTGTTAGCGAACAAAGTTGATGTAGCTTTGTACTATGGCGTGCAGAAGGCAGACGATGCCAAGATTCAAGCAGCCTTGGTCGATAAAATGGCAACAGTTGCCAAAGACGTTATTGCAATGGTTGTTCCAGGTGCAACTGGCGCTGCAGCAGCAAAAGCTTATGCAGATCCAACACATATCTTCACGTTGACTGAAAGCTACACTCCAGGATCATCTGGTTCTGAAGGTACTAAAGTTGTGTATTGGGGCTACAACCCAATCGCTCCAGGCAATAGCGGCACTGGTGCTCCAAGCACTGGCGGTATCCCAGTTGAAGACTTGAAATCATTCTTGTTGACAATCACTGGTTTAGATTTAAAAGAATTGGGCTTGATCGATGCTGACGGCAAAGATCCATTCCAAAACGTAACAAGCTTGACATTGAGCAATCCATTGTCCAGTGGTGCTAATACAAATGGTTCTGGCAACAATGCAAACCAAAGCTCTGGCAACTCATTGACAATCAGCTTCGCTGACGGCACAAGCCTGAACGCAGAAGTTAAATTGGGCGAAGCTTACTTCAAGTTCTTGAACGATTTGTTGTTCGACAAAAACGGTAACACACGTTTGTTCGAAAAAGTTATCGGTGCAACTTCTGGTACAGAATCAAGCTTGCAACCAATCAAATTGACACCAGCAGCAAACAACGGTGGCACTTTGGAAGAAGGTTACACAACTTTGGGTGACGACGTTATCGTTGCTGGTCGTTTAGAGTTGTTGCATCAAGCTTACATCGACGGTGGTGCTGGTTTCAATGTACTCGAAATCGATGCAAAAGGTACATACGCACAACCTACACAACTCTTGAATATTCAAGAAATTCGTGTAACAGATTTGCCAAATTTCTACACCACACCATACGGTCAAGGTTCAGGCAATCTGGAAAACACAAATACCAACAATTCTGGTTTCCCAGTTCCTGCAGGTACACAAACAACTAACGACAGCTGGATCGATTTGAGCCGTGCAACTGCATTGGGCAACACAGTCAATGGCGTTAAAGGTAAGTTGATTGTTACTGATCAAAGTGTAGATTCTGGTAACTTGACTATCGTTGGCGTACGCAACGGCGCAACTTTGCGTTTGGAAGGCAACTTCGGCGGCGGTTCTACAACGATTCAATACGGCGTTGGCCAAACTGGCACATTGAACATGGAATTGGCAGTAGGTGATGTTACTGCACCAATCAACGTGTTGCAAAATGCTTCTAGCTTGAACATCGACAGCCAAGGTATCGAAAATCATTTCCATACTTTCTTCGCTGGTGGTTCTGTCAGCAACATGACAATCAAGGGCACAGGCGTATTTGGCGTTGATCAAGATTTGTTCTCAAGCTTCAACTCAGGTCGTCCAGCAGTGATCAATGCATCTGCTAACACAGGCGGTCTCGATGTAACTTTGAACAATCACTACAACGTGAAAATCACTGGTACAGCAGCTGACGACGAAATCACAACTAACTACACAAGCTCTGGCACATTCAAGTCAGTGATTGTTGCTGGTAACGGTGATAACACAATTACTGCAAACGGTAACGGTTCTGCAATCACAACAGTAAGCATCACTTCAGGCACAGGTAACGATGTTATCTCCGCATTGAATGGTACTAACGTGACGATCAGTGCTGGTGATGGTAACAACAACATCATCGCTGACACATCATTGGCAAACGCAAATGTTTCCGTAACATCTGGCGCTGGCAATGACGTTATCCAAGTATTGACAACACAAGCTAGCGGTACAGCAGTGGTGATCGATGCAGGTAATGGCGCGAACAAAGTGACTGTATCTGGTGCAGACGTTACTGTAACTACTGGTACAGGTAACGACACTGTTACTATCAATGGTACAAACAACACGTTCCTGAACGGCGACAACAACGGCAGCGACAACAACGGTACAGACTTCGTAGGCACTATCGCTAACAGCGGCGTATTGTTGAAATTAGATCTGGGTACAGGTACTAACGTATTGAATCTGGGTCGTTTGAGCGCAGGCGTTGTAGCGTTGGAAGGTTCCAGCATCACTGGTTCTAACATCACGATGTTTGTAGAAAACAATAGTGATTTGCGCGAAGCTACTTTAACTGGCATCACTAAAGTAACGATGAAGCAAGAATTGACAATCACTGATGATCAATTCAAAGCAATCGGTGCAAATGCTTTCAGCACATGGCATGCTTCTTACGGTGCGACAGAAGATCTGCGTATCGTTGTTGACTCCAATGTTGTGTTGACAGATTTGTTGAACGGTAAAGATTTGAGCGCAAACGTACGTTTGAACTTCGAATTGCATAACGGCGCAACATTGACATTGACAGCTGAACAATTGCACAAATACGTTGCAATTGGCGGTATCGCTGGTGCAGATGGCTTGAACGGTAAAGTTATCATCAATCAAGCTGGCGCAAACTTCGACCCATTCAACAGTGGCAATAACTACTTGGTAATCGACGGCGGCACAATTTCTGCTGGTAACTTGTACGGTGCGGAAGACGTTACTATCATCCGTGACGGTTCTTACGAGCGTCCAACAACAGGTCCATTGCAAGACTCAATGACTTTGGGTTCAGCAACAGCAACTGCAGATTTGACAGTAGCTAATTTGGTGACTGAAGCGCAAGTATTGAAATTGATCGGTGCACAAAACATCAAGTTCACAGGCGTTGTTGATCTGGGTGGCGAAGTTTCCTTGAGCGGCAAAGATGATGTCAACAATGAAACTGATGCATTCTCAGTCGATTTCTCTGCTGTAACTGGCAAAGTAACTGGCTTGACTTTGGATCACTTCCAAGACGTTAAATCTATTCGCGGTAACGGCCAAGCTGGCAACCGTGTCGATGTTATTTTGAACGGTGACGTTGGTAGCACAGGTATCAACCAAGGTTTGAACACTAGTGGTGTTGAAACTTTCATGGTTACTCGTATCGATACTAAGTCTGGTAATGCAAACGGCGAAAACGGTTCAGTTGACGGCCAATTCGGTGATGCAGCTGGTTCAGTGACAATCAACCTGTGCGATTTGACAAAAGATGTCAAGTTCATCGGTTTGAAAGGCAACGTTGGTAATACACTGACTTTGAACAGCGTACCATGGGGTGCAGTTGCTCCGCACATCGTCTTAGAAGGCGACGGCTATGCAAATGCAAGCCAAGCTATGAAAGTTGATGGCAGCCCAGACACATCTGATGTTGGTAATATCGTTGCTAACTTCTACGGTTCTAATGCAACTGCAGTTGTTGACATCAACAACGCTGGTGTAGAACTCGGTACAACGACAACTGGTACAGAGCGCAAATTCAGTGTTGGTGGTATCACATTGAACAACGCATCTACAGTAACTATCAATGTTGCACAAGGTGATGCAACTATCGCTTCTGTTGGTGGTAACAGCTTATCTACATTGACATTCGTTGGTACAGAAGACGTTGCTGTTACTTCTTCATTGCCATCAAGCGTGGCATTGATCGATGCAAGCGGCGTAGCTGGTGCATTCAGCGCAACTTTGGTTGATCCAGGTAATCACAAAGTGTCCTTCGTTGGTGGCGCTGGTGTTGCAAACTTGACCTTGAGCGATGTTCAAATCAGCGCAACTCTGGGCGGTGACTACGGTAGCTCTATCGTCGGTGGCGCAGGTGGTGTTAATTTGACAACTACCGGCACTAACGACTTGTCTGCTGCAACTTTGACCAATGTTAAATCTGTAGCACTCGCAAACGGCTCAATATTGACATTGTCTGTTGCAGAATTAACAGCCATTGGCCAAGCGAACATCAATGTTGCAAAAGTAGTGGCATCTAACACAGCAACTTTGAACTTCAATGGCTTGGATAGCGCAACAGTATTTAACGCAGCTGGCTTCAGCAGCGGTCTGACAATCAACACAGTAACTGTAGCAGCTGGCACAACATCATTGAATGCAGCAACAAGCCTGAAAGGTGTGGCAGTATTGTCAATCCCTACTGGCACAACTTTGAGCATGACAGCAGCACAATTCATGCAGTTGCCAAATTCAGCAGCCGTAGTTTCTGGTGCTGGTCGTGTGAACATCACTGACGTAACACAAGCTGACGTAACAAATGGCTTGTTGGTACGTTTGGGTAACGTCAGCTCATTGGCTGGTTCAATCACATTCAAAGAAAGCGTCACATTAGGTACGTCTGACACATTCGCTGCATTCAAGACTTTGAACTTGGGCAACGACATGACATTGACAGCACCAAGCGTAGCGCAATTGGGTGGTACAGCACTGAGCACAACTGCAATCACTGTCAACGGTGGTACAAACAGTACAATCGTCTTCACAGACAGCACATTCAACACTGGTGCTTTGAATGCAAACGGTTCTGACGTTATCAACGCATCACGCTTCAACGTTACAACAATCAAGATGTTGGATACATTGGTAGCAGGTCAAAACATTGACCAAATCTTGACTGGCTTGAAGAGCACTGTCACTAAAGTGGTGTACAACGCTGCTGGCGCAACTTTGATCGACCAAGTGGTTAACCTCGACGCAGGTGTAACAACTGCGGCTGGTATCATCACATTGAACCCAGCTAGCACATCTGCTGAATTGAATTCAATCACATTGAATTTGAACGGTGGCGTGAACTTGGATGGTGGTATCGATTTGCGTACAGGTGCAAAAGACGTTGTCGATAATGCTATGGCACGTTTGAAACTGGTGACAATCAACTCTACTGGTACAGCAACTAACGTTCACTCTGGCGACGCAACTAACATCATCAACGGTACTATTACTGGTGCTGGTACTGGTGGCGTAACAGAAAACAATCTGTTGAACGTTGTGGTTAATGCTGACCAAGCTTTGAAGATCACTGGCGGTATCGTGTTCAGCTCTCATAACGATGGCTTGGCAACAACAACATTTGACTCCAAAGCAACAGCATCATTGACAATCAACGGTTCGAAGAGCGTCAGCTTGGGTAACTTGGATACAAGCGATGCCGACGTTGTTGCATTGAAAGTCAATAACGCAGGTACAGGCGTTGTTACAGCAAATATCGGTTCTGGTGTTCAAGCAGCTGATGCATTGTCCTTCACTGGCACAAACATCAAGTTGAACTTGACTTCCACACGTGATATGACAGCTGACGTGTTGACTGGTGTGACTGACATCACAGTGTCTAGTGCGCAAATATTGTCTTTGACAATGGCACAAGCAACAACATTGGGTGCTTCTCACCTGACAGTTTCTGGTGCAAGTGCAACATTGAACTTAGTCGGTTTGTCTAATCAAGCATTTGCAGTTGCAGATTACTCTGCTAAGTTCACAATTGGTTTGACATTAGCGAACGATCCAGTTGTTACTCTGAACAGCGCAACTAGCTTGGCAGGTATCAACTCCTTGACAGTTCCAGATGGCACGACATTGAACTTGACAGCTGCGCAATTCTTGCAATTGGCACCAGCTGGTGGTATCACAGGTTCAGGTACTGCTACTAAAGGTACTGTCAATATTACTGACTTGACACAAGCAGATATCGATGCAATTGGCGCTTTCAATTTGGCTACCATCACAGGTGTTAATTTTGGTTCCATCACGTTGAAAGAAAGCGTTGCTTTGGAAAGCGGCGACAGTTTGGGTTTCTTCAAAGTTGTCAACATGGGCGCTGGCATGACCCTCTCCTTGCCAACGATTACTCAAGCTGATGGCTTGACAATCAATGGCGGTGCAAACAGCACGTTGATCTTTACGCAAACAGATCCAGCAACATGGTTGACACACATCGATGCATCTGGCTTCCATGTTTCCACATTGAAAGTAACGGCAGACGCAATCGCTGGTTTCAATATCGACAGCGTATTCACAGGCTTGTTGGGTAGTGTTTCTAAACAGATCACAACAGACAGCCTCAATGCACCAACGCAAATTGATCAAATCGTGACTGTCGACGCAGGATCAACTGTAGCTGGCCGCTTGATTTTCAATCCAGCTGCTGACACAGAAGAGTTGCATAGCCTGACATTGAACTTGAAAGGTGGCGTGAACGTTGGCGGCGATATCGTTCTCGATGCACACAATAAAGCAACTGGCTTGAAGTTGAAATTGTTCGATACATTGACAATCAACTCTTCAGGTACAGCGGGTAACGCGAACTCCTTCGATCCAGCCAATATCATTAGCGGCAAAATCACTGCGTTCTCTGCATTCGGCGGCAACGTTGACAACAACTTGTTGAAAGTGAACATCAATGCAGATCAAGCATTGAGTGTTAACGGCATCGAGTTCTCTTCCGTCAATGATGGTGCAGCTTACACAACTTACGACTCTACAGCGGTAGCAGTTGTGAACGTAACTGGTACGAAGAATGTAAGCTTGGGCGAAGTAGACACTAGCGATACAGACGTTGATGGTTTGACGATCAACAACACTGGTACAGGCACAGTTTCTGTTACTTTGAACTCTGCAAAAACACCAGACGCAGACGTGTTGACATTCTCAGGTAGCAAGATCGCTGTAAAAGTGACTTCTACTTCGACATATGACTTCACTGGTGACAGCTTGGCAGGCGTAAGCACATTGACTTTGGATGGCAACGCGACAGCAACATTGTCGATGACGCAATTCAATACATTGACTCCAGCTAACATCAAAGCAGATACAAACGTCCTCACAACAGCGCACTTGAACATCGTTGGTTTGGATGGCACTGCATTCAACGTAGCATCTTTGGCGTCCGGTATTTCTCTGGATTCAGTCACAGTTGCTGCAGGTACAACAACATTGAATGCTGCGACAAACTTGACTGGCGTACAAACAATCTACGTACCAGAAGGCTCTGTATTGAACCTGACAGCAGCTCAGTTCCAACAACTGAAAGGCACAGGCACTATCGTTGGTGTGAATACTAACGGTAACAATACTGACGGCAACAAGTTCACATTGAACATCACTGATTTGACACAAGCAGATGTCAACAAGGATGACTCTTTGACAGTTGGCGGTTCTGCTGGTTTCAGCCTCGCTGGTGTACAAGATAATGCAACTGTCAATGTGACGTTGAAAGACGCTTCTGTCATGCTTGGTAAGTTTGTTTCAGGCACAGGTTACACAATCACTTCCGACATCGCTGTTGGTGGTGTAGGTAATACTGCAAACTTCAACTTAACTGCTGGTCAAACATTGGGCGTGACAACTTACGCACAAGCGAATGGCTTGCATGTTGTTGGTGGTGCAAACTCCACAGTCGTGTACACATTCGGTGCTGGCGCGGTAACTGGCTTGAATCAGATCGATGCGAAGAACTACAGTGTTACAACATTGAAAGCTTTGGCAGCGTTCTTCACAGCAATTCATTCGAACGTAGAATACACAATCGATGATTTGGCAAGCGCAGTTGAATTGCGTCTGTATCAAGATGCAGCGGCAATGGGCGTTGATTTGTTCGCAACAGATCGCGTTGTAGTGATCGAAGCTGGTATCACAACACCGTCTCAATTGGTATTCAATGACTGGGATACAACTGACGAAGTACGTTCTTTGAAATTGTCTTTAGAAGGCGACGTCAATTTGAACGGCAACTTGCGTATCCCAACACGTACCGACAAGACAGGCACGATGACGCAGAAGTTCTTCGATACATTGACCATCGTATCTGAAGGCGCAAAAGTCAATACCATCACTGGTAGCGTGACAACTGTTCCAGCAATCGGTGCTCCAGCAACAAGTCAAAACAACTTGTTGAAAGTAACGATCGATGCGAAACAAGACTTGGTGATCACTGGTGACATCGCGTTCCAATCCGCTGGAACAGATACAACTGACGACACAGCAAGCTTGACATTGACTGGTACGAAAAACGTCACAATGACGCATTTGAGCACAATCGATGGCACAAATGACGGTATCGCGACATTGAACATCGTCAATAACCTGACAGGCGGCGGCACATTGACAGTGACAGGTAACACACCTGCTATCTCTAGCGATGGTCACCTCGAAACAATCAACATGTCTGGTACAGGTAATGTTGTGTTCGATACTAAAGGTGCTTTGAGCGAAGGTATCACAAGCGCAACTTTGTCCGTATTGAACGCTTCTGGTTTGTCAGGTAACTTGTCCTTGGGCGATATCACTGATGTTGACTCTGAAGACTTCACATTCACATCTGGTACAGGCGTGACGAAGTTGAAATTCGGTGGCGACACATTGGATGCAGCGGCAACGCATGCAGCACAATGGAAATTTGACTTGTCTAAAGCAGCAGCTGGCAGTGAGTTCCACTTAGGTGCGAATACTTACGGTAACGGCCTCGATTTGGCAAGCGCAACTGAGTCCAATGCCTTGGTTATCGATTTGGGTGCTAATGCAACGCTGTACATCGATGCAAATACTGACTTCACATTGCTCGATACATTGAGCATCACAGGTCTGAAAAACATCGTATTGAAAGATGGCGTCACATTAAAAATGACTGCTGCACAAGCAAACGGCTTGCACATTGTTGCTGGCGCAGACTTGGACAGCAACCCATTGACTAACGGTACAGTCAACATCGTTGATCTGAGCACTGCAGCAGTTGATTTGAGCGGCATCGCGGTTGAAGTTGCTGGTGTTGTAACCTTGAAAGAAAGCAACGCTATCACTCACGCAGCAAACGTGACGTTGAACGCTGCTACTAACTTGGGTAACTTCACTGTTCAATTGTTCGACGTTGGTGGTGATAACTCAACATTGGGTGGTCAAACTATCCAAATGCAAAACGTTGCACAAGCAGCACATAAGATCACGGTTGTTCAAGATGTTCTGGATCTCAATCCATCAACTTCTACTAACGTGGTTTGGTTGTTCACAAGCGTAACTGGTCCAGTGAATACCAATGGCTATGCAGCGAACTTGGGTCGTGTATTCTTCCCAGAACAATTGGTCACTAACCAAAACGTTGAGAACTTGTTCACATCATTGCCAACACAAATCTTGCGTGTTGACTTCCATAGCCTGACAGATTTGGCAGCAGCTTTGGATAATTCAGTAGGCGTTGATCGTGTGATCGAATTGGCTTCATTCACCAATGTAGCGAATTTGGCATTCAGCGATCTTGATCGTTTAGAGAATATCCAATCTCTCGACATCCGTATGGGTGGTCAAGTGACTGTTGGTAACATTGAAATCGACAACTTGGTAGTACCAGATGTTGCACCAGCATCTATCCACTTTGACTCTTTGACTATCCGTTCAGTATTGGCGGATGACACAGGCGATTTGTTGGCACGTTGGGGCTTCAATGAAACTAAACATGTCAGCCCAACTGGCGTGAATACAATCGGTAACATCGCTGTTGGTACAGCTAATGGCTTGGATCTCAAAGAAGTCACGATGTTGACAGGCGCTGATTTGCTAGGTAACAACACAGATCACACTGCGAATGTATTGACAGGTGCTGCTTTGGTAGCTGGTACGATCACATTTGATGCAGAAGCTCCTGCAGCAAAAACGATCAACACTGCTACGTTGAAATTAGATGGCGCAAATAATGTAACGTTGAAGTCCTTGAATGTCATGGATACAGACTTTGCAGCAGCGACTATCGATTTGACTGACATCATTCCAACAGGTACTGATGGCACAACTGGTTTCGCAGGCACATTGGCAATCACAGGTGCAAGCCCAGCAGTGAATTTGAACGCGAAAGCCGAAACATTCACAATCAAAGGCGATGCAGTCAGCAAAAACGCAACAGCAACGATCACTTTGGGTTCTAACGATTTGTTAGGCAAAGTAGTCAACGCTGGTGTAGCAGGTGCTGAATTGAGTGATATCAAAGTCACGAACTACGACGGCACATTGAACCTCGGTACATTGTCTAGCATTGATGGCACAGATGATGTGGCTGAAGGCGGCAATTTGACGAAGTACGATGCAGCGTCTGGTGAAGAAGCGTTCACATTCGTTACTGGTGCTGGCTTAACTACAGCAACATTGGCAGCAGTAGCTGGTCAAGGTACGCCAACATTGACGACAGGCAGCCATTGGGTGTTTGATTACACAACAGCAGCAGCAGGCAGCTTCTTGGCCTTCGGCGCTGGTTTGGTATTGCAAACTGGTTCATTCTTGACATTGACTAACGTACCATTGGTCATCGAAAGCTCTATCGATTTGACATTGATCAACTTGACGATGAACTCTGCAGCTGGTATCGAAGTTAAAACAGGTCAAACATTGACATTGACACCTGCTCAAGCAGATACATTGGCATTGGCTGGCGTGAACATCTTCGGTGCAGGTACAGTGAAACTGGTTGGTAATGCTTCTAACTTGGCATTGGGCGCTAATTTGCAAACAGCTATCGTAGACATCTCTGGCGCGACATTGATCGTTAATCCAGCAGTTGGCTTCGATACAGATGCAACTTTGTCCTTGACTTTGGGCGATTCCAACATCGGTTCTATCGGTGGCAAAGCAGTGTTGTCTGGTCCTACAGTAATCGGTTCTGCAAATGATGACGCAATCACATTGACAGGCACGAAAGACGCAACAGTGGCTGGTAATGGTGGCAATGACACAATCGACGAATCTGCTTTCAGCGGTATCGTGACACACAACATTACTGTTGGCATTGACACTATCGTTGGCTTGATCGGCGAAGTTGCTCCTGGCACACAGCAAGACGTGTTGGTAGTTTCTGCTGGTGCAACTGTTAATGCTAGTTTGACTAACGACATCTCTGCAGGTGTACGTGGTTTCGTAGCGACAGCAGCATCCGCTAACAACGGTGGTACTGTGAACTTGACAGTAGATATCGGTGCACCAGCAAGCAAAGTGGATATGAGCTTGGCGACAGGTACTAAGGGTTACAGCCTGTTGGGTAGCGCAGACACTGCAACTGGTACTGATACTTTGATTGGTAGTGCATTCGCCGATATCATCGGTGGCGGCAACAAAGATCAAACTACAGCGTTGGCAATTGACACAATGACCGGTGGTTTGGGTGCTGACGTGTTTGAGTTCATCGTGGGTACAAGTACTCCATTGGTAATGACGACATTGACGACAACACCTGGCCATGATCGTGAGAACATCACGTTCACAGGCAGTCCAACTCAGTCTGGTATTTTGGTGGTCAATTACTCTGTCAACGGTGCAGTCGCAACTGGTCTGAACGTGGCATTGGTTGCTACTGATACTCCAGATCAAGTGGCCGCGAAAGTTGCAGCAGCGTTCTCTGGATTGACAGGCTTCACGGCAATCCCAGTAGGCGGTGGTTCAGGAATCGTTACTATCGAACCAGCGACAGGCAACTCCATTACAATTGGAGCGATTGACGAAACAGCTGTAGAACTCGCGGCAATTGACTTCACTGCAACAGCAGGTCCAGGCGCTGACGTTGCTCAAGTTCAGACTTTGACTGTTGGTACGGCAGCAGGTGATCTGTTGGTAGCAGGTGAGAAATACACATTCACCTTTACACCAGCAGGTGCAGCAATTAGCACAGCAATCACGTTGACAGCTCTGGCACTCGAAACAGCAGGTGGTATTGCTGCTCGCTTCCAGTCTGCAATTGATGCACAAGCTGACGTTAATGCGACAGTGTTGGGCAACGTTGTAACAGTTACTGATGCAGTTGCTGATAACGGTGGCTTCTCAGCTTCTGCTATCACTAAAGGCGGCTTCAGTGGATCTGGTGCTTCTGAAACTGGTGCGTTCGATATCGCAACTGCCGACGTGATCACGGACTTCTTGTCAGGTACTGATAAGATTGACTTGAACTTGTTGAGCGGTAGCTTGACGAACTACGCTGAAGCTGCTGGTGTTGCAGATTACGCTACTGCTTTGGCAGCAGCAAATGCAGCATTCGGTGCAAGTCCAAATGTGGTTCAGTACTACTTGACATCAGTTAATGGCGCGAGTGGTTACGGCGTGTTGTTCTTCGATGCAAACGGCGACGGTACAGTTGACGGTGTAGTGAAATTGGTTGGTATTACTGCAGCTAACTTCACACACACTGACATCATGGCTTAAGTTGATGTAGTGCACGGAACCTGAGACGTTTTCAGGTTCTAACAGTGAGAAGCCCCTCGGATCCGGCCGGATTCGGGGGGTTTCTCTTTATGAGAGCTGTATTTTTCTTCTTACTATCGATATTTTTATTTATGACACCTACTATTCAGGCAATTGATCACATCACCGGGGTTCAACATGGTTTTCGTCCGGTCAGCAATTATCTCTTCGCAAAAGAGCAACCAGCGCTGCCGATACAGATCTCTGAAATAGGCGCTTTAGTCGCTAGTTTGCCCTTGGCGTTTGCCAAAATGCCAGATGGCATGTTTGTGCTGGTCGCTGTGACCGGTTTTAAAGATGGACGCAATCTCTTAGTCGACGAGCAAGGTCGCTGGGGCGGCAAATATTTGCCGAATCATTTGCGTGCATATCCATTTAGTTTGCAGGCTGCGGGCGCAAAATCCGCTACCGAGCAGCAATTCCAACTCTGCTTTGATCACGCGAGTGGTCTGTATCGCGAAAATCCCGATGCGAATCAAGGCGAACTTCGCTTTTTTGATGACGCAGGTGCGCAGCAAGAAACTCTCAAACAAGTGATCCAATTTTTGTCAGACATCGTGATCAAACAAACCCTGACGCAGACTGCAGTCAATTCTTTGGCGGCGGCGAATTTATTCAAACCGTGGACGCCGATCATGAACACCGCCGGCATCACCGCCGAGAACACGACGACCGTTCCAGCAGGTCTATTCAGCATTGATGAACAAGCCTTGCGCACGGTCGACGATGCGACTTTGGTGCAATTACATCGCGATCACGCCCTGGCGATTGCGTACGCGCAATTGCTATCGATGACGCGTGTCACCGTTTTGGTTGAATTATTAAAGCGTCATCAAGCAGTTGCTACCGCTGCGCAAGCCAAAGCCGCAGAGAAACCCATGTTTGTCGGCACCAAAGATTTGGCACAAATGCTGGGCGACCCGCAAGGCGAGATTTTAAAATTTGATTGGATGAAGTAGCCAGTAAAACAATGCTATTGAATTGTTTTGATTTTAAATAAATTCCAAAAATTTATGAATTGAAAAGCATCCTCACAAGTCGTGATTTCCTGTGCATTTGTGTCGGAAATTCGCCAAAGCTTGTGACGATTTGCAAAGTTTCGCTTGACCAATGTTCTTGATTCGCTATCATGGGCGAGGTATGCGGTTAAATCAAAATTTGATTCAATCATTCACGCAAGAATCTGCTTCAAAAAATTTACTCAAAAAGAACAATTTAGTTAAAAACGAAAAGGAAAAATAATGCCAAAAGTTTCGAAAACCCAGTATTTGACCGACGGCGATGATTTCGTTACAGGCACATTCGGCAATGATATTATTTACGGCAATGCTGGCAATGACGTGTTGTTCGGTGAAGATGGTAATGACTACCTGTACGGCGGCATTGGCGACGATATGCTCATGGGCGAAGATGGTAATGACCATCTGTTCGGTGGCGACGGCAACGATCAACTCAATGGCGGCACTGGTAATAATGTATTGGCCGGTGGGTATGGCGCAGATACATTTATCTTGAATGATTATCAGGTCATTACGTTTGGGGGATTCACGCAACCAACGAACCTGATTGCCGATTTCGTTTCAGGTGTAGATAAGTTGCGCGTTATGGATCCTGTGCTAGGTATCAATGTGCATTCAGGTCCGATCGACCCGGCTTTCTTTGTCGCCGGTACTGCCGCAGTCGATAACAACGATTATTTTATATATGATCGTACTACCGGCAGCTTGTATTTTGATGCAGATGGCAGTGGCGGTGGAGCGAAAATTTTGATCGCTACTTTGCTTGGTCATCCAGATCTGAAAGCAAGCGATATTGAAACGGGATACATTCCGGTTTAATAGCAATACGCTAATTGAATATCACTGTTGTTTTCAAAGAACATGAATTAGTTAAAAACGAAAAGGAAGAATTATGCCAAAAGTTTCTAAAACCCAGTATTTGACCAACGGTGATGATTTCGTTGTAGGCACAACCGGTAATGATATTATTTACGGCAATGCTGGCAATGACGTGTTGTTCGGTGAAGATGGTAATGACTACCTGTACGGCGGCATCGGTAACGATACACTCATGGGTGAAGATGGTAATGATCATTTGTTCGGCGGCGATGGCGACGATCAACTCAATGGCGGCACAGGCAACAATGTATTGGCCGGTGGGTATGGCGCAGATACATTTATCTTGAACGATTATCACGTCATCCCGTTTGGTCCTTTTGTACAGCCGGTGAATACGATTGTTGATTTTGTGTCTGGCGTCGATAAGCTGAGTGTATTAAATCCCCTGAATGGCTTTATCCCTCTGAGCGGTCCACTTGATCCTAACTTCTTTGTTGCAGGTACTGCCGCAGTCGATAACAACGATTATTTTATCTATGATCGTACATCCGGCAGCTTGTATTTTGATGCGGATGGCAGTGGCGGTGGAGCGAAAATTTTGATCGCTACTTTGCTTGGTCATCCAGATCTGAAAGCAAGCGATATTGAAACGGGTTCCTTTCTGCTTTAATCGTAGTAGGTTGATTGAATTACGCGTAGGTTTTTTATTGACGCCTTCTTGTTTACGGGTTCTGTGAATTCCTTGATTGAATTCATTGATTGAATTCAATGATTGACTTAATAATCAAATAAGAGACGTGAATGAAAGACAGGAACTAGTTAAGTTCGATAGAAAGACCGCCCAACACATGTTCGGCGGTCTTTTTTTGTTGTGTGGCAGCTCAGAAATAGATTGTAAGTTTTCCTCCTGGTTAGATGGAACATCAATGTTAGCCGTGAACATGTGGAAACGCATGACATACTGCGGATCTCACAGCTCTCCTTCCCGAGAGCATGTTCGTCTGAGGAGATTTTTACGCGCTTGGCTTTTCACTATTTTCGCAGGGGTGATTCTAGTCAGGCAATGAGCGGTCATGCGCAATCAGCACCCTGCTTGCATTCTCCACCTCACCCTTCGTAAGAGGGATCATTGTTGACGATCACTGATTGAGCGCCATTTCCGCCCGTTGAACAGCGTGCGCTGTTTTATACCCTTCGTTAGTGCTGAAGGCATTTGATCCCCGCAAAAAAAACGGCTAAGCAGGGTAGGCTGCTTAGCCGATTCTTGTATCCAATTTAGCGCAACTTCAGGTGCGCGTTCCGATCCAAATTGGTAACGCTATCAGAAATAAACTTCAGCGATATGGTGAGTACCGATGAGCTCAGTTTGCATCAACTGCGCCATGTCATCCGCCACGTGATTGTTGGCATCTGGTGTGTACACAGGCGACTCTAAGGCACCAAAATGCTTGCCATAGAAGTAGGCATCATGGGTATCGTTCGCGCCGAATGAGGCTGCGATGGCGTTGGTTGGTATGGTGCCACCATTGGAACTCGGGCCAGCAAAAGCGAAGAGGTTTGCCGCTGCCACCGCTGCCGTAGGCGCAGAGGTCACGCTTTCTTCGGTATTACCCAGATCGGTATAGTACACTTTGACCGTAATCTGTTTGCCCAAATCACCTGTTTTGAGTGTGTAACTTGGTGAGCTGGCACCTTTGATATTGACGCCATCTGCCATCCAACGATAATAAACTGTTCCCATCCCATCGAGGTCATTGACAGTGCTATTCACGCTCAATGTTTGTCCAACTTTTGCGATGCCATTTAGGGTGACAGTGCCAGTCGGCGCATCATTCACATTGATTACCGCAGGGCTTGAACCTGAGTTGACGCGCTCGGTGTTACCTAGCAGATCAAGATAAATGGCGGTGACGGAAATGTACTTGCCCACCTGAGCTTGGCCTAAGGTGAGCGTCGGATCGTTCGCTCCTTCGATGTTGACGCCATTCGCACGCCATTGATAACCAACCGCGCCCATGCCATCAACGTCTGCCAAGGTATTCGTTGCGGTGAGGGTTTCGCCTTGTCTGTTGATGCCAGTGAAATTCACCGTACCAGTTGGCACGTGGTTATTGTCGGTGACGACGCCGGTCGCAGCAGACGCAACGTTTTCAATGTTCATTTGTTGATCGGTATAGGAAGCGTTGACCGTAATTGTTTTGCCAAGGTCAATACTGCGTAAGGTCAAGGTGGCTTCGGTCACGCCCCTGATTAATGATCCACCAGATCGCCAGGTGTAAGTGATTGGCCCCATGCCATCTTGATCGCTAATGGTGCTGTTCGCAGTCAGCACTTGTCCTACATTCAAATTGCCAGTGATAGTCACAGAACCTGTCGGCGCATCGTTGACTGGGGTAACATTAATCGTCCAGGTCGCTGCATTTGACAGTGAGTCGCCATCGCTGACTTTAAATCCAAAGTTAGCATACCCATTGCCGAACGCATTGGCGGCAGGCGTGAAGCTTACGTGTCCACCCGTAATATCTTGTACGCTGATGGTTTGGTTCTGCGTGACTGGACTGCCGTTTAAGCGTAGCGTGCCTGCACCAGGTAATGTGGTGACCAAAACCGATTGCAAGGAACTACCACTGTCTAAGTCAGAGAAACTAAAGTCCGCAGCAGAGAAGGTGTAGCTCACATCTTCGTTGGTAGTACTGAGGTGATTGCTGGTGCTTGGGGCGCGATTGACTACTTCGATGGATACGTCATCTCCGCTACCGTCATTGCCGGCGATATCCGTGTATTTACCGTTTGCTACTTGTATGGTTGCGATGCCGCTCTTATTTGGTGTGAAGGTCGCCGTGCGTTGCAATCCGGTACCTGCGATAGGACCGACGCTTCCTCCATTTACGCTGATATCACTGAGGGTGAAGCTAGAACCCGGATCTTCACTGAAATTAAAAGTCAGATTGGCGGTTTGACCGCCATTCATGGTTTCAAGATTACTACTGAGCGACAGAGTTGGTGCGGTGGTGTCGATTTTGAACGCTTTAGACAAAGCAGTACCGCTGTTGCCAGCTGTATTGCTGACGACGACTTTGATCGTATCGTTGCCACTTAAAGTCTTGCCTATCGTCCAGGCTTTTGAACCTACTTCGGCCGTGGCATTACTCCACGTTGCGCCATTGTCGATCGACACCTCAACAAATTCGTCTTCGCCCAAAATGGCGCTGAGCGTTCCTGAGATTGTTTGTGCGGCTGTTTTGGTAATGAAGTCGTTGGACAAGGTGCCGGTGTCTGCGGACAGGCCAGCCGTCGCGATCGTTGTTGTCGGCACAACGGTGTTCAGTACATACACCTGCGACAAGGTCGTGCCGCTATTGCCTGCGGTGTCAGACACTCTGACTTTGAGTGTACTGCTGCTGCTGAGTACTTTGTCGATACTCCAGGTACTTAGGCCTACCGTGGTCGTGGCATTTGACCATGTTGCGCCATTGTCGATCGAAACTTCAACGCGTTCGCCACTGGCGATGTTGGCGCTGAGTGACCCCGAAATCGTTTGGCTCGCGGTGTTGGTAACGAAGTCTGAATTGGAGACGCCGTTGTCGACAGAAAATTGTGCCGAGGTGATGGTTTTGGTGGGGGCGGTGGTATCCAACACATAGGCTTGCGTCGCTACTGTGCCAGTATTACCCGCAGTATCAAAGACACGTACTTTGATATTGTCATTGCCGGCGATGGTGCTATCTATCGACCAGTTTTTGCTGCCTGTTGTGCTTGTCGCTGGTAGCCATGTACTGCCATTGTTGACTGAGACTTCAACCCCTTCATCTGCGGCGAGAGCGGCCGTTAAAGAACCAGAAATGGTCTGACTTGCGGTGTCGGTAATGAAGTCGGTGGAGGAAGTTCCATGATCGGCGGACAGCGCCATGCTTCCGACGGCATTGCTCGGCGCAGTTGTATCTATCGTAAAACTGTGTGAATAAGCGGCGCCGTCATTTCCTGCAGTGTCGCTGACTTTTACTTTGATGGTATTTGCGCCGATCAAAGTTGTGCCTAATGACCATGCTTTGCTGCCCACTGACGCGGTGGCTGGATTCCATGTATAACCATTATCGATGGACACTTCGACCTTTTCGCCCGACGCCAAATTCACACTGAGGGCACCAGAGATCGTCTGACCTCCTTTATTAGTAACGAAATCGTCGGATAAGCTACCGTTGTCGGCGCTGAGTTGTGCAGTTGCGATGGTGTTAGTTGGTGCCGTCGTGTCAATCACGATGCTTTTTCCACCTGCTAGTGATGCGCCCGCATTGGTCGCTGGTAAGCTGAGATCAACGTCAGTAACATCATTCGCATTTTTGATGCTGGCACCAGACACACTTAAGGCTGAAACACTTTCGTAGTTGAGATCGGCGGAAGTGTCACCGGCTTGCACGGTGTAGGTGAAGTGTAAAGTGTTTGTACCTGTGCCACTTGCGTAACTCACTGAACGATCCGTTGCACCCGTTTCTAATAACAATTTTGGTACGCCTGTGACGTCAACCGCTTTATCAAACACGACAGTGATGTCGATGATGCCGCCTACTTTATAGGCGCCATCCGCGGTTGTCGCACTGACCGCTGTCACGACCGCAGGATTGGTTGCGGTCGACAGTAATACCCGGCCTTCAATACCCGCATTGCCTGTACCGTCAGAGTCATTGTCAACCCACACTACCGCAAATTTGCCAGAAGAAAGCGCGGTGACCGCCGGTGAATTTTGGTCACCTTTGCGATATTGATTGACTTCAAATTCCGCCGCATCAGTGGCGACGCCGGAGGAATCAAATCGTCGGGCGAAAATACCATTTTGATCGTAGTCACCTAAATCAGACTGCCAAGTGATGATGAAGCCACCATCCGAAGACGCCGCAATCGAGGCTTCATATTTTTTGGAATTAGCAGTGGGGTCAACGTTCGCTTGGGTAATGCCGCCTAATTTGGCACCGGCACTGGAGAAGCGTTGAAAGAAAATATCTGAACGCAAATAGCTAATAGGAGTATTTGCTGCACTATCCCAGGCAATGACAAAACTACCATCGGTCAAGGTTGTGACGCGCGGCAAAGGGTAACCTTCATCGATAGAAAAGGCGCTGGCATCGGTTGTCACGGAAATGATTGTGGATGGCGCTGCACTACGCACTGCGTGAATGTTACCGTTGCCATCGCCCCAAGTGGTTACGTATTCACCATTGGCGAGTGCCGCGATCGTGGGATTGGCTAAGCCCAGAGGCGTATCAGGATCATCTGCAACAATAGTGATTTCGCCGCCGATTTTTGCTCTGGTGGTTGGATTAAATTTTTGTGCATGAATTTCTTGTACCGACTCCGTCGTGACCCAGCTCACTAAGACGTTGCCGTCAGATAGCGTCGTGATTGTTGGTGAAATTTGCGCATCTGCTAAAGTTGTATTGGCAATGATTTCGCCTTCGATGGTGCCGTTTGCTGCGACAAAGCGGACGGCAATATCTGTGGAAGTGCCATCCGTGGTGTAGGCAACTGCAAAGCGGCCAGAACCGAGTGCAGTGACGACCGGCGCAATATCATTGGTGCCATTCGCAGCGACCGTAATCGCAAACTCCGAGCCGACTGCGACGCCCGCTTCTGTATAAATTTGTGCGTAGATCCCGTTTTTACCAGCAGCTTCGCCTTGACCGTCAGATTGCCAGACGGCGACAAAATTGCCGTTGCTCAGTGTCGTAATTGTTGGGCGCAGCTGGGCATTAGTTGCCGTGGTACTGGTATTGATATCGTTCGAAAAATCAAACTCTTTGGATTGATCATCGACGACGTGAAACGTAAATTGTTTTGCAATGCCTTCACCTGCGATTGGCGTATTGTTGGCATTGTATTCAAAAAGATCGTAAAAATGCGCAGTGAGTGTCGCTGTCTGTCCTATTGCTGGTAAGGTGCCTGCGCCGATGCCAACTGTTGCTGAGTTCAGGCCATTGCTACCGTTGTTGTCGGAAGTAAGTGTAAATAAATTCGCATTTGACTGGGTATCAATTTGCCAGAGGCCGTTATTGGTGTCACCCACATCAGTAGGGTTTAACTTGGCAAATGCAGTACCGTTGGTGGAGTTGGCCAGAATGTAAATATTGTTCGTGTTGATATCAGTCGGGGCTGTATCCGCCACAATAGTCAAACCTGTGGTGGAAGTGCCGCCACCTTCAGTTGCACGATAGGTGTAACTAATTACGTCATACGCTGGCGTTGTCGTTAAATTCTTATCGACAAAACGCCAAGTTGTTCCTGCAGTTGGAACGAAGTTAATTGGACCATTGCCGTTATTGTCTTTCGACGTGTCAATGTAATCGATCCAGCTTGTACCACCATTGGTGCTGTACTGAAACAAGCCACGTGTCAGAATCTTACTTTGTACGGGAACGTCGAAAAAACCGGTGTCGAAGATACCGGTAAATGTCCAGGTGAAACTAGTGCCACCAGGGCGCGCATAAATGCCATAGATTTGGGGCGCAAATGTCTTTTGTATATAATCAACGGAAGTAGAGATCACAGTCGTCGTACTATTATTCACCACGCCAGAGTTACCATCATTGACGCTGATCGTGAACGTAGTCGTCTCTGTGCTGCCAGTAGCAACGCGGTTATCTGAAGGATCAAACACCAGTTGACGAATCGCCGCTTGCACGGTTGCAGGGCTGGCGGCTGCGTGGGTGTAGCTCAATCCGCCATTCGATGTAGAGAAACCAGAGGCGGTTAATGAGGCGGCTGTAAACGTGCCTTTCGCTGCGTTATCCAAAGTAATCGTCACCGTTTCACTGGCACCACCGTCTGCATCGTTAATCGTCACATTTTCAAATGGTTTGAGTGTTCCGACGTCATGGACGGTTTGGCCTGCAACTGTGCCGCCTATCGTTGGTGCTGCCAACGCATATTGGTAGGTTTGGAGTTTGGCTTGCTCAAATGGGGAGACAGTTTCAATGGGTCCTGTTGATTTTTCTAAAATCCAATTGCCGCCCAAGACTTGGCCACCTGTTAAGTCATTCGAGGCGTTTACGTCAGCGCCGAGTTTTAAAGACAATGCTTCGATCAATGCAACACCCGTGGCATTTGCTGCGACATCGCAAGCGTAAATGAGTACATCTGCGTTACTCGACAAGCTGCTCTTGATCGCACTGAGTGCCGTATCAAACTCAGACAAATTACTCATAGTGAGTTGTGCATTCCCAACGTCAATGACGCCGTTTGTGCCGTGCGTAATTAGGTGGATTGCATCAACATCGCTTCGGTTTGCCAAGATAGTCGCAATCTGTTGCAAGGCATTTTGCGTGGAATCCAAGATATGTACTTCGACATTCGATTTTAGCGAGGCGATTAAGCGCGCGTAGTCTTGGATGTTATTCGCAATAAAAGCGATTTCTTTTCTTGTTGTAGACGCCATGTTGTTGGCACTATTGAATTGGATGCGACTATCGTCGATAGATGCTGGTGTGAAAGTAGACATGGAGACGTTCCTTCGTATGGGAAAAATGGGATGGGGCAATCGCAGCCACAAAATGGGCGAACTCTATGCGCATACGCAATATATGTGCCCGCTGAAATCTCTATCCTTAGGGAAATATTATGATTTTTTACTAGGTGAATAATGAGAGTAAGATATTTTCGTTAACTTAAATTTACATGTAAATAAGTGAATATTTTATGTATTTACGTGTAATGTGAATTTGTTGACGTCTCTTTTGAATAGGACGTTGAGCACACGGCATTAGCGGAACTCAGATCGACAAATAGTGCTTGCTTGCCCGCCGGCGCAGACTGATCATGCTGAAGGCTTTGAATGTAGATTCATTGCTGTCACAATATGACTATTCAATCGCGGCTGTGCCAGACGAATTGACGTTTTCTTGAGCGGATACCGGTGAGAATTTTGCTATGCCCTATCCGCCCAGTTTTTAAACTACTGAACTAGTCACTCACGACAAGAGCAACGTGCAGCAAACATCTCTAGCCATTTTGATCCAACGCGGCCTGGCCTTACATCGACAAGCGAAATTCGATGGGGCACAGAAATTTTATGAGCAGGTCCTAGCGCAACAGGCGAATCATTTTGATGCGCTATATCTATTGGGTACTTTGTCAGCACAGCGTCAGCAATTCACACGTGCTGATGCGCTTTTGTCGAAAGCATTGCAAATCAATCCACAGCACGCGGGATGCTATTCGAATCGCGGCAATGTATTAAAGGCGCTTAAGCGTTTAGATGAGGCCTTATGTAGCTACGATGAAGCGATTCGCCTTCAGCCCGATTTTGCGCAAGTGTACGCAAACCGTGGCAATGTTTTGCAAGAACTTAATCGATTTGATGATGCACTTTGCAGTTACGATCAGACGATCGGTCTGCGGGCCGGTGACGCTGAATGTTATTCAAATCGTGGCATCGCATTACAAAAGCTCAAGCGATTGGATGACGCTGTATTGAGTTACGATCAAGCGATTGCGGCGAATTCCGCGTACGCGCCAGCTTACTTTCATCGCGCGAATGTTTTGCACGAGCTAAATCGATCAGATGAAGCGCTCACGAGCTACGATCAGGCGATAAAGCTCAAGCCCGAGTACGCGCCTGCTTACTACAATCGCGGCAATCTATTACACCAACTACAGCGTTTCGATCAGGCACTATCGAGTTATGATGAGGCGATCAGATATCAACCAGACTATGCTGACGCTTATGCAAATCGCGGTATAGTTTTGCTGGAACTCAATCGCCTTGATGAAGCCCTTTTGAATTTTGATCTTGCGCTGACTTTGCATCCCGATGCTGCGCAATTTCACTTTAACCGTGGTAGCGCACTGCTCAGATTAAAGCGTTTTTCCGAGGCGTTATCGAGCTTTGAAAATGCAATTCGCATGCAAACTGATTGCGCTGATTTTTATTGCAATCGCGGCCAGGCACTTCAAGAACTCCTTCGATTTGAAGACGCATTATTGAGTTACGATCGAGCGATTAGCATCAAATCTGATTACGCGTCAGCTTATTACAATCGCGGCTTAGCCTTGCGTGAACTTCAACGCTTGGATGAAGCCATCATGAGCTATCAACGAGCGATTCAAATTAGTCCTGATTTTGCAGAAGCGCATTGGAATCTCGCGCTATGCCATTTGTTAGCAGGTAATTTTAAAGATGGATGGCAGGGATTTGAATGGCGCTGGCGCGATGCGCTGGCCTTCAAATTTCAAGAGCAGAGAAATTTTTCGCAACCATTATGGCTTGGCGAAGCATCGCTCGAAGATAAAACCATTTTGCTTTATGCGGAACAAGGTCTGGGTGACACCCTGCAGTTCTCTCGCTATGTTGAAGGCGTAGTTCAGTGCGGGGCAAAAGTGATCTTAGAAGTTCAGCGCCCTCTAGTCAGCTTGTTAGGCCATTTGGATGGTATTAGTCAAATCGTGGCACGGGGTGATGCGCTGCCTGCGTTTGATTACCAATGTCCATTGTGTTCATTACCGCTGGCTTTCAAAACAGAACTACACACCATTCCTCAGGTGTCGCAACAGATCACCAGCGACAGCGATCACGTCGAGAAATGGCGCAGTCTAATAGGCCAATCCGGTAAACCTCGCATCGGTATCGTTTGGCGCGGCAACCCCATGCATAAAAATGATGATAAGCGTCGCATCAGTCTTGCACAGCTCATTCCGTATTTATCTTCACAGTTTGATTATTTCAGTCTGCAAAAAGAGCTAGGTGAAACTGATCGGGCGTTATTGGCTGATTGCGGTCGCATCAAACACTTTGGTGAGAAATTGGAAGATTTCGCTGATACGGCTGCACTCTGTACATTGATGGATCTCGTCATCAGTGTCGACACAAGCGTTGCGCATTTGGCTGGGACGTTAGGACGGCCGACTTGGATCTTGTTGCCCTATAGCCCAGATTGGCGCTGGCTGTTGGAGCGTGATGACAGCCCTTGGTACTCCTCTGTAAAACTCTATAGGCAAGAAACAACAGGCGATTGGCGTAGCGTGTTGGAGAAAGCCCGCTGTGACTTGCAGCAGCTTTTGTCAGATCGTGGGAATGTGATTTTCTAAATACGCCTCTTTGTCGCTTGTCTGCAACTGTGGAGGCGAGGACAGGAAATATGGCGGCCATTTTTTGTGTTCTATTGAGACTTCAGATAGTCGTTGAGAAAGGGATATTTGCATCTATCGAAAGCCGCGGGGGTAGTCGCGTTTTAAGCAAAAATTTTCTTCCTTAGTTTTGGCGTAGATGCACTACAAGTTCGAATATGCACTATGATTACGTTTGAACTTGTATATGAATTCACTACGATACAGATTCAGTATGCGATGGCTTAGTGTTTAAACCAAAAGCGATCGTTGTAGATAACTTGAGGAGTCAAGTAATGCCAAAAATATCAAGAACACAGTACGGTACAGATGATAATGATCAACTGATCGGCACTGCATTGGACGACACTATTTACGGTGGTGCGGGCGAAGACTACCTTGTTGGTGGCGACGGAAATGATCGATTATACGGTGGCGCTGATACCGACTACTTAATGGGCGGCAAAGGAAATGATTCCTTGTTTGGGGGCGATGGCTTTGATTTATTAGTAGGCGGCACGGGTAATAATATACTCGCGGGCGGCTATGATATGGATTTATTCGTGTTGCGTATGGACCTCTCCATATTCGTAGCACCGGGACACTTTGCAGAAAATTCTTTTGATACGATCGTTGACTACGTACCAGGCCTTGATAAATTCTATATTGGCGTGTTGAGTCAACAAAATGGTCAGGGATCACTGCCATTGTCTGCATTTGTTTCGGGTTATGGTGCGGTGGCGCAGGACGCAGATGATAGGCTTATTTATGACCGGTCGACTGGCAATCTGTACTGGGATGAGAACGGGAACGCGCCGGGCGGATCAGTATTGTTCGCGAAATTGCTTGGCGCGCCTGATCTAAAATACACCGACGTCTTTCTTGTGAATGTGACTCCAGTTGATCCCTAGTCTTTTTGTGACTTGACTGGTGTTTGTGTTTGAAGGGATGACTTGAAACAGGTCATCCCTTTTTGTTTCGTGGTTCTGTCTTCCGAATGTCTGGTTTTACTTTAAATCGGCTTCGATCATTTTAATCCACGCATTCAGTAAGAAATGGCTGGCCGAAGTTTCACGGCACTTCACCATGCCATTCATCGCTGCAAATTTCAGAATCGTCCAAAAGTGCCCAGATAAATCTCCGCCGATATTGTGCCGCGTCAACGGTAAGCCTGTTTCAACAGGCCGAATTGTTGTTGAACTGTCAGTGAATATGTAGAGGATGAGTAACAGCTCTGCTACACTGTCGGGATCAAAAATTGTGAATATGATTTCGACAACATCAAAAGGAGCAACATCTTGAACTGGAAACACGGCTATTTCGCAGACAGTGGATATACCTACGGATTTTATCCTGAGACCATGCCCTGGCGTCTGCATTGGGCGGCCATGTTGCAAGATCACCGCACCAATTTGCAAGGATTTCGTTACCTCGATGCAGGTTGTGGCCAAGGTTACAATCTAATTATCGCTGCCATTTGCCATCCAGACTCGGAGTTTGTCGGTATCGATTTTCTACCTGAGCATATTGCCCATGCACGCGGTTTGGCCGAGCGCTGTGGTGTGCGCAATGTGCGTTTTATAGAAGGCGACTTTATTCGCTTGGCAGAAGACCCTACATCGTTGGGTGAATTTGATTATGCCGTTTGTCACGGCATTGCCACTTGGGTCGCGCCGGTCGTTAGAAACGCCTTGTTTAAGTTGATAGGTCAGGTGTTAAAACCGGGTGGCGTTTTCTACAACAGCTATAACACGCTTCCTGGCTGGCTCAGTATGATTCCTTTCCAGCACTTGGTGCTGTTGGAACAAAAAACCAAGTCAGGCCACCTTGCGATTGAAGCCGCCACTTCTGATATTGAACGTTTGCGAACTTTGGCTCCGTCGATTATCAAAGCTTTGCCGGGAATGGAAGCACGTTTTCAAAACATGAAAACCCAAGATACGAGTTATTTGCTGCAAGAATACAATAATGAATTCTGGGAGCCTCTGTTCGTTAGTCAAATGATTGGCGATATGGCCAATGTCAAATTGAATTATTTGGGAACCGCAACATTACCAGAGTGTTTCGATGCTCTATTGCCCAAAGAATTGAAGGAGTGGCTGTTCACACAAGAGAGTGTGACGATGCGTGAGCAATTGCGTGATTACGCTCTGAACCAGAGCTTCCGTCGCGATCTGTATGTCAAAGGTGGGAATAAATTCTGGCAGCATGAAAAGTCCAAGGTCATGCACGAAACACGTTTTGTGTTTAATCCAATGATGAAACTGCCTGAAGAAGGAGCCCCGTTTGAAATCAAAGGCGGCATCTTGACCATTTCTGGCAAGCCTGAGATTTATCTTCCATTATTGAAATTCGTCAAAGATGCGGGCGCTGCTGGTGTCAGTATTACGGAATTGATGGCACGTTCGACTGATCCTGCAGAACGGCTGTCGGTGCAATCTACTGTCACATTAATGGTCCACTCAAATTATTTGATGCCAATTACCAATGCCGGTGTGCCTAGTCGTCAGGTTACCGCTAAACTAACCGAAGCAGTGTTGGCAGGCGCTCCTTATAAGTATCTTCCTTTGCCGACTGTTGGTACCGCGGTCACTATGGGAGAAGTTGATTGGGTATTGATGCATTTGTCCCTCACCGACGTGCCTTCAGATCAATGGAATAAAGCGCTGCCTGAATTCTTAAAACAACTTGGACGTAATCTGCTGAAAGACGGCGCGCCAATATTTGATGCTGCAACTCAAACCCAAATTGTCGATGGTTTAATTAAGATATGGGTTGATGTAAAGGAGCCCTTTTTCAAAGCAGTGAAAGCCATTTAAGGCTGAGATAGTACTTAATTTTGTCGGCAAAAAGAGGATGTGCATTGAATTGCACTTCCTCTTTTTCTTTTCAATGCACCCGAAAATCATCTCAGGTCATGCCTATTTGACCATCCAAAACCTAGGAAGTCGTCGCTTGTAAATTTGTTGGTAATTTAAGAATGCTATGTTACGATGTCGAAAATGTGACGTTCATCACATTTTTGATGAGTCAGGCAGACGATAATATGCCTAAGAAGTCGAGTGGTTTTTTTGCGTTAAGGCATTTGCTGGCGCGTTGAATCCGTTTTTTCGTTGGATCTCTAGGGCACGATGATGTGCTGAAATGGTTTATGAAATCAAATTCACAACTCCCAAGAAATGAAATAATTTCTCTTTTGGCCTCGTTCAAAAGTACATTTATTACAATCGGTGTGTTTAGTGCCATCATCAATTTGTTGATGTTGGCCCCCTCATTGTATATGTTGCAGGTCTATGACCGCGTGTTGCAAAGTCGTAATGAAATGACCTTGTTGATGCTTAGTTTGTTGATTCTGGGCGCTTATGCATTTATGAGTGCGCTGGAATTCATCCGAAGCTTCGTGTTGATTCGCGTCGGTACCAAACTCGATATGCAAGTCAACAAACGTATTTATACGGCGGCATTTGAACAAAACTTGAAGCGCGGCGGTGGCAACGCCGGGCAGTCCTTGCAAGATCTGACCACCATTCGTCAATTTTTGACGGGTAATGGTCTCTTCGCATTTTTTGACGCGCCTTGGTTTCCGTTCTACTTGTTCGTTATTTTTATGTTCGACACGTACATGGGTCTTTTCGCTTTGTGCGCCGTCGCAGTCATGGTTTTTCTGGCGTATGTGAATGAACGTGTTTCCAAACAACCCTTAGCCGAAGCGAATGCGATGGCGATTTCTTCTACCAATCTCGCGACCAATAATCTGCGTAATGCAGAAGTGATTGAAGCGATGGGTATGTTGCCAAATTTGATGGCACGTTGGTACAAATTGCACGGTCGTTTTTTACAACTGCAAGCAGAGGCGAGTGAAAAATCTGGGATCGTCACGGCATTAAGTAAGTTTGTGCGTGTTTCTGTTCAATCCCTGGTATTGGGTTTGGGTGCCATCTTGGTGATCGAAGGCAAAGTTTCGCCAGGTATGATGATTGCCGGCTCGATCTTATTGGGTAAAGCGACTGGCCCGATTGATCAATTAATTGGGGTTTGGAAGCAATGGAGTTCGGTCAAGGGTGCCTACGAACGGCTGAATCAATTGCTGGCTAATAATCCACCACGCAACCCTGGCATGGAATTGCCGAAGCCAGAAGGACATCTGGCGGTTGAAGGTGTGACCGCTGCGCCACCGGGTTCCCCAATTGCGATAATTAAAGCACTCTCATTCTCATTACAACCAGGCGATGTGCTCGGTATCATCGGCCCTTCTGGCGCTGGTAAATCTACACTGGCTAGATTGTTAGTTGGGGTCTGGCCTGCTGCGGTCGGCAAAGTGCGTTTAGATAGCGCCGACATTTACCAATGGAGCAAAGATCAACTGGGTGGCCATATTGGTTACCTGCCGCAAGATATTGAACTATTCGGTGGAACTGTCGCAGACAATATTGCACGCTTCGGTACGATCGATTCTGAAAAAGTCATTTTGGCGGCAAAACGCGCTGGCGTGCATGAAATGATTTTGCACTTCGCTAAAGGCTACGACACGATTTTGGGTGATGGCGGTGCAGGTTTATCGGGCGGTCAAAAACAAAGGATAGGCTTGGCGCGTGCCATGTATGACGATCCTTCTTTATTGGTGCTTGATGAGCCGAACTCGAATCTGGATGACGTCGGTGAACAAGCCTTGGTCGCTGCGATTAATGATTTGCGCGAGCGCGGCAAAACAATCGTGTTGATTACGCACAGAACCACCGTTTTGAGTGCGACGACAAAATTGTTGTTGTTGAATGATGGAACAGCCCAGGCATTTGGACCGCGTGAGCAAGTTTTACAAGCCTTGGCACAGGCAAGCCAACAGGCGCAACAAGCTCAGGCACAACAATTACTCGCACAGAAGTCGCAAACAGCAACCCCGCCAGCAGATACGCAAGCGCGCATTGAGGCGGCTGATGCTGATGCGGATGCTGATGTTGAAGAAGCTAAACAGGATTAATTATGAATAACGCTTTAGTGAAAAAAAATGACGTGACGGACGTGGTTCCTCACGAAGAGCCGGCGATTGATGTCGCGACGGATGCAGGTGGATATGCACGCCTCGGTTGGATTATTGTAATAGTGGGCGTAGTCGGCTTCTTCCTCTGGGCTTCGTTTGCACCGCTGGACAAGGGCGTCGCATTAAGTGGAACGGTGGCAGTTTCTGGTAATCGAAAAGTCATTCAGCATCAAACTGGTGGTACGGTTGATGCAATCTTGGTGAGTGATGGCGACGTTGTCAAAGCTGGGCAAGTCTTGATCAAGATGAATAGCGTGTCCGCGAAATCGAATGCCGAAGTAAGTCGCGTTCAGTGGTATACGGCATTAGCGACTGAGTCCCGTCTTAAATCTGAGCGCGATAACGCGTCAGCGGTGTTGTTTCCAAAGGAATTACTCTCTGCCAAATCAGATCCACATGTGGCTGACAGTATCCAGTTACAACAGCAGCTTTTCAGTGCTCGTACAGGCGCATTACGTAGTGAAATGGCTGCGTTTGATGAGAACGTCGCTGGCGCTCAAATTCAGTTAAAGAGTTTGGAAGAGTCGATGCAAAACAAGAAGCAGCAAATTTCATTTTTGAAAGAGCAGCTAGATAGTTTGCGCGAATTATCGAAGGACGGTTATGTTGCCAGAAGTCGTTTGCTCGATCTTGAACGTACGTATGCCCAAGTGACAGGCGCAGTTTCGGAAGATATCGGAACTATAGGCCGCGTGGGACGTCAAGTTGCAGAGTTAAAATTGCGTAAGGCACAACGTCAGCAAGAGTATCAACGTGAAGTGCGTTCGCAATTGTCCGACACGCAAAAAGAAGCTGAGGCTTTGCTGAATCGCCTGAAAGCTTTGGATTATGAATTGAAAAATGTGGACGTTAAGTCACCAGTCGATGGCATCGTGACCAGCTTAAACGTATTTACGGTAGGCGCAGTCGTCGGTAGCGGCTTTAAATTACTCGAAGTCGTTCCTGCAGATGATATGTTAATTGTAGAAGGTCAATTGCCAGTTCATTTGATCGACAAGGTACATGTTGGTTTGAGTGTAGATATTATTTTCTCTGCTTTCAACACGAATACGACTCCACACATTCCGGGCATTGTGAAGCAAGTATCGCCTGACCGTACTGTTGAAGAACGCACAGGGCAGCCGTTCTATAAGATCAAAGTAGTAGTCGCACCTGCAGGCGTGAAAATGCTGGGTAATTTGCAAATTCGCCCTGGTATGCCTGCCGATATGACGGTTAAAACCGGTGAGCGTACGATGATGAACTATTTAATGAAGCCTGTACTTGATCGCGTCCATTCTTCTATGAAGGAAGAGTAATTATGTTCAAACTACCTTTTCGTCTTAGTCTCATTTCAGGTGCCTGCGCATGCATATTGATACACGCGCAACCGGCAAGTGCGATTAGCCTAATTCAGGCTTACCAAGCGGCATTGCAAAATGATCCTCAGCATCGTAGTGCGAAAGCTGACAATGATTCGGGCAAGCAATACGAGGTAATTGGTCGTGCCGGATTATTGCCGCAAGCGCAGTATGGCTATTCGCTTACCCGTAATAAAGGCGAGTCTGTAAATCCGCCTAACTTTTTGGGTATAGTAACCAAAACGAATTTGGACTACTTGAGCAGCAGTAAAAGTGTTTCGATCCGTCAGACATTGTTCAATTTGGATAGCTACGCCCGTTTCAAACAGGGTGTAGTTCAAACGAAATACAGTGCTGCGCAATTTGATGCGCGTAGTAAAGATTTGATGTCACGTGTTTTAACCGCCTATGTTGAAGCCAAGTTCGCGGACGATCAACTAGCCTTATTTAAGGCGCAACGTGATTCTTACGCGGAGCAACGCAAGGTGAATCAGCGCCTGTTTGAAAAAGGCGAGGGCACGAAAACCGATATGCTTGAAACGCAAGCCAAACTGGACGTTGCTGAAGCAGTCATTTTGGAAGCGGAGGATAACTTATTTAATGCGCGTAATGCCTTAACTGCCATTATAGGGATGGACATTACCAGCTTAGATAAGTTGCGAGAAGGTGCGGAGTACTCCTATCTGATCGACGGTGATTTTGAGTCATGGCGTTCGATTACCACAGCGAACAATTCGGAATTGGCGGCAGCACAGTTAGCCGTAGAAATCTCAGAACAAGAGATTGCAAAAAGCCGTGCTGGACATGCCCCACGTTTAGACTTGAGTGCCAACTATAATCACGGGAAATCTGAAACAATTACCACGCTGCAGCAGGATAATAATGTTCGTTCACTCGGTGTGCAATTGGTGATTCCGATTTATTCTGGTGGCTATGTGAATGCTGTCTCAAAACAAGCCGTCGCACAAAAGGAAAAAGCCTTGGCTGATTTAGAATCTGTGCGAAATCGGGTGATGAATGAATTGCGTAAGCAATACAATGGTTTGAAAAGCAGTGTAGCAAAAATTGAGGCTCTACAAAACTCAGTGCGTTCAGCGACTATGTTGGTTGAAGCCACTAAACAAAGTGTTAAAGGTGGTGTACGGATCAATCTCGATCTGCTCGGAGCTCAGCAACAATTGGTCTCCGCTAAACGAGATTTGGCGCAAGCACGTTACAGTTATTTGTCTAGTTTTGTGAAACTCAAAGTTACAGCAGGAACAGCTAATTTAGATGATCTGCAAACAGTCGCTAGTTTTTTTACTGCGGACTGAGTTTAACGTCAGAACCTTCATGGCAAGTTGAAACAAAAACGGGACTCATATTATTCATGAGTCCCGTTTTTTTTACGCAGTCAATTTCTTCTTCAATAACTCATTGACCTGTGCAGGATTGCCTTTGCCCTTGGTCGCCTTCATTGCCTGACCAACGAGCGCATTAAAAGCCTTTTCTTTACCTGCGCGATATTCGTCGACCGATTGCTGATTCGCGGCCATCACTTCGTCGATAATTTTTTCCAATGCACCGACATCAGAAATTTGTTTGAGGCCTTTGGCATCGATCACTTGGTCTGCCAAATTGACATCAGTCGTTGGTGTTTGCCACATAGCGGCGAAGACTTCTTTCGCGATCTTGTTGGAGATCGTGCCATCGGCGATGCGTTGCAATAGCAAAGCGAGTTGTGCCGCATTGACCGGAATGCTGGTAATGTCCATGCCTTCGCGATTCAGTGTCGAGGAGACGTCGCCCATCAACCAGTTGGCAATTTGTTTTGCCTGTGCGGGCTTGTCACCAGCAGGAGAGGCGGCGATTGCTGCTTCAAAGTACGTCGCCATCGCTTTCGATTGCGTGACGATCATTGCGTCATAGTCGGATAATCCGTATTGCGCGATAAAGCGTTCACGCATCGCCGTTGGCAATTCAGGCATGGTGCTGCGGACTTGCTCTACCCATTCGCGGCTGATGCGTAAGGGCGGCAAATCCGGATCAGGAAAATAACGATAATCTTGCGAATCTTCTTTGCTGCGCATAGAGCGCGTTTCTTTGCGATCTGGATCGTAGAGGCGAGTTTCTTGCACTACCGTGCCGCCGTCTTCGATGAGTTCGATTTGACGACGTACTTCGATATTGATCGCCTCTTCGAGGAAGCGGAAGGAGTTCAAATTCTTAATTTCGCAACGTGTGCCGAATTCTTTTTGACCGACCGGACGCACAGAAACATTGGCGTCGCAACGGAAGGAACCTTCCTGCATATTGCCATCGCAAATGTCCAGCCACATCACTAACGAATGAAGTGCTTTGGCATACGCAACCGCTTCGGCCGCGCTGCGCATGACGGGTTCAGTCACGATTTCTAGCAGCGGTGTGCCAGCACGATTGAGATCGATGCCGGTCATGCCTTGATAGTCCTCGTGCAGAGATTTACCTGCATCTTCTTCCAGATGCGCGCGTGTGAGTTCAATGACTTTGACTTCGGATTTGCCATCCTTTTCGACCACGCAGGTGACCGTGCCACCTTGCACCACCGGGATTTCAAATTGACTGATTTGATAGCCCTTAGGCAAATCAGGGTAGAAATAATTTTTGCGCGCGAAGATGGATTCTGGTGCGATCGTGGCACCAACGGCTAACCCAAACTGTATGGCTTTTTCTACCGCGCCTTTATTCATCACTGGCAATACGCCAGGTAAAGCCAAGTCAACAGGGCTGGCTTGCGTATTGGGTTCTGCACCAAATTGTATGGACGAACCGCTGAAAATTTTAGAGTTGGTTTTGAGCTGTGCATGCGTTTCAAAACCGATAACGACTTCCCATTGCATAATGAATCCTTTAGTAATTCTTTATTGGCCTAGCTATGTTTGAAATTTCCTCTCCAGTTCGCGGGAGAGAGTGAGGTCGATTCAGAGAAGACAATAATCAATCTTCAACTGCATTCCTCATCGATTACTCCGGTGCCTTAGTATGCCAATCCGTCGCTTGTTGGAACTGGTGTGCGACATTGAGCAATTTCGCTTCCGCAAAATAATTACCAATAATCTGCAAACCAACCGGGCGCTTACTATTCTTTTCACCTTGACCAAAACCACATGGAATCGACATGCCGGGTAAGCCCGCTAAGCTGGTCGATAAAGTGAAAATGTCGGCTAAGTAATTCGCCACAGGATCATCTGATTTATCACCAAGATCCCATGCGACGGTCGGTGCAACAGGGCCCATAATCACATCACATTGTTCAAACGCAGCTTGAAAATCTTGCGCGATTAAACGACGGATTTTTTGCGCTTGTAAGTAGTAGGCATCGTAGTAGCCGTGCGATAAAACGTAAGCACCAGTCAAAATGCGGCGCTTCACTTCATCACCAAAACCTTCGGTGCGCGTCTTGCGATACATATCGTTTAAGTCTTTGTATTCTGCTGCGCGGTGACCGTAGCGCACGCCATCAAAACGACTCAAATTAGATGATGCTTCGGCCGGTGCAATGATGTAATACACGGGAATCGATAATTCCGTTTTAGGCAGAGAAATATCGACTAAGATGGCGCCCATTTTTTCGTATTCTGCCAAGGCCGCGCGGACTGCTTGTTCCACATCTTTGGCGAGCCCTTCGCCGAAAAATTCACGCGGGACACCGATGCGCAAGCCTTTGATATCTTGATTCAAGTCGCGCGAAAAATCTTCTTTGTCGCGCTGCACGCTGGTGGAATCTTTTTCGTCAAAACCCGTCATTGTGTTTAAGAGCCAACTGCAATCTTCTGCAGTCTGGGCAATCGGGCCACCTTGATCGAGCGAAGAAGCAAAGGCGATCATGCCGAAGCGCGAGACGCTGCCGTAAGTGGGCTTGATACCCGTCACGCCGCAGAAGGCGGCGGGTTGGCGTATTGAGCCGCCAGTATCAGTGCCGGTCGCTGCGGGCGCTAAACGTGCCGCAATTGCAGCAGCGGAACCACCGGACGAGCCACCTGGAACGGCAGTGATATCCCAAGGATTTTTGACCGCGCCAAAATAAGAATTTTCATTGCCTGAGCCCATTGCAAATTCATCGCAATTAAGTTTGCCTAAAGTGACAGTGCCTGCTTGATTGAATAATTCAACGACGGTCGCATTAAATGGGCTGACATAATTTTCTAACATACGAGAACCAGCAGTGGAGCGCCAGTCACGGGTCACAAAAATATCTTTGTGAGCGATGGGAACGCCAGTTAGCGCGCTTACATCACCTTGCGCCAATCGTTGATCCGCGATGGCAGCTTGTGCCAATGTCAGAGTGCGATCGACATGAGTGAAAGCATTCAGATGACTAGTTTCAATACGGTTCAAGTAATGTGTCGCTAATTCAGTAGCGGAGACTTGCTTACTTTGCAGTAAAGCGGAGAGTTGTTTCAATGAGTGCGTATGCATGGATTTTCTCAGCGTATTCTTGATGTCGTTGCGTCATGCCTGCCGGGCTATTGCATAACTTTTGCATAAGCGGCGGCGGGCACGCATAAAATTGCTCGTGTTGGCTGGTGATGGGGCGCTCTACTCTATGACTTTTGGTACCAGATAGAGGCCGTCTTGGGTCGCGGGTGCAACCTGTTGATATTCTTCACGATGATTGCTTTCGGTGACTTTATCTTCACGCAACCGCAGGCAGATTTCTGGCATCACAGTTGCAATCGGGTGGCTCAAAGGTGCCACGCCCGTGGTGTCGACCGCCTTTAATTGTTCGGCGATTGAGAAAAAGCCATTGAGCTTCTCTAGTGTGCTTGCGGCTTCAGCTTCAGATAATTCTAGTCGTGCCAGATTGGCGATACGTTTTACATCGTTGAGTTCTAATGACATGGTTTACAGCGCCCTTGGGCGCGCCAGAATGATGTTAATGATAAGAAATTGCTAGTAAAACGAGTGCATAGTTTGGCGTTTACTTGCACTTTTTTTATGCTTTTAAGATCTCATAAAAAAAACCGAAAGAAGTGCAAATTCATCGCGAATTAAGTGCAAATTCTATTTGGTGGATTACCTATGATTTCTAGGATTATAAGGTAGAATGTCGGGTTAATACTCTTAAAATCGCCGAAGATGTCGAGTTTGTTAATGGATCTGGTGATTTTGGTGTTGAGGTGTAAGAGATGCTAAATGGGGTACTTAATGCGAATGAGCTTTGTGATTTTCGCTCTTTTGTTGCTAAGTTCATTTAAAAAATCTTATTTTCGTTCCGGCTGAGCCTGTTTTTCGCCGTGTTTCTCATGAAAATACGACGCTTTTCTCGCCCTTTGCAGCAAAAAGAGTAACAAATTTTCGTGTAGCAAAGCTGCTGCACATGTCGGCATTACGTCGGCACCATATCGATAATACAGAATACACAGGAATTTACATGTTTGGTTTTTTTCGTAGTAATGATTTGGCAATCGATCTCGGTACAGCCAATACGCTCATTTATGTTCGTGGTCAGGGCATCGTATTAGATGAACCTTCCGTCGTCGCGATTCGTCAAGAAGGTGGTCCAAACGGCAAGAAAACGATCCAAGCCGTGGGTAAAGAAGCGAAGCAAATGTTGGGTAAAGTGCCAGGTAATATCGAAGCGATTCGCCCGATGAAAGACGGCGTGATTGCAGACTTTACCGTGACTGAGCAAATGCTCAAGCAATTTATCCGCATGGTGCATGACACTAAATTATTCAAACCATCTCCGCGCATTATCATTTGCGTTCCTTGCGGCTCGACGCAGGTGGAACGCCGTGCGATTCGTGAATCTGCCTTAGGTGCGGGCGCTTCTCAGGTATATTTGATTGAAGAGCCAATGGCAGCCGCGATTGGTGCGGGCTTGCCCGTGTCTGATGCGACCGGTTCCATGGTCGTCGATATCGGCGGTGGCACTACGGAAGTTGGCGTGATTTCTCTCGGTGGTATGGTGTACAAAGGGTCTGTGCGCGTTGGCGGCGATAAGTTTGACGAAGCGATTGTCAACTACATTCGCCGTAACTACGGCATGCTGATCGGTGAGCAAACGGCTGAAGCGATCAAGAAAACTATCGGTTCTGCTTTCCCCGGATCTGAGATTAAGGAAATGGAAGTCAAAGGTCGTAACTTATCCGAAGGTATTCCACGCTCATTCACAATTTCAAGTAATGAAATTTTGGAAGCCTTGACCGACCCATTGAACAATATCGTATCCGCGGTGAAGAACGCTTTGGAACAGACCCCACCAGAGCTCGGTGCCGATATTGCTGAAAAAGGCATGATGTTGACTGGCGGCGGCGCTTTATTGCGTGATCTGGATCGTCTGTTGATGGAAGAAACTGGCTTGCCAGTGTTGGTGGCAGAAGAGCCTCTGACCTGCGTCGTACGCGGTTCTGGCATGGCACTCGAACGTATGGATAAATTGGGCTCTTTGTTTTCCTACGAATAGTTTGTGTATTGTTTGTGCGTAGTGCGGTGATGTAATGAAATTACCGTACTCACAGTGTAAAGTCAGATCTGGCAGAGGTAGAATGCCAGATCTTTTTTTAAGTTTTATTGCTTGCTCGCTGGCGTCAACCTATGCAACATAGTCCACCTCCACTTTTTAAACAGGGCGCTTCAGCGCGCGTTAAAGTGGTGTTCTTCGCAGTTTTCGCGATCGCATTATTGGTCGTCGATTCACGTATCAATTCCTTGGTACGCGTACGCCAAGTCGTTGCTACGGCACTTTATCCTTTGCAAATGCTCGTGCTGATGCCGCGTGACGCGGTGAAAGGCGTAGGCAATTATTTTGCTTCGACCGTGAGCCTGCAAAAAGAATTAAGCGACCTGAAACAGCAACAAATTTTGCAGACGCAGATGCTGCAAAGAAGCACATTGCTGCAAACTGAAAACGCACACTTGCGTCGTTTGATGGAGTTGAAAGAGCGTACGCCAGGCAAGTCTTTGCTGACGGAGATTTTGTATGACGCCCGCGACGAATATGTGCGCAAAATTATCCTCAACAAAGGTATGCAACAAGGTGTTGCGCTCGGTCAGCCGGTGATCGATGAGCGTGGCGTGATCGGCCAAGTGACGCGAGTATTTCCGCTGACTTCCGAAGTAACTTTGCTAACCGACAAAAATCAGGCGATTCCGGTGCAGGTAGAGCGCAGCGGGATGCGCAGCGTGATTACGGGGCGTGGTCGTTCAGCGTATCTGGATATGCGTGTGACCAGCAATGCAGACATCAAATTAGGCGATATTTTAGTGACGTCGGGTCTGGATGGCATTTATCCAGCTGGCTTACAAGTCGCGAAAGTGGCCCAGGTTGAAAGCAAAGCATCGACTACTTTTGAAGTTGTTTTGTGTACGCCAATCGCCGGTATTGAACAACATAAACAATTGCTGATCTTATTGGTAGAAACTAGTCAACTGGCACCGCCTGAATCAGAAGAAGAGCGCACTAAGAAAGAAAAAATAAATCGTCGTATGACCCGCGACTCTGTTAAGGATGGCGATAAGAACCTGAGTAAGGAAGCCGTGCCTGCGGCCGCCGATGCTCTGCCTTCAACTTCGCCAGCAACCAATAATACGACTGCTAATGCAGCCAATAATGCAGCCAATAATGCAGCAACTAAAGCAGCCACAACTGCAGTTCCCAAAACCGAAGTGCAGAGCACCGCTGCCAGTCCAACGAAAGAGGATAAAAAATGAACCGTCCTCACTATATTTTATTGCCCGCCAATTCCTTATTTATCACCTTGAGTTTGGTGGTGGCATTTATGTTGAACTTGTTCCCTTGGGGCGCACGTGTCGGTATCCCTGATTTTGTCGCTTTAGTATTGGTGTTTTGGAGTATCCATCAACCACGCAAAGTTGGGATCGGCGTGGCGTTTACGATGGGCTTATTGATGGACGTGCATGATGCCGTTTTTCTGGGTGAAAACGCCTTGGCATTCACGCTGCTGTCGTATTTTGCGATCTCCATTCACCGTCGTGTTTTGTGGTTTCCACCGCTGGTGCAGAGCTTGCAAGTATTTCCCTTATTCTTGGGTGTGCAGTTGATTCAGTTAACCGTGCGCTTGTTGTCTTCAGATTCGCATTTTCCTGGCTGGACATTTTTTCTTGAATGCGCAGTGACCACTGCACTTTGGCCAGTCGCTTCTTGGTTACTTTTGGCTCCGCAACGTCGCCCTGTCGATAAAGACAATACGCGTCCTATTTAACCTTAGAGCGGAGCGAGTATGACGGAGTTAAAAAATACTGAGCGTGAGCTGTATCTATTTCGGGTGCGCTTGTTAGTCGTCGGTATTGTCGCCTTAGTTTGTTTTAGCGTCTTGATTGGGCGTTTTATCTGGCTGCAGATCGTTAAGCATGAATCGTATGCGACGAAGGCAAATGAAAACCGGATTTCAGTTGTGCCTATCGTGCCGAATCGCGGTTTGATTATGGATAGGAATGGCGTGATTTTGGCGCGTAATTATTCTGCCTACACCTTAGAAATTACGCCTTCCAAAATTACCCAAGATCTAGACGCATTGATCGATGAGTTAGCGTTGCTGGTTGATATCCAACCCAAGCATCGGAAGCGCTTGCGTAAGCTGATGGAAGAATCGAAAAGTTTTGGCAGTTTGCCGATCCGCACCCGCTTGTCCGATGAAGAAGTCGCCCGCTTTACGGCACAGCGATTTCGTTTTCCTGGCGTCGATGTGCAGGCACGTTTATTCCGTCAATATCCACTTGGTGATGTGGCTTCACATGTCATTGGTTATATCGGTCGCATCAATAAACATGACGCAGAATTAATTGAAGATAGCGATGACGCGCCGAATTACAAAGGCACTAATTACATCGGTAAGGAAGGTCTGGAAAAGAGCTATGAAAAGCTCTTACACGGTAATACCGGCTTTGAAGAAGTTGAAGTGTCGGCGGGTGGACGTCCGGTACGAACCCTGTCGCACAATTTACCAAGCTCAGGCAAAAACCTGATCTTGTCGGTCGATATAGAATTGCAGAAAGTCATTGAGCAAGCATTCGGTGACCGACGTGGTGCCTTGGTGGCAATCGAACCTGAGACTGGCGATGTGCTGTCCTTCGTATCCATGCCAACTTTTGATCCGAATCTGTTTGTGGAGGGCATCGATCAGCAAAGCTGGAATGAGTTGAATACGTCCGAAGATATTCCACTATTAAATCGTCCCCTAAGCGGCGCTTATCCACCTGGCTCTACCTACAAACCTTTTATGGCATTAGCTGCCTTGGAGCTGGGTAAACGTACGATGACGCAGGCAATTTCTGATCCTGGCTATTTCGCGTATGGCAATAAAATTTTCCGTGATGATCGAGTTGGTGGCCATGGCTTGGTCGACATGTATCGAGCCGTTGCCTTATCTTGCGATACGTATTTTTACCAACTTGCGAATGACCTCGGCGTCGATGCCATGCATGATTTCATGGCGCAATTTGGGATGGGGCAGATCACCGGCATTGATCTAGACAATGAACGCAAAGGTCTATTGCCTTCCACCGAATGGAAGCGTACAGCCTTCAAAAAAACCATCAATCAACGCTGGATTCCAGGCGATACAATTTCTCTGGGTATCGGACAAGGTCAAAACACGTTCACACCTTTGCAAATGGCGCATGCCACGGCGACCTTAGTCAACAATGGCATCGTCATGAAACCACATTTGGTGAAAATGGTGGAGGACCCACAATCTAAAATCAGAACCTTGACAGTCCCAAAAGAAAGTAACCGGATTCAGTTGAAGCCTGAAAATGTGGAATTCATCAAAAACGCCATGGGCGGTGTGGTGCGCGAAGGAACGGGCGCACGTGCTTTTGCTGGTGCAGAATATCAGTCGGGTGGTAAGACAGGTACAGCGCAGGTCGTAGCGATGAAAAAAACCGAAAAACACGGTACAAAACATGCCAATCAACGGTTTCGTGATCACTCATGGTATATCGCTTTTGCACCGCTAGATAAACCAAAAATTGCCATCGCGATTATTGTTGAAAATGGTGGTTATGGTGCGGAATCTGCTGCACCGATCGTGCGAAAGGCAATGGACTATTATTTGTTGGGTAAGCGTCCAAATGACAAAGCAGCTGCGCCTGTAGCTGCTAAAGTCAGTGACGATACAGAAATAATTGATCCGGCGATACAAAACGAAGAAGACCTTGTGAAAGCGATGTCGACGCAACAAGCCCCAACAAATCCGCCAGCAAATGCGCCTGCGACTATGCCAATTGGTCCGGCCAGCAATACGCCAAAACTTAGTTCAAGAGTGGCGCCTAAGAGCACGCCAGCGAAAACTCCGGCAAAAACTTTAGAATCGATGCCAGATCCGGTTCAAGCTGCTAAGGTGAAAAAATAAGATGGACAATAAAGCGGTCTACTGGCAGCGCATACGCTCCTTCTTTCTGGTGTTCGATGCACCTTTGTCGATACTTTTATTTTTGATTATGTCGACCGGTATCGTCACGATGTATTCGGCGGGTATGGATTTCCCCGGACGCTTAGAACATCATTTGCGCAACATCGTGATCGCTTTTTTTGTGATGTGGTTTGTCGCCAATATTCCGCCCCAAACCTTGATGCGCTTTGCCGTGCCTTTGTACACCTTCGGTATCGCACTATTGGTCGCGGTAGCGATGTTTGGATTAGTGAAAAAAGGGGCGCGGCGCTGGCTCAATGTTGGCACCGTCGTGCAGCCTTCAGAAATTTTAAAAATCGCCCTACCGTTGATGCTGGCTTGGTATTTTCAAAAGCGCGAAGGTGCCTTGCGTTGGAAAGACTTCGGTATCGCGACGGTGATATTAGCGATTCCCGCGGGCTTGATTGCGAAACAGCCCGATCTGGGAACCACTATTTTGGTTTTTGTGGCTGGATTTTCGGTGATCTTTTTCGCAGGATTATCGTGGCGTTTGCTCGGTGTTTTGGTGATATTAGGGCTCGCTAGTCTGCCGTTGGTCTGGCAATTCTTATTGCACGATTACCAGCGTCATCGGGTGGAGATTATGTTTGATCCCACGGTGGATGCGTTGGGTAAAGGTTTTCACATTATTCAATCGATGATTGCAGTCGGTTCTGGCGGTTTGACCGGAAAAGGTTGGCAGAACGGAACCCAATCACATCTTGAATTTATCCCTGAACACACGACGGATTTTATCTCCGCGGTTTACTTGGAAGAATTCGGATTTGTCGGTGCGGTGTTTTTAGTGGTGCTTTACTTTTTGGTTGTGGTTCGTGGCTTGATGATTTCGGCGAATGCGCCGACCCTGTTTTCACGTTTGATGGCAGGCGCTGTAACCATGATTTATTTCACTTATGCCTTCGTGAACATGGGTATGGTAATTGGGATCTTGCCAGTGGTCGGGGTGCCCTTACCATTTATGAGTTTCGGTGGCACCGCGATGGTCACGCTGGGGATGGGCGCGGGTATTTTGATGAGCGTGCAATATCATCGTAAATTGATGAAATCCTAAGGCTTAGAAATAATGACTATCCAACGTAGCTTATCCTACTTAAGCCAGAGCGCAGCCATTGCCGCCATCTTGTTATTGGCAGCTTGTTCGACGCCAGTCAAGGTTGCGCCCGCGGCGAAAGAAGCGAGTAAGCCAGTGAATGCAAACAATACTGCGTCCACGCCTAAGCCTGGTGTCAGCACTCTGCCCGCTTTGCCGAAAGCGAATTCAGGGCGCGGTGGTTATTATCAGGATGATGGTCCCGGTGACGATATTCCCGAAGGTTTGGAATCGACGGTGGATCCTATTCCCGTAGTCGAACCGTATTCGCGCACAGGCAACAAACCCTACAAAGTTTTCGGTAAAGAATACACACCAATTAACGACAGCACCACACCGTATAAGCAACGCGGTGTCGCCAGTTGGTATGGCAAAAAATTTCATGGCAAGCGAACCTCCTCCGGCGAGCCGTATGACATGTATAAAATGACTGCCGCGCATCCGCTGCTGCCGATACCTTCGTATGCACGCGTGACTAATTTGAGTAACGGCAAGCAAATTATTGTTCGGATCAATGACAGGGGACCTTTTCACTCCAGCCGTATTATGGATCTATCCTACACTGCTGCTTTGAAATTGGGTTACCTAGGAAAGGGAAGCAGCGAAGTAGAACTTGAACGTTTGCTGCCGGAAGATATCGCTAGAATGGCGGAGAACAGTCAAAATCAAGTCGCTCAGAATTCGTCAGCAAGTCGCGCCATCAGTGTGAGTAAAACGCCGGCTGCAACTGCAGACAAAGATGGCGTGACGCTGGAAACCATGATCGCTGCGCAAGAACGTAGAATGCCTACCGAAACACGACCAGTGGCAGCGCCTGAGCAAACGGTAAAAGTGGAGACCAAATCGCAAAACAGTAGTGAAACTAGTGCAGGATCGAGCGGAACTAATTTCTACTTGCAGTTCGCCGCGTTTGCGATTCGCGCCAATGCAGAAGCGAGCATGGCACAGCTAAAACAAGTACTGCAAAACCGAGAAAGTCGTGACGGTGCTGGAGCTGAAATCAATTTAGAAATTGTGCAGCAAGGTAATCTGTATCGCCTGCAAAGCGGCCCGTATACACAGCGAGATACCGCTCAGCGTGCGGCGCAAGAGCTTGCCGTCGGCAGCGCCAAACCAATTGTGATTCAGCGTTGATTGCTTACTCTTACGCTCGCTCTTTCATTTCTAAGGCCATTTGATACAGCGCGTTCTTTTTTTGACCGGTGATCTGCGCCGCCAATGCTGAGGCCTGCTTCACTGACAATTCTGTGAGCAAAATAGTCAAAATGCGTTTCGCTTCAAGATCGTCGTCCGCCTGATCAGGATTGGCTCCTTCGACAATCACAACATATTCGCCTTTTTCTCTGTGACTATCTTGCGCCAGCCAATGCGCGGCTTCGCCTAAAGTGCAGCGATGAATTTCTTCAAACAGCTTACTCAATTCACGCGCAAATACGATCCGCCGTTCGCTCCCAAAAACGTGCAATAAAGCCTGGCAAGATTCGAGTATCCGGTGTGGTGCTTCATAAAAAATTAAACTTGCGGGGATTTGAGTTAATCCTTGCAATACGCTCTCGCGTTGACCGGCTTTGGCAGGCAAGAAGCCGACAAAATAGAATTGATCATTCACTAAACCGCTGGCAGATAAAGCACTAATCGCCGCTGATGCACCAGGTAGCGGCGAGACACGCAAACCAGCGGCACGTACCGCATCGACAATAATCGCACCCGGATCGGACACCGCTGGCGTGCCCGCATCGGATACCAGGGCGATGCGTTCACCTGCTTGTAAACGCTGTATCAGTTTCGCGGCGACTTCGTGTTCATTATGCTGATGTGCAGCGATTAAGGGTTTATGGAGGCCATAGCGCGTTAATAATTGCGCGGTATTGCGGGTATCTTCACACGCGACTGCATCGACGATGTTCAACAGATGCAAAGCGCGCAATGAAATATCCGCACTATTGCCAATCGGTGTTGCTACTATGTACAGAGTCGCGTTAGGATAGCTTTGCTGTTTCACCGCTTCAAATAAGGCCGCAGGATTGAAAGCAGCATCGTGGTCTTGGCTCATGGGACTATTTCCATATTGTTCGTAACAAAGATTGTACGCTATGACAGAATCAAATTGGTTAGCACGACGACTGGCGTCTATTCGTACCAGTAAACAAAGAACGGGCGACGCCGCCGAGCAGCAAGCTTTGTTGCATTTGCAAACGCAGGGTTTGCAATTAGTACAAAGAAGTTTCTTGTGCAAAGGTGGCGAGATTGATTTGATCATGCGTGATGGTAAACATCTAGTATTTGTCGAAGTGCGCAAGCGCAGTTCGCGACAATTCGGCGGTGCTGTCGCTAGCGTGACCGCCAGCAAACAAAAGCGCCTTATCCACGCCGCTCAAGTGTATTTGCAGAGTATTAAGCCCTTGCCGGCCTGCCGTTTCGATTTGGTGGCGTTTGAGGGTGAACAACTGATCTGGTTAAAGAATGTAATTTCAGGCTGAGTTAAAATAAACACTCGAAATTGTCACTAAAATGCGCTGAAACATCGCTATTGTCAGCGTTGACGGTAATAAAATCCTTCTTTTACCTGAAAATCAGATACCTACTTGATCTGGACTCCCCTATAATCGCCCCACTATGAAAAATCCACGCATACTTTCGCACTTTCAAGAAAGTGCAGAACTGAAAATGATATCGGCTGAATTACTCGCCGAGCCTATCGAGCAGGCGATCGAGCTGATGTTCACTGCTTTATCAAATGGAAATAAGATTCTTGCCTGTGGAAATGGTGGATCTGCAGCGGATTGCCAGCACTTCGCTGCAGAATTGGTTGGACGTTTTGAACGTGAGCGTTTGCCTTTACCTGCACTCGCACTGACTACCGATAGCTCGATTATGACGGCGATTGCGAACGACTACAGCTTTCAGGAAGTGTTCTCCAAGCAGGTGCAAGCTTTCGGGCAGGCTGGTGATATTTTATTGGCGATTACGACCTCAGGAAATTCACAAGGCGTTTTGAATGCAGTTGACGCTGCACTTGAGCGTGATATGCGGGTCATTGCCTTGACAGGCAAAGGCGGCGGCGAAATGAACAACAGGCTGACTGAAGCAGACGTGCACATTTGTGTTCCACATGACAGAACCGCACGGATTCAGGAAGTTCATTTATTAACGATACACTGTATGTGTGACGGCATTGATGCCGCTTTATTTGGAGGCGATTTTGGAGACAGTTCGGATGAATAAATCTTTTTGGAATCCGGTAGTAAAAAGTCTGGCGCGACCGTTTTTGGTAGCGAGTTTATCTTGCGCGGCGCTAGTGAGTCTGCAAGGCTGTGTGGCAGTTGTGGTTGGCAGTGCGGTGATGGGAACGTTAGCGGCCACTGACAGACGCACTTTCGGCGCTCAAACCGAAGATAAAGCCATCGTGTTGAAAGGTGAGCTCGCGATTAAACGTGTTTTGGGCGATGCCGCGCACGTCAATGTAAATAGTTTTAATCGGGTGGCTTTATTGACTGGCGAAGTTGCAGATAACGAAGCACGTGCCGCAGCTGAGAAAGAAGTGCGCGCAGTGCAGGGCGTTATGAATGTACAAAACGAAATACTGGTTTCGGGCTTGTCGAATTTCTCGGCACGCTCATCGGATACGGTGATTACCACAAAAGTGATTGCTTCTTTGGTTGACACTAAAGATCTCTATCGCAGCGCATTTAAAGTCATCACGGAAGGTGGTACGGTCTTCTTGATGGGACGCGTGACGCATCGTGAAGGCGACTTAGCGGCACGTGTAGCGGCAGGGGTGAACGGTGTGCGTAAAGTGGTCAAGGTGTTTGAATACATCACTGAAGATGAGTTGAAAACCATGCTGGCAACCCCAAACAAAGTGGATTTGAACGAGGAATCTAAGTAAGCAAAAAAACTATAGAGCTGCAGAGTTACGATTTGCAGCTCTTTTTTTCAGGAGAATGATATGGGATTTATTATTTTTTTACTTATCGTTGGCGCGCTGATTTTTTGGGCCATTAGTACCTATAACAATCTGGTGAGTTTTCGTAATCGTTTTAAAAATGGATTTGCACAAATCGACGTGCAGCTTAAACGTCGCTACGATTTGATTCCGAATTTGGTGGAAGTTGCCAAAGGTTATATGAAGCACGAGCGCGAAACTCTGGAAGCAGTGATCGCAGCGCGCAATCAGGCAGTCACAGCCAATGCGCAAGTGGCGGCTGATCCAGCGAACGCGGCTGCAGTGCATCAGTTGTCGAATGCCGAAGGCGCTTTAGCTTCGTCTCTAGGAAAAATGTTTGCGTTATCAGAATCGTATCCAGATCTGAAAGCGAATGAAAACATGCTGCAATTAACAGAAGAATTGACCAGCACAGAAAATAAAATTTCATTTGCTCGTCAAGCGTATAACGACAGTGTGATGCAATACAACACGGCGTGCGAGCAATTTCCGGGCAATATTTTTGCCGGTATGTTTGGCTTTAAAACAGCCGAATTATTGGAAGCGACCGAGGCACCGGAAGAACGCAAAGCCGTCAAAGTTTCGTTCTGACGCTACTGAATCTCTTCTTCACTGCTTAATTCGCACAGCTTAAGTATGCACCCATGAACTTCTTTGAACATCAGGCGCAAGCACATCGCGAAAGTAAGAAATTACTCTTCCTGTTTGTGCTGGCCGTGATCGCAATCGTGCTGGCAGTCAATGCTACTTTAGCTTTGCTATGGTTATGGTCAAAAGGCCTGCACGCGGCGGGGACTTTCACCTATCCACGCGGTTTCTTTTTTACGAATACTGCCGTGACGCTTTTGTTTATCGTCGGTGGTACTTTGTTCGAAATGGCGCGCCTAAAAGATGGTGGTGATGCCGTGGCGCAGATGGCAGGAGGGCGTTTGGTGCAACCCGACTCGCGCGATATTCAGGAACGTCGTCTTTTGAATATCGTGGAAGAAATGGCATTAGCCTCAGGTATCGCTTGTCCGCGTGTCTATGTGATGGATGAAGAAGATGCGATTAATGCGTTTGCCGCAGGTTATCATCAGAATGAAGCGGTGGTGGCAGTCACACGCGGCACTTTATCGCGCTTAAGCCGAGATGAATTGCAAGGTGTGATCGGCCACGAATTCAGTCACATTTTAAATGGCGATATGCGCATGAATGTGAAACTGATCGGCGTTTTGTTTGGTATCCAAATGCTGGCCAGTTTTGGTCAGCATTTGATGGAATGGGGTGCCCGCATGGGTGGCTCCCGTAGCCGTGATGAAAAAGGCCCATCCTTACAATTGATGATGATCGTGTTTGGTGTAGCCTTGTTCGTGATTGGTTACATCGGTATATTTTTCGGACGTTTGATTAAATCAGCAGTATCGCGTCAGCGTGAATTTTTAGCCGACGCCAGCGCCGTACAATTTACCCGCAATCCGGATGGGATAGGCGGTGCTCTGCGCAAAATTGGTGGATTAACGCGGAAAAACAAATGTGGTTCGCGGATTAATAATCCGAATGCTGAACAGTTATCGCACATGTTCTTAGGCGCGGCGCGGCCCAATTTATTGTCTGGTTTATTTGCTACCCATCCGCCCATAGAGACGCGCCTACAACGTTTGTATGGTCGTAATGTGGAGCTGCTGGATGCCAGTGAATTACCGGCAGAAGTGGATCACCTTCCTGTAATGGGCGTCGCTGCCTCAGGCTTTGCTCCAGCCTCACCGAGGGCGCAGCTGCCGTCCGCCATTGCGGTTTCTACTTCTAGCTTTCATCCAGAGTTCGGCTATCAGGCTGCAACGCCGTCGGTTGAAACACCCTTAGCAAACCAGTTACCTGCTGCCGCGACCAACAAGATGGCGGTAAGTATTCCTGCTGAAATTGTACAAGCTGCGCGTGACCCCAAAGCGGCTAGCGCCTTGGTCTATGCTTTATTACTGGATCGTAGTGATGCCGCCAATTTTCAAATTCAACTCGATATCTTACGTCAAGCGGTCGCTCCACAATGTGCGCTCGTGACCTTGTTGCATGAGTTGACGGAAACGATGTCGGCAAGCATGCGTTTGCCTGTCTTGGATTTAGCCATGCCAGCGTTGAAATTATTAAGTGCGGAGCAGGCCCAACAATTATTGGGTATAGCAGCGCGTCTGATCGCCGCGGATCAGGTGGTGACGCAGGCGGAATTTGTCGTGCAAACTTTGTTGCAGCGACGCTTGAGTTCGCAAGCGGGTCGTGATGTGAAAGTCAAATATGCAGGGCTGCATCAATTGTCCGCAGAAACTGCCTTGCTGATCTCATTAATGGCAACGACAGAATTTGCGGCGGAGCAGGCAGAGCAAGCCTTTCAGACGGCCTTGAACAACATGCCTGATCTCGGTTTGGGCGCTGCACGGTTTGTACCTCGGGCAGCGGTAGATTACTTTGACGTGAAGCAGGCGCTCGACAAATTCCAGCAATTAGCACCCTTGGCGAAACCATTTTTGGTTCGCTTGATGCTCAAGGCTAGTGGAGAGAAAATAAGTATCGCTGGTGCCGATTTATTGCGCAGTGTTTGCGCAGCATTAGATGCACCGATACCAGAAGTAGTGAGTGCCAGCTACGCATCGATACCCACTTCGTAACACTAAGAAAGTATTAACTAGGCTCGCCCTACAATCGCTGCGGTTGCCATTAACTCTTCGATCAAAGCCAACGACATTTTCCCTGACATTCTGTGTGGATTAAGTTCAGGAAGTGCCGAGTATTTTAATAAAATGGACGGATTAATTTTGCCTAGGTTGGCTTGCCCCATGGTCCAACCAGCATAGCGGCGTTGGCTGATCTCTTCGTAATCTAAAAGGATCACATCGGTGTGGCGTGGGTCGCGCAAGATGTGACCATACAGCGTATTAATCGCTTCGCGCCCGCCTTCTAAAACTTGCATAAATACTTGATCGCTGTGACAGAGAATGCCAGTAATTCCATGCTGCGGATTATGATCGCGCGATTGTTGCATGATGTTTTGTACGGTCTCACTTAAATTGCCATCGATGGCACGGCTCGCGTATAAAAGACGGACTAACATGCTGGTTTTCCTATCACGGTTGAAATTGTGGCTAGCGTTATTTCTTAAGTTACTTCCCAAATTATTTCTTAATCAGCGATAAAAACTCACGACGTAAATTTGGATCTTTTAAAAATGATCCATGCATCACGCTATTGATCATTTTTGAATCCATATCTTTCACGCCACGCCAATGCATGCAGAAGTGATCGGCCTCCATAACTACCGCTAATCCATCGGGTTGCATCTTTTCTTGCAAGGCGTCTGCGAGTTGCACGACCGCTTCCTCCTGAATTTGCGGGCGACTCATGATCCAGTCGGCAATGCGGGCGTATTTCGACAAGCCGATCAGATTCGAATGTTCGTTCGGCATCACACCAATCCAGACCTTACCGATGATCGGGCATAGATGATGCGAGCAGGCTGAGCGCACCGTAATTGGGCCGATGATCATTAATTCGTTCAGGTGCGACGCATTCGGAAATTCCGTGACCGGCGGCATAGGCAAGTAACGACCTTTGAAGATTTCGTTCAGATACATTTTGGCGACACGGCGCCCAGTATCCAAAGTATTGTGGTCGCTGGCGGTATCGATGACTAAGCTCTCCAATACGCCACGTAGTTTGCCTTCGACCTCGGCCAACAGCAGATCGAGTTCGCCTGGCTCGATGAAATCGGCGATATTGTCATTCGCGTGGTAACGAACCTTAGCGTTGACGATACGCTCACGGATACGCTGTGAGACAGGGATCGTAGGAACAGCTTGAAATTTGGAGTCAGTTGGCATTATTTGTCCAGTCGGCGCGAACGCCAAAAGCAAGATTTCGTGCGAGAAGTGATGCTGAAAGGTGCTATGGTAACTGAATCAGACACATTGTGTTTTTCACTGTGGTTCTTTTAGCGGTTCAACTCAGTGACATCGCCGCTTTCTAAGCCATAATTCAAGGCTCATGCTGGTCTGAAGACTTGCCTTTCGCCATTTCTTGCATTGCTATCCGTATGGTGCGCATTTGCGTGCCAAAGTTAGTACAAGAACGACACATACTCAAATGAATTTTCAATTGAGTACGTTCCGTTAGGCTCAACTCACGATCTAAGTTTTCGGAGAGTTTTTGGTGGGCCTGCTTGCAGGTATAAAAGATACGCATAAGAAAACTCTGGTAAAGATGCTATTTCGCAGCAGGTGTATGGGCAAACCAATTGAGTTCCAGGCATTCACGCAAACGTAAGCGCGCACGATAGAGCAGAACCCATAGATTAGACGTACTCAGAGCCAATTCCTTACAAATTTCTTCGGTGGATAATTCCAGCCACTCACGCATCATGAAAACACGGGCCGTTTGTGGCGGCAATTTTTCCAAGCAAATTTCTAAAGTTTTGAAAAAATCTTGCTGCTGCAGACTCGCCTCCGGTGCACCCCAAGCGCTAGCGACTTCTATCGTATGCCCATTCGCATTAAATAAATGATCGACAACATCGTCATCGGATTGGTCTTCACCGGCAAAATCGGCGAACTGCGCTTCACGATTCCCTGCACGGAGAAAATCAATGATTTTGAATTTTAAAATGCCAATAACATACGTTCGCAGACTGGATTTGCCGCTGAAACTATCGGGCTTTTCCAGCACCGCCAGCAAGGTTTCTTGCACGGCATCGTCAGCATGTACAGCATTTCTCAGCTGCAGCAGAGCAAAACGCTGCAAGGCTGGGCGCATGATCTCAAGCTGTTGATGCAATTCCGCAATGTGGGACATAAATAAAAATACCTAATCAGGTTTTAACGGGCATCGCTTTTGCCTGTAAAATTCAGGCTAAGATCTCGATACTTCATAGGATAACCTTAATATGAGCATTACGACAAACACTCTCGACGAAACACCCGATCGCTTAGCTGGGGTAGAACCTGAAATTAAAGCGGAGATTTTGGCAGAGGCATTACCGTATATCCGTAAATTTCACGGTAAAACCATCGTCGTGAAATACGGCGGTAACGCGATGACCGAAGAACGTTTAAAACACGGCTTCGCACGCGACGTCATTTTGCTCAAATTGGTGGGTATGAACCCAGTTGTTGTCCATGGTGGTGGTCCACAAATCGACAACGCCCTGAAAAAAGTCGGCAAACAAGGCACTTTCGTCCAAGGCATGCGCATCACCGACGAAGAAACCATGGAAGTGGTGGAGTGGGTGTTGGGCGGTGAAGTGCAACAAGATATCGTCATGCTGATCAATCATTACGGCGGTCAAGCGGTCGGGTTAACAGGCAAAGACGGCGGCTTAATCCGCGCCCGTAAAATGAAAATGCCAGACCGCGAAAACCCTGGTGAATTCTTAGACATCGGTTTCGTCGGCGAAATCGACGCGATCAATCCAGCGGTCGTTAAAGCCCTGCAAGACGATGCCTTCATCCCGATTATTTCCCCTATCGGTTTCGGCGAAGACGGCCAAGCCTACAACATTAATGCCGACTTGGTAGCAGGCAAAATCGCCGAAATTCTGAAAGCCGAAAAGCTGATCATGATGACAAATATCCCTGGCGTCTTAGACAAACAAGGCAACTTGGTAACAGACCTATCCGCCAGAGAAATCGACGAAATGTTCGCAGACGGCACGATCTCCGGCGGCATGTTACCGAAGATTTCTTCCGCCTTAGATGCCGCAAAATCAGGTGTGAATACGGTCCACATTATCGATGGCCGCATTCCGCATTCTTTGCTACTTGAGATTTTAACGGAGCAAGCTTTTGGTACGATGATTCGTAGTCATTGAAAATCATTATTAGGGATGAGAAATGTACGCACTTAAAGTTCAGGTCAACGAAAGGACTCCAATAGTTGGTGGGACGGAGGATCTTGGTGTTTTGAGTGCGATATTATCTTGTTCTGGAAAATTAGGTAGTGCGACTAACTCACGCGGACGTGATGATACAAAGGATTTTTCCTTTCGTCTCGGAGGATTGACAGCACGTTTTGATGGTGTTCAAGATGAACATTTAGTTTGGTTGGAAGATAATAATTTGGCGTTGGGCGATAGAGTTACCATTGAGATTGTGGAAGTTAATTTGGCAGACCCTATAATCCGTGGTCAGGAGGCTGAAACGAGAGCAGAAGATGAGAGGGCATACTTCGAACATTGTAAGCGCACATATTTTGAAATGCGTGAAAAATATGAAAGCGATGTTTAGTTTGAAGATTCTTTTGAATTAATTTGACATCACGTTTTACTGTCGACGTTCGAGACCTTGAGCTTTCCGCTTCTAGCGATGCCAATTGTGCGATACGGAAAATGGAAAGAGAAAGCTTCGTTGTTTGAGCGAAGCGAGTTTCGAAGCTTTCCCATTTTTTGTTTCGCACAATTGGGAACCCGAAGGGCAGCGATAGTGCGGTCGCCTTTTTTGGGTTACCTTTTTTGGCGAAGCAAAAAAGGTAACTGGCTGTCGGGCCACCCCCGACCTGTGAACGATGAGCTTTGCTCAAAACGTAAAGCCAAAGCGAAATGCAAGCAAAACAAACCATCTGGCTATTCGACCTAGACAACACCCTACACAACGCCAGCGCAGCAGTCTTCCCCAGCATAGCCAACAACATGACCCGCTATATGACCCAAGTCTTAGCAGAGGCCAATCATCCTTCAGACCCAGAAACCGTCAACCAACTAAGAATCAGTTACCTGAAACGTTACGGCGCCACGCTAAAAGGCATGGTCATCCACCATGGTGTGAATGAAAAAGACTTCCTGCGTGAAGCGCACAAGTTCGATCACTTACCAGATCTGCTCAGACGAGAACGCGGATTGTCGAAAATACTTGCGCTATTACCCGGCAAAAAAATCTTGTTCACCAATGCCCCGCAAAGCTATTCACAACAAGCCATCAGGCACTTTCAAATTCATCGCCATTTTGCTGCGCATATCTCCATAGAAAACATGCGCGTGCATGGCAAATCTCACCCTAAACCCAGCAAGCCCTATCTGCGCAGGCTGTTAGCGCAACATGGCTGGCACCCCAGTCAATGTATTTTGGTGGAAGATAGCGTGGCCAATATCATCGCTGCTAAACAATTAGGCATACGCACGGTGATGGTGACGGGGCACGGACAACACGTGCAACAGAAAAGTATTTCTGCCAGCGCCGATATCACAGTAAAATCAGTGTTCGACTTGCCGCGACGCTTACGTCAGTTGCACATTTCTTAGTCTTCACCAATTACTTTCAAGCTATGTCTATCACGAAACCCGGCGAGCGTAAGCTCCAGATCTTACAGGCCTTAGCAGGCATGTTAGAAAACCCTAAGGGCGAAAAAATTACCACGGCAGCATTGGCCGCTAAAATCGATGTGTCAGAAGCGACTTTATATCGTCACTTTGCCAGCAAGGCGCAGATGTTTGAAGGCTTGATCGAATTCATTGAAACAACCGTGTTTGGCCTGATTAATCAAATCAGCCAACAACATAAAGACGGCTTGCAGCAAGCGCAGGGAATCACCTTGATGTTATTGAGTTTTGCTGAGCGCAATCCGGGCATGACCCGAGTGTTAATTGGAGATGCTTTAGTGCATGAAGATGACCGCTTACAACTACGTATTAATCAATTGATGGACAGAATTGAACTCGCTTACAAACAGGCACTCAGACAAGCGGGTGCACAAGGACAAGTCCCAGAATCGGAAGTGGCGATGCGCGCGAATTTGTTGACGACTTTTGTGCTCGGACGTTGGCAGCGTTATGCGAAGACGGGTTTTAAAGCTAGCCCGACTGAGTTGGCGACCTTGCAAATCGCCGTGCTGCTCTGATGGAAATTATTCTTCCGACAGCCGTTCCAAATTGCCACGTAATAGATTGAAGGCTTCTTGGTAAAAGGCATCGACTTGATTGGCTTTGAGTTTGATCGTTAATATTGCTCGGTCCGCATAGTCGACTTGCAAAATACTCGCCTGATAATGATCGCATACGCGTCGTAATTGCGATTCATCAGCGAAGTTAGCCGCTAATTGGATTTCACTCAATACTTCAATGGCGATTAATTCTGCATTCTTAAACGCATCTGAAATCGCCTGACCGTAAGCGCGGGTTAATCCACCTGCACCTAGCTTGGTGCCGCCCCAATAGCGCACTACCACTGCCAACACATTGAACAATTCTTTATGTACCAGCACGTTGTACATGGGCTTAGCGGCAGTGCCAGAAGGCTCGCCATCATCATCTAAGCCGGAGTCACCCTCGCACAATAAGACCCAACAAACGTGCACTGCATTTGGATGTTGGGCGCGAATTTGACTGAGTAGAGTTTGTGCTTCGTTGCGGCTAAAAATCGGATAAAGCTGACCAAGAAAGCGACTTTTTTTTATTTCGATTTCAGCAGCGACTGCCGATTTGAGTTGATACATAGAGACCGATGATGGGGGATGTCGCGATTATTGTACGACGAAGTTTTCAAAGAAGACATCGGACACCATTTCTTTATCCCATTGCGTTAAAGCTTTGTTGAGCTTTTCGCGCAGTTCATCAATCAGGAGCTTCTTTCCAGCCGTAGTCAACATATCGGTCGATTCCTTGGCACTCAGTGCCATGATAATGACATGGCGCACGATAGGCGTGAGCTGTTTAATTTTTTCAGCCGCTTCCGCATTCGTTAGTTGCAAACTAACAATGGTTTGCAGATAGCGATCAAAGCTCGTCAGGTTCACGACGAAAGGTTCTAGGCGTGAGATAGGCAAGGCGGTACTGTCACCACTTGCAGCTTTCTCATTAAATGCCTGGGCATTCCCCGTTATCAGGGTTGCGCTGAGCAACAAGCAACCTGAAAGAATAAATTGGCGTATTCCAGCCCGTGTGACACGCATCTTATCGATCATACTCATACTCTACCATTATGCAAAATAAACGAAGGATTTTTGACTTGATTCATGACAGTGTGGAAAGCGATTGACGATGCCGTCAACCGCTTTGTACTCAACTTATACCGTCAATGGTTTGTAACGAATACGCTTAGGTTTTGCACCCTCTTCACCTAAACGTTTTTTCTTGTCGGCTTCATATTCCTGATAGTTGCCATCGAAGAAGCTTACTTGTGAATCGCCTTCAAACGCAAGGATGTGTGTCGCAATACGATCTAAGAACCAACGATCATGTGAGATCACCATTACGCTACCAGCGAATTCCAATAAAGCATCTTCTAAAGCGCGTAAAGTTTCTACGTCTAGATCATTCGATGGCTCATCGAGTAATAAGACATTGCCGCCTTGTAGCAAGGTTTTTGCCAGATGCAAACGACCACGTTCACCGCCAGACAAATTGCCGACGATTTTTTGCTGATCGCCACCTTTGAAGTTAAAGCGTCCGAGGTAAGCACGGGAAGGCATCTCGAAACGTCCGACCGTCAAAATGTCTGCACCATTCGCGACATCTTCAAACACGGTTTTGGTATTACCCAAATCTTCGCGTGATTGATCGACCAGTGAGATTTTTGCAGTCTGACCGAGCACAACTTCACCGCTATCTGGTTGTTCAATTCCTTTGATCATTTTGAACAAAGTGGATTTACCGGCGCCGTTCGGGCCGATGATACCGACGATTGCGCCAGGTGGAATCTTAAAGCTTAGATTGTCGATCAAGAGGCGATCACTAAAAGATTTACTGACGTTTTTGAATTCGATCACTTCATTACCTAAACGCTCTGCTACAGGAATAAAGATCTCCTGTGTTTCATTACGTTTTTGGTATTCATGTTCACTCATTTCATTGAAGCGTGCTAGACGTGCTTTACTCTTCGCCTGACGTGCTTTTGGATTCTGGCGTGACCATTCCAATTCTTTTTGCAAGGCGCGTTGACGTGCCGATTCAGTCGCTTCTTCTTGTTTCAAGCGTGCTTGCTTTTGATCTAACCAGGATGAGTAATTGCCTTTCCAAGGAATACCTGCACCGCGATCCAACTCCAAAATCCATTCAGCGGCATTGTCCAAGAAATAGCGATCATGCGTAATCGCGACGACGGTGCCAGGGAAACGTAATAAGAATTGCTCCAGCCAATCGACTGATTCTGCATCCAGATGGTTGGTCGGTTCATCAAGCAACAACATGTCAGGCTTAGATAACAACAAACGGCACAAAGCGACACGGCGTTTTTCACCACCCGACAAGACCGCAATTTTGGCATCCCAAGGTGGCAAGCGCAAAGCATCCGCAGCCATTTCTAATTGCAGTTCAACATTGTCCCCGGCTGAGGTAGAGATAATCGCTTCTAAGCGAGCCTGTTCATTCGCCAGCGCATCGAAATCGGCGTCTTCTTCCGCATAAGCGGCATACACTAATTCTAGTTTGGCTTTTGCTTCAAATACTTCGCCAAGCGCACCTTCAACGGCTTCACGTACGGTTTGTTCTGGATCGAGTTGTGGTTCTTGCGGTAGATAGCCGATATTCAGATTCGGCATGGGTACCGCTTCGCCCTGAATATCTTTATCGATACCTGCCATGATTTTCAATAGAGATGATTTACCCGAGCCATTCAAACCCAAGACGCCGATTTTGGCACCCGGGAAAAAAGAAAGGGAAATATCTTTTAAAATTTGACGTTTAGGTGGGACGATCTTGCCGACCCGGTTCATGGTATAGACGTAATTTGCCATTTTGGGGGAGTTCTTAGAGGGAAAATTGGAAGCCGCTAGGATACCTCAAGAGCAGGGGTAAGCGCGCTTTGGATAAGAAAAATAGTTGCTGTAAAAATGCGATCTACCTGCGCGAAGCATTAAGAGTTTGTCCTTGATAGGGTATCTGTTGCGGTTTCAAGATGTTGAGTAGCTTTTCTGATATCACAGTGACGGCTTGTTCGCTCTACTTGGCGATTATTGTTGTTTCGTTAAAGGACTACGAAACAACAGTAGTTTGATAATTCTCATAGGCAATCTGAAAGCCTTGCTATCAATTGTCATATAAAGTTAAGATGAACAAAACCAAGTTCAAAATGGTTAGAAAATAAACAAAATACTGGTATAGTCGACGTTTTACTAAGCTCTTTGCCCGATTCCTGCAGTTGACTTGCGGCTAGCTATGGCGGAAAACAGTCGTGCGCAGTAAATGACATAGATATTGATGGCAGTGCTCGTGTTGGATCTTGTGCTTGAGGCGATTCACTTTTTTGCAGTTTTTCTTGTTGTTTTTTCTTGGACCTCGTTCCTTAGATCGTATTTATGGAATCAATCATTAAACATTTGATGGAGATTACGGGTCATCGTGACCATGATCTTCTCAATATCTCTGTGATATCTGCGCTCAGTGAACTCACGCATGCGGCGCGCGCACGCGTCTTAGACATTTTGCATGTTGGCGATAAGGTGTTGGTTAAAGCGCAGATTACTGTGGATCATGGAAAAGTCGCGGTCAACGAAGAGCACTTGGTACATCTGGTGCCGGAACTGCCGATCGAGCATTTCCCCTCGCTGTTCAAGGGTCTAGGGCAACAAGAGAGTGTTATCGAACAGCTCGACGAGCAAGGAAATCGCACCATCTGGTTACCAATCTGGATGAATGAAAAGGTCAATGTTTGTCTGGAAATTCACAATCCTGCTGTGTATTCCGAGAATACGAAAGAAGTGATGAGCGGTATTCTGGTTGTCTACCGTAATTTCCAGAATTTGCTCGATTATAGTGAGCGCGACTCCTTGACCGGATTATTGAATCGCAAAACTTTTGATGATAACTTTTCAAAAATCTTGCGTACCAGCGTGCAAAAACAACTATCCGAGGAAATTGACCAACCCGATGTGGAGCGCCGTCATAACGACAAAGAGAAACAACATTGGTTGGCGGTACTAGACATCGATCACTTCAAGCGTGTCAATGATACGTTCGGACATTTGTACGGAGATGAAGTGTTGATCCTGGTCGCAAATCTCATGCGTACTTCATTTCGGCCTAGTGATAAATTATTCCGCTTTGGTGGGGAAGAATTTGTGATCTTATTGCGCTCGACCGGCAAAGATGATGCAAAGATGATTTTCGAGCGTTTCCGCGAAAATGTCGCACGTTATCCTTTCCCACAAGTCGGCACGGTGACAATCAGTATTGGGTTTGCACATATCGATCCGTTCGAGCCTGCGGTCGGCATTATTGGTCGTGCAGATCAAGCCTTGTACTTCGCTAAGAGTAATGGGCGTAACCGTGTTTGTCACTATGAAGACTTGGTCAAAGCTGGTGATTTGCATATCGAACAATCGCATGACAGCGTCGAATTTTTCTAATTAATTCGGACACTCATTGTTTTGACTTAGCGGTTTTACAAATCGTTAGTTTTGCGCTCTTTTTATTGATTTCTTCTCCCACTTTTCCCACGCATGGAACTACGTCAACTACGCTATTTTGTTGCTATTGTTGATCACGGTTCCTTATCGCGTGCAGCGCGAGTCTTGCATATCGTCCAGCCTGCTTTGACGCAGCAGATTCAACAACTCGAAGAAGAATTGGGCGCCAGTCTTTTGCATCGTTCTGCGCAAGGTATGCAGGCGACTGATGCTGGAAAAATTTTTTACGAACACGCTTTAGCGATTTTGAAACAGGTCGCCGATGCTAAGTCTGCAGTGAATCAAACGACCGATAAACCAAGTGGCACGGTGGCACTTGGCATTCCTCAAAGTGCTTCGGGCGCTTTGGCGTTTCCGCTGTTGACTGCGGTACGTGCAGCATTCCCAGATATCGTTTTTCAATTGACTGAAGAATTGACTGGTAATTTGACTGAACAGCTAGCCTCTGGTCGTTTGAATCTGGCAGTACTTTTTGACGACGGTCAGCTTGGAAAATTCAATACCAAAGCTTTGGTCGAAGAACAGATGATGTACATCACACGCACTGATTCTCAATATGCGTGCAAGCGTAAATCCATCACACTCGATAAGGTCCTGCAAGCACCGTTGATACTGCCGAGCATTCAGCACGGTGTAAGGCCACGCATAGAACAAGTCGTGCGCGAACAGGGCAAACAAATTGCGAACGTCATCGACATTACGTCAATTGCGATTTTGAAGTCCGCGATTTTGGCCGATATGGGAGCGACTATTTTGCCTGTATCGCCGTTGTTGGCCGAAATTGAACGCGGTGATATGCGAGCAAGTGTGATCAGTGATGCCGCGCTATCACGCACCGTGACTTTGTGCTCCTCTAAAAATATCCCGCTCACCAATGCTGCGCAAGCGGTGGAAAAATTGGTACTCGATGTCAGCCGTGACTTATGCCAGAGTGGCAAATGGCTGGGTGCAAAGAGTTTGATCTGATGCCCAGCCTGACACAACAACGTATCGGTCGTCTCAGCATGATAGGCGGTGCGATTTTGTTCTGGGCATTGATGGTGGCGGTTGCAATACAGGATTACTGGCGCGACGGTGGTCAGAATTTGTGGGAACCTATATTTTGGGAAAGCTCTTCGGCGCTGGTGGGCAGTTTTCTGTTTTATCTGCAGTTACCGGTCTTGACCGACAGGCAGCTACTGCAAACGCCGCGGCGCTGGTTCTTGCGCCAGATCGCTTATTTGCCGCTGGTCTGCATCGGTTTTATTGTACTGACTTTTTCGCTCCGTCATGGCGTATATGCCCTATGTGGCCTCACATATAAACACGATCCGTGGCTAGAAGTTTTTGTGTATGAATCGATTAAATTATCGATCTTTCTTGGCCTATTTTACGTGGTCATTTTCGGCGTGCAATCCTATGTGTTTTTGTTAGAAGAGAAAAATAACGCTGAGCGTGCGACCAAATTATTACAGGTCGCACATATACAAAGATTAAGTCAGCAAATACAACCACACTTTCTATTCAATGCCTTAAATGCGATTTCCTCGCTCATGTATACCGACGTCGACGCGGCAGATAGAGCACTCAGTCGCCTCGCCGCTTTATTACGCCATACGTTGGATTTAGGTGAGGAAACCGAAACCAGTTTGGAGCGCGAACTTGAACTCTTGCATGCCTATGCGGATTTGATGCTGATACGATTTGGCGAACGGGTGAGTATAAGCTGGCAAATCGACCCCCAAACCTTGCGCTGTAAAGTACCTACCATGTGTTTGCAAGTGTTATTGGAAAATACCTTTAAGCACACTGTTGAAAAACGTTCGGGCTTGACGCAGATTAGCGTACAGGCAAATCTGTTGGCAGATCAATTGCAATTGATTGTGGAGGATGATGTTGGGCACTTAGTTACTGGCCCAAGCAGCAATCCGCCTGGCATAGGCGTACATAATTTGCGCCAGCGTTTGGCTGTGATGTATGGGGAACGAGGGCGCATCCAGATTGAAGCAAGGCTTCCAGCTGGAGTTCGCAGTGAGATTATTTTGCCTTTGCAGAATGAAGGATAATCATGGCTGAACAACTGCGCGTTTTAATTGTCGACGACGAACGGCCAGCACGCGATAAACTGCGTCGTTTGCTTAGCGCGCATTCATTGGTCAGTTTTATCGCTGAAGCACGCGATGGTGTCGCGGCATTGCAAGCCTTGGCGCAAAGTACTTTTGATATAGTCTTCTTAGATATTCAGATGCCAGAGCTCGATGGTTTGAGCGTCGCACAACAAATCCCCGAACCAGCACCACAACTTATCTTCGTAACAGCATACGATCAATTTGCCTTGCAGGCATTTGATGCCAATGCGGTTGATTATTTGCTCAAGCCATTTGACGAAGAGCGGTTTTTACGTGCTTTCAACAAAGCCAATAATGCCGTAGTGGCTGCGACGACTTATGCAGCGCAGCAAGTAAGCACGCGTGCGTCCTTTAAAGCTGCGCCTTTGATCATTCAGGAGCGCGGCAGTATGTATATCGTGCCAGTGGAAGAAATCCACTGGGTCGAAGCTGCTGATAATTATGTCTTGCTACACACTGCACAGGCTAACCACATGCTGCGCCAAACCTTGTCGGTCTGCGCGCAAAGATTAGGTGGCGCATTCTCCCGTTGTCATCGAAGTTATTTGGTCAGACGCGATCAAATTATGCGCTTTGATGCGAATGGAAAAGGGGATGGGGAGTTTCATTTGCGGAGCGGTGCGGTGGTGCCCTGTAGCCGCCAATATCGCGAAGAAATTCTCGTAAGCCTGCAACAACCTAGTTAGATCGTCGTGAGTTTTTAGCGTAAGTTTGCAAGCTAGTTTGTGTGGCAAGCACGCAGAAAAGACGCGACGCATAAAAATGCTATATCTCTCTTCATATTGGCGTTATCATAATTGCTTTTAATTACAGAGACTGATGATGAAGCGTCTAATTCCTTTTTTGTTATTGGCGGTGAGCGCTGCCGCGAATGCGCAAAAATCCGATCAAGTGGTGCCAATTGATGCTTTCGTTGAAGAGCAAAAATATAGTAATCCGAGGTTGTCCCCCGATGGCAAACACTTAGCCGTCAATGTGCGAATCCAACGCCGCGACCGTATCGTCCCCACGATGACGATTTACGCGCTACCCGACCTGAAAATTGTGAACACTTTCGTGCTGCCTGGGTATGAAGTTCCGATTGATTTTGGTTGGATCAAGAATGATCGATTGGTGATTCAAAAAGGAATTGAAGTTGGCTATCGCGAGAGACCAGAAGCGACCGGCGAAGTTGTTGCCGCAAATATGGACGGTAGCGAAATTGAATATCTGTACGGGTACAACGGTTCAACTCAATCAAAACGTGCATCGCGTTATCACGACGATTTGGGTTATGGAATCATCAGCCATATTCCAGCATCAATGGACGGTACGATACAACTGACCTCAAATGAATGGCGAGTCAATCGAACCCAATTATATGAAATCAATACCTATAGCGTCTTCCGAAAATTGTTGGCAGATATTCCCTTGCGTCGTCTGAGCTTCGTGCATCAATCCGATGGTAAACCACGTTTTGCGATTGGTTCTAGTGAGACAAATGATACGATCGTATTACGCAAAGACGACGCTAGTGGTGCGTGGAATAGTATTGACAAAGCATCCTTGGATTTGCATTTGCAGCCTTTCGACTTTACCGCTGATGATAGTGCTTTTTATGCGCATTTTAGTCAAGACGACGGTCCGTATGGTTTGCTGCGTGAAGATGTCAAAACTGGGCAGCGTAGTATCATTATGCAAGACAAATTGTCTAACGTTGGCACCATAGAATACACATCACATCCGTCGACGCCGTTTGCATATACCTTGAGTGTTGGCGTTCCAAAAGCGCGCTATCTGGATGAAAATTCAGCCGACGCACAGCTGCACAAATCTTTGAGTGCTTCTTTCCCCGATGCCTATGTGCACTTCATTAATTTCACATTGGACGGACAAAAACTTTTGTTCAGTGTGAGTAGTGATAAAGATCCGGGTTCTTACTTTATCTTTGACCGGAAAACTGGCAAGGCGGATATGTTGTTGACAAATATGCCGGGGATTAATGCAGAACAAATGGCTGAACGTCGTGCGATTAAATTCAAAGCGCACGATGGAATGGAGATTGCTGGCTATTTGACGATGCCGAATAATCCGGATGGTAAAAAATTACCGATGATCTTGTTGCCTCACGGCGGACCATTTGGCGTCAGTGATACGTGGTATTTCGATGACGAGGCGCAGTTTTTGGCAAGTCGTGGCTATGCCGTATTGCAAGTGAATTTCCGTGGTTCTGGCGGACGGGGTCCAAAATTCCGTCGTGCTGGCTATCGCGAATATGGCGGCAAAATGATGGACGATTTGATTGATGGCGTGAAGTGGGCGAATAATCATCCAGAAATTGATAAAGACCGGGTATGTGTATTTGGTATTAGTTTCGGTGGCTATGCAGCCTTGATGGCACCAATCAAGGCGCCAGGCATGTTCAAATGCGCAGTGGGCTACTCAGGGCGTTATGACCTGTCAAGTCGTTTGAAACGCGAAGACATTAGTTCCGATAAGCAAGCAACAAATTTCGTTGTTGAATCGATGGGAAATGATCCGGTATCACTGGCGCAACAATCACCGTCGAGCCAGGCTGAGAAAGTAAAAATTCCGGTATTTTTAGCACATGGCACAAAGGATGAAACGACGCAATTAGATCAAGCTGAAAAGATGCGTGACGCATTGATTAAAGCGGGTAATACACCGGAATGGATGCTGGCTAAAAACGAAGGCCATGGCTTTTACGATAGTGAACATCGCCGTGATTTCTATATGCGCTTAGAAGCTTTCTTGAAGAAACATCTCTCTAAGTAAAATCACATCCCACAAAAAAAATGAAGCGTTGTCGAATAGAATTTCTGCAATGCTTCATTAAGGGGAGATTCTTTTTTTGTAGCCTGCTGGTTACTTTCGTTCTTTCAACGCTTCTTCAGCCAGCAATATTTGATCTTCTATTTTGTGTTTGGACTGACATTGGGATTCGTGGATGTAGTGATGGTGCGAATACCCGTCTCGACTTCGACTTGCGGCCGTAGCATTCTTGCAAAATGCGCTTGTTCCATTTCGCGTTTTATGATTTCATTGCGCATGACTTGATTACTAATGTCAGCTCGCCAGAGTTGATTCTTATTGTCGAACTCCGCGAGCATTTGTTCACTATTGCGCATCGCTTGTACACCCATTTCATAGTAGACGTTTTGCACCAGCTGTTTAGATTGTTCAATTTCGTCAGCTCGCATTAAGCGGCGCAGGTCAGCACTCAGATAATTTTCACTCGCTAAGCTTTGTTTGAGGTTGGCGACATAGCTGTTGTAGCACGTTAGATTTGCATTCAATTTGTCGATGATTCCGGTGTATTCTTTTGTCGCAGGTCGAGTGCTGGATAGCGTTGGACGCTCGCAAGTCTGCTCTGTCCACTTCAATTTGCCGCCATCGAAATTCTGCGTAAGATAGTTCAACTCGGTTTGATGTTGTGCTCGCTGCGCAAACAGTTCCACGTATTTCTGCGCTTTCATATGGCCCTGGCCAGCGGCTTGGCTCAATAGCGTAATAGCCGCTTCCGGATTGACTTTTTCACCTTCACCTAGCCATAACATTTCACCTGCCGCGAATTGTGCTTCGGCGTGACCACTTTTCGCCAATTCTCTAAATAATTGCAAGGCAAGTGGGAAATTTTTACTATGATAAGCCGCTTGTGCTTGCTCGAACACCGCACTTTGCTTGCTTGAGGTGGAAAGACTATTCTCGGCCTGAACGGCGGGTGTGGCGAGTTTGCTAGGTGGGTTAGCGATGTTGCTGGTCGTCGTGTAAGTTGGGACGTCGATGGCCGCATCGTTTGGTCTATCGTTTGGTGCATCGGCTGGTCCACCTATTGTTACCGACAAATTGTTGGCATGCGCTGGTTCTGACAGTGTTGCTAACTCGACTGACGTTGTCTTCGCGAGGGTCGGCGAATTGTTGGTGTTGGTGTTGGTCGCTAGGGCAGGTATCGACTCACTAGCAAAGTGTATGGCAGGCATGGCAAAACTGATTCCCGATAAACTTAACACCGCGAATATGCCCAGGCCAATTGCTCCTGCGTTTGCTTGCTTAATATGTTTCTCTGAAATCAAATTGTACATAGCGTCCTCATTAAAAAGAAGATTGATACGACGTAGTAGTGAAGAAGGCGTTGCCATGGAGCTGGCAAAAACGGGGGGGGTATTGGCGTAGTACATTTCCGCACAACGTAATAAGCTGCGGGAATAGTTTTCGACTGAGCAGCTCTGAATCGCGCTGTGGTCGCAGTCGATTTCTGCTAAAAGCTGCAATTGTTGGTTGGCGTAACGATTCAGCGGCTGGAAGAAAAATATCGATGTGATTAATTGTTGTGCGATCCGCCATTTCCCATCGGCCCTGAGGACGTGTTGGACTTCGTGTGTCAGCATCGCATATGTCTGCTCAGGATCGACATCTTGAAGCGCCCACGCAGGCATACAAATCGTTCCGTCAGGGCAAACGAAAGGGCTACTCCAGGTGCGATGGTGGCAGATCCGAATCGAAATCTTTGCATGCGGTGCTAAGCGTTGCAATAGAGCTTGCAAATCGGCACGCTCTACTAAAGGCAGGCTGGCGGCTAGGCGGTGCAGGTATCTGACCGAGATAGTGGCCTTTGCAAGAATGAAACCGATGTAAAGCAGCCAGGCAATCAAAAGTGCGCGAGTCAGTTGTTTAAGGTTTTCTGGAATTTCCCATGCGGCAGTGACAACTGTCGATGTCGATGCCGCGCTAGAAATTTGTCCTCCAGCAGACTGCGCTTGAAAAGGCGTTGATAAATTATGGGTAGCGATGGACGGCGGCAGCACACTATTCGCCTGACTTTGTGGGAAATCATCACTAAGCGCAACCTTGGGTGAGATTGTTTCTACAGCGATGGTGGTTGGTGGTGCTGATTGAAAATTCATCCACAAAAGGCTGCTTAGTATGCTGCTCAACAGACCGCCAAATAGCGCAAAGCGCCATGCTCTTTCTGCCAAGCGTAATGGTTTTAGCATGCCAAGATGTTGAGCCGCGGTCGCTACACATAACAATGCAGAGCTATGCAGAAAATAGCTGATCAGACCATAGACGATTACTGCCAAAACATTATCTATACTATTCATGCTCACACCCACTTTAGTTTTTTTGATTCAAGCGTTGACGAATTTGCTCCAGATCTTCTGCTTTAATCTCATCTTCTTTTAGCAAATGACTGAGCAAAGCTTTGGCATTGCCTAAGAAAACTGACGACAGCAATTCAGCCACCATAGATTTTTGGACTTCCGATTCGGATAAATTGGCGCGATAAATTAATTGGCGCCCCTCTTTAGTGGCGGTTATTAAGCCGCGCTTTTCCAGACGCATCAACATCGTCGCAATCGTTGTATGCGCTAGGGGGCGGCTTTGGCGCATCGCGTCGACTACTTCGATCACGGTAGAGTTTGGCTTGCTCCAGAGGACACGCATCAGTGCCAGTTGCGGCTCACTGAGTGAAACATTTTTTAAGTCGTCTTCCATCATTATTCTCTCTACAAAAATTTTTGTATGAAGCTTGGTTGCGCGTAATTTCTTCGCCTTTGTTTGGTTTGACGTTGCGAGCTAGCTTCAACTACTTATGTAGTTCTACAACTGTAGTTTTTATTGCGTGGAAAGTCAACAAAATTTTTAGGATATATTTTTTGTTACTATTTTCTGTGGAGATGGCCATCAAAGACTTGTCATGAAATGCGCGGGCTGAAAAAAAACATAGCTATCATTTTTTACGATACCCCTATTTTTATTCCGTATTTTTCAAACGACTCCATTCTCACTACACTGTGAACACAGCAGATTTCAAAGGAAGTCGAGAAAGCGCTGCAGCGAATGGGTGTGGACTCCATCCCGGAATTTCGAAAGCTTTCTTTGATGTCTCCGATTCAGATTTGCCTGATACCAAGTTGAAACTAACTAGAAGTATTAAAACCTGATTCTCAAACAAGCCTCAAGCGCAGTGCGGACAATTAGGTTTTAAGAAACTTTTAAAGAAAATTGCCGAATGTATAGGCAACGCATTGAGGAAACTCAAATGTTTGAGGCGTCGTTCCAGCGAAGGCGGGAACCCAGTGGCGTGTGGCTAGAACGCCAATGGATCCCTGCCTACGCAGGGATGACATCGCAGCGTTTTGCTATAAAGCGAGTGGAATTGCGGCGGTTTTTCTTGGGAATCAGGCCTGAATTGAATTAAAATGGCTGCTATCTCAGCCGATGCAACTTGAACTTATGGCGATTACCTTCCCATAAGCTCAGAACAGACTTGTGTCTTACCGGACGCAGCCCAAGTTCTTTGCACACAAAAATCACAAATTTTTTGGAGCTCTACAATGTCATCCGACACAGCAATGAAATCTGCTGGTCTGGTGGAAGCGTCTTCGCTTTCGTCCGCCACAGCATCTGAAGCAAATTCAGCAACATCCTCCGACGTCACCAATTCCGCGCCGCATTTGGCACCCGCTTTGGCTCCCGTTACGCTCGACGACAAATACACATCAAACACCGGCACGATTTTCTTATCAGGCATTCAGGCATTAGTGCGCTTGCCCATGATACAAAGACAGCGTGATCTCGCTGCTGGCTTAAATACAGCTGGTTTCATATCAGGATATCGCGGCTCACCGCTCGGAGGTTTGGATGAAACCTTGTGGAAAACCAAAAAGCTTTTAGAACAACATCACGTCAAGTTCGTACCTGGTGTCAATGAAGACCTCGCCGCCACCGCGGTATGGGGGACGCAAACTGTTGATCTGATCGGTCCAGCTAAATACGATGGCGTGTTCGGCCTGTGGTACGGCAAAGGCCCAGGCGTTGATCGCAGTGCCGACGTTTTCAAACACATGAACCATGCAGGTACCTCGAAACATGGTGGTGTGATTTTGGTGGCAGGTGATGATCATGGCGCTTATTCTTCAACGCTGCCGCATCAATCGGATCACATTTTTTCTGCCTGCATGATTCCTATGCTGTATCCAGCGAATGTCCAGGAATACTTAGACTTGGGTTTGCATGCATGGGCGATGTCGCGCTTCTCTGGTTGTGCAGTGGGCTTCAAAGCTTTGGCTGATACCGTCGAATCCACGTCATCCGTTGATGCCGATCCTTTCCGTTTGAAAATCACAATTCCAGAAGATTTCGTGATGCCAGAAGGTGGCCTAAATACCCGCCTGTCGCTCGATACTTTAGGCATCCAAGCGCGTAAGCAAGAAGCCTTGATGCAAGATTACAAAATCTATGCGGCGTTGGCGTATGCACGTGCGAATAAACTCAATCATGTCACGATTGATAGCCCGCATGCCAAGCTCGGTATCGTCGCTTCAGGTAAATCTTACCTTGATGTGTTGGAAGCATTTGAAAACCTCGGCATCGATGAACAAATGGCGGCGGATATTGGTATTCGCTTGTACAAGGTGTCTATGCCTTGGCCATTGGAGCCAGATGGCGTAAGGGAATTTGCACAAGGCTTGGACGAGATTTTGGTAGTTGAAGAAAAGCGCCAAATGGTCGAGTACCAACTTAAAGAACAACTCTACAACTGGCGCGATGATGTGCGTCCACGCGTGATCGGTAAATTCGACGAAAAAGGTGAGTGGGTTGCGCCACGCGGTGAATGGTTGCTGACATCAAAAGCCGATTTCTCCGTGTCGCAAATCGCACGCGTCATTTCCGCACGTATCGCCCGCTTCCACACCAGCGATTTGATCAAAGCACGTTTGGCTTTCCTCGAAGCCAAAGATGAAGTATTAAACAAACAGGTTAATACGCCAGCCCGTCCTGCTTACTATTGCTCAGGTTGCCCACACAATACTTCAACTAAAGTACCAGAAGGTAGCTTGGCTTTAGCAGGTATTGGTTGCCATGTGATGGCGACAGCGATTTATCCTGAGTTCAATAAGTTAACGACGCACATGGGTGGCGAAGGTGCACCATGGATCGGTCAGGCAGCATTCTCGACTTTGCCTCATGTGTTCCAAAATCTGGGTGATGGTACTTACTTCCATTCCGGTTATCTGGCGATCCGCGCTGCGGTGGCGGCAAAGGTCAATATTACTTACAAGATCTTGTATAACGATGCGGTAGCGATGACAGGTGGTCAGCCCGTCGATGGCACCATCAGTGTGCAAATGATGGCGCAGCAAATGGCAGCCGAAGGTGTGAAACGCATCGCCTTGGTGACAGAAGATTTAACACGTTACACAGATCGCAGCGGCTTACCAGCCATCATCACTTTGCACGGCCGCAAAGACATGGATGCGGTACAACGTGAGTTGCGTGAAATAGAAGGTGCAAGTGTCTTGATCTACGATCAAACCTGCGCAGCAGAAAAACGCCGTCGTCGCAAAAAAGGCCAATTCCCTGACCCGAATCAACGCATGTTCATCAACGAAGCGGTATGCGAAGGTTGTGGTGATTGCGGTGTGCAATCGAACTGTACTTCCATCATGCCGTTAGAAACAGAATTGGGTCGCAAGCGTGCGATTGATCAGTCTTCCTGCAACAAAGACTATTCCTGCGTGAAGGGCTTCTGCCCAAGCTTCGCCACGGTCGAAGGCGGTAAGTTAGTGAAGTCGAAAACGGGTGTCACACAGAAAAATCAGACCGATGACTTCGGCGATTTGCCTTTGCCAGTTTTGCCTAGCTGCGACACTTCCTACAACATCTTGTTGAACGGTATTGGCGGCACAGGCGTGATTACCGTGGGTGCTTTGCTCGGTATGGCAGCACATCTCGAAGGTAAAGTTGCATCCGTGTTGGATATGACAGGCATGTCGCAGAAGAATGGTTCTGTGACTTCACACATTCGTATCGTTGAAAAAGTCAGCAAACTACGCGCGCAACGTATCCCAACAGGCGAAGCGGATCTAATTTTGGGTTGCGACATTTTGACCGCAGGTCAACATGATGCGATCTCCAAAATGCGTGCAGGCCGTACGCGTGCTGTCATCAATAGCCACGAACAACCGACCGGCGCATTTGCGAAAAATCCTGATTGGCAATTCCCACTAGAATCGACTGAACGGTTGATCTCTGATTCAGTTGGCGGCAATGTGGATTTCGTCAACGCGACGAAACTTGCTACCGCTTTGATGGGCGATTCCATTGCAACCAATTTGTTCATCCTAGGTTTTGCCTTCCAAAAAGGCGCGATACCTTTATCTGAAGCGGCTTTGTTACGTGCAATTGAATTGAATGGCGTAGCAATTGATGCCAATAAAAAAGCCTTCTTGTGGGGACGTAGAGCTGCAGTAGATTTAGCGCGCGTAGAAAAAATTGCGATCCCAGCGCAACCAGTCGTGATTCAAATGCCGCAAAGTTTGGATAGCATCATCAAACGTCGCGTCGCCTTTTTGACTGATTACCAAGACGCCGCTTACGCTGCACAATACGAAGAACTTGTTGGCAAAGTGCGCGCAGCTGAAGAAAAAATCGGCGGGACTAAGCTAGCAACGGCAGTAGCAAAGTACGCCTATAAATTGATGGCGTACAAAGACGAATACGAAGTAGCACGTTTGTACACCAATGGTGAATTCACTGAAAAATTGAAGCAACAATTTGAAGGTGATTTCTCAGTCAAATTCAATTTGGCACCACCTTTGTTTTCCAAAAAAGACGGTCAAGGTCATTTGATCAAAGCGCAATATGGTTCATGGATGTGGCAAGCATTTAAATTGCTAGCAAAGCTCAAAGGTCTACGCGGTACGAAGTTAGACGTGTTTGGCTATACAGAAGAGCGTCAAAAAGAACGTGCCTTGATTACAGATTATCGCGATACGATATTGTCGTTGCTGACTAAACTCAACACTGACAATATCGATCAAATCGTCGCGATTGCTAGCTTGCCAGAAAAAATCCGTGGCTTTGGTCATGTGAAGGAAAAGGCAATGCAGGCTTATCATGTTGAAAAAGCGGCTTTGATGAACGCGCCTAGTAAGCAGCAAGCAGCTTGATTTTCCAGTCCCCTCTCCCGCAAGCGGGAGAGGGCTAGGGTGAGGGAAGCTCAGAAATAGTACCGAATGAAGCGAAGCAGAAAAGTGGTTTTGTTCTGACTTGTATTTTCTGTATCCGAATCTGAATTTCCGTCAAAGCATGCTTTGACTCCCCAACCCTTCTCCTGCTTGCGGGAGAAGGGAGTGAAAACCAACACAAAACCACAATTAATAAGTGACGTGAACGTAAACGTAAATCGAAACGTCATATAATCGAAAAAATACCCAAACCATGCCACAAGCATCGAAGGAATGAAAATGACTAACCTGTCTATCACAGAAAAACTCACCGAATACAAACCTACCAACAAAGTCCGTTTTGTGACTGCAGCGTCCTTGTTCGACGGCCACGACGCCTCGATCAATATCATGCGCCGCATCTTGATGGCAAATGGCGCTGAAGTGATCCATTTGGGCCACAACCGTTCGGTAGAAGAAATCGTCACCGCAGCATTGCAAGAAGATGCGCAAGGTATCGCGATTTCGAGTTATCAAGGTGGGCACGTCGAGTATTTCAAATACATGATCGACTTGCTCAAGCAACGTGGTGGTGAGCATATCAAGGTATTCGGTGGCGGTGGCGGTGTGATCGTGCCAGAAGAAATCGCGGATTTGCACGCCTACGGTGTGACACGCATTTTCAGCCCAGAAGATGGTCAGCGCATGGGTTTGGTGGGTATGATTTTGTCGATGATCAAGGCGTGTGATATCGATCTATCACCATTCGCACCAACAAGCTTAGATGTGTTGCAACAAGGCGAACTCGCTGATAAACATCGTCCACTCGCGCAACTGATTACCGCTTTAGAAAACGATAAAGTCGACGCAGCTTTGCGCGCGACCATTATCGAATCCGCGAAAGCGATCAAGACTCCAGCCTTCGGTATCACAGGCACTGGCGGTGCCGGTAAATCTTCCTTAACTGATGAATTGATTCGACGTATTCGTCTCGATCAAGATGATGAACTAAATATCGCTTTGATCTCCATCGACCCATCACGCCGTAAGTCCGGCGGTGCTTTGCTCGGTGACCGTATTCGTATGAATGCGATCAACCCGTGGAAGGGCAAAGTCAAAGTTTTCATGCGTTCATTAGCGACACGTGAAGCCGGTTCAGAGATCTCTCAAGCCTTACCTGATGCGATCGCTGCCTGCAAAGTGGCAGGCTTTGATTTGGTCATCGTCGAAACATCCGGTATCGGCCAAGGCGATGCAGCGATTGTGCCGCACGTGAATTTATCGATGTACGTGATGACGCCAGAATTTGGTGCCGCTTCACAACTAGAAAAAATCGACATGCTCGATTTCGCTGATTTTGTTGCGATTAATAAGTTCGACCGCAAAGGCGCACAAGACGCGCAACGCGATGTCGCGAAACAATACCAACGCAACCGCGAAATGTGGACCAAGAAGCCGGATGAAATGCCAGTCTATGGCACACAAGCGTCGCGCTTTAATGATGACGGCGTTACCGCTTTGTACCAAGGCATTTTGCCTGAGTTAGTCGCACGTGGTCTCAAAGCGAAACCAAGCAAACTCGCGCCAGTGAGCAGTAAAACATCTAGCGCACAAAACGTCATCGTGCCTCCAGCCCGCAGTCGCTACATGGCAGAAATCGCCGATAGCGTACGTGCTTACCACAAACATACATACAAACAAGTTGGCATCGCCCGTGAACGTCAGCAATTGCAGGCGACTAAGCAGATGCTGACTGTGGCTGGTAAAACAGCCGACTTCGACGACTTAATTACAGAACGAGATAACAAGCTCGATGCAGAATCCAAGAAGTTGGTCGCTATGTGGCCAGACATGCAGAAAGCCTATGCGGGTGATGAATACGTCGTCAAAATCCGTGACAAAGAAATCCGCACGCAATTAATCAGTAACACTTTGTCTGGCACAAAAATCCGTAAAGTCGCCTTGCCACGCTTTGAAGATCACGGCGAAATCTTGCGCTGGTTGATGTTAGAAAACGTGCCTGGTTCTTTTCCATTTACGGCAGGCGTGTTTGCCTTCAAACGTGAAGGTGAAGATCCAACGCGTATGTTTGCCGGTGAAGGCGATCCATACCGTACCAACCGTCGTTTCAAACTCGTGTCACAAGGTATGGATGCGAAGCGTTTGTCGACGGCGTTTGACTCCGTCACTTTGTACGGTGCAGACCCAGCGATTCGTCCAGACATCTACGGTAAGATCGGTAACTCAGGTGTATCAGTCGCGACTCTGGAAGATATGAAAGTTTTGTACGATGGTTTCGATCTGTGCGATCCAGCAACCTCTGTTTCCATGACCATCAACGGCCCAGCACCAACGATTTTGGCCTTCTTCATGAATACCGCAATCGATCAGCAAATGGATAAATTCCGTGCCGATAACAAGCGCGAACCAACCGCAGATGAAGCCGCAAAAATCCGTGCGTGGGTATTGATGAATGTTCGTGGTACGGTACAAGCCGATATTCTGAAAGAAGACCAAGGTCAAAACACTTGTATCTTCTCGACCGAGTTTTCACTCAAAGTCATGGGCGATATTCAAGAGTATTTCGTGCATCACCAAGTTCGTAATTTCTACTCCGTGTCGATCTCTGGTTACCATATTGCCGAAGCAGGTGCGAACCCGATTTCTCAGTTGGCATTTACCTTGTCGAATGGCTTCACCTTTGTTGAAGCCTACCTCGCACGCGGTATGCACATCGATGATTTCGCAGCGAATTTGTCCTTCTTCTTCAGTAACGGCATGGACCCAGAGTACACAGTCCTAGGTCGCGTTGCTCGTCGTATCTGGGCAGTGTCGATGCGCGACAAATACGGTGCGAACGATCGTAGTCAGAAGTTGAAATACCATATCCAAACTTCAGGCCGCAGCTTGCACGCACAAGAAATCGACTTCAACGATATCCGTACAACTTTGCAAGCTTTGATCGCGATCTACGACAACTGCAATAGCTTGCACACCAACGCCTACGATGAAGCGATCACTACACCGACCGATGAGTCTGTACGTCGTGCTTTGGCAATCCAACTGATCATCAACCGCGAATGGGGCTTAGCCAAAAACGAAAACCCTATCCAAGGTAGCTTCATTATCGAAGAACTCACCGACTTGGTTGAAGAAGCGGTAATGCAAGAATTCGAGCGCATCGCAGAACGCGGCGGTGTATTGGGCGCGATGGAAACTGGCTACCAACGTGGCAAGATCCAAGAAGAATCCATGCACTACGAACACCTGAAACACGACGGCACGCTGCCTATCATCGGAGTCAACACCTTCCGTAATCCTAAGGGCGGTGAAGCACCACAGAAGATAGAATTGGCACGTTCCACGGACGAAGAAAAGCAATCGCAATTAACGCGCTTGGCAGACTTCCATACACGTCATGCAGACGTTGCACCACAAGCGCTGGCAGCATTGCAGCAAGCGGCGATTAATAATGAAAACGTGTTTGCGAAATTGATGGAAGCGGCGCGGGTTTGTTCGCTTGGGCAGATTACGACTGCGTTGTTTGAAGTTGGGGGGCAATATCGTCGCAACATGTAAATGACACGCCGTTAAATTCAATTGGCGGGCACAGCGCGTTGTAAGGTGCTGAAGCTGCGATCCTCGCAATACTTCAGTATTGTTGAGGGAAGCGCCTAGCTCTGTATCCCGCTAATTGAATTTTCTGGCATGTCATTGCGTTAGTGGGCACTCGCAATATTGACGATTCGCTCGGTCGTACGTGCTTTACAGCATTCTTCAATTTGAGGCATAGTGCACATCAAATCAAACTAGGAATTTGTAATTGCTAAGTTTTCTTCGAATTGTTCACCCATTATTCAGTTGGTTGGTTTTTTTGACCTTAGGTCTTGAAGCAATACACCGAACTCTTTATCTCCCTATGATAATTGTTTCTCTTGGGCTAGCAGGCATGTCTCAAACGTTTTGGAGAATCCAACTAAAAGGAAAGGAGAAGGGGGCGAAAGGTGATATTGCTTCCTTTTTCTTGGGAGTCATTCCTTCGATTGTTTTTCCGTGCATGGTTGTGGGTAGCCAATATATGTAGGGCGGGTGCAACCCGTGCTGTCAAACAATCGCGACGATTTATCGTTCATTTTTTTCGCATTAAATTACCATCACGGCAACTTGAAAATCTAGGCTGCGCTGAATGCAACTATCCTACGAGATTGCTCGCAGCGAAGAACCAATTATCAAAAAGCAAATTAGAAATTAATGAATCAGCGAGTAAAATCGTTAACGCATGCAAGTCGTAGTGACTTCGGCTTCTTTGTATTTCGCGTTGATCGGAAAGGTGTGAAGTTCTTTTGCGTTTAATTTTAAGACGCGTGAATGAGAGATCGGTTTTGCCGTAACCTGTTCTTCGAGAACTTTCTGTCCCATCGCTTTTGAAATGAATGGATCGGTCGCGCTAATGAACTCTTCTTTGGTTGATTGAGTTTCTAACACCTTGCCTTTAATCTCCCAGCGCCCTTCGCTGCGGTAGATTGTTGAAAACGAAGGCCTATCAGTTGGGTCTACTTTAGTGCTTGTCAGTTCAATATATGTGTGATCAGGTAGGTAGTTGACACTCCAACTAGCAGTGACTGTCGCTTGTGGACCTTTCATAATTGCAGGGCCACAATTCCATTTTCCCAAAATGTCACGCTTGGTATTGGTCGCGTTCGATTCCGTAGAAACCAGAATCGCGAATACGAAAAACAAAGGAGCTAATCGCGTCGTTATTTTCATGAGGAATATCTTCGAATGCTATGTGATTAAGTGATAATTGTAGCCGAACCATGGACGGGTGTGACCTAAGCCGCAAAACAAGATTTACGGTTTGTCGTTCAAATATTTTTTCTTGCTTCGAATTACCATCACGACACCTTGAAAATTCTAGCATTGCGGATTGCTCCTAAACTATCAAGTTCTTTAATTGGTTTTCGATGAAATTGGAGGTGCGACTTAATCCTCGATCGCCACAGAATCCTTCAAGTTTTTCATCATTTTATTCTTTTCACTTTTTGAGATTTTTAATTCTTGGATCAATTTTGTTAGGGAATCTTTATCGTAGCTAGACATTTGGAGACTTGAAAGATGCGCGATTTCAGGTTTCAATAAGTTGATACCGGCACCTAAATCATGCAAATAATAGATGGGAAAAGGAGGCTTAACTTGATTGCTGTCAACACGTAAGCTCTGTTTCAAAGCCCGAATTATTTGTGCTTGACCTCGGTAAAGTTGAATAAGAATTCGGAGAGCATCATCCCTTCGTTCACTATTTTCATAGGACAATAGTCCGACTAAAAATGGGATAGCAGCATCGGCATTGTCTTTGAAGTCGGGGAAACGAGACATGGCTTCTTGACTTCCAGCAATGCTAGCTTTGATGAGAAAGTCGACGGCTTGTTTGGGATTTTGTTTTCCGGCGACATCAGCGTAGAGTAAAGAAGCATTTTCTAGCAAAGTAGGTTCGTTGATTTGTTCTATAAGGACTTCACTAAGTTGAGGATAATCGGGCACTAAATGTGCGAGTGTGCGTGTCGCTGCTCCAGCGCGGTTCAAGTCGAGTTTGGATACTTTGAACAATCGATCGATTGTTGTTTGATCTGCGTTGGCGAGTTCACCCAGAAAAAATCCTGCTGTTTCTGACTGTAAAGCTGTGCCATTTTCCATGAAATCAAGTAATTCTGGTTTGAGAAAATTAAGTAATACTTGTTTGCGAGATTTGACCTTACTTGATTCTGTAGCGTGAGCCGAGAGGCCGAAGTCTAAACTGCGGAAGGTCTCTTGCGCCTGGCTAATGTTACTGGGGTCGCCTGACGATAGTAGAGATAACAAATCATCCTTGTAGTACGTTAACGCTTCGGTTGGAGTTTCTTTGGATTCACTGATAATGCGTTCGAGAAACGCGGTGAGGCATGGTCTTTCCTCTATGTTTAAGGTATTTCTTAAATTCCAGATCGCATTAACATCAGGCAGTGAAGCGAGGGGAAATCTGTTCGGGTATAGGTCTGTCCAACCTTGAAGCCATTGATCGGCGACACACGAATTAGGTTATCGACGTCAGCATTGTTTAGCTTGCTAATTAGCTTTTGTTTGATTAATCGCTTAATTGAAATATTCTTTGATTTCTTTTTGAGAAAATCACGCTCTAGCTTGTCGGTGTTGAAGGTATAAATTGCATTCTCCGAATCTACTTTCGAATCAAATGGCTGTAAGGATTGAATAGTTGCCGCGATTATCTTCTTTGATTCACCCTCGAAAATTTCAAAGTCGCTTGCTCTTATGTTTGGCAGTTGATGCCTTCTTACGATCATTACTCTGGGGCCTTCGAAATGAATGATGTCCGGAATAAAAGGGCTCAAAAAGAGCACTCCCTTAGCGTTCACTGGTAGCACCTTAGTGCTGGCATGAATAAAACCAGCATTGATTTGTCCCGCACACGAACAGGCATACATCATTGGCGAAAGAAAGATGCATAGAAATAAAAAGCCAGCGTTAATCAATTTTTTCATCGCAATTTATTGTGAATAAGAGTTGATATTGAATATATGATTGTAAATGGAATTGATTCGTCACCGTTTACGAAATAGGAATATTTGAACTTCTTTGGCATTGATTTTTTATTTTTTGTTTTAACCACGTAGGGCGGGTGCAACCCGCGCTGTAAATCACTTCAACGATTTATCGTTCAAATATTCTTTCAAGCGTCAAGTCACGATCTCGGCATCCTGAAAATTCTGGCGGCGCGGGTTGCACCCGCCCTACGGTGTTCGTCGTTATTTTCGATTCGATTGCTTCGTGATACGCTCGCGGTTTTCAATCAATTGCTCACCTATTTATGTCCCGCTACCGCCGCGCTAACATCAAAGGTGCCACGTATTTCTTTACGGTGGTGACCGAGCGTCGGCAACCGATATTGACGAATGCGGATTTGCGAGATGCTTTGCGTGCCGCAATCGTGAAGGTGCGAGCATCGTATCCTTTTGAGATTGATGCTTGGGTTTTACTCCCTGATCACTTACATTGTATTTGGACTTTACCGGAAGGCGATGCCGATTTTTCGACGCGCTGGCGTTTGATCAAACGCGAAGTCACGGTGGCGGTTGGCGCTAAATATTTTCGTGAAGAATTTCAAACCGAACGACGTGCACAAAAACAGCAAGGCACCATCTGGCAACAGCGATTCTGGGAGCATCTAATCCGCGACGATGATGACTTTGCGGCGCATATGGATTATTTGCATTTCAATCCCGTTAAACATGGATTGGTGAAGACCGTGAATAAATGGCCTTGGTCTTCGTTTCATCGTTTGGTCAATGACGGTGTTTATCCTTCGAATTGGGGTGGTGAAGGCTCTGATGCCATTGTCCTCAAACACGATGAGAGTTAATAAATTGTAGGGCGGGTGCAACCCGCGCTGTCAATCAAATTTAACGATTTATCGTTCAAATATCTGTTCAGGAATCAAATTTCCCTCATGGAATTCTGAAAATGTTGGCGGCGCGGGTTGCACCCGCTCTACAAATTTGGTCTACGCTCACCGCAATTCCTCATTCAGAAACGGAATCACCCGCGCCCGATAGGCATCCGCCGCATCCCGATAAGCAAAGGTATGATCAACACCTGGTAATACCATCAGTTCTGTTTTCGCTGCAGTACCGAAGGCGCGTTGTAGGCGTTCGCCGTAATGTGGTGGCGTATAAATATCGGCGTCGCCATGTATGAGTAGCACCGAAGGATTTCCTTTGACCAGCGCAGCTTGACGTTCTGGTCTGAGATTTCTTTCTAGAGATGGCCAGACGACTTGTGACATGCGTAGTGCTGCGTTGGCGACTGGGTAGTGTTTCCAAAAATCCGGCAGTGTGGGAAAGGCGGCTTCTAATACGGCTGCTTGGTAAGGGCTGCCTTCGCGTGCGAGTGAGCATAAACCCCAAGCAGCGCCGAATGAAGCGCCGATGAGTCCGACTGGTAGATGTGGGTGACGTTGCTGCGCCCAGATACCTGCAGCGAGTATGTCGGCGGGATAGTCGAAGGACTTGCCTTGGCTCTCGCCGAAGCCGTTCGCATCAAACACCAGCACATTAAAACCCCCTTGGCGGAATAGCTCGGCGTGCCCATAGCGCAACCAGAATCCTTTAGCCGCTTTGCCCATGGGATGCGCTAGCACGAGGGTAGCATTAGCGTTGCCCGCATCTTCTGTTTCGCTTGCCGCTGCGCCCCACAAGCCTTGTAGATGCGCACCATTGCCACTTTGAAAGCTGACGCGTTCCCAGTCGGATTGCTCACTATTACTTGGCCAAACCCATGGTACTTCAAAACGCCCGAAGAACGGTTTGCGGAGAATTTTGTGCGACAGACTCATGGGATTTCCTTCATCGGCGGGTTGGGCGCATCGTCGTCAGTACTAGACGTAGGATGGATTTGTCGATGATAGCTTAATCAAAAATTTGCTTCAAAGTGCAACCGCTCTAATCTAAGAATGCACATTGATAACAACTGTTTGCGCGGGTTGCGCTGTGCGTACTATTTACCAATTAACCGCCTGTCACTTCATGCGCGTATTTAGCCCATGGTTTCGAGCCCATGAGCCAAATTCTGAGACCCCAATAATGCAAACGAATTGAAATTGAGGACGTTTGTTCATTCGCCACGTGAATTGACTATTTCTCGCGGAACACTTCCACAAAATTCTCAGCATCAGAGGAGATCAACACTAGTTCAATTGGATTTCCAAGCGTGCCGGTGATCGTACGATTGAGGAATAGTTGATTGTTCGCGACACTGATACGTATAGGTGCCGTTGTTCCAGGTGTGTTTTTCCAGGTCAAGCCATCCTGGCTACGGAAAATGCCATCTGGGCTCACCGATAGCCAACTGCCCTTGAAACTGGCGACAGAAAAAATTCTGGAATTGGTCGTCTGCAGTGCAGATTTGTTCCATAGTTTACCGTCTTTACTTACTCTTACCTGATCGTAGCCGAGCAATAAAAATTGCGAATTTTGAAGTTGACCATCATAAACATAACCAGTGAGATCGAGTGAGATTGGTGACCACTGACGACCATCGCGCGAATAAAATGCGAGATGACAATTTATCGAGAATAGTATGACGCAGTTGACATTGAGATTCGTTTGACCCGTGGTTGTGCGGATATTCGTATAGTTTTCTACCGCGATGTATCCAGCATCTGAACCGACCACTAGAGAGGCGTTGAGATTTTTTATACGACTGTCTGATCCCTCAATCACAGACTGCACCCACGTGATCCCATCGTCGCTACTATAGTCGCCACCTTTGATTGGGAGACCTGTGGTGAAGATACGATTGCCTTGAACACTGAGATGACTTGTACCTGTATCCCAGGCGAGTATGAAGGGCAATTCGCTCTCGTCTAAAACGAGATCGCAGCGTGTTGTCCAATTTATGCCATCGCTACTGGTAATGAGATAAGAGCCCTTGCTTGCTCCATTGTTCTCTTCAGCATAGGCGATATAGCGTGAGTCTTTAAAGACTAGTTTGCGAATCGTTAGCGGCAAATCTAACTGTCGCCATTGCTTCCCATTTTTGCTTACAATGAGTTTGCCATTGGCAATCGCCCAAAACTGATCATTGATAAAGCGTAGTTGTTCGACTTTGATCGTGGACCCGGATGCGCGCACTTGCAATCGTTGATCCCAGTTAGTTCCGTCATTGCTAATGCGGCTAATCGACGAGTTGAGATAGACGCCGTTGCCATACACAATGTAACCAAAACTCAACTTTGAATCTGCGGCAGTCGTGGTGTTTTGATCGGTGATGCCAACACTCGCGTCTGGCAGAGCGCTTTCAATGGCGGTGTAAGTCTTTCCGTTGGTCGCGCACGTTTTCGCGGGCGAAACGGCGATGCTACCCGATGAGCCAGCCGTACTTGCTGGTGCTGATCCACCGCCTCCGCAGGCGCTAAGGAGGATAAGTGCAGGCAGGAGCGCGAGAAAATTAGAGAATTTTTTCATAAGATAAAGATAAAAAATAAAACATTCTTGCTAGATCATAGTCTTCTGCTCCTGTCGGGTCAATCCCACAAAAAGGTGGCGTAAGCCTATTTCTTCCGTAAATTATTTAGCACTCCTTCGTCGGTTCACTATTTTCTAGTGCATTAAAACTGCATTGCAATATCTTGAAAATTCCGGGGGGCGAGGCTCGAGCTCGTCCCATGAAGATTATCGTGATCGTCGCTTTGATCTCAGTATTGGCATTGGCGGCATAGGCAATACACAGACATTCACTTCTACGTGTTATTAAAATGAATTGGTGTATTGGAAAATTTCTCATACAATGCTCGCACGCCCTCGGCAGAGAAATCCTATGGAGAGGGTGCAAGCACCATGGCCTCTTGCGACATTTTTTATAATCTACTTGAACACTCTCATGAAAATTATAGCCCCACTTTTTTTAGCAAGCCTTGCTTTGTTCCCTGTGCATGTTAGCGCGCAATCGTCTGGATTTAGTCTTAAGAAGATCATTAAGGATAGTGTCAAAGAAGGGCAGCAAAGTGCGTCTAAGCCTGAGCAAACTGCGGGTACTTCCACTAGTCCAACCACTTCTGCTACGGCAGGTAGCATAGGATCTACTCCGGTTAAAGAAGGCGTTGTGCAATTGGATGGGCAGCCTATTCCAGGTTCTCCGGGTCTGCTGCTGGATTCGAATTCTTTCGTCAAGTTTGCAGGGTCTATTCGCAAACCTGAAATTGGTGGTATCAGCTTAGGGATGAATGTGAATGATGCCTTACCTCTCATCAAAAAGCTCAATCCAGCTTATCGGGTAGAAACGCTGAAAATTATGGTGAATAATTATCGAGGGGTGACGGCGAAAGCTGGCCCTGCGAATGCGATACCTACGGATCAGTTTACGGTGTATTTTAACGAAGCAGGTAACATTTGGCTGGTTAATCGCCGCATCGAGCTGCCGAAAGATCAACCGCTTCTATTGGACACATACAAAAAGGCCTTATTTGAGAAATACGATGCCCCAAATACGCTGATCTCTGAACGTAATCGTGCGAATTACCCACATTTTGCTTGGTCTTTTGGTATGAATGGTCAGCAATATGCATCGCATAATCTGGATTCCAAATCGGGACCTTGTGCCTCACTACCGTACACAATGTATGTACCGATTACGGATTCTGTGACCATCCCAAATAATTTCCGCAATACTTGTGCGTTAGCGCTGACAACTAGTGCATACATGCAATCGAACACAGATTTGATTCAAAGCTACACCATGCTGATGTATTCACCTGCGCTGATTCGTGATGTGAACACGATGAACTCGCAGCAGGCCGAATACCTAAAGCAAAAACGTGAAGCGGAAGAGAAAGCGCGGGCGAATAAACCGCAGTTCTAATTGCATCAAAGTGGCGGCTTGAGTTTGCCGAGAGCAAAAACATCGCCGCCAACTTTGAAACCGCAAGTCTCATCGCATCTCGAGTTTGATAGGGTTTGACGATGCGGGTTCCTGCTGATGTGGTCAGCAGCAAGATAATGCAAAGCGCATCAAAGGCATCAAGCCACTCTTACCCAATCCATCACCCAATTCGTTTGCCAAGTCTCGCCGCCGTCATTAGAACTGGCTTGTTGCCAGCGGCAAGTGGTGGCTGTAATGTTATCCCACACGCCCCGCACTTGAGTGGTTTGCTCACCATCTTGGCTTTCTTCAATAAACACGCCACGCCCCTCATGGAAGCAACCTTCTACGCCCGGGGTCATGAGTATGCCTCTTTTGGCATTCATCCAAAAATCCGACCAGACTTGTTTTTCCTGATTTAATATACGTAAGCCCATGCCGCTAAAATCGCGCGCTGGAATCCGTAGTTCTTCTATGCTGACGGTGCCTTTTAAGATAGACCAGCAACTGGCTTCTCCCTCGAAACTATCCCAGACTTCTGGTTGACTAGATTTGAGTTGGCGATGTTGAATCTTCCAATGCCCTGATAAAAAATCGAAATCGCCAGCTTGTGCGGGTGTGATCTTACTTGGTTCTGTAGTGTTACTCATGTTCATTTTTCTGTAGTTGAAATGATTAATTTTCTGGTTTGGTAGTTGTGAGCTGTGTTGATGACGCGCCGTGGTGGAGGTGTTTCTATTCTCGTACCAAGCCGCTATAGAGTGTCAGCCCAGCGGCAGCGATGAGGATCAGACCTATGCTTTTGGCGAGGATGGCGCTGACGCGTGGTCGATTAGATAGCGCATACTGCGTGCGCACTGTCATGATGGCCAGTGTGCCGTAGACGACGATTTGCGTTGCGGCGGTGATCAGCGAAAGTATGCTTGTTTGTGCCCAGACTGAATTGCTGCCTGGTCGTATGAATTGGGGGAAGATCGCGAGCATGAAAACATAGGCTTTGGGGTTGAGCATACAAGTGGCAAATGCGCCAGCGAAGCTTTGCATGATGCTGGCGTTCCCTGTACTCAGTGCTAGGCCGCCCATGCTGCTGGCCCGGAGTAGACCTATGCCTAGCCAGGCAATGTAGCCTGCGCCGGCGATCAACATACTGGTGTAAGCCCAGGGAATGAGGGTAAATATCGCGGCGAGTCCGGTCGCGCCTATGATCATGTGTAGCATGCCGCCCACCACAGTGCCAGCGACTGCGGCAAAGCCAGCACGAACGCCGCCTTTGACGCTGCTGCTCATCACAAATGCCATGTCGAGTCCGGGTAGAATAATGACGCCAGAAATGACAAGAAAATAGAGCCAGAGATGGGTGTTTGCTGTCATAGCGTTTCCTTTTTTTGATGTGAATGCGGGGCGATTACGAACAGGTATGGAGCTATGTATGGTAGTGTGATGTGCCCGTGATCACCATGCAAAGTTCAAAGAGTTCTTGGCTGTGCAGCGTCACATTTAAGGTTTTTTTGTGAGGTTTACTTTGAAGTTTGAATTAGATAACCATGACCGGAAAATTCTGGCACTTTTGCAGGAAGACGCCCGCCTGAGCTTTTCGGAAATCGGGCGCCGCATTCATCTGACTTCACCCGCAGTGGCAGAACGCGTGCGGCGTTTGGAAGAGGCGCAAGTGATCACGGGCTTTGCTGCCAAGCTGAACTTACGCGCGCTAGGTTATAGTTTTGAAGCCTTAATTCATATCACCTTAGATTCTCACGATGATCTCGATCGTTGGGCGAAGCAGCATTTGGAGGTGTTGGCGGTGTACGCGACCACCGGTGAGCAATGCGCCTTGATTCGGGTCGCTGTAGTGGCACCTGAACACTTGCAAAGTATGATTCAGTCGCTGGGAAAAATTGGCAAAACGCAGACCTCGATTGTGCTGTCGACACAGTTTGAAGGGCGCGGATACCTGCCTGCTGATCAGATTACGTGGTAGCCATACCTAGTCTTGATCAGCGATATTGGATGACGTTCAGGCGACACGTCTGTATTGCGAGTTGATGCAGCAACTCGACCAATGTTCATGACTCGTTGATATAAGCCATTATGATTTGTGCGTTTACCTTCACGACTGATGACGGTGTTTTGACGCATAAGCCGGGCGAGTATGAGAGCACCTAATTTCCTTATTCTTTATCGATAGAAAATATAGATTTACTTGATCTTGTTTGCTTGTTATTTACCTAGAAAGCGACGACAATTCCGGGTTAATTTTTGCAAATATAGTTTTTGATAACCGAAAAAATCGTCTATGCCTATCGTTACCCTGTCTCAAGAGAAAATTATCCAATGTTATGTTTCGTTGTTTGGTCGTGCGCCAGAAAGAGCGGGGTTAGATTATTGGGTGTCACAGATTGAAGGTGGGCGTACTTGGCAGCAAGTAGCACAGGACATGTATAACGTGCAACCGGCGCGTGAGATGTATCCAGACTGGCTCTCAAATGAGGGCGTTATTCAACGGTTCTATACCGGGGTATTCGGCAGGGAACCGGATGCTGAGGGCTTGAAATACTGGTCCAAACAGCTAGAGGCTAAGACGCGTGGTGAGGTAATTTGCGATTTGATAACGGCTGCTGTGAATTATGGTGGAACCGATCCGGCAGGCTTGCTCTCTAAGAGCTTGTTCTCGAATAAAGTTGATATTGGAGTCGCATTTGCGTTGGAACACAACGGAAGTGATATCGCGTTCTCGAAGACGCTGCTGAAATATGTGAAAGCGGGGTCTGAGGGAAAAGCGGTGCCGACTCAGTTGATGACTCAACATTTTGATAGTAGTGCTTCGACTCCTGTAATACGCCTGAAGATAGATTCGGGAGCCTCAAGTGATGACCTCATCACGAATACTGCAGAGATAGAAGTGACGGGGGCAGAAGCGGGTGCGCTCATTTCCTATAGTCAAGATGGTGGGAGCGTTTGGTCTGACCGAATTGATGCAAGTGCAGATGGACTCAAAAACCTTGTAGTGCGGGTATATGAACCAAATAATCAAAAGACTAGCCTCGTCCTTTTTTCGTTCACGCTCGATACCACTGTCGTAGCGATATCTGATGTTGCATTGAAAAACGACACTGGAGCGAGCAACAACGATAAGGTCACCAGGATAGGCGAGCTCGACGTCAAGACTTCAAGTGAATCATCGGTTCTTTATAGTACAGATAGCGGCAAGAATTGGGGAACTAGCTATGTACCTAGAGAAGGACACAATCTTGTATTTGTGCGTGCCATTGATATCGCTGGTAATTATTCTGAAGTGCGTACTATTGAATTTGATCTAGACACATTAATTGTTACGCCGACGCTGCGATTGAAAGTGGATTCTGGAAATACTTCGACCGATAGTCTGACGAATGAATCCGAGGTGGTGGTTGTCGGTACCGAAACAAATGCTGATCTTGCATACAGTTGGGACGCTGGTGCGACCTGGAGTAGTAACTATGATGCTGGAACGGATGGCGAAAAGACTTTGTTAGTAAGGACGACGGACAAAGCCGGCAATCAGGCGGGGTCAGCAGCATTTAAATTTATCCTCGACGTCACCGCTCCTGCGAAGCCCATAGTAAGTCTGTTGTCAGACTCTGGCGCATCCGATCATGACCATATATCTACTTCCCCAACCCTCGCTTTGACGACTGAAAGCGGTGCGAGCATTGCTTATAGTTTTGATGGCGGAATAAATTGGAATGAGGTGTATAACCCGGGTGGTGACGGCACGAAGGGGGTCTTAGTTCGTTCGACCGACAAGGCTGGTAATGTCTCACAAAGTGTGCCATTTAATTTTACGCTTGACACTAGTACCACAGCACCAATTGTGATCCTTGCTAATGACACTGGAAATTCGAATACGGATCGTATTAGTAAAGATGGCAACCTAACGATTAGTAATATAGAAGCAGGCGCGACTTTGTCGTATAGCTTGGATGGAACTACGTTTACCAATGAATTTGTGGCTGCGCAAGGAGAAAACACGGTCATTGTCCGCGCAAATGATGTTGCGGGAAATAGCGCGCAAACCTTGTTGAGCTTCAAGCTTGACACTGTGGCGCCAATGGTTCCAAGCGTGAATCTGTTTGCAGATAGCGGCATGTCAGTGATCGACAAGATAACGAAGACTGCCTTGCTCAATGTGGTAGCAGAAGTAGACTCCACCACGAGTTACAGTTTCGATGGTGGTGTAAGTTGGAGTGAAACTTATGCGCCCGGTGCCGATGGCACGAAGATAGTGTTTGTTCGGTCAACCGACAAGGCTGGCAATGTCTCACAAAGCTCTGCCTTTAGCTTCACACTCGACACCAGTACAACGATACCAAGCGTGGCTCTTGCGAGCGACACTGGGGCTTCAAATGATGATCGGATTAGTAGAGAAACTACTTTGTCCATTGCCAATGTGGAAGCAGGTGCATCCTTAACTTATAGCATTGATGGTGGAACTCTGTTCACCACCAGTTTTACCGCTGTACAAGGGGAAAATGCGGTCATCGTGCGCGCAACGGATACTGCAGGAAATACAGCGCAAACATTATTTAATTTTAAGCTCGATACCGTAGCGCCGTACGCCCCAAGCGTGAGTTTACTTACCGACAGTGGCTTATCTGCGAGCGACAAATTAACCAAGGTCGCAACGCTCAATGTGACAGCGGAAGTCGCAACCACAACAACTTATAGTCTCGACGGCGGAGCAAATTGGAGTGAGAATTATGTTTTGGGAGCTGACGGTGATAAGACCGTTTTAGTGCGTTCTACTGACAAGGCTGGCAATATCTCTCAAAGCGCTGTATTCAACTTCACGCTCGACACCAGTGTCGCTACACCGGGTGTTGGCCTCTTGAACGACACGGGACGATTCGATAGTGACAGACTGAGTAACGATGGCGTTTTGTCGATTGTCAATCTGGAAGCTGGCGCAAATTTATTTTTTAGTATGGATGGTGGCGTGAACTGGAGCGAACGCTATGCCCCAGGTGCAGATGGCATAAAAACAGTCTTAGTTCGCGCAACCGACAAGGCAGGCAATATTTCACAAAGTTCGGCACTTAACTTCACGCTAGACACTACTACAACAGCACCAAATGTAGTCTTGAAGAACGATACCGGAAATTCAAATAGTGATCGTATCAGTAGAGACAGCAGCCTGTCGATAAACAATGTAGAAGCAGACGCAACTTTATCCTACAGTACAGATGGTGGAAACTCGTTCACCGCAAATTTTGTCGCAGCACAAGGAGAAAACGCGGTCATTGTGCGCGCAACGGATCTTGCGGGGAATACGGCACAAACCTTGTTGAACTTTAAGTTTGATACGGTGTTACCTGCAACACCAATAGTGAATTTGCTCACAGATAGTGGTGTCTCCAGCAGCGATAAATTGACCAAGTCTGCAGCGCTGAATTTGACAACGGAAGAAGGCACAACCACCAATTATAGTTTTGATGGAGGAGCAAGTTGGCTTGAAGCCTATGCACCAGGCATTGATGGCGTGAAATCCGTTTTGGTTCGTAGCATCGATAAGGCCGGTAACATATCTCAAAGTGCCGCATTTAATTTCACGCTAGACTCCAGTACTAACGCACCACGTGTGGTGTTAGCAAGTGATACAGGAAGTTCGAATAACGATCGCATCAGCAAAGATGGCGGCTTACTGATTAGCAATGTCGAAACCGGCGCGACTTTGTCCTATAGCATGGATGGAAACACGTTCACGAATAGCTTCATTGCAGTACAAGGAGAAAATGCAGTCATCGTCAGAGCAACGGATGCTGCTGGGAACACAGCACAAACCTTGTTGAATTTTAAGCTTGATTCGGTGGCTCCCATCGCACCTACTGTGACTTTGTCTATCGATAGTGGGACTTCAGGTAGCGATAAATTGACTAAGTCCGCAGCGCTCAATATTACAAAAGAAGACGGTGCATTTTTGACTTATAGTTTTGATGGTGGTGTAAGCTGGAGTGAAGTCTATGCAGCTGGCGCAGATGGCATGAAAACGGTCTTAGTGCGTTCCACTGATGCGGCAGGTAACACGTCTCAAAACACGGCATACAGTTTCACGCTCGACACCAGTATAAGCGCACCTGTCGTTGCCCTTGCGAACGACACCGGAAGCCTAAATAGTGACAGCATTAGCAAAGACGGCAGCTTAGCAATTAGCAATGTCGAAGCAGGTTCGATCGTGTCCTATAGTGTCGACGGTGGAAATTTATTCACTTCTGCCTTTGTCGCCGTACAGGGAGAAAATGCGGGTCATCGTCAGAGCAATGGATGCGGCAGGAAACACCGCACAGAGGTTGTTCAATTTTACGTTCGACACAGCTGCGCCTATTGCACCTAGCGTGAGTTTGGCGACTGACAGTGGGACTTCTTCCAGCGATAAGTTAACCAACGCAGTGACTCTTAACTCAATAACAGAAGCTGGCGCAACAGTGACGTATAGCTCTGATGGAGGAGTGAATTGGACTGAAATTTATACACCAGGCGCGGACGGTGCAAAGACGGTTTTAGTGCGCTCAACAGACAAGGCAGGTAACACATCGCAAAATTCTGTAGTCAGTTTTACGCTTGATACCAAAACGACTGTACCAAGTGTTGTTCTCACCAACGACACTGGCAACTCAAATGGTGACCGTATTAGCAGGGACGTCACCTTATCAACTACCAATGTTGAAGCAGGTGCGAGCTTGTCGTATAGCCTAGACGGCGGCCTCAGTTTCACAAATAATCTGGTCCCCAAGCAAGGAGCGAATTCTATCATCGTAAGATCAACGGATTTGGCGGGTAACTCAGCACAAGCGAATCCTATCGTGATTACCTATGACTCAATCGTGCCTGTAATGTCTTCTTCCCGAATTACCTACAATAATCAAGGAACAAAATTTGATGCGACAGATGATGAATGGTCGCTGGAATTTGAAGATGCAACCTCATTGTCCATTGATCCGTCTTTGCTGCAAATTACCAATGTCACGAGATCGAGTTCGATACTCCCAACGTCGGCGACTTTTGTCGGCAATACTTTGAAAATTAAAGCCAGTGCTTTGCCTTCGAACTGGTATTTCGGCGATGCTATCGATTTCTCTTTTGCGAGCGGCGCAATACGGGATCTGGCAGGGAACGTGAGCGCAGCCATCCCAATCACAGGCAATTTTGATACTGTGTCTTTGAATGCAAAGGTAGCTGTAGTTAATATTGCAGCAGGTCAAACTTATCAAGGGGTAGCTGGTTGGAATGACCAATTCACTGGTAGCTTGGAGAACTTAGTCGGCACGACAATCAATGGAGATAGCGGTGATAAAGAAACGGTGACATTAACAACTGCGGGCACGTTCCGAATCAATCACGGTTGGATGCCCGCAGGTTTCTTGAGGAACATATCGACTCTTAACTTAGCTAATGGCAACAACGATATTTTTTATAGTGGGGATGCTGTGGACGCTTATTTGCGAGGAGCGCATGGCGTACGTGAAATTAATGGTGGGACTGGGAATGATTTGATTTCGTCAGCCTTTTTCCCAGCAGGAACATCAATTAAATTGACTGGTGGAGCTGGTGATGATCTACTTAACGTTGACGCGGGAACGGAGATTGTCGCCGCCACTCTCGAAGGTGGTGATGGAAACGATACTTTGCGTACTAACCTTATTGCTGAGCCAGTGATCAATGGTGGAAATGGAATTGACACATTCGTTCTTTTCAATAATAGCGGCAGTTCAGTCACAGTCACTGATGCTAATTTTGCTAAGGTGTCGCAAATTGAAAAATTTAATTTATCGTTAATTTCTGAGAGCGTGAGCTACATAACCTTAGGGAAAAATGCGAATGCCGCATTTGCGAATGGCCTTACCTTTATGACTCCTACTATTGTGAACTTTAACGGCGCTGCACTGACTGTCCCTTCGACGATAGACGGTAGCAATTCCAATGATGTTATTGTCACAGGCTCAGGAAATGATCAGATCTTTGGAGGCCCTGGCGCTGATACACTGAACGGCGGAGCAGGGAATGATATTTTCCGCTATTTTTACTCAGTTGATTCATTGTGGTCGGGCTTTGATACTGTTTTTGTCAATGCAGGTGATAAATTGTCAGGAATCTATGGATCTAGTGGAATTATTAAGGTAACGAGTGGTACTCAGGTCACGACAGATTTGATTACCGTTACCGATTTCGTAAATGCTCTTCAAGAAAAAATTAAGACTGGAACGGGTGCGATTGGCGGTGTTTATTACCTCAGCATTACCGATTCGCAGCAAACGGCTGGTGTAAATTATAGTGGAACATACATCGTCCAGACCGTTACCGGTGAACCTTCAAAGATTGACTCATTTGATACTGTGATTAAGTTAATTGGGGCGGCAGGAGTTTCGGTGGTGGGGGCAGATTTGCTGATTTTATAATCAGCGAAATTTGTCCTATGTCAATATCAAGAACTGTAATCTATTGAACTGCAATCTATTTGAAACGAACGGCGGTGTATTTTTTTGTGAGTCAATAGATGCTTTTCAATACATCATTCTTGTAGGTCTGTTGATCCTGTTCTTGAACTTTATTCATAGAAATGCTTTGTTAAATTTAATGTTACCAAGAGAATGGTGAGTACCCAAAAAAGTACTCTCCATTTTCATTAGGCCAGCGTCTTAAATTTTTCCACTATTCGCGGCCTTAGACTCAACAACAGGCTCATTGATCTTCGTTGCGCCCGCCAAGTTCTGACTCACCAAATTAGCCAACAAGACATTCACCAAAGAGCCCGAACCTTCTGCGCCATTGCCGCCCGCGATGATCTGCGGTACCAAAGGAATCTTGGCTTCTGCTAGAGCTCTGCCGACTTCGATCAGCGCATAATTGCTTTGTCCCACTGCCGTCGTTTTACGTTGTATAACTTCGGCTTCGGCGGTACCAACTGCCAGCGTGTTTTCGGCTTTAGCTTTACCGACTACGCTAAACACTTGGGCATCCGCCTCGGCGTTGACGATTTTTGAACGGGCATCGCCTTCGGCGTTTAACACGCGAGCGTTCTTATCACCTTCTGCTTTTTTCACCATCGCACTGGCTGAGAATTGTGAGATCTCAACTTCACGTTCTGCTGCCACCACTTTGGATTGCGTGTCGGCGATCGCTTGGGCTTGCGCCAATTCCTTGCGTGCTACCTGTGCTAGCTGCTGCGTTTTAAACGTGACTTGTTCTTGTTCGGCGATCTTTCTGTCGGTCAGCGTTTTCATCAAAGCATCTGGTGGCGAGATATCGCCGATCAGGGTATCAACTGCGACCACATTATATTCACGCAGCGCTTCGGCGATACGGTTCTTAGCATCGGATTGGCGTTGTGCGCGACCTTTTAAGAAGTCGATCACATCTGAACCTTGCGCTGTATTGCGGAAGTAATTGCCGATAGTCGGTTCTAATACTTGCGTGACCAGATTCGCCACATTACCAAAGCGTGCGATGACTTTTGGTGCATCGGTGCGCGGGATGTGAATGATCTGCGACACGTCCAGATTAAAGGTGAAACCGTCTGAACTACGTACTGTAATCGTCGATAAATTCTTATCCAAATTATGTGCTTCGGTTTTACCCGTCGCCCAGTTCAACACCACGTTCGCAGTCGGCACGCATTCCACTTTATGGGTGTAAGGATTGATAGGATATTTGCCTGGATCGAGCGGCTCTACCCACACGCCTTTTTGGCTTTTTCTAACCAGATTGCCGTGTTTAAAACTATCGCCTGTGACATCCTCACCTTCACCACCGACATAGGCGATCACTACGCCCGCATTGGCGATAGGTACCTTAGTCATCTCGACGATTTCCACAGTCGCGAACATAGGATTGATAAAATAACGACCCGCCAAAATGACTTGTTCTTGCAAACCTTTATAGCCACCTGCATCGATAAACGCTTGCCCATGCTGATACATATTGTGATTCGCGATTTCTTTACCCGCGATCTCACCAGTATTTAGCGGTGCGCCTTCTTTGGTCGTGACGACCCCGACCATATTGTCTGGCACGTCGATGACATTCACGGCTTTCACGCTAAACAGGCGCGGATTGATACGGTACTGACCATTCGGTACGACCGAGATTTGCGGGCCACGTTCGCCACCGCCGTTTAAGAATGCCTGCGCGTCCTGAAACATATTCGATTCAACATGACGTGCCAGCACGCGACCATTCGGAATTGGCGAGCCACCATGAGCTTCTACGATACCGATCTGATTTTTTTCGATAGAAGTGACGGGTTCTTTGTTCACGCGGAACAGCAAAGTATTGATACGATACGAGCCCTCTGGTACTACCAAACCTTGTGGGCCACGTTGGCCACCACCAGATAGAAAGGCGCGGGCATCTTGATACATATCGCAATCGACATGCTTGCCGATGATGTCGCCATCGTTCAAGGGACTACCGTCACGTGACTCGACCATGCCGATAAAATTTTCAGGGATGATCGTTAATTCTGCATTCACAACCGTGTATTGCCATGGCCATAAAGCATAGTGCACGCCGGACGCCAGGGTATCGACTTGATCACCTGCTTCGCCGTTTAAGGCCACGATTTTTCCGGGTGGCAGATCTTTGTGATCACCCCATAGAACGAACTTCTTGGTCACCAGCCCGATCATATTGTCGGGGATGATAATGACACCAAAAAACCAAAGTACGCGCCGCCATGCCAGCACGAGTAATACCAACACGACTACCCATGAGTAGGACCAAGGTAAGGCACCCACATTCTCAAAACCATTCATTTTATACTCCTTCAATTGGATGTTAACGAGACCGCCATCCGCCTTTTCGAAATCAACAGAGATTTTCTTTATGTCGTTTGTTGACCTTGATACTGCGGATGATATTGCAGCTAATGCCGCGGTTCGTGTGAGTAGTATAGTAATTGAATATTTTTCAACAATGGCAAATTTTTGAATTTTTAACCAGCCGGTTTTTGTTGATTATTTGCGTGATAAGGCGTGCAGAATTGAGTCATGGAAAAAACCTTCGAACAGGATCGGTGAAAGATGATGAATGAATTCTTAAGCGTTTGTGCGTCGTCGAAACCAACCAGTCAAAGACATTCTGTCCCGCGTCGCTGGTAAGACTTCATGTAGCATCTCGGCCGATAGAAAGACCACCATGCGGCAGGCCATTGGTGAGATATCCTGTGTCGGACAATCTAGAGGATGTAAGCGCAGTGCGCCGCCTTGTTCTGTTTGCCAGTGATCGTTGAGATAAATCACGATAGAAACAGTACGGGCATCATCACTGTGAAAGCGATCCACGTGTTTGCTATATGACGCGCCGGGTGCGTAGAATGAAAAATGACTCTCGTAGTCGTCTAGTCCTAAATATAAAGTTTGATTCAGTAAGACACGCACTCGTTCCATCATTCCTAAATAGGTGTCGCATGCAATCGATTGTCCGGCATGTAGCCAGGCGATTTGATCGCTGCGTATTCTCGTTTGTAGGGTCATTTGATCGCCTTGACCGACACGCGCGAGTTTCAAGCCATTCGTCTCATGTAAGGTGATGCACTCGGCAGCCAACAGTGCATTGAGTTCTTTGGATAAAAATAGATTGTGTTGTGACCAACCATGCAGGACTAAGTTGTCACACAGGGTGGTGAGCACCTGATTGGAAAGAACTTCCTCAACAGGGGTACTTCCGTGATACGGAGTGCGTGAAATAGGCTGCCTCTTTTGAGTTGAGATAATCGTGCATGTGCATCGTTTGACCCAAGAAAGAGGGGAGTTTTTTTGTTAGTAGTTGAGTAGGTTGCGTGAAAATGCGGTTTGGCTATTCGCCTAACAAGGCTAAAGTGTCATGCCATTGCACCGTCCAAGGCATTAAAAATTCATGCTCCATGAATACGCGCTTTAGACGCGACATAGGAACGCGATAATTGTCGTTCAGACCCAACGCGAGCGTCACGGGATTCCACAGCCATTTATTCTTCGCGGCTTTAGTACTGCTTTTGATGCGCGCACCGTCGTCGCCAAAAATTGCTTCACCACTCATTAAAGCTGCTTCTAAATTGATCTTCACCAGACTAGCAAAAGCGAGTATCGCTTGTTCTTTGGTGATGCCTTTATTTGATTCCACGATTGTCGGCTTTTGCTCTTTGGCAGGCAGCGCATCTTTCTTTATTTGTTCCAACAATCGGCTCAAATCTTTACGCAGAAAGCGCAAATCGTCTAAGGGCGCGCTTATGCCGGGTGATGGTAACTGAATCGCTATCTTGTCCGCATCTTTGGTCATGGTAATCAACACGTCTGCACTACCTGCAGCTAATCTTTGTGTATCGTCTTGAAAGAAGATAGGCGCTGCATAACCGCCAGTGGCATCGCCGAATAACTCTGGAAACTGATCGTTATAGTCCAACCAAACATAAGGCGTAATACCGTGCGCGATCAAGCTCGCTAAGCTCCATGTTTTGCCTGTTTGTGCGTGCAACCAAGTACAGGCTTCTGCCAGCGTCGCGCGGTAGGCTAGTTCGGGGTGGTTCATGGAAAGCTCTTTGAAGAAGTGAGATGAAGTACCTTAAGCGGACATTGCTTTTGTCGTGCGGGATGAAAAATCATTATAGGCTAGTGCAGAACGTATGGATATGCTTATCGACGCATAGGACTGACATAACCGCGAAGCTCCAGTCACGTCAATGTGTAAAGTTCCTAGAGCGAAAAAACGGTGAGAAGGCATAACAAAAAATCTATGCAGATATAAATTGCATTATGATGTCATTTGATTTCGGGCTAGCTGGAGCACATCATGGTGCTAATGCTTTAATCAAACTCAAACAAATATTCACTAAAGGATACACATGAAAAATTGGATCTACGCCGTACTGATGGCCACAGTCACCGCAGCCGCACTATCTAGTCCCGTGTACGCAGAAGATGCAGCACTAAAAGCCGCCGTGGCAGCGCCTACCCGCAACAAAGACAATGCGACCCGAGATGCGGCGCGTCACCCTTATGAAACTTTAAGTTTCTTTGGAATTAAACCGAATATGACCGTCGTAGAGTTGGTGCCTGAAGGTGGCTGGTACACAGAAATTCTCGCTCCGTATTTGCGGGCAAATGGGACTTTAATTGGTGCTGGCGATCCTTTGACCGAAGACCAAGAAGGCTTCTATACTCGGCTATTTAAAAAACTGCTGGATTCTAATCCCGCGGTGTACGACAAAGTAAAAATGGGAGTGTTCCAACCCTCCAAGAAGAAATTTGATTTTGCCAAAGATGGCAGTATCGATATGGTCTTAACTTTCCGCAATGTACACAATTGGGTGAGTAAAGGCGATGAAGACGTACGTGCCGCTTTCAAGGCCGTTTTTGCCAGTCTGAAATCGGGTGGCGTGTTTGGTGTTGTCGATCATCGCTTACCTGCTGGTATGCGTCAGGCACCGGATGCACGCGGTGGTTATGTGCATGAATCTTATGTGATTCGTCTGGCAGAGGAGGCTGGCTTTAAATTAGCCGCTAAGTCAGAAGTCAATGCTAATCCAAAAGATCTGGCGGATTATCACAACGGTGTCTGGTCTTTGCCGCCATCGTTTGCGAATGGCGACCACAATCGCGCTCGTTACGCAGCGATCGGTGAAAGTGATCGTATGACCTTGAAGTTTGTAAAGCCTTAATTACCAAGCAGCCGATTAGCCGCACAACTCAGAATCTATTTCATATGAACATGCTCAAACGAAATTTATATAGGTCGCTCTTTGCTGTGGCGACGGCAACCGCAATGTTGACCAATATCGCTCAAGCTCAGACCACGGTTAAAGGGATGGAAACCGTCGGTGTAAAAATCGGTGATACACAAGCTGAGATGGAGTTGGCGCTGAAAAACGAAGGCTATTACTTTTGGCGTAAGAGTGCGTTCAAAGCCGAAGCGGGTTTGCCCGAGCGTATCGCAACCGCACACTACAAAAAAGATGGTAGAAATTTGGAACCAGATTTTTTGATGGTGGCATTTAGCCCCGTAACTTCTAAAGTCGTTGCGCTTAGCCGTAGTGAACGTTATAACGTGGAAGTTTTGGTACCTGACTTAGTCAAAAATATGTCGGCCAAATACGGAACACCCGCCGCCGTGCGCGGCACTACCGAGGCCTCATGGGTAGAGAAACGTGCTGGTAAAGACGCTACGCCGTTGACGCAGTGCGAAGCGGCGGCGGGTTTGCAAATCAATTATGCTGCGACCATAGACAACTACGCCAATTGCAAACGCGCCGTGCGTCTGGCGATGAGTCCAGGTTCCAAACCACAAATCGTATGGAGAATGACGCTCAATCTGGTGGACTTTGAGACCATGTATGACGAAACGATGCAGTTGAAAAACGCATTGAAAGATAAGGTCGATATCAAGCATTAGTGGTTGACTGAGTTTCTTACTAAGGTTTTCTTGGTTCGAGATGCAAGTCGAGAATTAATTGAAAGCTCATTTAGTAACTCATTTAGTAACTCATTTAGTAACTAATTTAGTAACTCAAATGATGGTCTAGTTGTGTGTAAGTTCATGATCGTTTTTTTAGATCTCATGTTGATATGAAAATTCTGGAAACCCCCCGTCTGATCTTGCGTAAGATGTCAGTTGATGACGCAGCGTTTATGTTGACCTTACTCAACGATCCTTCATGGTTGCGCTTTATTGGTGATCGTGGAGTGCGTACACTCGACCAAGCGCGTGACTATATTTTGCAGGGCGCGATGGCAAATTATGCACGGCTTGGGTACGGATTTTATGTGGTCGAACTGAAAGAGATGGGAATCGCGATTGGCATGTGCGGCTTGGCAAAACGCGATTATCTTGATGATGCGGATATCGGCTTTGCATTTTTGCCCGACTATTGCGGCCACGGTTATGCATTCGAGGCTGCGGTTGCTACACTCGATTTCGCACGTGATCAGTTACATTTGCCACGCGTCGTGGCAACAACCCGGCTCGACAATTTGCCATCATCTAAGCTGCTGGAAAAATCAGGTATGCGTTTAGAAAAAAAGTTCTCGCATCCGGATGGTGACAGAGAGTTAAATTTGTACGCCATTGATTTTGATCAATGTGAGCAGCTGTAGAAACCTATTATTGATATGATGATGCCGCGCTTGATGCCGCTAATTTTTTCCAACGCTTACCTTCATGGCGCATTGACCTTCGCGTTGTTTTTAGTCGTTTCCATCCTCACTGCGGATATGCCTATCGGATTTTTTCTGGCATTGATCTTGAGTGGCATATCAAGTTGGTTCCGTCCTTGCTATAGCCAATTTGTGTTTGGCGCGATGCTTGCGTTGACGCTTTTCGGGCTGCTGAGTTTGCTGGTGATAGAAGGAAGCGCCGCAATCGTGATGTTTCCTTTGGTGGCAATCGTATCGGCTACTGCGCTGTTGTCTGGATGGTTGATTGCCAGGGTGCTTCAGTGGATATTTCTAAGAGGTCAGTAGGTCTATCCGGCATTTTTTAAGCTAGGGTTTGAACCATAATTTTGGATTCTGCAGAGGCAAACTGCGGTCATTGATGAGGGGATTTTTTAACTCAAAAATGACGCGATTTTTGATGTCGGCATCTTGAATAAAACGTTGAAAATAGCGATTGAAGGTGCGCTCAAAACTACCATCGGCAACCGCTTTTTCTAAACCGCGAGTCAGATCCGCAGCGAGTTTTTTTTGATTCGGTGCGACGAAAAAATAAAAGGCTGTAGGGTAGTGCAAGATGAATGTTTTATCGATTGCCAGGTTGCGATATTGATGATTTTTTTGTTCGTTCCAAATCGCGATGACCGGACGTGGAAAATAATCGAAACGTTTTGCCCGCAACATATTCGCCAGTGCTTCATCACTTCCCGTTATTACAGGCAAACCATTGCTCCGTAAAATCTCAGTGTCAGGCCACAGAAAACCTTGCCCTGCCTGGAATTGTGACAAGTCTTTAATCGTTTTGACGCCTTGTAATAATTGCGGATTGTCAGCGTGAACGAAGGCAATACGCCAGCCAAAAAATCCTTTATCAATCGGAATCCGTATTGGCAAAATTTGTCGTTCTCGCTCGTCACTGGTCATGGTCCAGATCACGTCGAGCTTGCCTTGATTTTGCGACATTTCAACAATTTGCCGTGCTTGAGGTATTGTCGCTTCGGTTGATTTGACAATGATGTAGTCATCACCACTTTTTCGGATCGCTAATGCGAGTACTTCGACTATGTAGGCAGCAATCGGGTCGCCCGTCTTTTCTAAATCTTGAATACGAATGGGGGTTTGCGGTTTTGCTTGTGCAGCACGACATGGATCGCTGGCAATGATGATGAAGATGCTAAACAACAGTCGGGCAACAGTTCCCCAATCACGTGTTCTTGATGTGGATGAGACGGAATTTCGCAATTGACTCGACTTCATTCTTGGCCTAGATTGATGGATTTCTTATTTCATCTAAGTCTAACCCACTTCACTCGTACGTAACACCGCCTATTTGTAAGTTTGCGGTGCAAATCGCGGTGTTTTCTGAATATTTAACCTATGTTGGAAAAATAATAGTCGCTACAAATGCTTGCTCTCTCATTTTCAAAAAGATAATATTCGTTGCGTTATCTGTACATCATCGTGCGCCAATCAACTATTTGCTGTTCAGCCTACGATGATGAATGAATCCAACTAAATAACCCGGGAAGAAGCAATGGAAGAAAAATTTTGTCGAGATTGCGGTGCTGGAATTCACAGCCTGGCAGAAATTTGTCCTAAATGTGGGGTGCGACAAATGCCAGTACCAAGTGCCGTCGGCCCATTGGCAGCGAATGGAAAAAGCAGAGTTGTAGCCGCGCTATTATCTTTCTTTTTAGGTTGGTTCGGCGCGCACAAATTTTATCTTAATCGCGGAGGTTGGGGCGTGGTGTACCTGATCTTCTTTTGGACGGGAATTCCTGCAGTAGTCTCTTTTTTCGAATGTATTTTGTTGTTAGTGATGAGCGATACCGAGTTTAATTATAAATACGGACAGCTATGAGCATCGCTTGAATTTTTCCGGTCGTATAGGAATAATTTATGTCGATCTTCTCAAGGGATATTTCGGGAATGAATGGCTGCGCCAAGTTGTCTGGGGCGCTAGCACATGGCTCTATTTTGTAGCGGAGGTTCCTACATGCAAACACGTTTGTACTGCCGCTTGCCGCAACAAACTGATCTTGATTTTGTATTCCAATTGTATGCCGATCCACTTACTGCCGCGCTCAGTCCTGTGGCTGCGTTGACTTCCAAATTAGATGCGCAAGTGATGTTGAACGAATGGATCGCGCATTGGCAAGCACATGATTTTGGCCCGTGGATGATAGGATTAAGTGTCGCACCCGAGTACTTGATTGGTTGTGGTGGCATCAGCCTGCGTGATTTTGCTGGCGAATGTTTGCCGAATCTTTGGTATCGCTTTGCACCAACGGCATGGGGGAATGGTTATGCAACCGAATTTGCTGGCGCAGCGATTACGCATTTTCGACAATTGCGGCGTTTTAAAGAGTTGCACGCCTTAGTGCTGTCAAAAAATGGCGCTTCGATTCGGGTACTAGAGAAGCTCGGTATGCAAGCGAACGGCGAACTGCCTGGCAAAAGCGGTGCTGATGCCAGTCTACGCTTTCGTTTGGTGCTTTGATCCTAATTCCTCTCCAAATTGACCGCAATACAAAACGCGCCTATTTGGCGCGTTTTGTCTTTTTATCGATTAACTCCCATTGCTCCAGCATTGCGCCAGTGCTAACACTAGTTTGACAAAGCTCTTGGTTTTATCTGATATGCGCCATTAATTGATCGAGTTGTTCGATTTGTGAGTTATCAAGTCCGCTAGTCAGATTTGACGCACTATTTTCAAAGCTCACCAAGGCATCTTGTAACAGTGCAATACCTGCATCCGATAACCTTACCAGACTCACTCTGGCATCGCGTGGGTTTTGCTCTTTTTCGATCAGGTGGATTTTCTCCATCGGTAGCAACAAGCGCGTTACACCTGAGGCGGTGAGACTGACGCTATCAGCTAAATCTACACGACGTAAAGTGTAATTAGGGGCTTGGTATAAATGGTGCATGACCATGAACTCAGTGAAACTGATTCCGTGCGCGCTTAGCTGGGCATCGATTTTTCTGAGCATTCGTGCTTGCACAGAAGCTAAGTTGAGGAGGAGCTGCATTGCAGGTGAAATCGACGGAGAATTGCTGTTCATGAAGGACCTTTGTATGGGTATGGTTAATTGATGCTTGAATTATGTTTGAATTATGAATGATATATACTTGATTGGTCAAGTAAATGTTTCGCACCTAACTTCATATTGACGAGCACAAGTGGCTAGTTTTGAGATCGGATCGTGGTTACACAAACAATCTCCCTTGCCAATGCACGGCCGTCAACCATGCTATGGTCTCAGACGTTGATCCTAGGCTATGCACTTTCGAGCATGATCAATCCGACTGGATAAACTGTCCTTTTTTTGAGTCGCACGATGAAACTAATCCTCTCCACCATTCTTGTTGGCGCCAGCCTGATAGGACTTTGCGCGCCCGATTCTGCTCAGGCACTCGCCTTTCGTTGCAATTCTTATGTGATTGATGTCGGCATGCACAAAACTGAGGTGATACAAAAATGCGGCAATCCCATGACGCGCGATCAGCGCGTTGAGCGTCGCCGGCTAGGTGTGCGTCAGAGCAGTACAAATCCACAGCTCGCGCCAACCATGCCACCACAAGTGACGCGTGGCGGTGTTGAATATGAGCGTGAAGTAGAAATTCAGATAGAAGAATGGGTGTATAACTTTGGATCGCAACGCTTCATGCAATTGCTGGTTTTTGAAGATGGACGTTTGAAGGCGATACAAGATTTAAGCTACGGTCAGTGAATGCAAAGCTGGCGATATCAAGCGATGATAGGCCAGCTTTGTCCTCACACATGTTGACAGAGTCAAATCTGTACCCGTGTACCCAGTTCGATCACACAGTTGTTTGGCAGATGAAAGAAATCGACCACACTGCGAGAGTTGCGCGACATTAAGGCGAACAAGAGTTCACGCCAGTGTGCCATCCCTGTGCCTTTGGTAGGTACCACGATTTCGCGACTGAGGAAATATGAGGTTTCGAATAAATTGATCGGTAAACCATGCTGTTCGCAAAGTTCCAAGGCTTTCGGTAAATCAGGTTCGTTTTTAAAACCGTAATTGACTTTCACCTTCCAGAATCCAGGTACTAACTCTTCAACCTGTACCCGCTCCTTGTCTTCGATCCATGGCACATCATGAAACACCACTGTCAAAATCAGATTGCGTTCATGCAGCACTTGATTATGCTTGAGATTATGCATGAGTGCTTGCGGCACCGTATCGGGATTTGCCACAGCGTAAATTGCCGTGCGCGCTGCGCGATGCATATTATCAGCGGATAAGGCGGTGATGAAAGGCAGCAATTCAGGATCATCTTGCTGAATATGCTTGATCAGCAGTTCGCGCCCACGGCGCCAGGTCGCCATGATGGTGAAAATTAGCGCGCCCAGAATTAATGGGAACCAACCGCCTTCGATAATTTTCAAAGAACAGGAGACTACCAGTAATGCGTCCAAAGCCAGGAACACGCCGGTCGCAATCAGTGCCAGAGGCAGGGGATAGCGCCAACCATGTCTGACCACAAAAAAAGTTAGCAAAGTCGTGATCAACATCGTGACCGTCACCGCGATGCCATAAGCGCCAGCCATCGCAGAAGAGCTGCCAAAACCGAATACTGTCAGTAACACACCTGCCAATAAGATCCAGTTCACGCTGGGGATATAAATCTGTCCAATTTCTTTGACGGAAGTAAAGTGCACGCGCATGCGTGGCAGCAAGCCAAGTTGCATCGCTTGCTTGGTCATTGAATAGGCGCCAGAGATCACTGCTTGCGAAGCAATCACCGTTGCGATGGTGGCCAAAATCACCGCTGGCACTAATAACTGATCAGGGAATAATTGAAAGAAGGGATTATCGATAGCACTTGCGTCATGCATCAACAATGCTCCTTGCCCCATGTAATTCAAGGCCAGTGCTGGTAAAACCAAACCTGTCCAAGCCAGACGGATTGGCTTCTTGCCGAAATGCCCCATGTCCGCATACAGTGCCTCGGCACCGGTAAATGCTAGTACAACCGCGCCGACGACAATGAAAACATGTGCGCCTTGCGCCCACAAAAATTGAATCGCATGCACCGGATTTAAGGCAGACAAAATCGCCGGTTCCTGGGCAATTTGGTGGATACCAACAATCGACAATGCGGCAAACCAGAGCACGATAATGGGGCCAAACAATTTGCCAACCACTGCAGTGCCATAGCGTTGCATCGCAAACAATGCCAACAAAACGGTCGCTGAAATCGGTAAAACATAGGGTTTGAATTGCGGTGAAATTACTTCTAGGCCTTCGACTGCACTTAATACCGAAATCGCGGGGGTAATCACGCTATCGCCATAAAATAAAGCTGCGCCCAACACGCCGATCAATAGCAACGCAACCCGACGCCCATGCGTACTCCCCGCCGCTTTGCTGGCTAAAGCAGTTAAGGCCATGATGCCACCTTCGCCGCGATTGTCGGCGCGTAATATCAACGTCACATACTTGAGCGTCACGACCATCATCAAGCCCCAAAAAATCACCGACACCACACCAATGATATGTTGTGCATCCAGCGGAACGCCGGTATGCGGGCTAAAAATTTCTTTCATGGTGTACAAGGGACTAGTACCGATATCGCCGTACACGACGCCGAGGGCGCCCAAGGTCAGTGCTGCCACGCTTTCGCGTTGGCTATGTTGACTATCCGTTATTGAGCTCATAAGAACCTGATAAAAATTGAACAGGTTCCTATTGTCTTAGCTCGGGTGTTAGGAAGGCATAAGGATCTTAATTAGCAGTGGAATTATCCTTGGAATGGTCGTCGGAAATAGCGAGTCGATAGCCGACTCCCGTTTCGGTGAGCAGATAACGTGGTTCGGCCGGATGATCTTCTATCTTGGCTCTGAGCTGTGCCATGTACAGACGCAAATAATGCGTATGCTCGACGTATTCTGGTCCCCAGACATCACTGAGCAATTGTCGGTGTGTGACCAGATAGCCGGCACTGCGTACCAAGCGCGCGAGTAAATTGAACTCTGTCGGGGTTAAATGTAAAACCTGATTACGTAAGCTCACTGTATGTTTCGCTAAATCCACGTGGAGATCTTGATGCGTATATTCTGTGATGGCAGCCGTCAGGCGAGTACCTCGATGACGTAGGGCGACGCGCATCCGCGCTAAGAGTTCTGGGACGCTAAACGGTTTCACCAAAAAATCGTCGGCGCCGGCATCAAGTAAACGAATTTTTTGCGCTTCTTGATGACGAGCAGAGATAATCAAAATCGGTAAACTGTGTTGTAAGCGTAGATGCCGCACTAATTCTTCGCCATCACCATCGGGCAGTCCCAGATCAAGTAATAGTAGATCGGGTAAATCATGCTGTAGCATCGCACTCGCTTCGCTAATGGACGTCGCAGTCTGTACATTGAAGCCCTCCACGTTTAAGCTTGCACGTATCAGATTGCGAATTTCTTTATCGTCTTCAACGATGAGTACACGGATCGTCATAGAATATTTGTGGCTAATTCGGGATTGAAATTTGGTAGCGCTGGAATGGGCAGCGAGAGTAAGAAACAACTGCCGCCACCATCCCTATTTTTCACGACTAGATTACCGTCATGCGCTTGGGCAATCGCACGACAAACTGCTAAACCCAAACCAGCACTGCGTTGATTTGCCTGATCGTGCTGCGCCAAGCGTGAGTAGGCTATAAAAATACTGTCATGTTCCGAGTCGGGAATGCCTGGGCCGCGATCTTTGATAGCCACTTGTAATGATGCAGGCTGCGTTTCATGTTGAACGCAGACGTCTAGTTCCACCATGTCATCACTATATTTCAAAGCATTGTCTAATAAGTTACTGAGTAACTGGGCAATCAGCACAGGGTCGAGACGCATGAGTGGCAAGTCTTTTCCTAACGTAACTTGAATACGTGTTTCATTATTTCCCTGTTTGATTCTGGCTAGGATAGCGCCGACGATTTCTTCTATTGATTCCCAATCGCGCCGCAGACTGTTTTCAGCTTGGCTCAGACGTACCAGCTGCAAGGTGTTTTCCGTGACACTGGTCAGGTAGTTCGCTTCATCTACAATATTTTTTAGCAAACGATCCTGCTGATCAGGGGCGAGTTTTTCACGCTGACTTTGTAGTGCGCTCGCTGCGCCGACCATCACTGCCAGAGGTGTGCGTAAATCATGTGAAATCGCGGCGAGAAAGGTGCTTTGAAGTTGCTGTTTCTGCGCTTCGTTTTGCGCTGTTTGCATGCTTGTATTTAATTGCAATCGCTCGAATGCCTGCGCGAGGAGGGAACAGATCGCCTTTGCGTGTTCTAGTCCATCGGTGTCGTCGCGCGGTGCTGCCTGAATTAGGACTGCGCCAATAATTTGGCCTGCCTTTCCTATCGGAATATACCAGTCATTCAGCTCGCCCCAACGTAGACTACCTGCGCCAAGAACTTGTGCTTCCTTCATGCAGTATCGCAAACCATCAATCTGTTGTTGTGATGCTGCGCCAAGCGTCTTACTGTTGAAGTCGTCACCTGTTAATGCTAATAAACTTCGATCGTCAAAGGCGCGGTTAAATGCCTGTTGGCCAAGGTGGCGAATATCCGCGACACTTTCTGTTACCGCTACGCGTATCGCCAACTCCTGCAGCTGGCGTGCCCGTTGTTCGTTGAGGTGCGCGAGCACAGTTTCTAACTTCAGGCGGGTAGCCAATTGATTGATAGTCAATGCCACGATCAGCATCGTCCCCAACGCAATCAAATGTTCAGGCTGCTCGACATGGAAGGTCCAAGTCGGCGGCACGAAAAAGAAGTTCAACAGTAAAACGGAAAGTACTGCGCAGACCACGGATTGCACTCTGTCTAATTGGTACGCGGCGATGGTCACGACCAACACGAAGATCATTGCCTGGCTGGTAAAGCTGACATAACGGTTAAGTAAAAACGACAGCAAAGTCGCTATGGATAGCAATAAGAGCAGGCTTAACCATGCTCGTAATCGCGGAAAAATTTGGGTAAAAGTGATCGTCATACGAAAGCCTAACATAGGGCTCATTAGAAAAGCGTTAGGAAACGCCTCAATTTTTACACTTTGTTTACAACCAACACTCTTCTTTTAACAAGATTCTTACGTCATTTTCACTATCCTTCTATCTGCAGAAAATGCTTATGGAGGATGGGATGGCTAACTTGATTGAAAACTTGATCGATATTTTATATGTAGGAGGAATCTTGGGATTCTTCTTGCTGGTCGTGGCTTTGGCGGCGATGTGCCACAGCATGGATAACAAGCAGGATAACAAACAGGAGCGCAAATAATGAATAGCTTTTATGTTATCGGCAGCGTGGTCGCGGCGGCATTGCTGGTGTATTTGGTAGTTGCATTGTTAAATGCGGAGGAGCTGTAATGACTAGTCAATCTTTACTCTTAATGCTGGTTTTCTTCGTGGTGTTGCTGGTCTTGGCCTATCCATTGGGTAAGTTAATTAGCCAGATCGCTGATGAAAAAGCCAAGGTCTCTGGTTTAAATTGCTTGGGCTATTTAGAACGTGGCTTATACAAATTGGCGGGTGTTAAAAGCGATCAGGAAATGGGCTGGAAAGGCTATGCAATCGCTTTGTTAGTATTCAATGCCTTTGGTACTTTGATGGTCTATGCGGTCCAACGCCTGCAATTCTGGTTACCCTTAAATCCTCAAGGCATGGCGAATGTCAGTGCCGATTCTTCTTTTAACACCGCCGTGAGTTTTGTCAGCAATACTAACTGGCAAGGCTACGTCGGCGAAGCGACCATGAGCTACTTGACTCAAATGTTGGTGCTCGCTGGACAAAACTTCTTTTCCGCAGCGACTGGGATTGCGGTGGTGTTTGCTTTGATCCGCGGCTTCTCGCGTCACTCTTCTAAATCCATTGGTAACTTCTGGGTTGATATGACGCGCTCAACGGTGTATTTGTTGTTGCCGCTGTCGGTGATCTTCGCGACCTTCCTGATCAGTCAGGGCGTGATTCAAAATTTCTCCTCGTACAAAGAAGTGCAGTTAATTGAACCCTTAACGTACAGTCAGCCTGTCAATGGTCCTGATGGACAAGCATTGAAAGACGACAAGGGCGCGCCTGTCATGGAAACCTTGACGACCAAGACCCAAACCTTGGCAATGGGGCCGGTTGCTTCACAAGAAGCGATCAAAATGTTGGGCACCAATGGTGGTGGTTTCTTCAATATGAACTCAGCTCATCCGTTTGAAAATCCAACAGCCTTGACCAACTTCTTCCAAATGATTGCGATCTTCTTGATCCCAGCTGGCTTGTGTTTCGCCTTCGGTCGCATGGTCGGTGATCAGCGTCAAGGCATCGCAGTACTTGCCACTATGAGTATCCTGTTTGTGGTGATGACTCTAGGTGTGATGGCGGCTGAACAGCAAGCCCATCCTGCCTACGCTGCTCTGAACATCGACCAAGCGCAGAGCGCTTTTCAAGCTGGCGGCAATATGGAAGGCAAAGAAAGTCGCTTTGGCATCAGCGCTTCGACTCTATTTGTGGCAGTGACGACAGCAGCATCGTGTGGTGCGGTGAATTCTATGCATGATTCTTTAATGCCGCTCGGTGGTTTAGTACCACTGGCTTTCATGCAATTTGGTGAAGTGGTGTTTGGTGGTGTTGGCTCTGGATTATACGGTATGTTGATCTTCGCGATTCTCGCCGTGTTTATTGCTGGTTTGATGATAGGCCGCACCCCAGAATATTTGGGGAAAAAGATTCAAGCTTACGAAATGAAAATGACTTCCATCGCGATCTTGGTGACACCGATTTTGGTGTTGGCCGGTACGGCAAGCGCTGTCATGAGTGAAGCTGGTCGTGCAGGTATCTTAAATCCTGGTGCGCATGGTTTCTCTGAGGTGCTGTACGCCTTTACTTCAGCGGCGAATAACAATGGTAGTGCCTTTGCTGGCTTGTCTTCCAACACGCCGTTCTACAACATTATGTTGGCGATTGCGATGTGGTTTGGACGCTTTGCCGTCATCGTTCCGGTGCTCGCGATTGCTGGTTCCTTAGCAGCGAAAAAACGCTTGGAAGTGAATGCCGGCACGATGCCTACCCATGGCCCTATGTTTATCGCGCTGTTAGCTGGCACCGTGGTGTTAATCAGTGTGTTGAATTATGTACCCGCTTTGGCTTTGGGACCTGTGGTCGAACATTTGCAAATGTTTAGCTCAGCAAGTCCACGCTAAGCCTTAGGAGAATCTGATGTCTAATACGAATTTACAAAAAAATCTAACCGGCGCTAAGGCTGAACAAGTCGCTAGCGTGGATATTGCCAGTACGAAAAATCGTCTGGCGCTATTTGATGCGAAGCTGATCAAGCCCGCCATTATCGATGCTTTCCGCAAATTGACGCCACGTACGCAATTACGTAGTCCAGTGATGTTCGTGGTGTATGTCGGCAGCATTATCACCAGTATGCTGTATGTGCAAGCCTTGCTCGGTAAGGGCGAAGCTGATGCAGGCTTTATTCTAGCGATCTCTATCTGGTTGTGGTTCACGGTTTTGTTTGCGAACTTTGCCGAAGCACTGGCTGAAGGTCGCAGCAAAGCACAAGCGGCCTCATTGAAAGGCTTAAAGCAATCCACAATCGCCAAGAAATTGGCAATACCGAAACATGGTACAACTTGGTTGCCAGCGAACGTGCAAGATTTACGCAAAGGTGATGTGTTTTTGGTCGAAGCCAATGATGTGATCGCGATTGACGGTGAAGTGATCGAAGGTGTTGCGACCGTGGATGAAAGCGCCATCACTGGTGAGTCTGCGCCTGTGATCCGTGAATCGGGTGGTGACTTTTCATCGGTCACTGGTGGTACCCGTGTACTGTCTGACTGGTTGGTGGTGCGCGTCACTTCCAATCCGGGTGAAGCCTTCATTGATCGCATGATCGCCATGGTCGAAGGTGCTAAACGCCAAAAAACACCGAACGAAGTTGCATTGACGATTTTGCTGATTGCCTTGACGATCATATTTTTAGTCGTGACTGTGACCTTGTTACCGTTTTCTTTGTTTAGCGTGAGCGCCGCAACCGCCTTAGGTTTAAGTTCTGCACCTGTATCCATCACAGTCTTGATCGCTTTACTTGTTTGCTTGATCCCGACGACGATCGGTGGCTTGTTGTCAGCGATTGGTGTCGCAGGGATGAGTCGTATGATGCAAGCGAATGTGATTGCGACTTCTGGTCGCGCAGTGGAAGCTGCGGGTGACGTTGATGTCTTGTTGCTGGACAAAACCGGCACCATCACTTTGGGCAATCGCCAGGCATCAGAATTCTTCCCCGCGCCTGGTGTGACGGCAGTGCAATTGGCAGATGTAGCGCAACTCGCCTCTCTCGCTGATGAAACACCAGAAGGCCGCAGTATTGTGGTGTTGGCAAAACAGCGTTTCAATTTACGTGAACGTGAGATGGCTTCTTTGCAAGCGAACTTCGTGCAATTTACTGCACAGACACGCATGAGTGGTGTCGATATCGGTGAAGGTGTGGTTCGTGTCGTACGAAAGGGCGCGGCTGATGCAGTGCGTAAGTTTCAGGACGCAGCAGGACGTGCTTTCCCTGCGGAAGTGACTAAGACTGTCGATGATATTTCTCGTCGCGGTAGCACGCCACTGGTGGTGGTCGACGATGGCAAAGTCATGGGTACGATAGAACTGAAAGATATCGTCAAAGGTGGTATCAAAGAGCGTTTTGCCGAATTGCGTCGCATGGGTATCAAAACCGTGATGATCACGGGTGATAACAAGTTGACCGCCGCAGCAATCGCTGCTGAAGCCGGCGTCGACGACTTTTTAGCAGAAGCCACGCCCGAAGATAAATTGAAATTGATACGTAGTTATCAGGCAGAAGGACGTCTAGTTGCGATGACGGGTGACGGCACCAACGATGCGCCTGCTTTGGCTCAAGCCGATGTGGCGGTAGCGATGAATTCTGGTACGCAAGCCGCGAAAGAAGCGGGCAATATGGTGGATCTTGATTCTAATCCGACTAAGTTGTTAGAGATCGTTGAGATTGGTAAGCAAATGTTGATGACGCGGGGTTCTTTGACCACCTTCTCAATTGCAAATGATATCGCCAAATATTTTGCGATCATTCCAGCGGCATTTGTTGCGACTTATCCGCAACTGAAATCGCTAGATATCATGCAATTGACCAGTCCAAATTCAGCCATTATGTCAGCGGTCATCTTTAATGCTTTGATCATTGTGTTCTTGATTCCTTTGGCATTAAGAGGTGTGAAATATCGTGCAGTTGGTGCGTCTTTGTTATTGCGTCGTAATCTTCTGATCTATGGGCTGGGCGGGATAGTCTTGCCGTTCGTCGGGATTAAATTGATCGATATGATTTTGACTTTTTTGAATTTGGCTTAACCGATTCATTTGCATAAATATAGGAAACATCATGAGTACAAATAATTCTATCCTGTCCACTTTGCGTCCAGCAGTCATGCTGTTTGTGGGACTGACCGTCGTAGTTGGAATTGCTTATCCACTAGCCATGACAGGCATCGCGAAAGTCGCCTTTAACGATCAGGCAGAAGGCAGTTTGATCGTCAAAAATGGCAAAGTGGTCGGCTCTAGTTTGATCGGGCAGTCCTTTAGTTCTCCTCAATTTTTTTGGGGACGTCCTTCCGCGACGGGCCCTATGGCGAATAATGCTGTCAATTCTAGTGGTTCGAATTTAGGCACGACGAATGCTGCGCAGTTGGATAATGTCAAAGCACGAGTAGATGCTTTAAAAGCGGCTGATCCAGGCAATGTGAAGGCGATTCCAGTGGATTTGGTCACTGCATCAGCCAGTGGTTTGGATCCTGAAATCAGCTTGGCAGCTGCGTATTATCAAGTCCCTAGAATTGCGCGTGAGCGTAAAATGACGGAAACTCAGGTACGTGCGCTGATAGAACAATTCGCCCAGAAGCCTGTCATGGGTTTGTTTGGCGAAGCTCGTGTGAATGTTTTGCAGTTGAATCTAGCACTCCCGCAAGTTAAGTAATTTAGTGTAATCGACAACACGCATATTTTTATGGGAATCAACACTGACCAACGCCCCGATCCTGATGTCCTGCTCGCCCATGTGCAGGCGCAGGAACGGCGTGCAACGCGTGGCAAACTACGCATCTATTTTGGCGCCTCCGCCGGGGTCGGCAAAACCTATGCGATGTTGTCTGCCGCGCATAAATTGCTGAAAAATGGTGATGAAGTCTTGGTCGGTGTGATCGAAACCCATGGGCGTGATGAGACTGCTGCACTGTTGGATGGACTAGAAGTCTTGCCCTTGAAAGCGATCAGCTATCGCGATAAGACTCTACATGAGTTTGATATCGATGCGGCCTTAGCACGTCAGCCCGCATTGATCTTGATGGATGAACTCGCGCACTCGAATGCGCCGGGATCACGTCATCCTAAGCGCTGGCAAGATGTCGATGAATTGTTAGATGCCGGTATCGATGTGTTTACCACGGTGAATGTCCAGCATCTGGAAAGCCTGAACGATGTAGTTGGTGGTATCACTGGCATTCGCGTCGCTGAGACTTTGCCCGATACAATATTCGACGAAGCGGATGAAGTCGTGTTGGTGGATATTCCGGCCGATGAATTACTCGCTCGCTTGAAGTCTGGGCGTGTCTATAAAGTGCAACAAGCCGAGCGTGCCGCGAAGAATTTTTTCCGCAAAGGCAATTTAATCGCTTTACGAGAACTCGCCTTACGCCGTACCGCGGATAGAGTCGAAGATGATGTCCAAGCCTATCGTATAGAAAAATCAATTAACGCGGTGTGGAAGACGGATGCTGCCTTGTTGGTCTGCATAGGGCCTCAAGCCAATGCCGATCATGTGGTGCGCAGCGCAGCACGTTTGTCTAAGCAAATGAATGCGGAATGGCAGGCAATTTATATTGAGACGCCTAGTCTGCAGAAATTGCCAGCGGCAGCACGCGAACGTATTTTAAAGAATCTAAAACTGGCACAAGATTTAGGTGCCAAGACGGCCGTATTGACGGGCAATGATGTTGCACAAACCATCGTCGATTATGCCAACCAATACAATTTTTCACGCATTGTGATTGGCCGCCGCAAAGCGGTATTCAACTGGCGTACCACATTGGCACAGCAGTTGGCGGCACGTGCCCATAATCTAGATTTGATTGAGATTGGTGGTGAATCAAATCAACTTGAAGCTAATCCAGATACTCGCACCTCAGATGTCAAGCCAGTACCGCTAGAAAACGGTAATCTAGGAAAACGACGCGCATTGCGCTACGCGTATGCGGCACTCGCCAGTGTATTCACTGCGGTAGTGGCAACGCCTTTATTGGCGGTATTTAATCTCGTCAATATTGCGATGCTATTTCTGCTGACGGTGGTATTGGTCGCCGTGCGTTTCGGACGTGGCCCCTCGGTTTTGGCGACGGTCGTGGGCGTGTTGGCATTTGATTTTTTCTTTGTACCACCGCGCTTCTCTTTTGCCGTCAGCGATCTGCAATATGTGATGACCTTTGGCGTCATGTTGGCGGTCGGTTTGATCACTGGACATTTAACTGCTGGCCTCAGATATCAAGCCAAAGTCGCCTCACATCGTGAAGCACGCTCGCTGGCTCTGTATGAATTCGCGCGTGATTTGTCAGGCTTTTTGCAAAGCGAGCAAATCACCGAAGCTACGCAAGCGGTAATACAAAGGGCCTTTCGTGCAAAAGCTATTTTGTTACTGCCTGATGATGAAGGGCGCTTGCAATTGCCAGAATCCATGGCGAGCGGTTTGGACATGGGGATTGCACAATGGGCCTTTGATAAAGTCGAACCTGCGGGTATCAGCACCGATACTTTGCCTTCGAACCCGTACTTTTATTTACCTCTAGTCGCACCGATGCGTACACGTGGTCTGCTGGCGATTTCACCGGAAAACCGTAGTTGGATTTTGATCCCAGAACAGCGTCAACAACTCGATACTTTTGCAGCGTTGGCGGCGATCGCTTTAGAGCGCGTGCATTATATTGAAATCGCACAAGGCGCTTTACTTCACATGGAATCGGAGCGCTTGCGCAATTCTCTCTTGGCCGCTTTATCGCATGATTTGCGTACACCCTTGACCTCAATAGTAGGCATCTCCGAAACGCTGAGCACATCGAAACCTGAGCTCAGTCAAAAACAACAAGATATGACGCAAGCCCTGTACGCTGAGGCACTGCGCATGAGTGCACTGGTCGCGAATTTACTGGATATGGCACGCATACAAAGTGGCGAAGTGAAATTGGATTTACAGTGGCAACCACTCGAAGAAGTGGTGGGCAGCGCGTTACGCATCAGCGCTCCGCAGTTGAGAGAGCATCAAGTGCAAACGCTGTTGGCGAACGACTTGCCATTAGTGAATTTTGATGCGGTCTTGATAGAACGTGTTCTCTGTAATTTGTTAGAAAATGCAGCGAAATATACACCAGAGGGTTCGCGCATCACATTGAGCGTGAATCTGCTCGAGAGCGATTTACAAGTGATGGTCTATGACAACGGACCGGGTTTGCCAGTGGGCAAAGAGGAAGCGATTTTCGAAAAATTTACCCGTGGTGAGCGAGAATCGTCCAAGCCCGGTGTAGGCTTAGGTTTAGCGATTTGCCGCGCGATAGTGGAAGCACATCATGGCAACATACGTGCGGCGAAATCACCGGATGGTGGTGCTTGTATTTTATTTACTTTGCCATTAGGCGTGCCGCCACAAATGCCGGATTTTGAAATGATGAATGCCTTGCATACCGAGCGACCATTAGCCATGATCGTTGAAAAACAGGAACAACAATGAGTCACAGCCATACCACGAAAGATCCTAGCGTTAGCACACCGAGTGCACTTTTAGTTGAGGATGAACCGCAGATTCGTCGTTTTGTGCGTTCAGCCTTGGAGGAAGAAGGCTGGCAGGTGAATGAATCGAGCACCTTGCAACGGGGCTTGATTGATGCCGGCACCAGACAACCTGATTTGGTGATACTCGATTTGGGTTTGCCGGACGGTGATGGCATCGATTTCATCAAGGATGTACGACGCTGGTCTAGCGTGCCGATTATCGTCTTATCGGCACGGGTCAGCGAAGTCGAAAAAATCCGTGCACTCGATGCCGGTGCCGATGATTATCTGACCAAACCGTTTGGGATTGGCGAACTACAAGCCAGAGTCAGAGCGACCTTGAGACGGCAGCGTCAACCGGGCGTTGACGTGAGTGGCATCGTGCAATTTGGCGATGTGAAGATCGATATGAAGGCGAGATTGGTGACCAAAGCGGATGATGTCGTGCATCTGACACCGACCGAATTCAGATTGTTGAATGTATTGGTGAATAGTGCAGGCAGAGTGGTGACCAATCCACAATTGCTCAAGGAAGTCTGGGGGCCATCGCATGGCGAGAACGGTCATTATCTCAGGATATACATGCGTTACCTGAGGCAAAAATTAGAAGACGATCCTACCCAGCCTAAATATTTATTAACTGAAACGGCGGTTGGATATCGCTTGATGCTTCCGCATTAGCTAGCTACAAATCAAAACCTCAATGCGTAGAAATCGATGATCAATTGATCTGTCGATAGGGCTTCTGTACGCCTAATTTTTGTAGCGTCGATTATTAGATAGGTAGAAGCAATTGAAGTACAACAGGGAATAGACGTACCGCAAATGTCGTCATTCCCGCGTGTTGTTAGCGGGAATCCAGTGGCGTTGTTTGATCAACCGAAGACACTGGACTCCTGCCTACGCAGGAGTGACACAGTAAAAAAGTATTTATGTGCTTGCTGAACGCTGATTCAACAAGAACATTCACCAGAACGACATGGTCGTTAATTTGAAAGGACGTAAGATGAAAAAAGTATTGTTAGCAGCAGCAATGGCGACTTTGTTTAGTAGTCAAGCTGCGCAAGCACAAGACGCAGCACCAACGGTGAAGCCAGAACATGAAGTTAGCTTCAACGCGGCATTGGCGTCAGACTACCGTTATCGAGGTATCTCACAAACACGTCTGCAACAGGCTTTGCAAGGCGGCGCAGACTATGTGAATAATCCTTCAGGCTTGTATGTAGGTGCTTGGGCATCCACTATCAAATGGACCAAAGATGCTGGCGGCGGTGGTAGTGTTGAAGTCGATTTGTATGCGGGAAAACGCGGCTCGTTGACTAGCGATATCAGTTATGACGTCGGTGTCTTGGCCTATGTGTACCCATCGAATGGATTAGCGGTCAGTGCGAATACGACGGAAGTGTATGGTCAACTCGGTTATGGTCCCGCGTATGTGAAGTACTCGCACGCCACCACGAATTTGTTTGGTTTTGCGAACAGCAAAAATAGTGGCTATCTAGACCTCGGTGCGAATATCGACATTGATAGTGGCTTGGTCTTGAACTTGCACGCAGGTCATCAACAAGTGAAAAACAACAGCATTTCAGCCTATACGGATTGGAAAATTGGTGTCACTAAAGATTTCGGTATCCTCAGTGCTTCCTTATCCGTGATCGGCACCAATGCAGGTGAGATTGCTTACGCCTCACCAGTGAATGGAAAATTTCTGGGAAAAACTTCATTTGTCGCGATGGTGAGCAAGACGTTCTGAGTAAGTAAGAAACTTTATCACTAAGTCGTTGAAATTAAGGACAGACCTTGAGCATGCCATCAAGCTGAAGATGCTCAAGGATGGTGAGAAAAAGCGATTGAGCGGCCTACAACCAACCCGATTTTTTAAATCGGTAATACAAATAAGCGCAGACACTAACCATGGTGCCCAATGCGGTGGGATAACCGTATTCCCATTTGAGTTCGGGCATGTGCTCAAAATTCATACCCCAGATCCCGGCGAATGCGGTTGCTACCGCAAAGATCGCGGCCCAAGCGGCCAATCGCTTATTCACTTCGCTTTCATCGATATTTACTAGTGACAGACTCACTTGTATCGCGGTACTAATGGTGTCCCGGATTGATTCTATGGAGGTGTTAATTCGATAAAGATGATCGTGTACGTCGCGGAAATATTCTTGCGTGCCTATGCAGATAGGCGGCACGCGGCCACCATCGAGCTTGCCTACTGCTTCTAAGAGTGGGGCGACCGCGTGTTTTAGCGTCATAATTTTGCGCTTGAGCTGATACAGTTGTTCAATATTCAGACGTTGCGAGCCCTTGGTGAAGATATGTTCCTCGATGGCCTCAAGTTCTGATTCCAAAGAATCAATGACTGGGAAGTAACGATCTACGACCGCATCCATCAAGGCATACAGCACAAAGGCAGAACCCTTCATCAAATGATGCGGTTCACGTTCACAACGCGCACGCACACCGAGAAATCCTTGTTGGCATCGATTGCGGGTCGAGAGTACATAATTCTCTCCGACAAAGACATCGACTTCGCCTACCGATAATTCGCCATCGATAATTTCGACGGTTTGCATCACCGCGAATAGAGAATCGCCATATTCTTCAATTTTGGGCCGTTGATGCCCCTTCATTGCATCTTCTAATGCTAATTCGTGCAAGCCGAACTCTCGCTGCATTTGTGCTAATTCTTCTGTTTCTGCATCCTTCAACGCTACCCACACGAAACAATCTTTTCGTTTGATATATTCGCTGATATCGTCGACTAAAATATCCGCCAGTTTTTTACCTTCTTGATAGGCAACGCAGTTGATTAACATGGATAAATCTTTCGAATTTTTTTGATGTGAAGGTAAATCGATGATTCGCTAGTAAGGAATTTACGACGATATTGAGGTCTTCATGATGCCGCGGATGCTATACGCCATGTTTGTCATAAGATCTGCGTGAATTTGAGGCAATTGGCAAGGGAAAGTTGACAATAGGATTCACCATAATTTATTTCATAAATCACGCTAAGAATAGCTTTGCACAACAAAAACAGTGATTTGCGACAATTTTTTTATGGAAATTGCTAGAAACATGCGCTTCACCTTTAGAATCGACCCTTAACTAATTCTGCCGTAGCATCGCTTAAACGGCGACTCCTATTTTAGCTGCAAATACCAATGACCAAAGCCTTATTGTCCAATCTGCAATTTAAGATCCTGATGTTGAGCATGGTCGTGATTTTTGGTGCGCTCGATTTTTGGGCCAGTAGCTTTTGGCAACGTAGTGCGGCACCGCACGTTGCGGCGGAGCTCGGCGCGGTCTTTGGTGCACCGGATGAATACTATCGTTTGCCGATAGAGAAATTGAATCCCGAATCACCTCTGACATTAGCAGGCGCCAAGCCCGGCGACCATCTCGTGTTTGACCGGCTTGGTGATCAGACCCGCCTATTGGCAACAGATGACCGTATTGGTGTGCGGTGGTTTAGCGCAAATACGGCAAACAAAATAGCGCCCGCTGCGAGTGCTGGAGTGCCTTTGCAGTTACAGCCAGTTCCCAAGAATCTTCGCCATGCAGAGATCTGGCTAGCGATTACGCTGACTCAATTTTCTACCACCGTTATCGCGCTATTCATCATCAGCATGCTGGTCTGGCGTCATGCGAATAGTGTTCCCATGCGTGCCTTAGCAATAGCGATGCTGGCGATCATTCCTGATACCTTCATTCCCTATTTGCCCGGTGGCGCACTGCAAGACTTCCTTTCTTTATATGTATTTCCGATTGAGTTATTTGTCGGATATGTTTTTTTTACTTATTTTTGCTTGATTTTCCCCGAGGATCGACCACATTGGCGCTTACCGGCAGTGCGGCAACTTTTTTACATCTATACCTTATGTTTTGCCAGCTATACCTTATGTCATATTCTGATCAAGCTCGGCATCTTGCCGTGGGAGGTGCGTGAATGGATCAATCTACGTTTGTGGCGACGTGCTTTGGCGATTGCGTCGGTGATTTTTTCCTTGGGTGCGTTGGCGATTTCTTGGCGCGTGAGTAGTGGCATTACCCGACAACGGCTGGCTTGGATAGGCTTTTGCATGGGAAACATTTATGCGATTTACCTATTTCATAATTTGTTTCGCATGATGGATGAGGAGCGTGCGCTGGCATACTTTGAGTCTTTCAACTCCTCGATTATTTTTCTGGCGTATGGCGGGCTCGGTTATGCCTTATTGAAAAATCGCCTATTTGACTTTAGTTTTGCGATTAATCGGTTTAGCGTCTATGTCTTGCTGAGTATTGGGTTGCTAACCGGGCTGGCGTTTATGCAGCTGGTGGTGGCACCGCAATTAGACCTGGAGGTGCGCTGGAAAACTTTACTGTTCGACGTGGTGTGTGGTTCATTGTTATTGGCTTTGTATAAACCTTGGCGAAAATTTTCGGAGCAATTGGTGCGCACTTGGTTGTATCCAAAATGGCGAGCACAACAAGAAGCCTTACAAATTGCACTAGCGAATGCGCCGGAAATGCAAGGGCAAAGTCAGTTAGTTGCCCACTATTTGAGTCCTTTCTGCGCGTACACTGGTGGTGCGCACAGTGCCATCTACACCTATCATGAGGCTTATTGTCGGAAAATTGCGGGCGATTTTTTGGACGCACCTGAGAAAGTTTACGCGCTAGGAGGGGATCTGGCGCGTATTTTGACTTCACGCCTACCGCTATCACTGCAAGACATCGCGGGCGAAAACGCGCTCTTAATTCCATTTACTCATCGTGGACATCTGACCGGGATGTTACTGGTCGGCGGCAAACCTGATTTCAATCAATATCGACCAGATGAGATTCGGACGATTGCAGATACAGCGTCATTGCTCGATCAGGATTTACAGGCTGAGGCACAACGCTCACACCAGCAAATGCTTGCGGACAAAATGGCGGCAGAACTGCATGCAAGGGAAGCTGCGGAGCTAGCGAATCAAGCAAAGAGCGCATTTCTGGCCACCATGAGCCATGAAATACGTACACCAATGAACGCGATTATCGGTTTGGCGTATTTGTCTTTGCGAACAGACTTGAATTCGAAACAGCGCGATTACCTCAACAAGATACATGACGCTGGTAATGCTTTGTTGGGGATCATCAATAGCATCTTAGATTTTTCAAAAATCGAAGCTGGCAAAATGGAAGTTGATTTCAGTCCATTCTCATTGGATGACGTGATTAATCACGTGACGACCATCACCGCACAAAAAGCCCAAGAAAAAGGCCTGCTATTGCAAATCGATGTGCCTGCGGGTATGCCACGTTTTCTGGTGGGCGATGCGATGCGCTTAGGGCAGGTGCTGATTAATTTGGTCAACAATGCGATTAAATTTACAGAGCGTGGCGAAGTGCGTTTAAGCGTGTCTAATGATGACCGCCATCAAGTTACAAATGGCGCAGGTTTACTGTTGACGTTCACTGTTGTCGACACCGGAATCGGAATGACCGAGGAGCAGGTCGAGCGTTTGTTTTCGGCATTCACGCAAGCCGACAGTTCTACTAGTCGTAAATTTGGAGGTACTGGTTTAGGACTATCGATTTCGCATCAGTTGGTGAACTTGTTAGGCGGTTCTATCCAGGTAGATAGCCAGTTTGGGCATGGCTCATGCTTTACCTTTAGTCTGCCGTTCGATAGCTGCAGTGAGGCGACGTTACTACAAATGGGCAGTAGTATTTCCGATCATCAGCACCAGTATGCTGATGCCCTTATTTTGCTGGTTGAAGACAATGAAATCAATCAACAAATTGCAGTCGAATTATTAGCCACTGTGGGTATACAGGTGGTGGTGGCAAACGGTGGACAAGAAGCCCTAGCGCAACTTGATCAGGTTGCTGCAAATACTTTCGATTTGATTTTGATGGATCTCGAGATGCCTGGGATGGACGGACATCAGGCAACACAGCACATTCGCCAGCAAGCCAGATTTAATCCTATTCCCATCGTCGCGATGACGGCGCATGCGATGGCCGATGTACGGCAACGCTGTATGGATGAAGGAATGCAGGATTTCTTAGCAAAACCAGTACAGCCGAATGCCTTATTTACAACCTTGGCGCGGTGGTTGGGACATAAGGTCAGCATTCTCAATGCGGACGAATACGTGTATCAGGACGAGTCGCCATTACCATTGGAGCAATCGCTACAAGCGTATGAAAATCAAGCGGACAAGCTAGCGAGTTTTGATTTCCAGCGCTTTAAACATATCGATAGTCATCAAGGCTTAAGTTTGATGATGGGAAAACGCGATCTGTATTTGAAAGTCTTAAGTCGTTTTGTCGAAAGTCAGGCACATACTGGCAAGCAGCTGCAGGATGCTCTGGCAGTCGCGAATGATGCGCAAGCCTTTATCTTGACGCATACATTAAAAGGATTAGCAGGCAGCATCGGCGCTATTCAGCTCCATGCAGATGCATCACAATTAGAGCTTGCTTTACAAATGGCGCAGCAGGACTCCAGTTTGCGCAATGGCTGTAAGCCTCTTTGCGTGAAGTTAGTGGTATCGTTGACTCAAGTTTTAACAGAACTCAGGCAGCTTTTGCCGTCTTCATTTAGTAATGCAGCGATGTCCGTCGGAATCGCCGCGATTAGCCATGAAGAGGTACAGTCGAGGTTGCAGCATTTAATGGAGCTGCTGAGTAATTTTAGTGGGGATTGTCCACAATATTTCGAAGAACAACGCACCATTTTCTTGCAGGCACTTGATGCACACGTTGTCGCCAAGCTCGATCAACATATTCAACTCTATGATTACGATGATGCTTTGTCGGTATTACGTACCGCACTAAAGCGCTAGCCTGTGAAGGGCTATCACTTTGTCTGATAGGGCAATCGTCACTTAGTATTTCCCAAAAAACTGGCGCCCCATTACACTATCGAGTTCCGTCTTAGCGCGCAGGCCGAATCATGCAGTCATTAACTCCTACCTATAGTGCCCGTAGTAAGGCGATTGAACCATTTCATGTGATGGCCTTACTCGCACGTGCCAATGAATTGCAAGCTGCCGGTCACGACGTCATTCATCTAGAAATCGGCGAACCTGATTTTGTTACCGCCGCACCGATTATCGCGGCTGGACAGGCGGCGTTGGCTGCTGGACATACACGTTACACCGCGGCTCGTGGCTTGCCACAGTTAAGGGAGGCGATCAGCGAATTTTATCGTCAACGTTACGGCGTAAACATTGCTCCACAGCGAGTTATGATTACGCCGGGTGGTTCGGGAGCCTTACTGTTGACCACCAGCCTATTGGTTGATCCCGGTAAGCAATGGCTGATGGCCGATCCCGGCTACCCCTGCAATCGCCACTTCTTGCGCTTGATAGAAGCGTCCGCGAAGTTGGTTCCAGTCGGGCCTGAAGTCCGATATCAATTGACCCCAGAACTGATTGCCGAATATTGGCAGGACAACACTGTCGGTGCTTTATTGGCGTCTCCTGCGAATCCGACTGGCACCTTACTGAGCCGTCAGGAGCTGGCGGCGGTATCGCAGGCAATTCATCAAAAAGGCGGGCACTTGGTAGTCGATGAGATTTACCATGGCTTAACGTATGGGGTGGACGCGGCCAGCGTGCTGGAAGTTGATAATGACGCCTTTGTTTTGAATAGTTTTTCGAAGTATTTTGGTATGACAGGCTGGCGTCTGGGCTGGTTAGTCGCGCCAGAGGCGGCGATTCCCGAGTTAGAAAAGCTGGCGCAAAATCTCTACATCAGTGCCTCAAGCATGGCACAACATGCGGCCTTGGCATGCTTCGAACCAGCGACCATCGCCATCTTTGAAGAACGTCGCCACGCCTTTGCTGAACGACGAAATTTCTTATTGCCGGCACTACGTGACCTGGGATTTACGATCGCGGTTGAACCGCAAGGGGCATTCTATTTATATGCCGACATGAGTGCGTTTGGCGGTGATGCATATGCGTTTTGCCAACATTTTTTGGAGACCGAATATGTCGCTTTTACGCCCGGTCTGGATTTCGGTCATTTCCAGGCGCAGCAGCATGTGCGTTTCGCATACACGCAGAATTTGTCACGGCTGCAGTTAGCAGTCGATAGAATTGCACGTGGCTTAAAAAGCTGGCGTGCAATACAAGACAAAACAGGATAAAACAAAACAAAACTCAAATGACATGATGCACTGGTGAAAAATAGCATAAAGACTTTGTGTATTGGTATTCAATGAAGTGTTTTGCACGCATTGCCTGCGAATAAGGCTCACCTTCAATATTTTTTTGTATGTTCGCCAGCAACAATAAGTATGCCGTCCAGTGATTTTTGCTAATATTGGTTCGCTCAATTTTGCGCTCAAATTTGCGCTAAATTGCGCTTGGTTTATCGCGCGCTTTGCTTACTGGACAAAACCTTATGCCGATTCGTCATTATTTATTGGTGGTATTGCTGGCCTTGCTTCCCTTAGAAAATTTGTACGCGCAAGGAAAACTGTTACTGGCAGATGCAAGACCAAGGCCACCAGAAATTCTGGCCGATGAGAGGACTGGCGTTGTCTCAGGTCCGATCGTCGTGATTTTAAATGAGGCTGCTGCGAATTTGGGTTATCAGCTGCGTTGGCGCATTGCACCCTTCCCACGTACTTTAGAAGATCTCAGAACGGGCATCACTGATCTGGTACCTGGCATCTTCAAAAATGAAGAGCGGGCGACGTTTATGGATTTTTTAGGGCCGATAGGCGTTGAGAGCAACCCGGTGCTTTTCTTGACAAGAGCCGGCGAAGAACAGCGCATCAAAGCCTACGAGGACTTGAGAAAACTGAAAATTGGTGTGAAGCGAAGTACCTTATATTTCCCCCAGTTTGATATCGATAAATCTATGCAGCGCGTAGGCTCGCACGACGATAGCAATATGGTAAAGATGCTGCTTGCTGGCCGTTTCGATGTCATGATCGTGAATGATAAGGAATCGGTTCTAGCAGCGTTAACGCCTGCAGAAAAAGCGCATGTTGGATGGAGCGAATATCAGGCAACACGGTCACTTTCTCGTTATTACGGGATGTCGAAATTTTCCAAACACAAGCACCTAGCGCCAGCCTTGTCGAAGAGCCTGAGGGATATGATCAAACGGGGTCGCGTGGCCGAAATTTATCGCGATTTTGGCTTGTCGTTTAAAACGTATCAATAGGCAAACAATGGCACTTGAACCAGCCTGAACTGCCCATCCGTCAGCCACAAATTGATTGGTGACGAAATCAAAAAAGAGATACTTCGCGATCGTCCCTTTTGCGTATTGATTGATGTCCCTTTAACAAATCATGCTCACCTGCAAACTTTGCTAATTAAGTCCGGAATGACTATCCTGTAAGAAGATGACAGGAGCCTCAACATGGGCATGAGTGGCGTTTCAACATCGGCAATCTCGGCAATCGCCGCGATCACAACGATTGATGCAAGCAACCGCAGGCAGTTGTTGGCCGCTGCACAAGCTAAAAACGCGGTAGTACAAAATGCTGCCCCGTCTAGCAATCAAAGTTCCTCCCAAGATACGAATGAAACGAATGCGACGGTGGCCGACACAAATGCCGTCGAATCTTCTTCTAGCGCCAAGAAATCCGCGCAGTTCAGCGCCGCTGACACTGCGCAACTAGCGAAGTTACAAGCACGTGATCGGCAGGTTCGCTTGCATGAAATGGCGCATCTCGCGGCCAGTGGTGGCCTTGCGACATCTGGGGCAAGTTTTACTTATCAAAAAGGACCGGACGGCGTGGATTACGCTGTTGGCGGCGAAGTTGGTATCGACACTTCTCCGGGGCGCACCCCAGAAGATACGATTGCGCGCGCCCGCCAAATCCAAGCCGCGGCATTGGCACCAGCAGACCCGTCTGGGCAAGACAGGTCGGTTGCCGCCATGGCGCAACAAATGGAAATCGAAGCAAATACACAGCTGATGTTACAAAAAACGAGTGAGGGCTTGGGGCAATCAAATGGGGTGGTAGATACCTCCAATGCGCATCACAGCGTACAGAAAAAAATCAATCAGGTTCAGCAAACCTACAGCACGAGCACTATCAATTCTATTATCAGCGTGTATGCCTAAAATATAGGTTTGTGCCTATCGCGGCACAAAGCGGATACAAATTGCCCCACATCGATGACTTAGATATCGCTGACAATTTAGCTGGTAATTTAGCTGGCAATTTAGCTGGCAATTTAGCTGGTAATTTAGCTGACCATTTAGCTGACAACTCAGGCAGGTCCATTGACTATGCGCTGGGATCAGGTGTTGCCTTGTTCCTTCTTGTCTTTGTCCATTTCGGTCTTTTCCCGTTATTGCCTATTTAGCTAACAGCGTTTATCCATTAAAATCTCACGGTAAGAGAGCGAGTACGCTCTTTTTTACCGCTCGAATTGTCTGTATCAGTGGTCAGCTTATGCGTTCATTTTGGCTCACTGTCACTTACTTTCTACTCACTTGTTTGGAGAAGTTCATGCGTCTATTTCCTTTAGTGCAGCGTTGTATTTGTTTATGGCTATTCTTGACTTTCACTCCGGCACGGGCAGAATTTATTCAAAGCACGATCACGGTGGGTGAAGGGATCAACACCTTGTATGGCAGTTTATTGATCCCCGGGCACAAAATTAAACCACCAGTCGTATTGATTATTGCTGGTTCTGGACCAACAGACCGTGATGGCAATAGTCCCGCATTACCGGGAAAAAATAATAGTTTGCGGATGTTGGCTGAAGAGTTGGCGATCGCTGGCTTTGCTTCTGTGCGCTATGACAAGCGCGGTATCGGCGAGAGTTTTGCGGCGGGCGGAGCGGAAGAGAATCTCCGTTTTCAAACTTACGTCGAAGATGTGCAACATTGGATCAAATTACTCAATAACGATCCGCGTTTTGGCGGACTCGCAGTGATTGGGCATAGCGAAGGATCTACGTTGGGTATATTGGCGGTGCGAGACAATAAAGTGCAAGCCTTTATCTCGATTGCAGGACCTGCACAATCCGCAGCGAAGATTTTACGGACACAGTTGGCAAATAAGCTCCCGCCTGAATTGGCAAAAATCAATGAAAGCATTTTAAGTAGCATGGAAAAATCGGAATTCGTGAAAGATGTTCCCGCACCGCTATTAGCACTCTATCGTCCTAGTGTGCAGAATTACCTGATGTCTTGGTTTCCGATTGTACCTGCCGAAGCGATTCAGAAATTAACAATCCCGGTCGCAATATTTCAAGGCGATACCGATATACAAGTGAGTGTCGGCCAAGCCGTATCATTGGCGCAATCCCAACCTAAAGCGGAGCTCAATATCATCAAAGGCATGAATCATATTATGAAGACAGTACCTGCGGAGAATGCTCAGCAAGTTGCTTCGTATAGCGATCCAAATCTGGTGTTGGACGCAGAGTTCGTGAAGAAATTAGTGACGTTTTTGAAGAAAAATTTTCTGATGAAAGTCTCTTGAGTCCTCAGAAAAAGGCTGGAAACAAAGTTCAAAAAAATAGCGCACCCTTGTTGGTGCGCTATTTTTTTGTTACAGATAAATCCGCGTTAGCTTAATGCGGCAGCATACGTTTTAGCGTATTGTCTTTGACGATGTAGTGGTGATACAAAGCAGCTAAGGCATGCAGGCCTATCAAAAAGTAGCCAGCTTTGCCAAAAGTAGTGTGTAAGTCTTCAATGCTTTCGGCCAGATCTTTGTTGGGCGCGATCAGAGGCGGTAGCTCTAAACCGAAAAATGGGATGACTTGGGCTTCGCCGCTAAGTATCATCCAGCCAGCTAGCGGCATTCCGAGCATTAATCCGTACAGCGCGATGTGCATGATTTTTGCAATCAGTTCCTGCCACGCGGGTGGTGTTGGAATAATCGCTGGAGTTTGCTGACGCAAGCGAACAACCAGACGCAGCAAGGCAAATGCTAGTACCGATAAACCTAACATGAAGTGCCATAGTTTCATGGCTTTACGCGGATCACTGCCTTTAGGAAAAATTTCACGTAATTCTATGGTCGCATACACCGCAATTAATAGCAGTAGCATAAGCCAATGTAAGCCGATACTAAGCTTATGATAACGGTCATGGCTGACGGTAGGGAGAGCTTTCGGGATGGACATGAGATTTCCTTGGTGGTAATCGACCTTTGTATCATAGGCGATGTCCGCTTCTTCTTGTAAAAAATAAGCGCTAGAAGTGTCGTATTCAGCACAATTATAAAAGCAATGCGGTCGTATTTGAGCCAGATCAATTCGTCATTGGTCGTAATCGTCTGGAGTTGGCGCAGTTGTCCGGTTACATTGGCATCGTTGGCTAGGTACCCGGCTGTACGTAGTCACATGCTGTGGTGCGCGGTTGTGCTCAGCACAATCTATTGAATAATGAGGAAAATGACGATGTGGAAGAAAATAGCTACGTGGTATCAGGATTGGAATAATGAGATGTTGGATGTCTTGTTGCATCCTGACCAAGCACAGCAAATTCCTGTTCGATGGCGTCGTCATGTGGCTCTCCGCTTGACTAAACTGACATCCATTGAGCGCTCACAACTGCATCAATTTTCGGTTAAATATCAAGGAGCCACGTTGTGGATGGCGGTTTTGAAGTTAAGTGTCTTGTTTTCTATCATTGGTTTTCTCTTACACTTTTTTAGACCCAAATTGGACTGGTGGATTTTGGTCGCTATTGCCAACTTGATTGGTTGGGCCGTCGCGGTTTCTTTGATCGGCATTTGGTTCAACTATAGACGCTTGGCGTTTCGACCTTTACGCTTTTTATCGAATGCTTTTTTGGGGGTATCTTCTGGCTTGCTAGGCGGTACTGTGTTGGGCGCCATGCTACGTGGCAAAGATATCTGGACCAGCATTGTGCAAGACGTACCGAGAGTCTTGATGGTTGCAGGCATTATGGGCTGTGTCTATGCTCTGTTGGTGGGCATCGTAGCGGTCTGGCGCAACAAAAATTACGAAGCCATCACGGCGCAATTAGAACTTGAAGCTGAGCGCGAAAAAAATGCGCGCCAAGCGAGTGAATCGCAATTGCGATTATTGCGCGCTCAAATCGAACCGCATTTTTTGTTCAACACCTTGGGCGCTGTTCAACAACTGGCGGAGCAAACCGCGCCGCGAGCCGCAGAACTTACCGCTAACCTGATCGTTTTTTTACGTGCCAGCATGAGCGATATGCGTAGTGAGAAAATCACTCTGGCAGAGGAATTTCGTTTGATACACGCCTATTTACAAGTCATGAAAGCCAGAATGGGGGCCAGGTTGGATTTTCATCTTGAATTGCCCGACGATTTGAAGACCATCAGCATCCCTAGCATGATGCTGTTGACCTTAGCAGAGAACGCGATTAAACACGGCATAGAACCCTCTTTACGCGGTGGTCGGATCGACATTCGTGCGAAAAAAACGGGAACCGACTTGATAATTACTGTTCAAGACAGTGGAGTAGGCTTAAGTTATATGCCAAATAATGGCATCGGTTTGCAAAATGCGCGCGATCGCTTACGTTTGCAATATGGTGTGCCGGCAGCGCTCTCGATAGTCGAAGCAGAACAAGGTGGCGTGATTGCTGAGGTGAGTATTCCGCTGTCATAGATTTATTATTATCAAGTCGGACGAATAGGAAAGAAAATAAGTGATGAAAACACGCGTGTTGATTGCCGAAGACGAACCCTTAATGCGTGAGAGATTAATCACGCAATTGGCGAAGGTGTGGCCCCAAGCTGAGATCGTCATGGTGGCAGAAAATGGAAATGATGCCTGGGATGGATTTTTAGAACATGAACCAGCGGTCGTTTTTTTGGACATTCGCATGCCAGGTTTATCGGGCATTGAAGTCGCACAAAAAATTGGGCGATCAGCGCACGTTATTTTTATTACAGCGTATGACCAATATGCGATTGATGCCTTTGATGCTGGCGCGATTGATTATTTGCTGAAACCCGTTCAAGAAGAGCGCTTGTATAAGGCGGTACAACGTGCACAAGAAAAGCTGCAGGCATTGTTCAGTGATGTTGGTGTGCATAAGCTTGCCACCGCGGATAGTAGAACGATGGATTTAAGTGCTATTTTAAGCAGCATACGGGCGAACATGGCAGACGCAAAACCACCCAAAATGAAATGGATTAAAGCCAGTGTGGGAAAACAAATCAAATTGATCGACGTTGATGACGTCTTGTTTTTTCAATCAGATACCAAATACACCCGGGTGGTCCTGGCGGAGTATGAGGCTTTGCTCAGGACGCCATTAAAAGACTTGTTAGACGGCCTTGATGGCGATCAATTCTGGCAAATTCATCGTTCCACTGTGGTCAATGCTAAGGCCATTGCCGCGGCAGAGAGGGTCGATACGGAAAGAATGCAGGTATTTCTGAAGGGGCACCCAGAGAAATTGCTGGTCAGTCGTAATTTCACCTACTTATTTCGCGAATGAGGTAAGTGGTATGGTGATTGATCATCTTTTGGAAAAGTAATTCCAACGTGCCAAATAGGCAATTTAATTAATTTTTAAATATCGAAAATTATCTAAATAATATGCATTAATTGGTCGAACGTTTGTTTTTTACAACTGCATAAAATATTTTTTAAAGTGTATTAAATTTAGTATTTCCCTATGAAACCCCACAATTCTCGAGTGTATTTAGAATCGTCTGACTAAAAATTTTGTGTCGTACAAGTTGATACTTGTTGATACACTTTTTATACAAACTCAGAACCCAAGAAAAATACCGATGAATTGGGTCAAGTCGAACGTTCAGGGAGATACCGGTAGCCAAAAGCTAACGGCGCTGAAATCAAGGATAGGTATTTGAGATCGGTGTGAAACCAGCAAACATGTTTTGCGAATTTCGATAACTTCTGTCTGTTCATAATTATTTACAATTTTGGGGATACATAATTATGGCAAAGCAGCACAACATCGTAGTACGTCCAGCTTTAATCGCAGTGTTGATCGCCGGTGCTTTTAGTGCACACGCGGCTGATCGTGAAGTTTTAACTGGTTCAAGTAAAGTCAATAGCTCAGTCCTGGGCGGTAATCTTTCTCTCGCTATTGGTGGAAATCACGCCGCCGAGCTTAAACCTGAGCGTGCTATGACCTATGCAAGCGGTTTAAAGGTCGTGCGCCATCAACAAATGTTCCAAGGTGTTCCTGTCTGGAACGAAGCAGTGGTTGAACATGTCGCCAAAAATGGCGGCTCAACAATGACTGGTGCGGTGTTGCGTAACATCGAACGTGACTTGCCTAGTATTCGTCCAATTTTCTCCAAGAACGATGCGCTGATCCAAGCAAAAACACATGCGCAAATATTTGAAACTGAAAACGAACAAGCCAAAATGTTTGTGAAACGCGGCGAAAACGGCGTGGCGCATTTGGTCTATGTTGTTTCATTCAATGCGACTAACACCGACGAACCACGTCGTCCTTTCTACATGTTAGATGCCAACACGGGTGCTGTGATCAGTCACTGGGAAGGTATTAACCATGCATTGGTCGGCACAGGTCCTGGCGGCAACACAAAAACTGGCCAATACGAATATGGCGTGAAATACGGTAAATTGGATGTGACTCAATCAGGTTCTACTTGCTCGTTAAACAGCACTAACGTAGCAACCTACAACATGAATTCCTTGACCAAAGTTCCGTCTGCACCTCACAGCTTTACGTGCCCACGTAACACTGTGAAAACGATTAACGGTGGTTACGCACCAATGAATGACGCACACTACTTCGGTGGCGTGGTATTCAATATGTACCAAGCTTGGGTTGGCGTTCGTCCAATCAGCCAAAAACTGTTGATGCGCGTACATTACAAACGTGCTTATGAAAATGCATTCTGGGATGGTACAGCGATGTACTTCGGTGATGGTGCAACGACTTTCTACCCACTGGTTTCTTTAGACGTTACTTCGCATGAAGTGAGCCATGGCTTTACTGAGCAAAATTCTGGCTTGGTTTACTCCGGTATGTCAGGCGGTATGAATGAAGCGTTCTCTGATATGGCAGGCGAAGCGGCAGAGTTCTATATGAAAGGCTCGAATGATTTCTTGGTCGGTCAAGAGATCTTTAAAGCATCTGGCGCATTACGTTATATGGCTAACCCACCGCAAGATGGCCGCTCTATTGACAATGCATCTAAGTACACAAGTACATTAGACGTGCATTACTCCAGTGGCGTGTACAACAAGGCGTTCTACTTGTTGGCAACAAAAACTGGTTGGAATGTACAAAAAGCCTTCCAAGTGATGGCAGACGCTAATCGCTTGTACTGGACAGCTAATAGCACGTTCAACCAAGGTGCTTGCGGTGTAGAAACAGCTGCGGTGAATCGCGGCTACGTGAAAGCAGACGTGACTGCAGCGTTCGCTTCAGTTGGTGTTACTTGCGCACCTTAATATTGACAGCTGTGTGATTTAAGACTGTGTGACTTAAAACGCCTGGTGGCGACACCAGGCGTTTTTTTTTTCGTCAGTTATTTCCAGAGTGTCGATGTCACAAGTGCTTGTTGGCGGAGTAAGTATTTTTGCCAAGTTTGGATTGTTATCATGTGATTTGAAGTAAGAACACGCGGATTTCTTATCATTTAAGTTAACGAATCTGGCTGCTATTTTTACCTGACGTACATTGCGATGCTGAAAATAATAAACATCACGGCAGGCCAAGCGCTGGGATCGGTATGCAAGTCAATTTATCGTGCAATGCCGGCACAATCGTTGTACTATCTTTCGATCAAAATTTTGTCATTTGGATTCAGCGCAACGCTGATTTGATTAAGTTCTTACTTACTAATCGAGCAAATACAATGATAAGCCGATCTCTTAATTTATCCCGCCTAGTTTCCTTTTCCTGCCTGCTGTGTTTTTGTGCCGGACTGATGAGCTGTGGCCAAAGCAACAAATTGGAAGAAGTCACATCCAAAAATTCATCGGGACAAGTGAGTAACAAGCCAAGCACGACCGTTACCTACTACGCCGCAGCCCGATTTGCTGATCAAGTCAGTTTTGGCGCGACGCCGGCATTGATAGAAGATATTTCCAAATTGGGTTTTGAAGCATGGATCGATGCACAGATGGCACTGCCACTGACAACCAGCGCCATCCCGCGCAGTTATTTTGATTACAAAGAAACCGATAATGCGGCAGTCAGCGCGCTCGATAGCTATGCGCATGAAGTGTATTGGCAGCGTGTACTCGGTGCACCTGATCAGTTACGCCAAAGAGTAGCGTGGTCTATCTTTGAATTTATTCCGACTTCACAGGGGCAATCGAATGGTCGGTATGAGTATTACAACTTGTTAATCAACCGTGCTTTCGATAACTACGGCACGCTATTACATGATGTCAGCATCCATCCGATGATGGGTTTTTTTCTGAATAATGAATTGAATCGGCCGAGTTCACCGATGTGTTTGGGCTGTGCACCGAATGAAAATTACGCACGTGAATTGATGCAATTATTTTCTTTGGGTGTCGTACAACTGAATACTGATGGTAGTACCAAACGCGATGCACAAGGCAAGCCGCTCGAAACCTATACACAGAAAGACGTGGAAGAGTTAGCGCGTGCTTTAACAGGCTGGCGTCAGCCACCCAATAATACGGGCTTACCGGATTACGCCTGGCCGCATTTTGGTACGCCTATGTTACCGGAGTCCCAAGCTTTCTTTCATGACAGTGCTGCTAAAACCGTCTTAGGTACGCCATTAGCTGCTGGCATGAATGCTGCGCAAGAATTGAATGCTGTCATCGCGATATTAATGAAACATCCCAATATCGCTCCCTTCATCAGTCTACGTCTCATCCAACATCTGGTGACTAGTAATCCCAGTCCGCAATATTTGACGCGTATTTCCAACGTATTTCGCAATAATGGTAATGGTGTTGCCGGTGATTTAAAAGCGGTGGTACGTGCCATACTTTTGGACCCAGAAGCACGTGCTGGGGATCAAATTGGCTCTAGTCCAAATTCCTTTGGAAAATTGCGTGAACCCGTACAATGGTGGTCCGCAATGTTGCGTGGCATGAATTGTAAAAAGCCTCTTCACTACCCAGCAAATGATGATGGAGTCAGATGGGTAATCGAGCCGCAAAATCAAAACGCCACTTACCCTCCGAATGTTTTTTCTTTCTACCAAGCGGGTGACCGGGCACCCGGTAGCAATCTGTTGGCACCCGAACAAAAACTCTTGAACACGATCGAATTCACCAGCCGTATCGGTGCTTTAAACTGGACCTTGTTAGATAAAAATAATTCTGCGGCGGCCGATAATTACACCAACTCTGGATGTGAAGTTGCGGAGCTCGGCAAAGCATTTGCGCAGTCACCCAAAGCGATTATCGATCTGATTAGCCAACGCTGGTTCCGCGGTGCGATGCCACCAACGCTACGTTCGAATTTGCAGGCGTTAATACTCGGCGACAGAAATTGGAGTTCTCCTGAAGAGGGGGCTTTGGTCATATTGCAAGTCGCCTTAAGCAGCCCTTACTTTGGAGTGATCAAATGAATCGCAGAAATTTTCTAAAGGCAGGCGGCATTCCACTAGGCATTCCACTACTTGCGGGTCTTGGTGGGGTAAGTATGTTGTCTGGCCTCAGCGATAGTTTGGCCGCAAGCACGGGTGATTACAAAGCGCTGATATGTCTTTTTCTTAATGGTGGGAATGATGGGCACAACACACTCATCCCGACTGATGCCGCATACACAGACTATAGCAACGCGCGTCCTATCCTCGCTTTACCAAAAGATTCTTTAATTCGTCTCGATGGCAATAGTGCTGGTCATAGTTACGGTCTGCATCCGGGTTTGTCACCGCTTGCCGCGCTCTATAATAAAAAACGCTTGGCCTGGATTGCGAATGCCGGTTTGCTCATCGTGCCGTCAACTGGTGAACAGGTAATTAATCATTCAGTACCAATTCCCCCATTCCTACAATCCCATAGTGACGCTACTGCCTTGCAACAAGGTTGGGATGGCGATTCCGACCTGAGTGGCTGGGCAGGACGCACGTTGGAACAATTACCGTCCGGTCTTTCGAATCGCTTAAACGCGGTCACCATGAGCAACAACCGTACCTTTGTTTTGGGACGCAAATCATCGGTGTCCTTTATGTCGCCGTTCGGAGCGCGTTACTGGGGACGCGCCGATCTGGCGCAACCACAAAGCTACTGGTCGCAATCATTGAATAACATGGCACGCTCCCAATTCGCCAATCAATATGAAGCTGAATATGCGCGTACCTTCAATGAAAGCGTGTCTGAATCCACCATACTGACGCAAGTATTTTTAGCCGCAAAACCACCTACTGCAAATTTCGGAACTGATGATTTAGCCAGCAAATTAAGTGCCTTAGCTTCGGTCATGCCCGTGTTCAAATCGATGGGTTATCGACGCCAAATCTTCTTAGTCGAGTGGGGCGGGTTTGATACACATTACGGTCAACGGGGTAACGATAGTCGCACGCAAGATGCGCAACTCGATATTGTTGGTCGCGCTGTAGCTGCTTTTGATCAAGCCAATATCGCGGCTGGGATGGATTTGAATGTCACCACGCTTATGCTTAGCGAGTTCGGGCGCACCCTGCGCCCGGCATCTGGTGCGGGATCGGATCACGCTTGGGGCAATAATTGGTTTGTGCTTGGTGGCGCTGTCGCCGGTGGTCAGGTTATAGGGCAATTGCCATCCTATATTTTAGGCGGTGTCGATGATGCCGATCCCGGTCGCGGCGGTCGCATGGTGCCGTCTACGAGCACGGACCAAGTTGGCGCGACGGTCATGCAATGGTTGGGATTGCCGACGAATCAGCTCAATACTGTTTTCCCGAATTTGGTGAACTTCCCTAAGAAGAATTTGAATTTTATGCATAGCTAATTGGAATTCAACATGGCCGATCTCAATTTAACCGACAGTGATGATACCTACGTACAACCAATAGCAAAAAAGGACAGCTACGACAATATTTTCGGCAAAAAAGGCAACGATATCATCCGTGCCTATGGCGGTAACCTGATCGGTGGTCCTGGCAACGATACCTTAGAACTCATCAACGTACCGAATGAGCCTTGGCGCAATGTCATTGCCGCTTACTGGGATGGGGCGCCAGGGAAAATTATTGTTGATCTGGAAGCTGGCTGGGCGCAAGACGGTTGGGGCGGTAGAGATACCCTGATCGGCGTACAAAATGTCGCTGGCAGTTGGAATGACAATGAGTTTTATGGCTCTTCAAAAGACAATCTATTTTTCGTCGGCGGCGGCAACACTATCGTTGATGGCAGAGGCGGCTATGACGCTATTTTTATGCCCGGATTTACAACGGCTCCGCCGGTCTGGAGCGACTTTAATATCAAAGTGAGTATCGACGGCTTAAGTGCCGTCATCACCAGCCCGAGCCGCACCAATTTTTCCTTGACCATCAGTAATGTTGAAGTCCTGCAGATCTGGAATGGCAGCAGTACTGAGCAACGTTTGTTAAGTAGTTTTATTACTCCTCAGGATTTAGCGATTGATGGCTTGGTACAAGGCTTAAATAACCGTTGGAACGCGGGCAGTGCAGTCGGCACTTCTGTCGAAGTGACATACAGTTTCGTGTTGCAGGCCCCAGCGAATGGCGTAGGCGCGAATCAATTTCACGCCTTCACTGCGGCTGAACAAAGTGCTGTTCGCGATATGTTGTTGAGTATCAGTCAAGCGACTGGGCTCAGCTTTCGCGAGGTGAGTGAAGCCAACGGTGCATCCGGCAGCATACGTTTTGGCGCCAGCCAGCAAGCCGCTACCAAAGGCGTTACCAATTTTCCTGCGCAGAATAGTGAAGTCGCAGGTGATGTGTGGATGGATCTCGATTCCCTCATTAATCTGGCGCCAGGATCGGAAGGTTACGCCGCCTTATTGCACGAAATCGGCCACGCTTTAGGGCTACGCCATACGCGCAACGTTGATCCCAATGATCACTACGCACAGCAATTCATTGCGGAGTATGACCTCACCAGTTTAAGTGTGATGTCGCAAAACGTCTCATCCGATGGTTTATTCCCTTCGACATTCGGTGCTCTGGATATCGCCGCGTTGCGCTATTTATATGGCAGTAAATCAGTCCATGCCAGTAACGATACCTATCAATTTAATGGCGTACAATTTCTGTCCGAAACCACATTAATAGACGATGGTGGTACCGATACGCTGGATGCTTCTCTTTCTAAAATTGGGGTTTCTTTAGATCTGACGCCTGGCCACTTGAGCAGCGTCGGCGTCACCGCAAACGGGATCCTTGCGACGAACAATTTAGCGCTCGCTTTGGGTAGTAATATTGAGAATGCGATCGGTACCGCATTTGATGATGTCTTGCTTGGGAATGATCTTGCTAATCAACTGACTGGGGGCAACGGCAATGATTGGATCGACGGTGGCAAGGGAGTCGACGCCGCGATTTTTGTTGGCGCACGCAGCGACTTTCTGATTAGTACCGCGTTCGGTAATACCTTCATCACGGCGCGCGATGGTACCAGTGGTTTTGATACCCTTGTGAATATCGAATCCCTGCGGTTTGACGATCAAACATTGACGTTTGGTAGCGCCGCTTTTGGTTCGGATATCGAGATTACGATGGATCAAGGTCTGAGCGCCAGCGGGCAATTACCCGACCCCAGCGATCTTAGTCGCGATCTGGTGCGCTATCAAATAAAATCCTTGCCCGCACATGGCGAGCTAACGCTGAGTAATACGGGGAGTTATGTATATACCCCGAATCCTACTTTTAGCGCTGCGGATAGCTTCGCCTATACCCTAACAGACAGCAAGAACAATACGAATGTCTACATGGCTTTTATCAATGTCCATGCAGTTGCCCCGACTCTGCCTTATAGCCTAGTTCCTGATACTACGAAGGTCGATGAAGGGGGAATTATTCACTATTATTTGTACACAAATGGTATTACGGCAGGTAGCGTCGTTAATTACAGCTTAAGTGGCATTAGCGCAGCGGATATCGCGGGTGGCGCACTGAACGGTAGCATCACCATCGATGCCAGCGGCATCACGATATTCCCTGTCAACTCGGTAGCAGACAATCTCACCGAAGGCACAGAGACGCTCATTACTAGCATTAGTTTAACGCCGGGCGGAGCCGCCGTTTCCAATGCAGTTGGTGTGACCATTAATGACAGTTCACGCGCCTTGCCACAACTGATTGAAGGCACTGCGAATAGTGAGCAATTAACAGGGGGCGCGGGCGACGACACCATTAATGCGAACGCTGGCAATGACAGCATCACCGGTGCTGCAGGGAATGATGTGATCGACGGCGGTACAGGAGATGACATCGCTAACTTCAGCGGCAATCTCAATACCTACCACCTTACCCATAGCGGGGCCAGCTACACCGTGCAAGCCAAGACGGGTAGTGACGGTACCGATACGATAAAAAATGTTGAGACGCTCAAGTTTAATGATTTCAAAGTGAATTTGTCGATACAGAGTTTAGCTGCCAGCGCACCGCAAGCTAATGTGCAACGCCTGATGGAATTGTATGTTGCTTTTTTTAATCGGGTTCCTGATGCAGAAGGTTTAGCCTATTGGATAGGCCAAATGAATGCGGGCCAAAAGACAAACCAGATTGCCGAAACTTTTTATAACGCAGGCATACAATATTCTGACCTGACGGGTTTTTCAGCGAGTATGAGCAATACTGATTTTATTAACGTCGTCTACAAAAATGTCTTGGGACGCGCGACTGGCGCGGATCAAGATGGACTCACTTATTGGAATGGCAAACTGTCTAGCGGGGCAGCGACCCATGGTTCATTGGTATCCGATATCCTAACCTCAGCACATAATTTTAAAGGTGACGCCACCTGGGGCTGGGTTGCCAATTTGCTCGACAACAAAATCCTTGTCGCTAAAACCTTTGCGATTGATTGGGGACTGTCGTTTAATACGGCGAATGAATCCATCGTCAAAGGCATGGCCATTGCAGCTGCCGTCACGTCAACGAGTACAGTCGATGCCTTAACGCTGGTGGGAATTTCTGCGGCTGATATGAGTTTGCTGTGATGCGCGCGATTGACGACATTCAGGGAAATGACCCAATGTAAGTGCTACCGCAGATTGGCAAGGTAAGAGGGTAAGACGGTAGGATAGCGACGCTTGGTCATTCCGCCATCGTCCCAAAAATCGGTCTGATAAATCTACACCACACTCCCGTCGACATTTCTGCTGAGTGCGCCTCATCGTTCTATAATGCGCGATCACATTGACATAACAACACGGCGCTCAAGGAACGACTATGCAGAATAATAATGACGGCAGTTTCGACCAAATCGTCGCGCGCGAGCAAGGATTGAAGCGCAGCTTAAATAGCAAACAGATGGCTATGCTGGCGATCGGTGGCGCGATTGGTACGGGTTTGTTTTTGGGCAGTGGCTTTGCGATCAGTTTTGCTGGTCCCAGCGTGCTGCTCAGTTATGCCATTGGTGCCTTGATCGCTTTGTTACTAATTGCTTGTCTCGCCGAGATGACGGTGGCGCATCCGACCTCGGGGTCCTTTGGTGCCTTTGCTGAACATTATGTGAGTCCTTGGGCTGGTTTTGTCGTGCGTTATTCCTACTGGGCAGCGAACGTGCTGGTGATCGGCACTGAGGTCACGGCGATTGCTTTGTATATGCAATATTGGTTGCCCGATTCGCCCGCGTGGTTGTGGATTGGCTTATTCTCTGCCAGCTTAGTGTTTGCGAATGCTTTGAGCGTGCATGTATTTGGCACCATCGAGTATTGGTTTTCAACGATCAAAATTATCGCGATTGTGGTGTTCATTGTGCTTGGCGCGTGGATGGTATTGTTCGCACCCGAGCAGTCTGCACAAAGCACGATAGGATTTGCCAACTACACGCAGCACGGCGGCTTTTTTCCCAAGGGCTTGACTGGCATGTGGCTGGCAGTGATCGTTGCGCTGTTTAGTTATCTCAGCATAGAAATGATCGCTGTCGCGGCGGGCGAAGCCAAAGATCCTGAGCAGGCGATCACACGCGCTTTCCGCTCTGCGCTGGTACGCTTAGTCGTATTCTATATTTTGACTTTGATTTTGGTCTTGGCGATTGTCCCGTGGACGCAAGCCGGGCAAGGTAAGAGTCCGTTCGTCACCGCGATGGAGGCGGCCCATATTCCTGGTGCGGCGGGGGTGATTAATTTTGTGATTCTGATTGCCGCTTTATCAGCCATGAATAGTCAGCTCTACACCGCAACACGGATGATGTTCAGCCTTTCACGCGGTGGTTTTGCGCCCGCCGTATTCGGCAAATTAAATCGTCAGGGCGTGCCTATGCAAGCACTATTCTTGTCGTGCGCAGGGATTGCAGTGGCTGGAATTTTGAGCATCCTGTACCCCAAATCGTCATTCGTATTGATGATGGCGATCTGCATGTTCGGTGCGATGTTTACGTGGTTTATGATCTTCGTTACGCATTGGATGTTTCGCCGTTATTGGGACAAACACAATAAGCCGAAGTTGCCATTTCGCATGTGGGGCTTCCCGTGGCTGACTTTGCTGGGGGCTGGCTTGATGCTAGCGTTGATGATCACAACGGCGTTCACCGAAGAATTTAAAATGACATTGGCGACGGGCTTGCCATTTTTGATTGTATTGAGTGTTTTGTATTTTGTGTGGTATCGCAAGCGCTGATACGCACTCCCAATTTAGCATTTCACTAGACGACCCTCACTAGCACTGAGCATACCGGCTTCCAATAGTTGCATTACCTGCAAAGCCTCAGTAGCGGGCACAGGATTGGGCGCGCCGTGCAAAATCGCATCACGTACGGCGGCGTAATAACGCATATAGTCACCGCGTTCATTCGCTACCTGCGAGTGTTGCATCCAAGTGCCGCGCATGACGTCGAGTCTGCCCATGGTTTCATCGACGCCCCATTCTTTGTCACTTGGGCGCAGGCCAGCTTTGAGCGCATCTTCTTGTGGATCAATGCCTTCTTTGGTGTAACTGCCTTTCGTGCCGTGAATGACAAAGCGCGGGCCTTCATGTGCCACCAACATACTCGCATGCAGGATCACGCGTAATTCGCCATAGCCGAGTACCGCATGAAACCAGTCATCCGCCAATGCACCATCGCGTTGCAGAATGCGGTCTAAATAAATCGTCTGCGGCATACCGAACAGGCAGATTGCCTGATCAAGTAAATGAGGGCCCAAGTCATACCATAAACCACTGCCAGGGCCTGCACCTTCGCGCCAGCGTTGTCTGACTTCGGGACGAAAACGATCAAAGTGTGATTCAAAATGCGTGATACGTCCTAGCTGACCCGACGCCACTAGCTTTTGTACCGTCAAAAAATCCGCGACCCAACGTCGGTTATGAAACACCGATAATAGTTTTTGCGCCGCATCGGCACGCCTAATCAAATCACGCGCCTCCGCGGAATCCAAGGTAAAGGGTTTATCCACCACCACATGCTTGCCCGCAGCCAAAGCTTTCGCCGCCAATGCATGATGGGTATCGTTAGGAGTAGGGATCACCACTAAATCAATATCGGCGCGCGCGATGAGTTCTTCGGGCGTGTTAGACACTTGTAGTTGCGGCCAGTCGGCGTGCACCTTAGCTGCATTGCTACTCGAAATCGCGACCAATTCCAATCCCGGCACCGCATTGATTAATGGCGCATGGAAGGTTGCCGTAGCGTAGCCATAGCCGAGAATGCAGACTTTCAGTGTGGAGGACATGGATGCGAACTCTTTCGAATAAATTTGCTTGATAAATCTTCTTGATAAGATCCAAATCTAGCGCGGCTTCTTGCTAGCTAGATCGCTCTCAATCACTTTCAAAAACGTCGCACTAGACCAATTAATATCGGTCACCGGAATTGCTGGCATATAGAACACCCCCGCGCCGCGCGGACGATTCACATACATTTTGTTCGGAATAATTACCGTGGCTAAACCTGAGGGTAATTTCTTTTGACGCACTTCCATATACGTCGAATCCGCAGAACTCGGTGCGCCTATCAATTTTGTATTCTCAAATCGGGTGAAAACATCCAGCGCGTCCAGGCAGGCGCTCGCACATTGTCCTGGTACGATCACATACACGGGTTTTGTGAAGGCAAGAGGATCTTCTGCACGATCGATTTTTGCTTCTTCAGACGTCAGTGCAGTTTCTTTGTCGGCGTCTTTTGTTTTCATATAGTAAGTATCTCCACGTGCCAACGCTTGTTGCATACCGACCTGGGCTTTGCCAAATTCCGCCGCCGCTTCGACCTGTTTTTCTTGCTTTAAGTTGTCTACCAGCTCTGCCAGATACGCGGTATTCGCCTTAGAACTGCGCCACCATACCTCCTGTTTTTGTGCAAACGCTTGTAAGCGTCGATTGACTCTGTCATTACCCCACAAGGCCCGTGCGAATTGTTTGCTCCAGGCTGATGAGCCACCCTGGTTGTGCCGCAAATCGATCACAATAGCGTCGCTATCTAAATAACGCTGGCGTTGTGCTTCGATATCGGCAGTCAGCTGGCGATAAGCATCGCGTTCTTTTTCGTTCGGCTGAAAGCTCGGCATCGCTACCCAAATAAGTCCCGGACGAGGCTCGGTCATGCCCACGGCTAATTCGTCACCGTTATAACTTTCGTTGCGCCACTTATTAAATTTCTCGCTAGTCAGTTGCCATGTCAGAGTTTTGGAGAATGTCTTACCCTCATGCGCAAACTGGCAGCGCTTCGGCAGTGAGATAAACGGATTGCCTACGTCGTAAAAAGTCGCCCGCGGCAAAACCCACCACGCGCCAGGTTCACTGGCAATACCGCGAAACGCAAATAAATTCTTCATCACCAGATCACGTGTCTTGATGCCGTCGCAACTCAACACTTTTGCACCGGCTTCAGGGCCACCAGTTTCGCTAGCGTACACATACAAACCATCGCCGCGCCACACTGTGACAAAACCAGGCCAACGCATGGGAGGTAGGTCTTTCTCCGTCAAATTGGTATAAGCACCCGCATGGCCATCTTGCAAACTCACATTAAAACGTTCAATCGCCGCCTTGTAACCCGCCGCATTTGTCACCTTCGCCGCCAAGGTTAAACCGCTTTGTTTGGCGCGCTGTAAATTTTTGCGAAAGTCTGGATTTTGCGTGTCATAAACACCGGGATGATTGTCAAAGGTCTCTTGATAAGCGATCTGAATATCGTTCCGTGCAGCAGCCGACCAGGCTGCTGGTGTATTCGGTAAATTTTTATTCGCCTGATCTACATTTGTATCGGTGCTATGTGCACTGACAATCGATGATAGCGCGAGTACCGAGAAAAACAGCACGCCACGCAGGTGTGAAGATGGTTTTTGGATAGTAGGCATGTAGATCCAGGTTACTTGATTGAGCTTGGATTATAAGCGGAGCACTCATATTTTTTGAATGACTATTTACTGACGTCATCGCAGAGCATCGCTTTCAAATTACGCATTATTTCTGTGAGTATTCAGGTACGTGCGGCGCAGCAGAGTGATTCAATGTCTTGATTCCATGTTGTTCCTTGGTTGACTAGTTCGCCATCTTGCTCATATGTGTAGCAGAACTTCGCGCAACTCGCAGCCTAGTTCTTGCTCCAACCGAGCAATCTGCACCGCCGCGAGTCCCCGACTTTGGGATTCATGGCCGCTAGCGAATAGCTCGCGAAACCTGCTGGCCAGTCGTACTTCAGTTCATTTAATGAAACCGAAGCGCCGCAGCATGAGGCAACGCAATTGAGGTTGGTGAAGCCCGTTTGCGCGGCCGCTTCAATTGCATCAGCCCACCACGATTCAGTGTTTGCCTCACATGCCGGACAATGCGATCCCGAGAAATTCGCGCCACCTTTGAAGAAGGTTACCTCTTCATGGAACTTTGATTCCACTGATTCAAGCTCGGGCAGCCACGCGCGCAGCAATAACTCCGCCGTCGCTGCAGCGCTTGGCGATGGTTGGAAAGAGGGATCCTTCGGTACGTATTGGAGCCAGTTGTCGGACATAGTGGTTAGCGCAAAAATGAGCGGATGGCCGCTCAAAAAATTTAAAAAATACTGAACCGCTCTACAGCCAGTCCGATCGGCCATCCGCCTTGACGTCTTCGCTCCTATTCTTTGCCAGTCCCAAAAGGCGCACTATGATAGTGATGTAAGCCAATGTCATCACGCTATGAATAATTGGCTTCTCCCAAAACGTTCCAAGGAAAATTGAAATGATAGGAATAGTGGCAAAAACCAAAGCAATAATTTTTAAACCTAATGGGGAAATAAGTCGCTTATTCTTTTTAGGGCTGACAGTTAGCAAACGAAGAGAAATATAGAACATCCATAGGCTGCCCGCCAAAAACAGAGTTCCAAGTGACATCGTTAATAAAGTGCGAGGGACATTTGGCGCAAGTAACAGCGATCCAGAACCAATAACACAAACCATCGTGATTGGCGTGAATAGTAAACCAAGCGGGATGCTTACCCATCTTGGCAAAGCCATCGGCTCAATCTCTTCTAATTTGCCCATTTCTTACTCGATGCCTAACGTTGGTGCTCAGCTTGAGCGAGGGGTTAGGCATCACCGTTGATAATATTTCTGTAGTTCAGAAAGGGTGTACTCGTTACCGCGCTTAAAAAATTCACGCATCTTCGCCGACTCTGGGTCATCAGAGAAACCCAGACCAACTATGCGGAGCGTAGTTCTAGACTCTCCATCTGGCAAGAAATAGAGAACCGTCCACATATTCTTGACTGCGTTCGGGAACGGAAACTTTGTCGGTGCTCTAGACACCTGAATGGCGATCATTCTCTCTGACTCAAAGGCCAAGACTCGATTCTCGATGGTCCCATCGTCGCTAAGCGAGCCGCTTTTGCTGTAGTTCGTCCGCATCAGGCCGCCGAGGCGGAGATCAAATTCCGCGTGTGGCGCCAACCAGGCCTTTAGCCCATCCGCAGTTGTCCATGCTTTCCAGACTTCACGGACGGGAGCATTCACAACTCCGATCGCTTCAATTGGAGGAAGCTCCGCGGCCGTCGCCAGCGAAGTGGCAAGCGCGACTGAGATGGCAACTAAGAGGGTATTCTTCATGACGCGAAAAACAAAGTGAATGGTCATTGTGATGCCTAACGTTTTAGTTCACCGATGGCGAGGCCAACGGTGTGGAACGACAAGTTATATTTTTCAATGTTTATCTTCTCGTCCTCGAATTGGATATGCAGACAGAATTTTCGCACATTGAGTTGTAAGTGAAGGCAAATAACTTTGGTCAATTTCAAATTCAAATCTATGTTCTTGTGTAAGGTTATCAGGAGAGATTTGAACTACCATTTCAATCTTGCCAAGGGCTGACGTTTTTAATGACACTGATAACTCTGGCTCCATACATTCAAGATTCGCATTTTGCTCATGAGAGTCATACACCAACTGAACCTTCTGACCCCAATCGTCCAATTCAGTATTGCGTATAAAGGAACCGGAAACCCACACCTGTGCCCCACTCGCAGAAGCAATCGCCGTAGCACGCAACCAATTGCCATCCCAATAGTCCTCATTTGACTGAAATTGATAGCCATGTATCCATATTTTCAATCCTGCCAGTGAAATACTAGGCTCACCTAATTCGTCGATCGAGTTTCTATTCATTGGCGCGAAATATAACGCCAAGCTGACCCACGCGAAGCGTGGGCGTCGAGCGACGAGTTATAAGAAACTACCATTCGTAAATCTCTCCTTCGTCTCCAATGACTTTGGCATCAAGAATAGCAGCAAGCTTCGCTAACGCTAGACGGATCGAATTTAAGGGATCATCGAATTCTTCTCGGTTGCTAAATGTGGCTCGGCCTCTGCGAAATGAAATACCGACTGAAAAAGACGACGACGTTGAAATTTCTATGTCGCCTTCATTTCCCTTAACGAGGATTTTTTCACCAGAAAAAGGATTGGTTACGAGGCTTTCTGCTTCCACGTACCGGGCACCCTCAATTGTATCGACGGCCTTCTTCCATGCCTCAAGCGGGATAGGTCCCTGTGTGTTTTCGATATGGAGACTGTACGCCACCTTCTAATCCTTATAACGCCGAAATGACTGGCGTGAAGCGTCCATGTCGATTGTTAAGTTGGACAGCATGTTGCTACTTTTGCGCATAGTGAAGAACCGGGTCGCCCTTTTGTTCACGCTGCATGTCCCATAACGTGACATGCTCACCAGTAATTGAAGTATCGCCTGTCAGTTCGCGCCTAGCGAGTAGAATGAGGTCGAACGGAGTCTTTGCATCAGGCTTGTTCTGAAGCCGCTTGGCAAGTTCAATCGCGAGCTCAGAAGGCAGCCACAGTGATGACTGAAGAGACAGCTTGTTTAGCAATGTTCTTTGTTCCCGCGAAATAGGTTCGCAGTATGGTGTCTTCAGGTACTCCGCCAGCAACTCGGCTACCAACTCCACTTTCTGCTTCTGGTCTAGCTCGCGTTTAAAGAATTCAAATTGTTTTTTGTATTCCTGCTCAATCGAAGCCTTAAGCCGCGCCTGAATCCAAGACTTTCCCAAGAATGCAAGTACGGAGACTGTAACGGCAGCAGCTACTATGGAAGACAAAACGGATTCAAGCATCTAGAGCTTCCTTCATGGTGTTCAACGCAACGGTGAACGGCTGGCCGTCCAAGAATTAATAAAATACTGAGCCAAATCACGGCCAGTCCGATCGACCATCCTGTTATCCATTGGATTTCAATCTACTATAAAACCCCGACCACAGCTCAGGTTCTGGATAGGTCGTTTTCACTTGGAGCCGAACGACGCCGGGTTGCATCATCCACCAATCACGGAAACTATCCCAGCAATCTTCGCCAGCTCCCATGCGCCACCCGATAGAGCCATGAGGAATATTAGGATATTTGACCCAAGGTGGAACACGCAGCCCTACCGTGTCAGTATCGGGAATTGGTGGATTAGGAAAGGGCGCGGCGTTTTGGCTCATGGATAACGTTGATTTGAAAGGCGCGCACGCCAATCTGTAGTTCATAAAAAAGAGCTTATTTGCGCGTCATTTTCGAAAGTCATGTTATGACACAGCCAGCTCTATACCTTGCGCAGTAAGGGAGCATTTCTTGATATGACATTGACGCAACCATTACTTGTAGCGATGAACCATTCGGAGTATCCGCCAAATGAGTTGGTCACCATAAGCATTCCATCGGTCTGTAATTCTTGCATCATCCAACCACCACTCTCAATTTCGTACACGATGTTTTCGTGCCAAGAGACTTCTCCGCTTTTCCAATAGGGAATTAAATCGCCCTCGTCAAGGAATCGAAATCCTCTCATTTGACTGAAAAGTACCTCTAAATATTCTTCGTCTTCAGCGCCCTTTGCGATTATCTGGATAACAATACGAAGTCCAGATGGACCAAGCGTCAATTCCGCAATATCTGTGAGACGACTTCCCGTTTCACCGCCAGCGATTGGTTGAGCTTCAATAGTCATAACGCAGAGGTGTCGGGATCGCCGCCACCTGAAAATTAATAAAGAAGGAAATGTTCATCGGCGAATCCCCGACGACCGTCTTGTTAAACAATCGATTGTTAATCATTTCTTGGCAATAGCATCGTCAAATAGCACAAACTTATTTTTGGTAACTTGGTACAGCATAATTTTTTTGCTTTTTTTTAGTACGCGAAATGTATCAACTGTTGGCGCGACGCCCACATCTCCTGGACAGTTTTTGCCATTATGATTTTCGTAAATTTTAAAATCAAAATACACTCGCGTTTCATGTGTCTTAGTGAATCTAAGGCATTCTAACTTTTGACGCGTTTTATAAAAACTCGTTCCTTCTATTCTTGCGATCAATAGATCCAGCGCTTGATCTTCTGGAGTGTCACTCGCAACTGCATTAAATGAAAGCGCACAACAAACGCATAAAATCATCGATGAAATTATTTTTAGCATGAATTGTTTAACTTGTTTTAAAGTGAAAAAACCAAAGTTAACACATTAGTGAAAAATAGGCAATGAAATTCCAATCCTCTCGAAAGCTGCACCCAGCATAGCTCTTCTTTGTTTTATCTACCGCAAAAAGGTATAACACAAAGAACCTATGTTAGAAGGAGGGGTAATTGGAAATGTACAAAGCGAGTGGGGGTAGTTTCGAGAATACGGTGCCCAATCGAGCAGCTGACGGCACCTCTTACATGTGTATATTTATCACAGGCGTCCAAGTAAATTAAATCCGTCAGCATGAAGGTCGGCGACCATCTGTCGTCACTCAGTTCAGGACATGCATGCTTAGCAGGAAAATAAAACCAACCTCCAGCAACCTAAACCCCACCCTTCAACAACCGCAGCAAAGCCTCAGTATCAAGACGTCCGGCCATTTCGCCACCATCCAATAAACTATCCGCCAACTCGCGTTTTTCTGCATGCAAAGCGAGGATTTTTTCTTCTATGGTGTCTTGCGTGACTAAGCGATAAATCGTGACCGGGCGTTGTTGACCCATGCGGTGGGCGCGGTCTGAGGCTTGGTCTTCTACGGCGGGATTCCACCATGGATCGAGGTGAATCACGTAGTCTGCGGCGGTTAGATTGAGGCCGGTGCCACCGGCTTTGAGGCTGATCAAAAAGATGTCGCCGCTGCCTGCTTGAAATGCATCGACGCGTTTTTTGCGTTCGATGGCGGGTGTGCTGCCATCTAAATATTGATAGGCGATACCTTGTTCGTCCAGCCATGCGCGTACGATCGCTAAGTGATCGACGAATTGGCTAAAGACTAGCGCCTTGTGTTTATTGTCTAGCAGTTCTTCTACCGTGTGCTGCAAAACCGCGAGTTTGCTGCCGCTGATTTTGGCGTTTTTCATGACCAGTTTGGGATGGCAGCAAAAGCGTCTGAGTTTGGTGATCTCCGCTAAGACTTGCATGGATTTGCCTGCGGTCGGATCGATCTGCGCGATCTTGTCGATGGCTTCTTGACGTAGCGCTTCGTACAGATGACGCTCTTCATCGCTGAGTTCTACTTGCAAATTGATTTCTGTGCGCGGCGGTAATTCACTTAAGACTTGTGCCTTGGTGCGCCGTAAGATGAAGGGTTGCAGCAGCTTTTTCAGGTGTGCACGTACGAGTTTGTCACCACGTTCTATCGGGTGCGCAAACTTATCCGCGAAGTGATCTCTCGATCCTAATAAACCGGGGTTGATGAAGCGGAATAAATTCCACAATTCTCCTAAATGATTTTCCACTGGCGTACCACTGGCGATCATTTTGAAATCTGCACTTAATGCCATCGCCGCCTGACTGCGTTTGGTGGCAGCATTTTTAATTACCTGCGCTTCATCCAATACGACGCTGTGCCAGTGATGTGCACTGAACGCGGCGCTGTCTTGTTGCAACATGCCGTAGCTGGCGATCACAATATCGAATGCACCGAGATCTTGCAGTGAACGCTCTTGTTGATAGGCGCGGATCTTTAAAGTGGGAGCGAAGCGTGCGACCTCTGCTTGCCAGTTCATCGCCACTGAGATGGGTGCGATCACTAAGGCTGGGCCTTGTGGTGCGCGATCAACCAGCAGGGCCAGGGTTTGCACGGTCTTACCCAAACCCATATCATCAGCCAGACAGGCTCCCACGCCCCATTGCGCTAACTTCGCCAACCACTGAAAACCTTCTAACTGATAGTCGCGCAATTGGGCTTGCAAGGTCGATGGCACTTGCGGCACAAAATTCGCTAAGGCATCGAGTTTGTCGACTTGTTCGCGCCAGGCTTGATCCGTTTTTAATTCACCGACTTCATCAGCAAGTTCGGCTAATGCGGGCGCGGCTAAGGAATTAATGCGAATGCCGTCTTTGCCACTGAGTTCGCCGAAATGGCGTAATTCATCGAGGCGTTTGCGGAAGCTATCGGTCAGCGCCAGAAAATCATTGTCACCGAGTTTGAGGAAACGGCCTTTGCTGGTTTCTGCCATTTGCATCAATTCACGCAAGGCTAAAATGCGACCATCATCGAGTGTGACTTCACCGCCAGCGATAAACCATTCGCCTTGTTTTTTAATGCTCAGGCGCAGATTGCCGAGTGAGCGTTGGCCGTTTAAGCGGAAGCGTTCGCCTTCAGGCCAGACTAGCTGTAGTTGTAGCTGTAATTCTTGTTCAGGGATGGCTTTGAGTTGGCTGAGTAATTCCAGACATTGCTGCGGATCTTGCCATTGCCATTCATGATTATTTTCTTCTGCTTCAGTGAAGGCCGGGCAATTTTTGATGAGCGTTTGCAGATCTCGTTCTTCCTGAGCTAGATCACGGCTGGCTTGTACGGTTTTTCCTTCATGTTCACCTAAGACATTGCTCGCGCCTTTGCCGGGGGTGAACCAGCCACCTGTACTACCTTTATTCATATCTTGTACTTCACTCAACGGGCGCACGAGAATTTGCAAACGCAAGCCTTCTTTCAGCGGCAACAAATGCGCATATAAGGTGGTGTCGGCAGCGACGGTATGAATATGTTGCGCCAGTTCGGGCAGATCAGAATGAATAGATAGATGCGGTGCAATCGCGGCGATCACATCCACCAATTGCGCTTTGGCGGCACTTGGCACCGTCAAGCCAGAACCGAGTATGCCGGCGATTTGTTTAATCTCCGGGCTGGAGCTGTAAATTGCCAATCGCGTTGGCGTCTCTTTGCGCACGACGTAGGCTTGCTGGGCCGTGATCGCAGGCTCTAATTGCAGGCTGATATGCGCGTTAGCTTCTTTTAAAAACAATGCCAGTTCGCCCTGCACGATGTCGATACGTACATCTGGTGCATCGGTCCAATATACCTGCGGATGATTGATTAACAGCGGCAAAGCTTTGTCTGTATCTAACTGATATTCGGCGTTACCATAATAGGTGTCGACGCCGCGTCGTAAACATGTGGCGATTTGTTTATCCTGTTCGCTCAGATACGGCAGGCTGTCTTGTTCTTGTGCTAAACGTTTTAGTGCAATCGGACGCCCTTTGCTCCACACGCCTTTGGCGCTGAGTTTTTGTTCGCGCGGCTCAAGTCCCACTTCATCGCGTAGTAAGTTCAGTAACCACACTAGCCGCTGTTCGCTGCCGGATTTTGCGGCGTCTTTGTCACTACTTAAATTTAATTGACTGAGGGCGGTGAGGGCACGTTGCCAGGATTCTTCACGCTGCACGACTTGATATAAAGGCGTGCGGTGATGTTGCTCATGCCAATTGGGCATCTGTGCGACATCAGCATAGTGCTTACTGAGTAGTGCATCAGTCTCGGCTGCCAGCCACAGATAACCATGTTGGTGATATTGATTGAATACGGCACGTAAACGCTGATGCGCGTCGTCACGTACTGGCTCACTTTCCCAGAATAGGGCTAAGCCTTCAAATAAGGTTTCTACGCTGAGTTCGCGCTGCAGGACATAACGCTTGGCGGTCAGCGGTACGCCTTTTGCCAAATGGTTGACTAGCGATTCCAGCAGGTAATAGCAAAAGGCATCGTTCTGCTTGATGCTGTCATCCACATGCTCTTTGAGTTTTTGGCGATTTAATGGGTTATCGACGGCGAACAGAGAAACGGTGTAAAGCAAGCCCAGTACATCACCAAAATGGATCTTACGCTTGCCGGTTTTTTTCTTTTGCACTTTGGCGATCTGTTCAATGTGCACTAAAGCCGTTGCATAGTCTGCATGACGAATTGCGATCGCAAAATCGAGTGTCGCGCGATGTTCATCCTGACAGTGCGTTTCGAGTTGCGGCAGGAAATCAAAGTCTGCGCGTAGCAAAGCTTGCCAGATCAATTGCTCCAGGATGTAGGGCAAGCCGTCTGCGAGTTGCTCTAGATGGGTCTGCACGTAGTGATAAGCCTTACGACTATCACTCGCCAACCAATTTGCTTGATAAAATAAATCAGATAGCAAGACGCCTTTTGCCACATCCGAAAAATGCTCAAAGATCAGGATACCGTGATTGGTTTCAAATAAGAGTTCGGCCAGATTTTTTTTGTCACCCGTGCGTGCTTCAAAAAATTCGTGACGCCAATAACCTATGCCTTCAATTTCATTAATCAGGCATGAGTAAAATAATTCACGTCTGCAAAATGCGGCATTTTGAACTTTCCAATGCTTGTATTCTTCACGCTTGCTGAGTATCACCCGTATGCTGCGTACCCAATGCGGCATATCGTCATGTTCTAACAAATGCCGTATCAAGGGCATTTGTAAACCCTCAGCCAGCGTATAACCCTTGCCACTGATAGGAACAACTAATTGCTTTTCGTTGAGTACCGCCAACTGGTCACGTACTGCAATCACACCCGGAACTTCGCCCGCTTTGCTGAACGATACGCGTAGCTGCAATAGGAGTTCCAACATCACATTTTGACTTAGTGGTGCGTCGAGCAGTGCTAAGGCGTAAAGAAACGGGAATTCCTGCGCTTCCAGATGGTCGAACTGTTGCATGGAGGGAGATGAGGGTGACAAAATAAGCAGAGATTTTACCTGATTCGGGCTGAATATTCGCGAATGCCCTTGCGCTGTGAATGATTACATTCGCATTCAACTCGCGTCGTCTACATCAAGTTGCATAGGGTAAATGCACAAAGAACGTCGTTCCTTTTCCCTGCTCTGTTTCAAAGTGGATGTGGCCGTGATGTTTTGCTACGATTTTTTTGACGATATCTAAGCCCAAACCGCTACCTTCACCTATACCTTTGGTGGTGAAGAATACGTCAAAAATTTTATCGTGTATTGCTTCGGGGATGCCTGCGCCAGTGTCACTGACGGAGACAACCGCCTCACCATCTATTTTTTGTATGCGTATCGTTAATTTGCCTTTGTAGTCCATGGCTTGCAAAGCGTTGTGGATCAGGTTGACCCAGACTTGGACGAGCTCATCTGGCCAGCACGCGATGGCAGGGATATCGTCAAATTGGCAGATCAGTTCGCTGCCTTTATTGATCTTGCTTTGGTAGAGCGTCAGCACTGTCTCCATGCCTTCGCGCAAATCCACCACCGTTTTCTCGTTGCTGGTGCCGATTCTGGAAAAGGACTTGAATGCAAAAACAATTTTTGAAACGCGGTCAACGGCGACATGGATATTTTGCGCACTATTAATGATGGCAGCGATTTCGTTGGCAGCGTGCAAGATGCGTTCACATTCTGCATGACGTAGTAGCGGTAGATATTTTTCTAATTGCGTGTGTGCACGCAGCTGGACTAAAACAGTTGCATGTCGTCTGCTATTGGCGATGCCGAATTGCTCCAATTGCGCACCGCATTCACTGATGAGCTTGCGTTCTTCCCGTGTATTCAGAAAACTGATATTGAGTTTGACCTCATTAATCAACGCTAAAAATAAGTCACGATGAGTCTGGTCAAGTAAATACATTAATTGGGACAGGTCACCCATCGCTGTATTCAAGGCTTGTGAAATGCTGTCGCCACTCGATTTAATTGCTCCGATAGGCGTATTAATTTCATGCGCAACATTCGCCACTAATTGTCCCAAAGAGGCCATTTTTTCTTGTTGCGCTAATTGCTTTTGCGCTTCTAACAGATGTCGATGTGAATTCGAATTGGCGATCGCAATCGCGACGTAATTCGCGATTGCCCGTAAGAACTCTAATTGGTCTGGCGAGTAGGCATTTTTTCTTGGGCTCTGCGCAGTCATGCAGCCGACCACTTGCTTCTCGACAAAGAGTGGAATATAGACGATAGATTCGGTGGGCTGCCCCGAGCGTACCGGCGCGATAGTGCTGACGTAACGGAGTAACTCTTGAATATTGCTGGTGATGAGTTCTTGTTGATGCGTGACGCACCAGACGGCTGGCCTGTCGGTTTCATCGAGTGTGTAGTGAAATTGCTCCTGACGCACCCCGTCTTCGACCATGTAATCGACTTCGATCACATGCGATTGTTGATCGAAAAATCCTATTCCGAATACATGCGCATCGACGCGCGCCAAGACTTGTTGATGGATGCGTTCAAAGGCTTGTTCAATGTCTAATGTGGCGGTCAGGCTTTGGCCAATTTCGCCCAAATTAAGAATGTCGGATGTGCGTTCGGCCACCATTTTTTGCAGGCTGCGTTTTTCTTCTTTAATTCTTGCCATGCGCCAGCGATACAAACTGTAAATACTGCCGCTTATGGATAGCAATACGAGAGCGATGAACCAGCTGGTTTGCCAGAACGCTGGTAAAACATGGATGTTGATGCTCAGTGCATCGTGGCCCCAGTCGCCAGTGGGATTGCTACCTTTGAGTTGCAATTGATAGTCGCCCGGCCATAAATTGCCGTAGCTGACATTGCGATGAGTGGCATCTGATTCTATCCAATTGTTTTGATAGCCGAGCAAGCGATAAGCATAGCGATTTTTTTCTGGTGCCAGATAATCGAGTACGGCATATTCAACTTCAAAATTGCGTTGCTCAGGGCGTAAAGCGATTCCTTCAACGGTATCTCCCAAAGCTTGTTCTACACCATCAATTTTCAAACGGGTCGCGATGACCGGCGGTTGATAATTCCAAGTCTCAAAAGATTCTGGTTGAATTAGCGCAACGCCCTTAGTCCCACCATACAAAAAACGCCCATCTTTGGCGCGCATATACGAAGCTACCCATGCTGTGCCCAGATCCATCCCGTGCACTTTAGATAGTTCACTGAGTTGATTGAGTTTGGGATCGTAGACAAACCACTGAGTCCAGATTCTGCCGCGCTGATCTTCTAATAAGTTCGCGCCGAAATAGAGGCCTGGGCGGCCGACTTTTTCGCTGATATGTTCAAACTCGACGTTCTTGTCATTCCAACTCGATAAACGATCCAGCCCTTGCGCGGTATCGACCCAGAGTTGTCCCCGATGATCTATTAGTAAACCGTTAACCTCATTTGAGCTTAGGCTGTTTTTCTCGTGCGCCGTATGTTGAATTTGTCGCATCGATTTCTTTTCTGCGTCATACAACCACAAACCGGATTCGCTACCTATCCATAATCTGCCTTGCGCATCTTCCGCGAACGATGTCACATAGCTATTCATCGGTACCGCTTGATCCGATTGAAATCCGACGAAACGTTTTTGGGTGTTGTTCCATAGCGCAAGCCCTAAAGTCGTTCCTATCCATAATTCATTTTTTCGGCTCACAAACAGACTGCGAATCTGGTTGCTCGGCAAGCCGTCTTTGACGGTATAGGTTTTCCACTGCAGATTATTCGGATTATTTTGGCTATTGCCCGGCAAGCTTTGTAAACCTGATTGACGAGTACCTGCCCAGAGCGTGTGATCTGCGGTTTGCGCCAGCGCCAGCACCGCAAGTGCAATACTGTTTTCTGGTTGTTGTGGATGATTGCGATAGCCACCGATTAAGCCCGCTTGGCGATCGAAGATGTCGATACCATTGCCATCTGTGCCAAATAGGATGCGGCCATCATGAGCTTCCAACATACTGCGTACATTCGCCCGCGATAAACCATTCGCCTGATTGCTACTGTGCCGTATCATCTGTATCGCCTCTTGCTTGCTGCTATAGCGTTGTAAACCACCGCCCCAGGAGCCTATCCACAGAATGCCAGAGCGGTCTTTGAAAATAGCACCGATCTGATCAAACGCCAGACTGCCGGGCAAGGCCGGGTCGTTCTGAATTCTTTGTAGGATATTGCCGGTTTTTGCATCCAACACGTAGATGCCGTAGCCGTAACGAGATAGCCAAATTTCATCTGGCCTTACTTGGGTGATGATGTCCACCACGTTATCGCCCAACTTATTTAAACCGGGCGTTTCTAATTTGATTAATTGAATGGTTTGTGTGGATGGGTCGATCCACGCCGCGCCATTCTTAGCAAAGCCTAACCAAATTTTGCCATCTTCCGCTTCGTACAGACTGCGAACTTCTTGCCCCGCAAAGGGCTCTTTGCTCTGTGCCTGACCTAGTGCATGAGTGGTGATTGATTCAAATTTTCGGCTACCTTCGGCAAGTTTTTGTAAGCCGTTCACCATCCCTATCCACAGATTACCCTGACGATCTAGCATCAGGCTGCGTACTTTGTCATCCAACAAGCTGTTAGGGTCAGCGGCTTGGTGTCGATATTGTGTGAGAGTTTTGAAGTCTGCACTTAAGTGATGCAAGCCGGATTCACTTCCGACTATCCAAACGCCACCTTGTGGATCACCTTTGATGATTTGTATTGCCCCAATGTCGAGCGGCGTGTTCAAACCCGCGCCATGCAAGAGCGGGCTGAATTTTCCGGTATGTGGATTAAAAATTGAAATACCACCGCTTAAGGTACCAACCCACAATTCACCATTGGGAGCAGCCCACAAGCACTTGATATAGTCGCCCGACAAAGAGGATTTGTCGCGATTAAAATGCGTGAATTTTTCGAAGCGATAGCCATCGTAACTCACCAGGCCCGCTTGCGTCCCTATCCACATTAAACCGCGTTGATCTTGAGCGATGGCAGTGACGACATTGATTGGTAAGGAATCTTCATTGCCGACCCGCTCAAAATAACGATGCGCGTAAGGGAAATGAAAAGCGCTCGGCGAAGTGTTGTTTGGTACGCTTTGTGGGTAGACTGCGCCGGACGGTTGCAAGCTCAGCATAGCCAGAATCAGTAAATACCAGCGCTTGCCGGATTGAATGCGTGGCAAAAGATGAAACAATAGGGAAAACAACAATCTCATCGTAGGTGAATTCGCAGGTCAGTGAAGCTGATTCGCTTAAGTATCTTAAAATTATGAGAAATGCTTATGTTTAACGATGCAGACAGCATATCGCTAGTCTTACATACAACGATCCGGTTGCGCTTAGCCGCAGTGTAGCATTCTGCGTGCTGCTTAAGGCTTGAGTGTGGACATTTTGCAATGGTGATGCTTTTTCCGTTTTTGTCGATGAGCAGACAACTATGATGCTAGCCAAGATGTTAACTAATACGCCGCATACAATGCCAAATGCTTTTTTGATAGGACAAGATCCTATAAATCTTTCTTGCGGTGCTCTGCAAATTAGGGAATACTTTTAACTAAGTTTTTTCAAACTTCCTCAAGCGCACTTCGTAGTTCCCCCTTACCGACAGCATTTTGATAGTCTTTTAAGCACGGATCTGAACTATGCAGGACAGTGGAATTATTTTGTGTGTAGATGATGACACCACAGTGTTGGTGGCATTACGTACCTTGCTGACGCATGTATTTGGTAGCAGCCATCTGGTAGAAATCGCCGAGAGCGGCGCAGAAGCGTTAGAAATTTTAGGCGATCTGGATCAGCAAGGACAGCATTTGAGCGTCGTCATTTCAGATTTCATCATGCCAGGTATGCGTGGCGATGAATTGCTAATCGAGTTACATCAACGCAGTCCAAAGACGATCACCATTATGCTCACGGGGCAGAGTGATTTTGAAGGCGTTAAAAAAGCCATTAACCAAGCCAATCTCTATCGGTTTTTAGAAAAGCCATTTCATCACGATGACATCATTCTGACGGTGAAATCGGCGTTCCAAGCCTATGAGCATGAGCAGACTCTCTCTGAGCAAAATACGCAATTACGTGGCCTGAACACCGCATTAGAAGTCATGTTGAAAAAGGTGCAGGAATCAGAACGTTTGCTAGAAGAGCGAGTGGTGCAACGCACACAGGAGTTAGACGAAAAAAATCAAGCACTGCAACAAGCATTGCGCACCCTCGAAGATGTTGAAAGAATCGCGCGCCATGATTTGAAAACCCCGTTGGTGAGTATCTCCGCTGCCCCCAGCCTATTGCGTGCTGGTAGAACCATGAGCGCACATGAAGAAGAAATACTTGGAATGATAGAAGGCGCGGCAAATCGTGCGCTCAGTATGGTGAATCTTTCTTTAGACTTATTCCGGATGGAAAGTGGCAGCTATGTATTTAGGCCAGCTATTGTCGATCTGAAATCTATCGCTGCGAGCATCGCATTTGGTTTAAGTGCGCAAGCAATGTCTAAGTTCGTCAGCCTGCAAATTATTTGTGCCGAGCCGCAGATGTACGTTGAAGCGGATGATTCTTTGTGCTATTCCATCATCGGCAATTTGACCAAAAATGCCATCGAAGCGGCGCCAGAGCATAGCACTGTCAACTTAAGCCTGATCAATGGTGATGAGGTTCGTTTAGTCATCCATAATTTAGGTTGTGTTCCACACGAATTACGTGAAAATTTTTTTGCCAAATATGCGACTTCTGGCAAATCTGGCGGTACTGGCTTAGGAACCTATTCCTCACATCTGTTGGCGACAGTGCAAGGTGGCAAATTAGAAATGCAGACCTCGGAAGAGGCGGGTACGCATTTATGTTTAACCTTGAAAAAAGCGAATGCACCAGCCAATGTGAATCATCGACTAGACCCTTCCATAAGCCCACCGCATGAAGGTGCGCTGCTGACTCAGAGCACTGCGAGGCTGCGAGTTCTGTTAGTCGATGACGATGACTTCAATCAAATGGTGATCAGTGATTACATTCCTGAAAGCTGCTTTGAACTAGACACTGCGATCAATGGCAGAATGGCCTATGACAAAGTCACGCAGCATAGGCCAGACATTATCGTCATGGATTTAGAGATGCCCATCATGGGCGGCCTTGAAGCCTTACAACAAATACGTCAATGGCAAACTGCGCAGCAACATGATGCCAGTTTTATCATCGCCTATTCTGGCAACGATGATGAACCTAGCCGCAATACATATTTAGCGCAAGGTTTCGATGCCTGCCTTAATAAGCCTTGCGGACGTGAAGAAGTGTTGGCGATGTTGCAGCAGGCAGCGAATAGTTTGACTAGGCGGGGTGCTTAGTCGTTCTTAGTCATTGCTCAGTGATCGCGTAGTCAGCTGACGTGTGGTTTCGCTAAAGTTTTTTCTGCATTCCGCCACGAAGTTTTCCCACTATCCCAGTCGGGAAAAAGTACACGGACAAAATAAACAAAACTCCCAACCATAACATCCAGCGATCAGGATGAAAAATTTGCGCCAGAATTGGAAAATCGACTAGGGCTTCGGAACCTTGCGCCATCACATTCTTTAAGTAGTTTTGTGCGATGATGAAGAGCGCAGCGCCAATCACTGCGCCGTACAAGGTCCCCATGCCGCCGATCACGACGATGAGTAAAATATCCGTCATAACTTCAAAACTGAGCATGGTTTTAGGACCGACATAACGTAGCCACAACGCCATTAATGCGCCTGCTAAAGCTGCCACCAGTGCCGCCAGACAGTTCGCCAGAACGCGGTAAATCACCGTGCGATAACCAAGTGCTTCGGCGCGGAATTCATTTTCGCGTATCGCCTGCAAAACCCGACCAAATGGCGAGTTGACGACGCGTAGCAAAAATAGAAAAATTGCTACGCAAGACAAGAACACGATGTAGTAGGTGATTACCTTGCCGTCGACGATGCGGCCAAATATTTCGCTGTCAAATAGTTGAAAGCCGGGCGTCAACATTTCGGGTACGCGAAATGTCTTCCCATCTTCACCACCAGTGAAGTCGGATAATTGTGAGGCTAGCACCGCAAAGGAAGACGCAACGGCAAGGGTGATCATAGAATAAAAAATCGCGCGTACACGTAGGGCGAATAACCCTATCACCAATGCCAACAGCACGGTTAACATTAGCGCGATCAAGATGCCGGTGAACATGCTTCCCCAGCTGACGGAGTCCCCAGATAAAGCTAAACCAACACCGTAGGCACCAATGCCAAAAAACATGGTGTGCGCGAAAGACACGACTCCGGTGTAACCAAGTAATAGATCATAGGACGCGACTAGAATGATATAGATACAAATTGTTGCTGCCGTATTCAGTGGCCGTGCACCGCTGGTGATGAAGGGCGCGCTTGCCAATGCCAGCAAGATGATGAGCAAGAGAACAGACAGTAAGCGGCTACGCGGTAAATCATCGGAGAATAAACGTCTGAGCAGGTTCATAGGATATTTTGCAGTCAAATAGGTAGTAACGATAAGGGCTGATCTGGTTATATTTTGCTGAGCATTTGCAACTTATGCGCCACGTCTGCCAACAGAATACAGCCCTGCAGGACGCCATAATAAGATGGCCATCATCAGTCCAATATTCGACACCAACGCGATTTTGGGTGCCAAGAAGCCGGCATAATTGCTGACCAGGGCCATCAACAATGCACCGATAAAACAGCCCCCGACCGAACCCAAGCCACCGATGATGACGACAATAAAAACCATCACCATGATTTCGCTACCCATGGCACTGGTCAGCGTCTCTTTGTACAAGCCCCACATCACGCCACCTAATCCGGCGAGTGCGGAACCGGCCGCAAACACGGCGATGAACAGTCGGCGAATACGGTAGCCTAGGGCTTCCACCATTTCGCCATTCTCTACGCCGGCACGGATTAGCAAACCTAATTTGCTACGATTTAAGATCAGATACATCGCCACAAACACGAACAAACCAATCGCGACGGCAATTAAGCGATACTTTTCAATCGCTGCATCGCCAATGAAAATCGCTCCTCGTAAACTGGCAGGCAAGGGTAGGGGGATTTGTTCCGCACCCCAAATCACGCCGATGATTTGTTCCGCCACGATCATGCCACCCATGGTGATCAAGATCTGTTTTAAATGTTGACCATACACCGGCATGATGATCACTCTCTCGAATGCCCAACCGATAATCGCTGTGACCAGCATTGCGACCAGCATTGCCAGTCCCAGTACGCCGAGATTGAGTAGCAGAGAATCGATTTCTAACCAGCCCTTGAGTGGGATTAAGACCATGGTCGCGGCGTACGCGCCAACCGCAACAAAGGCGCCATGACCAAAATTGAGCACATCCATCAAGCCGAAAATCAGGGTCAAACCGCTAGCCATGATAAAGATCATCATGCCCATCGCCAGACCCGCAACAGTCAGAGTTAGCCAGCTTGGAAAACTGCCAACTAAGGGCAGCATTACCAAGGCCAATCCTGGTACCAGTAACAGTGGTGCGAGATCGCGCGGCGTGCTCGGGAGTTCTGTATTATTTACGCTCATCCTTCATCCTTGTTTGAACCTTGTTTGAACTTCGTCTTATTGATGACTGGCGAGAGACAATCCCAATAAGCGTTGCTGCAATTCTTGATTTTCAGCCAGGCTACGCATGCTGCCAGCGTGCACGATGCGTCCATCATCCATCACCGCAACTGTATCGCCGAGATTTTTGACGACGTTGAAATTCTGTTCCACTAGCAGAATTGTTGTGTCGTGCGACTTCAGTTCATTGAACACGGCGATTAAGTTGTCGATAATCGCCGGCGCTAAACCTTTGGTCGGTTCGTCGACTAGCAGGAGCTTGCGCGGTTCAATGATGGCGCGTGCGATCGCGACCATCTGTTTTTGTCCGCCTGAGAGGTTGCCCGCTGGGTAGTTCCAGAATTTTTTCAAGGCCGGAAAGAAATTAAATATCCATTCCAGTCGAGCTGTGTCCATGGGGCCATTGCGTGCCGCCAGATGTAGATTTTCTTTGACGGTTAAATCGGAAAAAATCGCCATACTTTCAGGCACATAGGCGATCCCCGCCTGGGCGATATCGGGCGTAGCGTGAGCGGTGATATTTTGTCCTTCGAACAGGACACCGCCTTGGCTGGCTTTCCATAATCCCATGATGGTGCGCAAAGTCGTGGTTTTGCCTGCACCATTTCGACCAAGTAAAACGGTCATGCCAGCACGCGGCACAACCAGATCAACGCCCTGCAAGATATGATATTCGCCAATGTGGGTATGCACACCTTGCAATTCGAGCAAAGCAGAGCTTGCTTGATCAGGCATGTTCTACTCCCTTGCCCAGATAGGCTTCCTGCACTATTGCCGACGCCATCACTTCGACGGGATCGCCGTCCGCGACCATACTGCCGTTGTGCAAGACGATGATGCGGTCAGCTAAGGAGCGCACCACATCCATCTTGTGTTCGACTAATAAGATCGTTTTGTTTTTGTCTGTTTTCACTTCTTGAATTAAATCCAAAATTACGGGCACTTCATCTACGCTCATGCCGGCAGTAGGTTCATCAAACATCATCACTTCAGGTTCGAGCGCGAGCAAAATCGCTACTTCGAGTTTGCGCTTATCACCATGCGAGAGCGTGATGACTTTATCGTGTTGACGCGCAGCGAGTGCGACGCGTTCTAAAAAATGTTCGGCGCGTTGGATCAGTTCCGTATGGCTTGCCCATCGGGAAAAAATATTCAAACCCATACCTGCCCGACTCTGCACCGCCAGCCTCACGTTCTCGATGACCGTCAAATGCGGAAACAAATTCGTCAATTGAAACGCACGACCGATGCCTGCACGTGTGCGTTTGGCCGCGCCCAATGCAGTGATATCTTGACCGAATAAGCGAACGCTGCCCGAGCTGGCAGCAAGTTGGCCAGAAATTAAATTGAAATACGTGGTCTTACCCGCACCATTCGGGCCAACGATTACCGTCAGGCTACTCGGATAGAAATCCGCGGTCACTTGATTGACCGCGACATGTCCACCGAAACGTATACTCAGGTCGACGGTACTTAAAGAGGGAGAAGGCTTACTATGGGTTTGCATGAGTCGGCTAAATGTTGAATGGCTTATCGCTTATTTTTTACTGGTACAGGAATATCACTGGCCGGAATCTCTCGCACTAGCTCCAGTAAGTCCCATTCGTTCTTTTGATCTTTTTTGATCTTGAAGTGATACATGGATTGCAGTGCCTGATGGTCTTCTTTGCGGAACAACATCTTGCCTTTAGGCGTATCGAATTCCATGCCTTCCATCGCGCTGATGAGTTTTTCAGTGTTGTTTGATTGTGCCTTGTTTAAAGCTGTATAGACCGCGCTCGCGGCGGCAAAACCACCGGCAGTAAAGAAATCGGGTGGCGCCTTAAAACGTTTCGTGTGTTCGGCGACCAGCCAGTCATTCATTTTGTTTTTTGGGAAATCATAATAGTAGTAAATCGTGCCTTGGGTGCCAGCATAGGATTTCCACAATTTCATAACCGGCAAAATATTGCCACCCGGCGCTAGGTTGATTCCAAAGCGTTCTGGTTTTAAATCTGCCAATTTGTTCATAGGATTAGGGCCAGCCCAGACGATTTGTAACAGGCGTGGTTCTGGCTTGTTTTTTAAGGCATCAAAGATACGTTGTGCGGCAGCGGTGAAGTCGGTCGTGTTTTGTGCTGCGTATTCTTCGTGCACGACCGTCGCTTTCGAGCCTGCGGTCGTTAGCGCTTCTTTTGCTGCTTTGACTGCATCGCGGCCAAACGCATAGTCTTGCGCCAAAAAGGCGATGCTGCCGCCGCCTTTAATTGTACTCGCCGCCGCCAAGGCATCTTGCATAGAATTGCGACTGGTGCGGAAGATGTAACGGTTCCATTTCTCGCCAGTAATGGCATCGGCAACGGCCGGCTCCACGATCAGAATTTTTTTGTATTCTTCGGCCACAGGTAGCATCGCCAAGGCGGAACCAGACGAGGAAGTGCCAACGGCGATATCGACTTTATCGTCGCCGTAAGCTTCGGCTAATAAAGTGCGCCCCATATCCGGTTTGCTTTGATCATCTTTGATGATCACTTTAATTTTCTTACCATTGATTTCCATCTTGCCATTCGTCAGATATTCCAATCCCATCATAAAACCGGTTTCGGTTTCTTTGGCATAAGACTCGAGTGCACCGGTCTTACCTGCGATTAAGGCGATCTTGATGTCTTGCGCGTGGGCGCTGGTCGTGAACAGGTTGATGGAGAGTGCGGTGGTGAGCGTCAGGCCAATATGCAATGCCATTTTGCGCATGCTTTGCTGAGTTTTTTCTATGTGTTTGGTAGACATGTGTGCTCCTTAAATACGGATTTTTCTGATATCGCTGAAATTGCTAAAGTTTGCTGAAATGGTGGATAGTCCGATGCGTTTCGACAAATCCTTATTTATTCTACTTGCTGTAAAAATGTTCGTATTGCCTGCGCAGATGCCGATTCGGTGAGCATAGGTGCATGACCGATTCCAGCCACTTCTGCATACTGTAAACTGGGCGCAACACGCTGCATGTAGTGTGCTTGTTCCGGTTCAAGCAAATCTGAAATCGACCCGCGTATCAGCAAACAAGGGCGCTTATTGGCTAAGCGCCGGAATGCCCAACGTGCTAGCCACGAACTCGCTTTCAATTTACCCGTCTTGAGCGGCATCGCAATCAAAGGATCATACTGCAATTCGAGTTGGCCTTGCGCATTCTCAGCGAAGGCGCGGCGTGCCCATTTGTCCCATTCCTCATCACTATTGTCGGGGAATGCGGATTGGTTGATATTTTTAATGTACTGACGTGCCTGTTCCCAGCTATTAAAGCTGGCACTTTCTCCCGCATACGAGGCAATGCGGTTGAGACCCTTTTGCGATAAAACTGGGCCTATGTCATTTAGGATAGCGGCGGCAATCAGGGAGGATTTGCGCAATGCGAGTGTCATCGTGATTAGACCACCCATGGAGGTACCGATAAACACGGCACGTTGTATCCCTAAATGCTGCGCTAGGGATAAGATATCATTGGCATAAACCATGGGATGATAATGCGCAACTTTGCGGGCATGCTGTGATCGGCCACGACCACGCACATCCACCGCCAATACGCGGCGCCCTTGCTGCGCAAGCCACGGTGCTAGTTCATCAAAATCAGCGGCGTTGCGGGTCAGACCATGGATACAAATGACAGGTAATTTGGTGGAGGGCGAAGTTGCAGGCTGGATGGCCGCATAGTCGCGCGCATACAGGCGTAAACCATCTTTGCTATCGAAGTAAATTTCTTTGAAATCGCTCACGGTGATTAAGCCTTGATGGAGTGTGAGTTGTGGTCGTTTGAATACAGCGCAACGACAACAGACAAAAAAATCGACCAGCCCAGATTCGAGCTGGTCGCAAATTTCCTAAAACCTAAAATTCTGTGAAGACAAATGCATACCAGATTTGTCTTGCACTAAAGTTTTAGAAACAAGAAAAACGAAAATCAGAATCGTTCATGAAGCCCATCTTAGAAACGATAATCCAGCGTTAATGTATAAGTGCGTGGATTGCCGTAAAACGCGGTGGTGCTGCCCTCACCCAAAGTTGGGAACAGATAGCCTGCCACTTTATAACGGGTATCGCTGAGGTTTTTGCCATGCAGACCGATGCGCATACGATTGTCTGAGCGGCTCCATACCAAGCTTGCATCCCACAATTTGAAACTATCCTGATCCAACAGTGGCGTAGGCGTTTCAAACTGATAGGTCTTGCCACGGAAGGCGAGGCTACTGCTCAAAGATAATTTGCCCGATTGACCTAAGAGTGCCATGTTCCAGTCATAGTTGGCGCGAATGCTGGCAGTTTGCTTCGGTGTATTTTGGAATACACGTAAAGCTGTAACATCCGCATTGCCCGCTCCAATGTACTTAGTGTATTTCGCATCAATGTAACTGAACATGCCCGACATGCTAAATGCGTCGGTAATGCGCGCCGTTGCTTCGAATTCCAGGCCATCAATTTTCGCTTTACCTGCGTTCGTAGTGACGCCGGCGAAGCTATCGTCTTTGCCATCGCCATTGGTGTCGATTGCCACTGAGCCAGGGATTTGTACATCTTGATAATCGCTATGGAAGACAGCGATATTCGTGAAGACGGAGTTGTTCACAAAAGCGGATTTCAAACCCAATTCGAAGGTAGAAATCTTTTCAGGCAAAAAGCCTTGTTTGGCTTTGTCTAAAGTTAACTTCGTGCCGACCAGATTCAAGCGTGGATCAAAACCGCCGCCTTTAAAGCCTTCAGTCCAGGACGCATACATGGTTTGATCGCTACTTGCTTTCCAACTGGCAGAAATACGTGGCGTGAATTTTTTATCTTCGCGGTGCAAATCGCCTTTCGTTAAATTGGTATCAGTACGGAATAAGACCGCCGCTGGATTACCCATGCCAGGTGAACCATCTGTACCCAAATAGATTTGGCGCAAGATGCTGGCTTCACGTTTATCTACTGTGTAACGACCACCAACTGAGAGGCTAACATCTTTACTTAAATCAAAACTCATGTCAGCAAACGCAGCCCAAGCCTTCGTATCAATGTCGCCTTCGGTGAAAGTCGACGTGCCGAGCAAGCGCACATCAAATTTGTCGTAAGCATTCGCGTCGATGTAATACACACCTGCTACGCCTTGGAAGGCTTTGCCGGTATAAGTTAATTGGAATTCTTGGCTAAATTGCTTGTTCTTGTACAGCGCTGGTACGTCGAAATCAACTTTGTTTAAAGAGTCGAAATCGATCGGTGCGTACGATGTGTCATGGCGTGAAGCGGTGACAGATTTGAACAGCAAATCCGGTTGCATCTGATATTCCACTAAAGCAGATATGCCAGATTGCGTCACCTGTTGCTTGTGACCTAGCGCTTTGTTCAAATTGGCGCGGGTGTCATACACATTATCGAGGATAGGTGCGTTGCTGATTTTTCCCACGGTTAAGCGATGGCCATGCTTAGGGTTAGAATCATCTTGGCTGGTATCGCCAGAAATGCGAATGAACAAATCGCTGCTCGGCATAAATTCTGCACTCAGACGCGCAGCGGAGACATCTTTGTTGTAGTTGTCTTCGCCAGTCGCTAGATTAGTACCGAAACCATTGCGTTTAAATTTTGCTAGTGTGCCGCCAACGCGTACAGTGTCTGACAGTGAAGTGCTGGCAGTCAGTACGCCATCCATTTGACCATAGCTGCCGACTGAGGCTTTCAAGCGGACATCGGTAGCTGGTCCCATTTTGCGCGTCACATATTTGACCGCGCCACCAATGGTGTTGCGACCATATAGAGTTCCTTGTGGGCCGCGTAAAACTTCGATGCGTTCTACATCATAAATTTCAGCGACTGCCCCTTGTGGGCGCGCCAGATAAATGTCGTCGAGATAAATACCCACACCGGCTTCAAAACCAGCGAGTGGATCTTGTTGGCCGACGCCGCGCATGAAAGAAGTCAAAGTTGAATTAGTGCCGCGTGATGCACTCAAGGTTGTATTCGGTAAAGTTAAGGCTAGTCCAGTGACGTCCGCGATGCCGCTTTTAGAAATCTGGTCTGCACTGTAGGCGGTTACTGAGACTGGCACATCTTGCAGAGTTTCCTCACGGCGGCGTGCGCTCACGACGACTTTCGCAACATTAGTATCATCACTTGCTTTAGCTGTAGCGTCGGCTGATTGTGCTTGTGCATAATTTAAGCCACTGCCATAGATCGCCAGGACCGCGGCTGCGGACCGGCTGAGTAAAACCAAATTGCGCTTAGATTTCTTTGATGGGTTCATGAATTGTCTCCAGAGTTTTTGTTGGTTTCGATCTAACCGGAGCTTGCGAATGAAGTGCAATGAGCGGTCTATCGATCTTATTTCAAGGGTTCTTGCTGCTATCTTTTGTCTATTTTTTCGGCTATCTGTTGTTGATTTGTTGTTGCTGGTGGTATGCGACTGCATTAACACGGAAGTCAGTGTCGCTGAATTCAAAGCGCTTCGAAACCCGTGCAGCTGCTCACCCACTGTGCATAAATGCACAGTAATGCTATTTACATATCGAAAGTGCTGTTTTAGCCTCGTAAATCCAATTTTTCAGTAAAAATTGCGACATTTAGCCCCAAATTTGTGCACCGCACGCACGTGGTAAGTGCGCAACAAACTGGACAATGCGCTAATTCGGCGCATTTTTCTCTGGATAAAAGATTACTTTTCGCAAAAAACAAGGTGATTGCTAAACTTCTGTGCTTTGATGCACAATCGTAGCGTTTGAAATTGGACTGGTGAATTCGCTGTCGAATTTGTGGTTTTTCACCTTAGCATTTTTGCTCGCACGATCGATTTTCTGACCAGGAAATATATGAACACTTTGCCCGAATGGACGGATCTACGTTTCTTTTTGGAGTTAGCTCGTTCCGGCACGTTATCCGGCACGTCGCGTAGGCTTTCTGTAGAGCATACGACCGTGGCGCGACGCATCGACAGACTTGAAGAGCAATTGGGAACGACTTTATTCGATCGCAGTCGTGAAGGCTATCAGCTCACCGAAATGGGCTTAGCATTATTGCCGCACGCAGAAGCGATGGAGAGTGCCGTGACAGCGGCACAAGATGAACTAAGCGGTGCACAAATTTCAGTGCGCGGCATTGTGCGCCTCGGCGTGCCAGAAATTCTGGGGTCACGGGTGGTCGCACCGGCGCTGGTCGAACTGCTGCAAGCACATCCGGATCTGAGTGTCGATTTGTTGCTGCTGCCACGCTTTGCCAATCTGGCGAATCGCGAAGCCGATCTCGGTGTGATGCTCGATCCGCCTAGTACTGGGCGATATATGGTGACGCGTCTGGCGAGTTTTCGTCTGTACATCTACGGTGCACCATCGTATTTGGCCAAACATCCGCCGATTACAGAACACGCTGATTTGATCAAGCATGACTTTGTCGACTATGTGCAAGACCGGCTTGCCAGTAGCGGGCTGAACTACATGGGGGAACTTGGATTTACACCTCATAGACGTATGTGTTGTACTAGCTTGGCGGCACAATGCGAAGCGGCAGCATTGGGACTCGGCTTAATTTTGGCACCACCGTATGCAGTGCCCAATGATGGTCGTTTAGTACGCGTATTGGAAAATAATTTTTACGCCGAGCGTTCATTCTGTCTGGTGGCACCGACTGATTTGTATCGCTTGCAAAGAGTGCGAGTAGTGTGGAATTTACTGCGCGATTTGGCAGAAAAAAATCCAACGCTCTTTATCATTCCAGAATCGTCTTGAATGCGTCTTGTGAATTACGAACGCATGTTTGATACGTAAAAATATTCGTGCTGCCAACATAGCTTCGCATCCTTATTCCTTCTACAATGCAGGCTTCCGTTTTCACACACAAGCTATGCATTTTTTTTCGTCCGCAGGATATCTTTCACGCTTAAAACAGGCGCTGCAGTGGTGTCGCCAGCATCCCGTGCGTGCGCTGCTGGCGTTTGTGTTAACCTTGGCTTTGCTCGCAGATCAATTATTTCCGCCCCCGATTCCACACGATGAACCCGGGATGGTGGTAGTGGCGCGCGATGGTACGCCATTACGTGCCTGGCCTGATGCAGATGGCGTTTGGCGCTTTCCAGTGACGCCCGACAAAGTATCGAAGAATTATCTGGATTCCTTATTGATCTATGAAGACCGCTGGTTTTATTGGCACCCGGGCGTCAATCCTTTGGCATTGCTGCGTGCGGCTTGGCAATGGCTGGCGCATGGCGAGATCGTGTCTGGTGGTTCGACTTTGAGTATGCAGGTGGCACGCGCGCTTGAACCTGTGCCACGCAGTGTACCCGGTAAGTTACGTCAAATTGCACGCGCCTTGCAACTCGAATTACGTTTGTCGAAACGTGAAATTTTGACGCTGTATCTCAACCACGCACCTATGGGCGGCATCGTCGAAGGTGTGGAAATGGCGAGTCGCAGTTACCTCGGCAAGAGTGCGCAGACTCTGTCGGCAGCGGAAGCCACCTTGCTCGTGGTTTTGCCGCAAGCGCCATCGCGTTTGCGGCCGGACCGCCATCCCGAAAAGGCACAGATCTATCGCGATAAAGTATTACGACGCATGGCGCAATTGGGGCATTGGACGCAGGTCGATGTGGATGACGCTTTGATAGAAAAAGTCGGTGCTAATCCTCCGCGCTTAGCGTGGCTAGCACCACTCGCGGCAGAACGCTTGCGGCAAGCCAGTAAGCGGCAACATACGCAAAAGAGATCATCGGCACTCACTACACATTTGGGCAATCTCAGCGCAGCAACGATAGTGCAATCGACCTTAGACCGAGAGATACAAACTATATTGGAACGGATGCTGGCAGATAAAGTCGGGCAATTGCCGCGCTTCGTCTCGATGGCAGCAATCGTGATGGATAGCAAAAGTTTGGAAGTGCTGGGCTATGCCGGTTCCGCGGATTTTTCGGATGCGCGACGTTTTAGTCATGTTGATATGGTGCGCGGTATACGTTCGCCAGGATCGACTTTAAAACCTTTTTTGTATGCGATGGCTCTGGACGATGGATTGATCCATTCCGAGAGTTTGTTGGCGGATACGCCGCAATCGTTTAGCGGCTACGATCCGGGTAATTTTCAGGCAAATTTTTCGGGCCCTGTGAGTGTGTCGGAGGCATTGCAACGTTCCCTTAATGTACCGGCAGTCGATCTACTTGATCGGATAGGTTCTAGTCGTTTCACGGCGCGTTTATCGAGTGCTGGTTTGCGCCTGCGTTTGCCAAAAGATGCGATGCCCAATCTGAGTGTGATCTTGGGTGGTGCAGGAACCAACTTAGAGGAGTTGGTAGGCGCGTATCGCGCATTAGCAATGGATGGTATGGCCGGCGCACCGCGCATTACGCCTGATGCACCAGTGCGTGAAGCGCGCATGATGAGTGCTGGTGCAGCGTTTATCATCCGTAGTATTTTGGAGGGTGGAGGGCATCCCGATCAGCCCTTTGTTGAAGATGACGGCAGCGGTGTGCGTTTAGCGTGGAAGACCGGTACCAGCTATGGTTTTCGGGATGCGTGGGCCGTGGGTGTCAGCGGTCGGTATACGCTGGGCGTGTGGGTTGGGCGCCCAGATGGCACACCGAATCCTGGTTTTTTTGGTGCAAATGTGGCGGCTCCGTTGTTGCAGCAAATTGCGTTCGCTTTACCTCGTAGCGCGCCTCTGAGCCAGCAACGACCTGCTGGCGTCGGCACTGCACAGATCTGTTGGCCGCTTGGTGTGGCGGCAGATCAGACTGCCGCTGCGCATTGCCATGTCAAGCGTAGTGCATGGATTTTGAAAGATACGATACCACCAAGCTTGCCGGATCGCTTACGTGCCCGCAGTTTAGTGGAAACGATTTGGTTAGATCCCGCTACGCATTTGCGCACAACGCCGGATTGTCAACCCAAGGCACAGCGGCACGAAGTCGCACGCTGGCCGTCTTTGCTGGAAGCCTGGCTCAGCCCTGAACGCAAACAAGAATTAGGTTTGGTGCCATGGTCGCCGGATTGCCAGCAAACGAATGTGGTGGGGAGCATCAAACTTATGGGGATCAATAGTGGGAGCCGCTTGCGCACCGCACCGGGAAAACAGGATGTAGTCGTCACGGTGGATGCAGTAGGCGGTAGTGGTCAACACTACTGGTTGTTAGACGGCAAGCAAACGGAAAATGCCAACGGCAAGAAACGCCAGAGTTTTGTGATTGACTCGGCTGGCGCACATAGTATTACTGTGATTGATGCCGGTGGCCATGTCGACAGTGTCGCATTTAGCCTTGATAAGAAATAGTTTCATGTCTTATGTTTGTTTGCTCGCAAATACATCTACTTCCTTCTCGCCATTAGGTAGAAAAATGACTGACAATTTCCTGTAAATATCTGGCTTGTTGCATCAAACTGTCTGAAGCTGCAGCGGCTTGTTCAACTAATGCGGCATTTTGTTGTGTCAAATCGTCGATATTGTTGACTGCCAAATTAATTTGCTCAATCCCCGCATTTTGTTGTTCGCTTGCGGTCGCAATATTTGCCATGATGTCGGCAACTTGCTTGACGCTCGCTACAATTTTTTCCATCGTTCTACCCGCTTCATCGACAAGCTTGCTACCTTGATCGACCTTTTGCGTTGAATTCCCAATGAGTTCCTTAATTTCTTTGGCCGCATTCGCACTACGTTGTGCAAGGCTACGAACTTCTGATGCGACGACTGCAAAGCCTCGCCCTTGTTCGCCAGCCCGTGCAGCCTCAACCGCTGCGTTCAAGGCAAGAATATTGGTTTGAAAAGCGATACCATCAATGACACCGATAATATCAACAATTTGCTTTGAGCTTTCTTTAATCGATCCCATTGTTTGTACTACTTCGCTGACAACCTCACCACCTTTGCGTGCAATACCTGAAGCATTCATCACCAAATTATTTGCTTCTATCGCATTAGCGGTATTTTGCCTGACTGTTTCTGTCAATCTCTCCATCGTCGATGCAGTTTCATCTAAAGAATTCGCTTGAGTTTCGGTCCGACGCGACAGATCTGCGTTGCCATCCGCCATCTCGCGCGATGCATGGATAATGGCATCTACCCCTTGTTTTACTTGGCTAACCGAATTGCCCAAAGTATCAATCACATACGCTAAGGATTTTCCAGAATCGCTGACGGGATTTTTTTGGAGGCTACGTAAATTGATGTTCTCGTTTTGGCCACCGAGCTCCTTGGTGTAATTCATTAGTTCGATTTCTTGTATGCGGTCTTTGTGAATCTGTACTGAGATATACGACAGTACAGCAGCTTCAACAACGACATAGGAAGCATGCACAATCAAAATGCCCAGACTAGGCTTGGTGAAGCAAATGACGCCAAATCCTAGCTCTTGCATATAACCGAAACTCGCATGATGAATCGCGACGGTCGTTGCAGCGGTAAGGATGACGCGCCAGTCGGCATAGATCAGTAAAAAGGCGAGAAATGCAAAAATCCCGAAGTGTAACTCTGTCATTCCCATCGCTTGTTGTATGTGCAAGGCGCAATAGGACATCAGCGCAATCCCATTCAATAAACGGGTCATTAGTTGACCCGGAAAAATATAGACGAGATACGCTGGAATCAGCAAGAAAGGGAGGCCGGCAAAGAATGCCAGCTTCCAGGTGTCGTACCAACTTGCCAATGCAAAGCTAAATAATTGCATGGCGACCAAAATAAATAAAATCAGTTTATCTGAACGTGCGTAGGACGCGTCGAGATTAGAATGAGCTTGATTTCTCACGGAATTTCCTGAATATAGGTTGAAATGGTAATTAAATCGACGGCGAAATCGAGTGGCATTCCGGGCATTGGAGTGCACTTTTGCGATTTCGACTCGTCTTAGTTGTGATGCGTAATCACATGTGATTTGATCTTACATGAACAAAACAAAAGCTGCAGATACGACCGCACGAGCAAATTGTTTTTTTAGTAGCTCAGAATTCCCGTTTCTGCGACTAAAGTTGGCGAACTGTTCGCGCCGCGGGGGGTGGGCCTGGATGTTGTTTTCGCAATTCTGTGGCGAAGAAATTCTAAGTACAGGGTTTGTGCTTTTAAAGAAAATCCCGCCGAGTATGGGTTCATAAAACCATGCTTAGTACCAATCGCCACTTCTGCCTGATGTCCGCGTTGACGCAGTGCCTGCACCAGTAATTGCGGTTGATAGGCGTTTTCCTGTTCTGCGAAAATGCAGTGTGTATTACAGACGCTTTGAATGTCCAGATGATCGCGAATTCTAGATCCATAGAACAGGCTCGCGCTTTGCAAAGCGTGTGCATACTCGGCACAGCTCAACCACCAAGCGCTGGCACCCGCACTGAAACCAACGACATGCCTTAGTTGCGGCTGCTGCCGCACAAATTCGCGTAATTTGATTGAATAGGCTTGCACGCCGCCAGCAGCTAAAAATGCTTGGTAGGCTTGCTGTTCATTGTGAACAGAAAAGTCAGCTTCAAATGGTGATACAACCAAACATGGTAAGCCCAGATAGCGTTGCAAACTGGCGATGGCAGGAGTGTGACCGAATACATCGGTAATGATTAATACGTTGGCGGTCATGAAGGCGGATGGCGCTGCGGTCAGTGTATTGCAACAGGCTGCAGTGGAGCTAAATCATAAAACAAAAAGAGCGCGCAGCTTAACGGCTAGAAGCTTCGAATGCAAGATCAATTCGCGTGTGCCGCGCAATGATGATTCTCTAACAGCGACTATAATCGAGGTTTTCTCATCTTCGATCACCATCGAATACAATCCACCAACGCCAACATAAAGGACATACGATGTTCACAAAGTCATCTCCGGTATTTTTAACGGTGCTTAAGGGCACGCTCACGCTCAGCCTGATCTTAGGTCTATCTGCCTGCAATCGTGGAAGAGAGGATGTCAATGCATCGCCCACGGTTGTCGACGCAAGCGGCATCGCTACTCTGCAGACAACCGATATTGCAATTGGAAACGGCGCGATAGCGCAAGCGGGCAAGCAAGTGTCCGTGCACTACACTGGCTGGCTGTATGATCAAACCACCGCCAATAAGCATGGCAAGCAATTTGATAGCTCGGTGTCGCGCGGCACACCGTTTAGTTTTCAATTGGGTGATGGTCAAGTGATTAAGGGCTGGGATCAGGGCGTTGCTGGGATGAAGGTTGGCGGTCGTCGCACTTTGGTGATCCCCTCTGATTTGGCGTATGGCCCGGACGGACGCGGTCCCATTCCACCAGCTGCGACCTTGGTCTTTGATGTGGAATTAATTGCGGTCAATTGATTTGGGAGCAGATGGAAAGGCCGCGTGGACGCGGCCTAATTGTTTCAGAATTTTTTTCGGTATTTCGAAAAACTAACCGGCTCCCACGGCCGCATCGCCATTAATAAACCTGTGCCATGCCGTTTATGCAAAGGTGCGCTAATGCTCTCCGCGTGCAATTCGGCAAATTTATGTTTTAATTGGCGCAATTCATTTTGCAATTTATTGACCGCGGCCTCGGTCAACATGCCATGCGTGAAGGTGAAATTCTCCATCTCGGCATGAAAGCCTGCGTCCAAAAAGTCCGCCATGCCTTCTTTGCGAAAATAGCTGCGGATAGGACCACCCGGCAACCAGTCAAAATCGCGACTGATATTCAGACGAATCCGATTCCCCGGCAGCAAGGTAATCAGGCGTAGTTGATCAAGTTTGAGCAGATGCTTCAAACATTCGGGTTCGCTCAATTGATAGATGCTGCGTATATCGTCCATACTCCAGTGATTCACTGCACACACCGCCACCATCAGCAATACGCTATCAGACACCAATTCTTTTTCCTGTGCTGCGCTCAATGTCGTTAAACGAGCATGCGACAGACTTGCCTCTTGCGCCAGTTCCGCGAGACTAAATCCCAAGAAATGACTGATTTGAACGATGCGCTCTATCGTGATCGGTGCATCGCTACTGGCGCTGAACATACGTTTGATACTGGCTTCCGATAAACCTAGGGCCTCGGCCACATCACGATACGTTTTGGCTTGTTGTTTCAGTTGGTATTTAATCGTATTCAACAGTTGCGTGATTTCGGTCATGGTCTATGTGTCTGAGTGTGGATGGTAAGTGCAGACGCTAGGGCTCAATTCTAGGTGCAGCACTCTGGAGTATCATCTTGTGCAACTATCTTGCCTAATTCCCGCCACTTTGTCCAAACAAGTTTTCATTCGCTGTAAATAGCGTGATCCTGCGCAGCTTCTTCTTAATCTGACCTTAGTCTAACCTTAGTCTAAAAATAAGGGCTTGAATCGTATGCGTAGTCGCTTAGTTTATCTGCCTGGCTTGTTCGTTTTGCTGATGAGTACTGCGCTCATATTGCATGGTCCAATAACGCAATATGCGCATTACCATGCGTTTGCTGATACTAGTTCGCATTGGGGCATTCCAAATGCGCTGGATGTGTTGAGCAATTTTCCGTTTGCTGTGGTGGGAATAATCGGCTTGATCGGTATCGTTGCCACCATTTTCCGCGCGCATGATTTCAAACCATATGCAATGAACAATGGCGCGCTGCAGTGTGCTCATTTCGCATTTGCCTTGAGTATCTGCGCGACCAGTTTCGGTTCTACCTATTATCACCTTGCTCCTGACGATGCCCGCTTGTTTTGGGATCGCTTACCAATTGCCTTGGCCTGCGCGAGTTTGTTGGTGGCGGTGCATATCGAAGCGCGAAATACATCGTCGATTGCGGGAGCGCAGAATCGCCGTGCTACTTTTTTGGAGTATGGAGAACTATTGATCATGCTGCTGTTCGCCATCGTTTCTGTTCTATGGTGGCAGCACACTGGCGATTTGCGTTTGTATCTTGGTCTGCAAGTGATGGCAATTATCCTGATCCCACTTTGGCAATTTATTTACCCTATCGCACGAACTCACCGCATCTTTTTTGGCATGGCAATCGCAGCGTATGTGTTGGCAAAACTGACTGAAATTGGCGACGCTGCAATCCTCGCACACACTGGCTTGATCAGCGGCCACAGCATCAAACATCTGTTCGCCGCTGGCGCTGCTGGCTTAATTCTGTACGTCTGGAGAATAGATAACTCTGAAATGAAGTATTAAAAAATGCTACTGCTGGTCGCGGTTTTTCGTACTTCTGAAATAGCCGTCGATAAATGTATAACTCGCGTAGGCAGCTGTGTTCAAATCCGGCATCTCTTAAGTTTGGATAAACAAGCTATGCCATATTATCGCGTACTTCCGCCGTTGTTTGATGGCACTTCATCGCCTCCGCAGGATCGAACTTCAACGACGACGATTGCACTAAGGATGTTGACGCCAAACGTGATGGTATCTAAATCATATTTAAAGACTTGGATGATACTAAGCTTGATCGTCGGCACCGCCTGTTTAATGCTATGGGCGTTTTTTTGTTTTGATCGGTTTGTAGTCTAAAAAAGTGGCGATCGCCTGCATGGTGTCAAGAACATCTCTGTAGATGCTCTAAAAAAATTGTGGCGATGGGCGATAGACGCTTCCCCTTTGGAAAAATAATCCACCAATTTGAATGGATAGGGAAGTTGTCAACCGGAAGAATCACCAAGCCATCCGAGATAGGATCAGGTGGAAGAGCATGAAGCGAAATAATGGCAAGACCTAGCCCTCCTGCGACAGCCTGTTTGATTGCTTCATTACTACCCAGCTCTAGCCTTACTTTCGGTCTCAAATCGAATTTTGTAAAAAAAGCTTCGCAAGCTAAACGCGTCCCAGATCCTTTTTCTCGTAACACAAACATGTCACTTTGTATGTCTTGAAGCCGAATTTTCTTTCGTTTTGCTAGCCTATGATCTGCAGGAGCAATAATGACCAAAGGATTATCTAGGAAACGATGTTTTACCAGATCCATATCTGCAGGTGGCACGGACATGATATACAAGTCATCTGCATTTGATTTGAGTCTTGATACAACACCATCACGATTGAGTACTTCAAATGCAATATCAATGTCTGGATACTGTTTGTAAAAAGAACCGAGCATACGCGGCACAAAATATTTTGCTGTACTCGCCAACGCGACACGCAAACGTCCTTGGGTATGTCCTTTTATGGCACTGATCGTTTGATCGAGAAAATCGATTTCATCTTGCATTAACCTAGCAAATTGCGCTATTGCTTCGCCCGCTGCCGTTAAAAAAACGCGCTTCCCAATCACCTCGTATAAGTCCAATCCAACTTCATTTGACATGGCTTTAAGCTGCATTGAGACAGTGGGTTGCGTCACGAAAAGAGTCTGTGCAGCAGTCGTGATGCTCCCATGTTCGGCAACTGCCAACAATATTTTCATTTGTCGGAAAGTAATATTCATCGATTTTTATCTATGATTTAAATAATTATTATTGATTTTACTCTATGCTACTAGATACCTACAATGAGCGGCAATTTAACTCGCAGAAAATAAGCTCATGAATAGTTTTACTGATCCAGCCATTCTCTTTTTCATTTTTGGTCTATTCGCAGGCCTCTTCAAATCTAACTTAGAAATACCAACTCAAATATCGCGCTTCCTCTCTTTGTATTTATTGATGGCGCTTGGCCTGAAAGGTGGGTTTGCGCTTGCGAAAACCGGTTTTACGGCGGATGTCTTAGTCAGTCTTGGTTGTGCTGTTTTACTAGCAATCACGATTCCACTACTTGCCTATCAAGTGCTGCGGAAATTTGTGTCAGGATTTGATGCTGCTGCGGTGGCGGCCACTTACGGCTCCGTCAGCGCGGTCACTTTTATTACTGCAACGCAAATATTGGACTTAAAACAGATTGAATATGGTGGCCACATGGCAGCGGCTATGGCTTTGATGGAGTCTCCAGCCATTATCATTGCCATAGTTCTTGCTAATGGTTTGCGTAGGAAGCAAATGGGGAGTGATGTTGGGGGGGGGGCGATAAACACACTAAGCGAGACCCGTTTGTCGGTTCGTAAGCTACTACATGAATCTTTTACGGATGGCGCGCAATTGTTGCTGTTAGGTTCTTTATTGATCGGTATCGTGAGTGGAGAGGCTGGTCAAATTGTTATGCGACCGTTTTCAGTTGATTTATTTAAAGGATTGCTCGCATTCTTCCTGTTGGATATGGGTTTGCTGGCCGCAAAAAATATACCAGGACTCTTGCGTCAGTCTGCTTTGGTTTTTGTATTCGGAATTATTGCTCCACTGTTCCATGCGAGCTTGGCGTTGGGATTAGCCAAGCTAAGTGGTTTGTCTATAGGTGACACGATTTTATTGATGGTATTAGCTTCCAGCGCATCCTATATCGCCGTGCCTGCAGTCGTCCGTTATGCTATTCCCGAAGCGACCCCCTCACTGTATGTGGGTTTGTCTTTAGGATTGACGTTTCCGTTAAATCTGTTATTCGGGATACCTTTGTATGTGCATTTGGCGAGTGCTGTGTGATTCGGAGAATTGATCGTAAAAATGATCAGGAAAATAGATCAATTCGCGGCGCGTTTTTGGTGTTGTAACGAGTGTGTCACGTATCGGTTGAGTTTTCCTCCACCAATGTTGAGTGCTAACGTACTCGATTCGTCAAAGACACTCCCACAATCACTAACGCGCCGCCGATGATCATAGAAATTAAGATGGGTTCATTCAACATCAAGCTGCTGAGGCTTACACCGAACACCGGCACCAAATTATTAAACACGGCGGTGCGTGCAGGACCTATGGCTTTAACTCCTTCGTAATACCAGACAAAGCCGATCACTGTGCCGAAAATCCCAAGGAAAGCAATGGCACTGAGGACTTGCCAAGTCAGTTTGCTGGTATCTAATAGAGGTAGTTGATTGAGCGCACCCATGCTGAGTAAGAGTAAGCCCCACAGCGATGCATAGGTCGTCGCTGCAATCGGCGTCAACCCTTTTAGCGCGTGTTTGCCAAGTATGGTGTAAGCGGTCCACGAGCCAACTGCACCGAGCATGAACAATTCGCCCGCGCCCATAGAACTAGAAATATCATGGACTACGGTAAAGACATCACCGCGAGTTAGTACGATGGCGGCGCCAACAAAGGCAATCGCGATGCCTAACCATTTAAGTCCACCTAAACGTTCGCGGAACAGGACCGCCATGCTTAATGCTGTGATAATGGGACTGAGGGAAACGAATAGTGCGCTACGACCTGCGGGCATGCGTTCTAACGCGGCAAGAAAACAAATGTTGTACAAAAAAATCCCTGTCGCCCCTAAGCCAAAAGTCGCATGTTTTTGTTGTCGTGTGAGCTTAGGCAAGCCACCTTCCACGCGCCATGCAAGCAATAATAAAAACACGCAGGCCACCAAAAAACGCCCGGCGGCCGCGATCATGTGCGGAATTTCTGTTGAGACGATACGACCGGCGATAAAAGTACCGCCCCAGAATAGGGCGACGCAAACGAGTTTCAGATAAACCGATAGAGGTGGTTTGTTCATCGTCTTGACCAAATCAATTAGTCGAACTGCGAACAAAGCGATAGACATCATCTGCATCCAAGCGGCGCTTCAATTTACCTTCGAACCAAAGATGATGGCAATGTGCCAAAGCTTCACCGAGCGCGAAGGTCAGTTGATGCGCATCGAGTGGACGCGGAAACATGATGGGCACAATATCGTGCGCCGAAAGCGGCGTCGTGCAAGCATCTAACACTTCTTGCAAACGTTCTGCATGATGATCGTGTAATTGTTGGATGCGTGTGTGAATGCCGACGAAAGGCTTGCCATGCGATGGCAATACTAAAACATCTTCGGGCAGATCTGCATACTTGGTTAATGAATCCAGATATTGTTTGACCGGATTCGCTTCCGGTTCTGCTGCAAACACTGAGACATTGGTAGAAATGCGCGGTAGCACCATATCGCCAGAAATTAGGCAATTCAAGGCTGCACAGTACAGCGAGACATGCTCTGGCGAATGTCCGAAGCCTGTGATGATGCGCCATTCGTGTTGCCCGATAGTGATGTTATGCCCATCTTGCAGGCGGTGGTACGAGGTCGGCACGGTCGGTACTAAGCGCGTGTAATAAGTCTTACGTTCTTGTATTTTGTCTTGCATCTCTGCCGTCACCAAACCATGCTTGCGGAAATGCGGAAACATCGCCGAGCCATCGACGCCGGGCAGGCCGGCCGACATCATGCGCGCAAAGGCGTACTCGCCAGTGCTCATATACAGTGGCGCATTCCATAGCGTACACAGCCAGTCGGCGCTGCCAACATGATCTGGATGACAGTGGGTCGCTATCACCCGTACGATGGGCAAACCTTTGAGATGCGAGGCAAACAAAATTTCCCAGGCATCACGCGTGGCATCGCTATTGATGCCGCAGTCAACGACTGTCCAGCCATGGGCTGGGCCTGTATCGGTTTGGTATACATCTTCGATCAACCATAAATTGATATGATTCAGCGCAAACGGCAGACCCATCCTAATCCACAACACTCCCGGTGCAATTTCTATGGTTTGACCCGCTTCAGGTAGTTTTTCATTCAGCGGGTAATGTAATGCTTGTTCTAGTTGATTCATGGCGTTGTGTATGTGGCGCAACAGTGTATTGATGCAGAGTTTTGGGGCAGTGTTGCAAATTGACGTTTACGTTAACTGCGTTTCAGGTAAGATTCTAAGTTCAAAACGCAATTGATGTTGGGCTTATCTCGATTTTTACGAGTATTCACTGAGATTTTTTGGGTGTTTTTTAGGCAATTTTCTTGTGTCTCATACAGAAAAACTTTTGAAAAAACTTTAGCAATGGCAACTTATACAATTACCGATTTGGCAAAAGAGTTTGATATTACGCCACGTGCAATTCGCTTTTACGAGGACCAGGGTTTGATCAGTCCAAGTCGCGAAGGCCCAAGCGGGCGCAATCGTGTGTACTCGGCACGTGAGCGCACACACCTCAAATTAACCTTACGGGGCAAGCGTCTGGGCTTAAGCTTGTCGGAAATTAAGCATTTGGTGACGATGTATGACTCACCTAAAGACACAGAAGTTCAGCTAAAAAGCTTTCTCGATGTGCTAGCGAAACACCGCGCTTCGCTGGAGCAACAAAGAGAAGACATCGAAGTCATGCTGGATGAAATCACCGCACATGAAGAAGAAAGTCAGCGTTTGTTGGAAATTGTTAATAAGGCAAAAGTAAGTGCGTAAGAAATACGATTAAATAGTTTGAATTGACGTTTACGTTAACGTCAATTAGAAGTATCATTTTTGACTTGCGCAAAATGGTCTTTAAATTCGTTTTGCCAACTCTTTCGACATTCAGGCGGGCATATAATCTTAAGCTCACTTTCTACCGACTTTGAGTAGAACGAGCGAGCGACAGCAGCTTGAAGTCATATCATCATTACTACCTAGATTGGGGACATTATGTTGCACTTACCAGGTTTAACGTTTGATCATGGCGAAGACATCGCCGCTTTGCGCGAAGCAGTTCAGCAATTTGCTGCTGCGGAAATCGCGCCGCTGGCTGCCGAAATGGACAGAACCGACCAATTCCCTATGCATCTGTGGAAGAAAATCGGCGACATGGGTTTACATGGCATGACGGTGTCCGAAGAATACGGTGGTGCAAACATGGGCTATTTGGCGCATATCATCGCCATGGAAGAAATTTCCCGTGCCTCTGCCTCCGTCGGTTTGTCTTACGGTGCGCATTCCAATCTGTGCGTGAATCAAATTAATCGCAATGGTAATGATGAGCAAAAAGCAAAATATTTACCAAAACTGATTTCTGGCGATCACGTCGGTGCGCTCGCGATGTCCGAGCCGAATGCCGGTTCTGACGTCGTCAGTATGAAGTTGCGTGCTGATTTAAAAGGTGATCGCTACGTTTTGAACGGCTCTAAAATGTGGATCACGAATGGTCCTGATGCGGATACTTTGGTGGTCTACGCGAAGACCGATCTGGAAGCTGGCCCACGCGGTATGACTGCTTTCATTATCGAAAAAGGCTACAAAGGTTTTAGCATTGCGCAAAAACTCGACAAGCTCGGTATGCGCGGTTCTCATACTGGCGAATTAGTATTCCAAGATTGCGAAGTGCCAGTAGAAAACGTGTTGGGCGGCGTAGGCAAAGGCGTTAACGTTTTGATGTCCGGCTTGGATTTCGAACGCACTGTTTTGTCTGGCGGCCCGCTCGGCATTATGCAAGCTTGTATGGATGAAGTCGTTCCTTACATCCATGACCGCAAGCAATTTGGTCAAGCTATCGGTGAATTCCAATTGATGCAAGGCAAACTCGCGGATATGTATTCCACCATGATGGCATGCAAAGCTTATGTCTACGCAGTTGGCCAAGCTTGTGATCGTGCCAAAACACCAGAAGCAGTGCGTGCATTACGTAAAGATGCCGCTGGTGCGATTTTGTACTCCGCAGAAAAAGCGACTTGGATGGCCGGTGAAGCGATCCAAACTTTAGGCGGCAACGGTTATATCAATGAATATCCAGTTGGTCGCTTGTGGCGTGATGCGAAGTTGTATGAGATTGGTGCTGGTACGAGTGAGATTCGCAGAATGTTGATAGGACGTGAACTCTTCGCAGAGACCATGTAAAAAGCTTTAGCCGCAGAGGCGCAGAGAACGCAGAGATTTTTGTTAATAGCATTTCGTAGGGCGGGTGCAACCCGCGCCGCCAGTCCATCGAGCACCTGTGCGGCGCGGGTTGCACCCGCCCTACAAATCGGAGACCTCGTGAATTGTTGAAGGCTGAGTGGTTTAGGATGTTCGACAAAAACATTTCTTCGACCTCTGCGCCCTCGTGGTGAAAAAATTATGCCCCAAATCGCCTTTCCTAAATTGTTGTCTTCGCAAATTGCATTCGACATTGCAAGGACCATACTCGACGGTTTTGATAAGCATTACCGTTTGTTTCGAGCGACGACTCAAATGGCGAAGCAGCGTTTCGAACGTGGCGATTGGAAAGCAGCGCAAGAAGATGCGCGTGAGCGGATTGCTTACTATGACAAGCGTGCCAAAGAATGCGTACAGATTCTCGAAGATGAATACGATAGCGACGATCTGACCGATGAAGTATGGCGTGAAGTGAAGCTACATTACATGGGTTTGCTGATCGATCATCTGCGTCCCGAGTTGGCAGAGACTTTCTTCAATACCGTCTGTACCAAACTTTTGCACCGCACTTACTTCCATAACGATTTCATCTTTGTACGTCCCGCAACGGCGACCGACTATATCGAACGCGACGATACACCCGCGACCTATCGCGTCTACTATCCCGCAGCCGACGGTTTGAGCTTTAGCCTGAAACGCATCGTTACCAACTTCCAGCTGCAAACACCGTTCGCGCATCTTGATGCAGATTTGGCGAAAGTGGAAGCGCGCCTGCTTGAACAATTTGGCGATATGCGCTTCGAACCGAATCATCAGTTCCAAGTCTTAGCGAGTTTGTTCTTCCGCAACAAAGCTGCCTATATCATCGGCAAGAGTATTAACGGCAACCAAGAAATGCCTTTCGTGATTCCCATCATTCACAATAAAAATCGTGAATTGATTTTGGACACGGTACTGTTCGATAACATGCACATCACCGTCTTGTTCTCATTCACGCGTGCTTACTTCATGGTCGACATGGATGTGCCATCGGCCTATGTGCAATTCATACGCAGCATTTTGCCGCGTAAACCGCGCAGTGAAATTTACACCATGTTGGGTTTGCAAAAGCACGGTAAGAATTTGTTCTACCGCGATTTCTTGCATCACCTCAAATATTCATCCGACATGATCGAAGCCGCGCCTGGTATTCGCGGGCTCGTGATGTTGGTATTTGCACTGCCATCATTTCCTTACGTCTTCAAGTTAATCAAAGATAGCTTCCCGCCACCGAAAGAGACCACTAAAGCTTTGATCAAAGAGAAGTATCAACTGGTTAAAAATCATGATCGCGTTGGTCGCTTGGCAGATACCTTGGAATATTCGGATGTGGCGTTTCCGCGCGCTCGTTTCTCCGAGGATTTGTTGGCAGAAATTCGTCGTTACGCACCATCAATTTTGGAAGTTAATGATGATGAAGTGATTATCAAGCATCTGTACATCGAGCGCCGCATGACGCCATTGAATATCTGGCTCACAGAATCCGAGCAAAAAGGCGATGACGCGGCGATGGAACATGCGATAGTCGAATACGGCAATGCAATCAAAGAATTAGTCGGGGCGAATATTTTCCCTGGTGATATGTTGTACAAAAATTTCGGCGTAACGCGTCATAAGCGTGTCGTTTTTTATGACTACGATGAGATCGAAACTATCGTGGATTGTAATTTCAGAACGATCCCTTTGCCACGCAATGAAGAAGATGAAATGTCGGCCGAGCCTTGGTATCCAATCGGGAAGTACGATGTATTTCCTGAACAGTTCGGCACCTTCTTGTTGGGCAATGCCAAGGTCAAACAGTATTTTATGAAGCACCATGCCGACTTGCTGACAGCGAAGTATTGGCAAGATCGGAAAGAACGAATTGTGAAGGGTAAGGTGGATGATGTGTTTCCTTATCCTCAATCGATTAGATTTGGAGGCGGCTGACGAAATCGCGCCCCAGCGTTGTTGAGCCGTGATTGCGTCAGCTTCTTAGATGGATTTTGTAGGGCGGGTGCAACCCGCGTAGGACAGTAAAAGATTTGCTCTGCTTATTTGCAGGCTAAAAAAAATTTTAAAAATCGTTATCAATAATTTTGGAGAAAACCATGAATGATCCTATCGTAATCGTCGGCGCAGCTCGTACTCCTATGGGCGCGTTTCAAAGTGATTTCGCGTCTTTGACTGCGAGCCAATTAGGTGCAGTGGCGATCAAAGCGGCAGTCGAACGTGCAGGCCTTAAGCCAGAGTTGGTCGAAGAAGTTTTGTTCGGTAACTGCTTGATGGCAGGCCAAGGCCAGGCACCAGCGCGTCAAGCTTTGCTGGCTGCGGGTTTGCCATTCTCGACTGGTGCGGTCACTTTATCTAAGATGTGCGGTTCCGCGATGAAAGCGACGATGATGGCCTATGATTCCCTGCTGGCTGGCAGCAACGAAGTGCTGGTCACTGGCGGTATGGAATCGATGACGAATGCCCCATACATCATTCCAAAAGCACGTGGCGGTTATCGTATCGGTCACGGCACGATCATGGATCACATGATGCTCGATGGTTTGGAAGATGCCTATGACAAAGGTCGTTCTATGGGCACTTTTGCAGAAGATTGCTCCGAAAAATACGGCTTCACACGTGAAGCACAAGACGCATTTGCGATTGCCTCCGTAACACGCGCACAAAACGCAGCGAGCAGCGGCGCATTTTCTTGGGAAATCGCTCCTGTGACGGTATCTGGTCGCGGTGGTGATGTCGTCATCGATAAAGATGAGGGCCCATTGAAGGCCAAGCTCGACAAGATTCCTAATTTGAAGCCCGCATTCAAAAAAGACGGCACGATCACAGCAGCATCTTCCTCGTCCATCAATGACGGTGCAGCAGCCTTGGTATTGATGCGCGAATCCAAAGCCAAAGAATTGGGTTTAACTCCTATCGCCAAAATCTTGGGTCATGCGACCCATGCACAAGAACCAGGCTGGTTTACCACAGCACCAGTTGGCTCAATCGAAAAGCTCTACAAGAAAATCGGCTGGACAACAGCGGATGTTGATTTGTTTGAAGTCAACGAAGCTTTCGCTGCAGTGCCAATGGCAGCGATGCATGACCTCGGCATCCCGCACGACAAAATGAACGTACACGGCGGTGCCTGCGCATTGGGTCATCCAATCGGCGCATCTGGCGCGCGTATTATCGTGACCCTGATCGGCGCTTTGAAAGCCCGTGGCGGTAAGCGCGGTGTGGCGTCTTTGTGTATCGGTGGTGGTGAAGCGACGGCGATGGCGATTGAGTTGGTGTAATCGAGAAAGTCCCCTCTCCCGCAAGCGGGAGAGGGCTAGGGTGAGGGTGGTTCAGCGTTTGCATAGTTAAATTAACGTGTGAGCATCAATACATAAACTATGTATTTCCCCGATATTATGCAGATGACTGCACCACCCTCATCCCCGACCCTTCTCCCGCTTGCGGGAGAAGGGAGGATTAAATGAGTAATTGGAAAAACGGAGTAAACCAGCATGCCAACAGCCTTAATCATCGGAGCCTCACGCGGCATAGGTCAGGAATTTGCGCGGCAATACAAAGCGGCAGGTTGGCGTGTGATCGCTACTGCACGCAAGTCCGACGACCTCGCGCAATTGACCGCACATGGTTGTGAAGCGCTGCCTTTGGATGTAAACAACTTGAATGATTGCGCAGGATTGGCTTGGCGCCTCGACGATGAAAAAATCGATGTCGCTATTTTGAATGCGGGTGTATTTGGTAGCCGAACAAATGGTTTGCAATCGCCGCAGCAAGAAGAGTTTGATCAAGTCATGCATATCAACGTGTTAGCAGCGATGCGCTTACTGCCTTTGGTGTTGCCGATGGTGGAAAATGCTGGCGGTAAATTAGCCGTGTTGTCCTCACGTATGGGTTCCATCGGTTTGCGTGAAAACAATGTGGCATGGCTGTATCGCGCCAGCAAAGCAGCCTTGAATTCCGTATTGAAAGATGCTTCGCTCAGCACGCAAAAAGCGACATGCATCGCATTTCATCCGGGTTGGGTGCAAACGGACATGGGTGGCGCAGGCGCTGAGATTAGCGTCGATGTCAGCGTGACTGGCATGCGCGAAGTGATTGCAAATAGTAGCCGTGCGCAGAATGGACAGTTTTTGAGTTATGACGGATCAACGCTTGATTGGTAGTTTTTTTGAAAAGGGATTCGAATGGCTGCTTGGCAATTTGTAGTTGACTTGATTCCCAATTCTTGGATAGCTGAGGGTGGGAATGCCAATGTGTTGAAGAAAGATTTTGTTGGCACTAGTCCGGCTTGGTCAGGTTGTTCAATAAGATTGGATGATGTCATTCATTCTATTTCATTTGTAGAAAAAACACTTTCATGGGACCCAAATTTGACAATATGGGGGGACTTGGAAAAAACAGATATTCAGATTTGGGCGGAAAATGGAAGTATCGATTCAATACAAATACGCTTAGATTTACGAGAAGATTTTTTGAATTTAGTGAATGAAATATTCGTTTTGTCTAAAAGAATTGGATGCTCAGTGCTAGTCCGAGAAAATCTTATTTTCGTTGAAAATGAAGACGAATTGCTTTCTGCAATTAAGACTTCTCGTGCCGCGATATTTGTTCAAGAACAATCAAGCGTTATGTCGTGATTTTTTGTATCTTTTTGTTTTATTAGATCGATTTTAAATTTAGGTAAGAGCATGCAACTAACATCAGAACACGAAATGATCCGCGACGCAGTGCGTAGCTTTGTGCAAGAGCGCATCACACCAAATGCTGCACGTTGGGATAAAGAACATCATTTCCCTGCAGAGGAATTGAAAGAACTCGCAGCGATGGGCGCGTATGGTGTGGCGGTGCCAGAAGAACTGGGCGGCGCAGGTATGGATTATTTGTCTCTAGCATTAGTGCTGGAAGAGATCGCTGCCGGTGATGGTGGAACCTCGACGGTCGTATCAGTGAATAACTGTCCTGTTTGCAGCATAGGCATGATGTACGCGAATGCCGCGCAAAAAGAACAATGGCTGCGTCCACTCGCACAAGGCGACATGTTGGGCGCTTTCTGCTTAACAGAACCCCATGCTGGCAGTGACGCTTCCGATTTGCGCACTACGGCAAAGCGCGAAGGCGATGAATACGTCTTGAATGGTGTGAAGCAATTTATCACCAGCGGTAAACATGCAGATGTGGCGATCGTGATGGCGGTGACCGATAAAGCCGCAGGAAAAAAAGGAATTAGTGCATTCTGGGTCGATACTAAAACGCCAGGGTATATCGTTGCCAGCCTCGAACATAAAATGGGTCAGCACTCTTCCGATACAGCGCAAATTCTGTTCGAGAATTGCCGCATTCCTGCCGCTAATTTAATCGGCGAAGAAGGTCAGGGCTATAAGATTGCTTTGTCTGGACTAGAAGGCGGCCGTATCGGTATCGCTTCACAATCGGTCGGTATGGCACGTGCTGCATTCGAAGCAGCTTTGGCCTATGCGAAAGATCGCCGCACGTTTGGTAAAGCAATTTTTGAACATCAAGCCGTGCAATTTCGCTTGGCGGATATGGCGACGCAGATTGAGGCAGCACGCCAATTGATCTGGCACGCGGCGAGTATGAAAGATGCTGGCAAGCCATGTTTGAAAGAAGCAGCGATGGCGAAATTGTTTGCGTCGGAAATGGCAGAAAAAGTGTGTTCCGATGCGATTCAAATTCATGGTGGTTATGGCTATGTCAGCGACTTCCCAGTCGAACGTATTTATCGTGATGTGCGTGTGTGTCAGATCTATGAAGGTAGTTCGGATATTCAGAAGATTTTGATTGGTCGTGGTTTGTTGGATTGAGTTTTAAAATGCATTTTTTTGTGTGGAAAATTTGAGGAGTAGTAATGAACAATCGCATCGATTACTGGTTTGACTACGTTTCACCGTACGCCTATTTGACCACGCAAGTAATCGAAGAGCTCGCAGCAAAATATGGTCGCGAGATCGATTGGAAGCCGATGTTATTGGGCGTGGTGTTCAAGACCACCAACTCCAGCCCATTAACGATGCGCCCGCCGATGATGGCGAGCTATCACAAGCAAGACATGTTGCGTTCGGCGCGCTATGCGGGTTTGCCATTTGTTTTGCCAGAGCCATTTCCTATCAATACCCAAAACACAGCACGCGTTTGTTTGTGGATGAAAGAAGTCGCACCTGAACGTGTTGGTGAATTCACGCGTGGGGTGACGAAAGCTTACTTCTCTGGCCCTGCGGGATTGAATGATATTGCGTGGTTAGCAGAATACGTAAATCAAATGGGCTTAGATGGTGCAGCCGCTGCCGCAGCATGTAAAGACGAACGATATAAGGCGCAGTTGAATGCGGCCTGTGAAGAGGCAGTGAGCAAAGGCGTGTTCGGCGCACCATGGGTGATTGTCGATGGCGAACCATTCTGGGGCAATGATCGCTTGCCACAACTAGAAAAATGGTTAGCGACAGGCGGGTTTTAATTTTGTAGGGCGGGTGCAACCCGCGCCGCCAGCACTTTGAGCTACAGAGCAGCGCGGGTTGCACCCGCCCTACGAGAACGAGCCGACCTAAGAAGCGAGATTGGAAGAGACATGAAAAAAGGCTACAAACAATTAGTCGACGAAGCAAACGCGCAGATCAAAACCTATAGCGTAGCCGAAGCGCAGGCGAAGCTAGGCGATCCGCAAGTGCAATTCATCGACGTCCGTGATATTCGTGAGCTCGAAAGAGAAGGCATCGTCCCCGGCGCGTTTCACGCACCACGCGGCATGATCGAATTTTGGGTCGACCCTGATTCGCCTTACTTCAAACCCGTGTTCGGCGAGAACAAAGAATTCATTCTATTCTGCGCAGCCGGCTGGCGCAGTGCTTTGACGACCAAGACTGTGCAAGATATGGGCTTAGAAAATGTCGCGCACATCGATGGCGGCTTCGGCGCATGGAAAGCAGCAGGGGCGCCTACGGCGGTGAAAGAAAGTAAGAAGACGTAATTGGACACAGTGACAAATGTAGGGCGGGTGCAACCCGCGCCGCCCGACGCTTGAACAACAGCGCGGGTTGCGCCCGTCCAAAAAAATGATTAGGTAAAGTGTGAGTAAAACAATCTGCCCCTGTGGCTCAAACAAAGAATTCGAGCAATGCTGCCAACGCTACATCAGCGGCGCAGAGTTCGCACCAACAGCAGAAGCTCTGATGCGTTCCCGTTACACCGCTTATACGCTCAACGATGAAGCGTATCTGCGAGCAACTTGGGATGAGCGTACTTGCCCCAAAGAGCGCATCGTTGACGGCGGTGCATCGAAGTGGTTAGGTTTAGAAGTGAAGAAACATGAAGCGCAAGAAAAAGAGGCGATGGTGGAATTTGTCGCCCGGTACAAAATTGGTGGCAAAGCCCATCGCTTGCACGAGAAGAGTCGGTTCGTGAAGTTTGATGGTAAGTGGTTTTACGTTGATGGTATTTATGAGTGAGCACCTCACATTGCTGAGGCTGTAGAGAAATCGGATAAACAATTATGACAACCCTAGAATCCAAATTAAATCCTCGCTCTGAGGACTTCAAAGCCAACGCTGCGGCAATGCAATTGATCGTCGATGACCTCAAAGAAAAGGTCGCCAAGATTGCGCTGGGCGGCGGTGAGGAAGCACGCCAAAAGCATCTCGGTCGCGGTAAATTATTACCACGTGATCGTGTGCAAAACTTGCTCGATCCAGGCACGCCTTTCTTAGAGTTTTCTCAGCTCGCTGCCTTCAATATGTACAAAGAGAAGAACGATGCCGATGCTGCACCAAGTGCGGGCGTCATCACAGGTATTGGTCGCGTCGCTGGGCAAGAATGCGTGATCGTGTGTAACGATGCGACGGTGAAAGGCGGTACTTATTATCCGCTCACGGTCAAAAAACATTTACGTGCGCAAGAAATCGCCGAGCAAAATAATTTGCCTTGTATTTATTTGGTGGATAGCGGCGGTGCGAATTTGCCGAATCAGGAAGATGTATTTCCAGACCGTGATCACTTCGGTAGGATCTTCTATAACCAAGCGAATATGTCGGCCAAAGGTATTCCGCAAATCGCCGTGGTAATGGGCTCTTGTACCGCCGGTGGTGCGTATGTGCCAGCGATGAGTGATGAGTCTATTATCGTTAAGAATCAAGGTACGATTTTCCTCGGCGGCCCACCATTGGTGAAAGCGGCAACGGGCGAAGTCGTTAGCGCGGAAGACTTGGGTGGTGGCGACGTCCACACACGCTTGTCGGGTGTGGTCGATCATTTGGCACAAAACGATACGCATGCCCTCGCGATGGCGCGTCAAATTGTGTCGACCTTGAACCGTCAAAAACCACAAACCGTGGTGATGAAAGCCGTGGAAGAACCAAAGTATCCTGCGAGTGAATTGTATGGCGTGATTCCGGTTGATACACGCAAGCCTTTCGATGTGCGTGAAGTGATTGCGCGTGTGGTCGATGGTAGCCATTTCGATGAATTCAAAGCGCGTTATGGCACAACTTTGGTCTGCGGTTTTGCGCACATCCATGGCATGCCAGTCGGCATCATCGCCAACAACGGTATTTTGTTCTCTGAATCTGCATTAAAGGGCACGCACTTCATCGAGCTGTGCTGCCAGCGTAAGATCCCACTGATATTTTTGCAGAACATCACGGGCTTTATGGTTGGACGCAAATACGAAAACGAAGGTATTGCGCGTAATGGTGCGAAGATGGTGACAGCGGTAGCGACTGCAAACGTACCTAAATTTACCGTGATTATCGGCGGTAGTTTTGGTGCAGGTAACTACGGTATGTGTGGTCGTGCATATTCACCACGCTTCATGTGGATGTGGCCAAACGCCCGTATTTCGGTGATGGGTGGCGAACAAGCTGCCAGCGTATTGGCGACTGTACGCCGCGATGGTATCGAAGGCAAAGGCGGTAGCTGGAGTGCGGAAGAAGAAGCCGCATTCAAACAACCGATTAAAGATCAGTACGAACATCAAGGACATCCTTACTATGCGTCTGCACGCTTGTGGGATGACGGTGTGATTGATCCTGCTGATACGCGTATGGTGTTGGGATTGGGATTGAGCGCTGCTTTGAACGCACCGATTCCAGACGCCAAGTTCGGCATTTTCAGGATGTAGGAACCAAGGTATGTTTGGATTTTTCGAATTCCCAAATGATGAGAACGGAAAAGTTTTACGCCAGATGAAACGAAATGGGGACAATCTCTCCATTGCTCGTAATATTGATTTTACGATTGTATTTCCAGATGAAAATGCTGCGAAGACTTTCGCAGCTCATTTTCAGGAGTTAAATCATGAAGTGAGTATCGAAAATAGTAATTGCGTGGCTGAGCTTCCGTGGGACGTTCTCGTCGTAAAGAACATGGTTCCAATACACTCCGCAATTACAGATTTTGAAAATCTTTTGCAAAATTTAGCCGAGAAACATGGGGGTAGAAATGACGGTTGGGGATGCTTCAATCAAAAAGAACCATAAATCCGTGTTGTTCAATACTTTCGTAAAACATCTCGATTTGATTTTGAATTGTAATTGATGAAAGCAATTTTTATGTACCAAACCCTAACACTCACCCGTGACAACAAAGTCGCGACAGTCACCTTAAATCGCCCAGACGTACGCAATGCATTTAACGAAACGACAATTGCTGAGATTACGCAGGTATTTAATGAATTAAGTAGCGATAACAGTATTCGTGCGATTGTATTGGCGGCAAATGGTCCTGCGTTTTGCGCTGGAGCTGATCTCAATTGGATGAAGAAGATGGCGGACTACACGCACGCTGAAAATCTCGCCGATGCGGGGCAACTAGCAGCGATGTTGGCAGCGATTTATACCTGTAGCAAGCCAGTGGTTGCGCAAGTGCAGGGCGATTGCTATGCCGGCGGTATGGGCTTGGTGGCTGCATGTGACGTCATCGTCTCCGTCGATACCGCGCAATTTTGTTTGAGCGAGGTCAAGTTAGGATTGATTCCTGCGACGATTTCACCGTATGTGATTAAGGCCATGGGTGAAAATGCCGCACGTCGTTATTTCCTGACTGCAGAGCGTTTCGATGCGGCGCAAGCCTTGCGCATAGGTTTTGTGCATGAAGTGGTCGGCGCAGATGTGCTAACAGCGAAAGTGGCGGAAATCGTTAAAGCGCTGGTGACCAACAGCCCGAATGCAGTCGCCCAAGCCAAGGTATTAGTGCGCGATGTGGGCGGTCGTGAAATTACGCCTGCGTTGATTGCGAATACTGTAGAAGGCATCGCCGTGATTCGCGCCTCGGAAGAAGGGCGTGAGGGTGTGCGGTCTTTCTTAGAAAAGCGCAAGCCTAGCTGGCTCAGTTGAGCAAGAATTGATCACGTATAATGGCGGGCTAGGTAATTTTGCTCCCTTCTCCCGCAATCGGGAGAAGGGTTGGGGATGAGGGTGGTCTAGGTTTCTGCAAGGCAAGCGCAGTACTAGCATTGCAAATTTCTGAATCCCCCTCACCCTTTCCCGCCTGCGGGAGAGAGGATGAAAAGCAAATTCGTAGGGCGGGTGTAACCCGCGCCGCCTGACAGTCGAACAACAGCGCGGGTTGCACCCGCCCGACATGTTAGATATTGCAGAAAAAAGCTCGGTACAAAGTAGCAAAGTGAATCGTTAAGAAGAATTAGGAACAAAGTTGACCGCAGTGAATACCGAATTGAAAACACCGAGTAAGTCATGGGTAGAACGTAGCCTGCAAAGCGTGTGGCATCCGTGCACCCAAATGCAGCATCACGAGACCATGCCGCTCATTCCTGTCAGTCATGGTCGTGGTGCCTGGTTGGTCGATATGGATGGTAAGCGCTATTTAGATGGCATCAGTTCCTGGTGGGTGAATTTATTTGGTCATGCTAATCCGCGCATTAACGCAGCATTAAAAGAACAGCTCGATCAATTGGAACATGCGATGTTGGCAGGCTTTACGCATGAGCCTGTGATTCGTTTATCGGAAAAACTGTCAACTTTAACCGGTGGTGTACTCGGTCATTGTTTCTACGCATCGGATGGTGCGTCGGCAACGGAAATCGCCTTGAAGATGAGTTTTCATTTTTGGCGTAATCAAGGTCAATCTGAAAAACAAGAATTTATTTGCCTCAAAGGCAGTTACCACGGCGAGACCATAGGCGCTTTAGCAGTCACTGATGTTGCATTATTCCGCGATGCCTACGGCCCTATGATACGCAATGCCCATGTTGTTGCGTCGCCTGATGCACGTCAGGCGCTTGATGGTGAAACCGCGATCGATGTCGCACGACGTGCTGCTGCTGATATGGAGCGCTGCTTGCAAGAGCGCGCAGGCAAAATCGCTGCGGTGATTTTGGAGCCCTTAGTGCAGTGCGCGACAGGTTTTGCGATGCACGATCCTGAGTATTTGCGTTTAGTCCGTGCGCTCTGCGATCAATATCAAGTGCATCTGATTGCCGATGAAATCGCGGTCGGTTGTGGTCGTAGCGGCACTTTTTTCGCGTGTGAAAATGCGGAAATCTGGCCCGACTTTGTTTGTCTATCTAAGGGCATCAGTGGCGGTTACTTGCCATTGTCTTTGGTGATGACACGCGATGACATTTACCAAGGGTTTTATCACACCGATGTGCGTCGCGGGTTTTTGCATTCGCATTCCTATACGGGCAATCCATTGGCTTGTCGCGCAGCCTTGGCGACTTTAGAAATTTTTGAGTCTGACGATGTGCTGGCACAAAATCGTGTGAAGGCTGAAGCAATCACGCAGGCATTGCATCCACTAGCGCAACACGCTCAAGTCAAACATTTCCGCCAACAAGGCATGATGTGGGCTTTCGATGCGGTGTTTGATGGAACGAAAGATGAACAAGCAGCGAAGACATTTTCGCGCCGTTTCTTCACACAGGCTTTGCAAGAAGAATTATTGTTGCGCCCAATCGGCAACACGGTGTATTTGATGCCACCGTATATTTTGAATCAAGAAGAAATAAGTTTAGTTGGCGAGCGCATGCTGAAAGTCTTCAACCACGTGATGGGAGAAGCAGCGTGATTTTGCTAGATCAAATCCAACATGAATTAGCGGCTTTAGATAGCAAAAGTCTGCGTCGTCGCCGTCGTCATGCAGAGAGTCCGAGTGCGCCACGGGTCAAAGTGGATGGTCGCGACATGTTGGCATTCTGTAGTAATGACTATCTTGGTCTGGCGGCGCATCCTAAGATCGTCGCAGCCTTGCAAGAAGGTGCGGATTTATATGGCGTCGGTAGTGGCGCCTCGCATTTAATCAGCGGCCACAGCCGCGCCCATGCTTTGCTCGAAGAGCGTTTGGCTGAGTTTGTCTCGCCACATCTTCATCAAGCACGTGCCTTGTATTTCTGCACGGGCTATATGGCCAATCTCGCGGTGTTGGCGGGCTTGGCAGCGGTATCTGGAAAAGACACGGAATTGTTTTCCGAATCCTTGAACCATGCATCTTTGATCGATGGCGCTAAACTCTCGCGTGCGAAGTTGCATGTTTTCCCGCACGGCGATGTCGCACACTTACGAACGCTATTGCAAGCCTCGACTGCAGCGACCAAGATAGTCGTCAGCGATAGCGTCTTTAGTATGGATGGCAATCTGGCACCAGTGCCCGAATTACTTGCAGTGTGTGAAGAGTTCAATGCGTGGTTAGTGATCGATGATGCTCACGGTTTTGGTGCTTTGGGTGCTAATGGTCGTGGGGTTTTAGAGCATTTTAATTTGTGTTCGCCAAACATCGTCTATATGGGAACGCTAGGCAAGTCCGCTGGTGTTGGCGGCGCCTTCGTTGCGGCGCATAAAGATGTGATTGAGTGGTTAGTGAATAAGGCGCGTCCTTATATTTATACCACCGCAGCGCCACCAGCTTTGGCACATGCTTTGTTGGCGAGCTTGGATATCATTCAAGGCGAAGATGGACATGCGCGCCGCGCACATTTGCAAACTTTGATTGCGCAATTACGCCGTGATTTAAAACTGAAACGTTGGACTTTGATGCCATCTGATACCGCGGTACAGCCGATTGTGATTGGCGATAATGCAGAAAGTTTACAAGCAGCGGCGAGTTTGTATGAACAAGGATTTTGGGTGCCAGCGATACGTCCGCCGACCGTGCCTGTGGGAACGGCACGTCTGCGCATCACTTTGTCTGCTGCACATACTAGTGAAGATCTGGCTTTGTTGATTGATGCTGTGAATGGTTTGGAAGTTTGATGTTTTAAAGTCCCCTCTCCCGCAAGCGGGAGAGGGCTAGGGTGAGGGTAGTTCAGCAACTGCAGAGTAAATTTGAACAGATAGTTTTCGCTTCCCTTGAAGTATGTGTTGGAACATCTGAACCACCCTCATCCCCAACCCTTCTCCCGCTTGCGGTAGAAGGGAGAGAAGATACAGCATGGCGTGCACCCGCCCTACGAGATTGACAGCGCAAGAAATAGAAGTATTTTTGAAGAGCGAAGTTTAATAAATGCAAAACAGAAAAAACGATTATTTCATCACGGGCACCGATACTGAAATCGGTAAGACGTTTACCACGTCAGCTTTGTTGCGCGCCTTTGCCAAGCAGGGCAATTCGACATTAGGGCTAAAACCGATTGCTTCTGGCGCCGAAGAGATCGATGGTGTTTTGCATAATGAAGATGTCGATAGTTTAGTCGCAGCATCAAGCATCAAAGCGCCACAGGAAATCGTTGTGCCGTATTTAATGCGAACACCAGCAGCACCACATATCGTTGCGGCGATGGAAAGCGTAAAGATGGATGTGCAGCACATTCAGTACTGCTACCAACAAGCGCAGCAATTAGCAGACGTGGTTTTGGTCGAAGGCGTAGGCGGATTTTGTGTGCCTTTAGATGATGAAACCAGTACCGTCGACTTGGCGCAGCGTTTGGCCTTGCCGGTAATTTTAGTAGTTGGTATGCGTCTCGGTTGCATTAATCATGCATTATTGACGGCGCAAGCAATCAACGCGAGTGGGCTACGTTTGGCGGGCTGGGTGGCGAATACGGTTGATACAGATATGAAGTTTTTTGAAGAAAATGTGCAGGCGCTGAAACAGCGTTTAGATGCACCTTGCCTAGCTGTGATACCTCGTTTAGCTTTCAATGAGATTGAGCAAGCGAGCCAGTATTTAGATTTGAATTTATTGAAGTGAAGGAAATGAACATGGAACACATGGAACAAGCGGTCGATAACGCAAAAGCTAAAGAGACAGTGCAAGGCATACAGTTTCACGCACCAGTGAAAGCCATCGAAGCGGAAACCTGGCCGGTTGACGATGTGATGGCATTGTTTGATTTGCCTTTTAATGATTTGATGTTCAAGGCACAGGTTCTGCATCGTGAAAACTTTCCGAATGCCGACGTGGAACTGGCGACTTTGCTGTCGATTAAGACTGGTGGCTGCGAAGAAGATTGTGGTTATTGTCCGCAAGCAGCACGCTACGATACTGGCGTTGAAGCGAAGAAATTGATGGACGTACGCGAAGTATTGAGCGCAGCCAAAGCCGCCCGCGAAAGTGGCGCAACCCGTTTCTGCATGGGCGCAGCATGGCGCTCGCCAAAAGATCGTGACATGGAAAAAGTCGAAACCATGGTGCGTGAAGTTAAAGCCATGGGTTTAGAAACTTGTGCGACCTTGGGCATGCTCAAAGAAGAACAAGCGCAGCGTTTGAAAGATGCTGGCCTCGATTACTACAACCACAATCTCGATACCGCACCTGAGTTTTACGACAACGTGATTTCCACACGCGACTACCAAGACCGTCTCGATACCTTGGGTCACGTGCGTACCGCAGGTTTAAAAGTATGCTGCGGCGGTATCGTCGGTATGGGTGAAACACGTCGTCAACGTGCTGGCTTGATCGCACAATTGGCGAACTTGAATCCGTATCCAGAATCAGTACCGGTGAATCATCTGGTGCAAGTGGAAGGCACGCCTTTACATGGCCTTGACCCACTAGATCCTTTGGAGTTCGTACGTACGATCGCGGTAGCACGCATCACGATGCCGAAAGCACGCGTTCGTTTATCTGCAGGCCGTCGTCAAATGGGCGAAGCGGTACAAGCGATGTGTTTCTTGGCTGGCGCGAATTCGATTTTCTACGGCGACAAATTGTTGACGACCGATAATCCAGAAGCGGAAGACGATAAAGTTTTGTTAGAAAAATTAGGTTTGAAGACGCGTGGTGTGGTGGAGAAAAAAGCGGGAAATTGCGGCTAATTATGGCTAAGTGATACGGCTATTCCCGGATATTAAAAGAACTAGTTCAGAAAACGACGAAAGAAAGACAAAAATCATGTTTAGCAAAATCCTCATCGCCAATCGTGGCGAAATTGCTTGCCGTGTTGCGGCCACTGCGCGTCGCATGGGTATTAAAACGGTGGCGGTATATTCCGAAGCCGATGCCAATGCCAAGCATGTGGCGGTGTGTGATGAAGCGGTCTTGATTGGCCCTGCGCCAGCGAAAGAAAGTTATCTGCGCGCCGATAAAATTATCGAGGTCGCGTTGGCGACCGGCGCACAAGCGATCCATCCTGGCTATGGTTTCTTGTCTGAGAACAGCGAGTTTGCGAATGCCTGCGCCAAAGCAGGCATCGCATTTATTGGCCCACCAGCTTCTGCGATTGAAGCGATGGGCAGTAAATCTGCAGCAAAATCCTTAATGGAAAAAGCCAATGTGCCTTTAGTACCTGGCTATCACGGCGACAATCAAGATCCTGATTTCTTACAAACGGAAGCAGATCGCATCGGCTATCCTGTATTGTTAAAAGCCAGTGCTGGTGGTGGTGGCAAAGGCATGCGCGTGATTGAAAAGTCGGCTGACTTCAAAGATGGTTTAGCTTCCTGCAAACGCGAAGCGATCAATTCTTTCGGCGACGATAAAGTCCTTGCTGAAAAATATTTGCAGCGTCCACGCCATATTGAGATTCAAGTGTTTGCCGACACACATGGTAATTGCGTTTACTTGTTCGAGCGTGATTGCTCAGTACAACGTCGTCACCAAAAAGTTTTAGAAGAAGCACCAGCCCCAGGCATGACGGCAGAACGTCGCGCAGCGATGGGCGAGGCTGCGGTCGCAGCAGCGAAGGCGGTCGGTTATGTTGGTGCAGGTACGGTCGAGTTCATTGCCAATCAAGACGGTTCTTTCTACTTCATGGAAATGAATACGCGTCTGCAGGTTGAGCATCCAGTCACCGAGATGATCACGGGTACTGATTTGGTGGAGTGGCAATTGCGCGTCGCTGCTGGTGAACAATTACCTTTGCAACAATCTGAACTGCAGATTCACGGACACGCGATTGAAGCACGTGTGTATGCAGAAAACCCAGAAAAAGGTTTCTTACCTTCGATTGGTACTTTGCGTCATGCACGGACGCCAAGCGCCGTCAATTTCGAACTCGGTGGTTCACCAGATCCGGCATCATTCAGAATAGATAGCGGCGTACGTGAAGGCGATACGATTTCCCCTTTCTACGATCCTATGATCGCGAAGATGATCGTTTGGGGGAAAGACAGAACAGAAGCCTTGGCGCGCATGGCACAAGCTTTGTCTCAATATCAAATTGTCGGTTTGAATTCGAATATCGCTTTCTTATCACGTTTGATTACTAGCCAAGCATTCTCAACTGCGGATTTGGATACCGGTTTGATTGAACGTAATCAAGACGCATTATTCCCGACACCAGCACCAGCGAGTTTGCATGCGTTGTCCTTTGCCGCAGTGGCATTGATTAGTGCAGAAAATACTGGTGGCAGCGATCCTTGGCAAAGCAATCAAGGCTGGCGTATGAATACGCAAATGCAACGTGGTTTGCAATTTGTGGAAGAACATCAAACGCATGCAGTGCAAGTAACTTACACGAAAGACGCTTGGGTAATTGCAGCGAATGGCAGTAGCCAATCGGTACGACTTGTACGTCAACATGCAAATGACTATGTGTTGGCAATCGCTGATCAAACTGTTACCGCGACGGTAGTGCGCGATGGCGAACATTTCCACGTCTTTAGTCAAGGTGTGCATACCGATTTGCATTACAACGACGTATTGGCGCATGCAGGAGAAGCCGAAGCGGAAGGCGGACGTTTAACTGCACCAATGCCAGGTAAGATCGTTGCGGTGGTGGTCAAGAATGGTCAGGAAGTCAAAAAGGGCGAAGCCTTATTGATCATGGAAGCGATGAAGATGGAACACACGATCTCCGCGCCGCATGATGGTGTGGTGGAAGAAGTCTTGTACGCGGTAGGTGATCAAGTGACTGAAGGTGCGCCGTTGTTGAATTTTAAGCAGTGAGTTTTCTCCCCTCGCCCGCAAGCGGGAGAGGGGCAGGGGTGAGGGTGGTTCAGGCTAGCTGCAAACTCTAAGAATATGTTGAAATTTTTTAGACGGTAATAGAGCATCATAAAATTTTCTTGATCAACCACCCTCATCCCTAACCCAACATGACAAATTCGCCGCTTGCGGGAGAAGGGAATAAAAAGCGAAGGCGATAATGGAAAACATTTCTCCCCACCATCCGCAACAGATCCCCGAAGATCTCAAAGCGTATGCACGAGAAATGCGTAAAGCTATGCCAGATGCGGAGCAACTGCTGTGGTGTTTGCTTAGGAATAGAAGAGTCGCAGGAGCAAAGTTTCGCAGGCAGCATCCCGTTGGTCGTTATATTCTCGATTTTTATTGTGTAGAAAAGAAGCTAGCGGTAGAACTAGATGGTGGTCAACATAGTGAGCAACAGACTTATGATCAACACCGCGAGGTATATTTAAAGCAACAAGGTATTGAGGTTCTACGATTCTGGAACAATCAAATGCTGTTAGAAACCGAGGCAGTCCTAGAAGTGATTTATTCAAAGATCACCAAATAAACCCCTCGGCCGCAAGCGGGAGTGGGGCAGTCTCGTAGGGCGGTTGCAACCCGCGCTGCTCAGGTGCTTGAAAGTTCGGCGGCGCGGGTTGCACCCGCCCTACAATTTGGCTTAATCATTCATTTGTTTCTCCAATCGGGTAAATGAAAACATGAACATAATTTATTACGCAGCAGGTGCCAATCCTGAAGTTTGGTTAAACGCTTTTCACCACTATCTTCCCGAGGCGACTATTCGAATTTGGGAAGAGGGCGATAACGCGCCAGCCGATTATGCGCTGGTGTGGAAGCCACCCGCAGCCATGTTGCGTGGACGCACCGATTTGAAAGCGATCTTTAATCTCGGTGCTGGCGTCGATGCGATTTTGCAGCTGGCTGATAATTTACCGCAAGGCGTCCCCTTGATCCGTGTCGATGACGCTGGCATGGGGGTGCAGATGGCGGAATATGTTAGTCACGCCGTGTTGCGCTATTTCCGCCGCTTTGATGAATACGATGCGCTGCAAGCCGACAAGCAATGGCGCCCTTTGCCACCGCATCGTAAAGAAGATTTTAGTATTGGTATTTTAGGGCTCGGTGTTCTCGGCCATTGCATCATTGACGGATTGCGTAGTTTCGGTTTTCCGCTGCTAGGTTGGAGTCGTTCCGCAAAGCAGATTGAAGGCGTGCAATGCTTTCATGGCGACGATGGCTTGGATGCCTTCTTAAGTCAAACCAAAGCCTTGGTCTTGATTTTGCCATTGACCAAAGAGACCGAAAACTTGATGGATAAAGCCAAGCTGGCAAAGTTAAAACAAGGCGCGTATATCGTGAATGTCGCCCGTGGCGCGCACATCGTAGAAGACGATTTATTGGCACTGATACAGCAAGGCCATATCGCAGGTGCGACACTCGACGTGTTCCGCGAAGAACCATTACCGCCTACGCATCCATTCTGGAATGAAAAACGCATCCACATCACACCGCATATTTCTGCACTGACGGTGCGCGAGGAAAGCGCGAAACAAATTGCTAATAAGATCGCCGCTTTGCAGCGCGGTGAGTCTGTTATCGGCTTGGTTGATCAAAGTAAGGGATATTAAGAATGAACACACCAATGAACACACAAGCGAGTTTGCCTAAACAAGTCAAGATCGTTGAAGTTGGCCCACGAGATGGATTGCAAAATGAAAAAGAAACCATTTCCGCTGAGGTCAAAATCGAGCTAGTGAATCGTTTGACACAGGCCGGTTTTGTGAACATCGAAGCGGCCTCCTTTGTCTCGCCGAAATGGGTGCCGCAAATGGCGACCTCGACTGAAGTGATGGCGGGTATCACACGCAAAGCGGGCGTCATCTATTCCGCTTTGACACCGAACATGAAAGGCTTTGAAGCCGCTTTAACAGCAGGTGCAGATGAAGTCGTGATTTTTAGTTCGGCGTCCGAAGCCTTTGCACAAAAGAATATCAATTGCTCGATCGCGGAATCGATAGAGCGTTTCCGCGATGTTGCGGCTGCGGCGAAACAACATGGCCTGCGTTTGCGTGGCAGTATCAGTTGCTCCTTTGGTTGTCCCTATCAAGGTGAGGTCACCCCAGAGCAAGTTGCCGATGTAGTGAAACTGATGCGCGATCTCGGCTGCGATGAAATCGATATCGCCGATACGATAGGCGTTGGCACCCCGCGTCATGTGCAAACCGTGATGCAACGCGTCGCACAAGAATTTCCTATCGCGCAAATTTCTGGCCATTTTCATGATACCTACGGTCAGGCATTGGCGAACATTTATGCCTGTATGGAAGTTGGTGTTAGCATTTTCCATTCTTCCGTTGCGGGTCTCGGTGGTTGCCCGTACGCCAAAGGTGCGACTGGCAATGTTTCGACCGAAGATGTACTGTTCATGATGCAGGGATTGGGTGTCGAAACCGGCATTGATCTGAATGCTGTGGTCGATGCTGGTCAATTCATTTCCCAACACTTGGGACGTAAAGCAGTGAGTCGTGCAGGTAATGCGATCGCGGCCAAACGCGTTTCTTAATTGTTCACGTGCTGAAATTATTTTCTTCCTCGCCTAATCTGGGCGAACTCGCGGTTGGTAAGGACAATAATTTCAATTTGTTGCGCTTACTGGCGGCGTTTGCTGTCTTGTTCAGTCATAGCTTCGCCATGCTCAGTCAGCCTGAGCCTTTTGCCGCCAGTGTGGGTAAAAACCTCGGCGCAATGGCGGTTGATGTCTTCTTTGTCACCAGTGGTTTTTTGGTTTGTGCGAGTTTGATGCGTAGCCGAAATGCATTGGATTATTTGCGGGCGCGCGCGTTTCGAATTTTTCCCGCCTTATGGGTGATGCTGGTGTTCAGCGTTTTCATCTTGGGAGCTGGTTTTAGTCGGCTTGATTTCGCGAGCTATCTGCATGAGACCCAGACTTGGCGTTATTTTTTGAAAAATGCGGTCTTGATGGGCGGCGTGGAATTTTACTTGCCTGGCATGTTTGAACAAAACAATCTGACGGGCGTAGTGAATGGCTCACTTTGGAGCATGATCTATGAGCTGAGTATGTATGTTTTATTGCTGCTCTCGTGTTCTGCCTATTTTTATGCGTCGAAATTTCGCTCGCATGCTGTGGCTTTGACCGTCGCACTCGTGATGTTTTTTTGTGCTTGGTTTGTGTCGGATCGCTTTTATTTGTTAGCGCATGGTGAGTTGCTGCGATTTGTCTGGTTCTTTTCTATTGCTAGCGTTTTTTATTGGATACGTCATCGAGTGCCGATGTCAGGAACAATTGTCGCAGGTATAGGCGTTGTGAGTTTGGTCGCATTGAGTATCAGTCGCCATGCGTTTTTGATCGTGTATTACCTTGCTTTACCCTACGTACTCTTCTACCTGGCTTATGTGCCCGCTGGAAAGATCCGTGCATTCAATCGCTTCGGCGATTATTCCTATGGTGTGTATTTATATGCATTCCCTTTGCAACAAGCTTTGCTTGTTTGCTACTCTGGCTGGACTGTGGCAACGCTTGCCATCAGCGCCGGCGTGTTGACTTTGATGTGTGCGATATGTTCTTGGCACTGGATAGAACAACCGGTATTGGCCCTGCGCTCACGTTCTCGCTAAGTACGCCCAGCGGTATTCACCGAAAATTTTTACCGGAAAATTTTTCTAATCGATCAGAAAATTCTAGTTAAAATGCACAGCACTTTCTGCAATCTTACGAATCTTCGGCAGAATTAATTTAATCAATCATAGAGGGACTCATCATGGCAATGGATGTAATCGATTATCAAATTTTTGGCGACGACATGCAATTCGTAGAAATTGAACTCGATCCGCGTGAAGCTGTGGTGGGTGAAGCTGGTTCTATGTTTTACATGGAAGATCAGATCCAGATGGAAACTATCTTCGGCGATGGTTCTGCTTCTCAAGGTGGCTTGCTCGGTTCGCTGATGGGCGCAGGTAAGCGCTTGTTGACGGGTGAATCCTTGTTCACGACGGTGTACACGAATCAGGGTTCGATCAAGCGTAAGGTAGCGTTTGGAGCGCCATATCCCGGGCGAATTATTCCTATGCATTTGGATCAATTGGGAGGCACTCTGCTGTGTCAAAAAGATGCCTTCCTGTGTGCCGCGAAGGGTGTGTCTTTGGGGATTGCTTTTCAAAAACGCTTAGGTGCGGGCTTCTTTGGTGGTGAAGGATTTATTCTGCAAAAACTGGAAGGCGATGGACTGGCTTTTGTTCATGCTGGCGGTGCCTTGATTGCAAAAGATTTACAGCCAGGTGAAACTTTGCGTGTTGATACAGGTTGTGTGGTGGCATTCACCAGCAATGTTGATTTCGATATTCAATTTGTCGGTGGCGTGAAAACCGCCTTGTTCGGTGGCGAAGGAATTTTCTTCACGACCCTGCGTGGCCCGGGCAAAGTTTGGTTGCAGTCCTTGCCGTTGGCGCGTATGGCGAACCGGATTGTGGGCGCTTCCAAGATGGGAGGTAGTCGAGGTGGAGAAGAGGGTTCAGTTTTAGGTGGTTTAGGAAATCTGTTTGAGCGGGATTAGATTTCTAAACGGGGTTTTTTAGCGTCGAACTAAATAACGGTCAGTTAACTACAAATTGTACCCAATCACGAAAACGAGGTTTGATTTTGGTTGCTGGGTAGTAACTGGCCAATCCACAGGGCTCAACGACGGTGGAAAAGCAAAGCCGAACGTGCGTATTTCAGATGCATAAGGTGCTTTCATGATGAGCTTCTTTTAAGCGCTTAAGTCGTATTCTGTGTTTGGTGATGTTAACTTTCACTGGTTGGAGTTGGAACTTTCACAATCCAAAGATACGGACCATGCTGTTCAATTTCTTTAAATCCCAAACGTTGATACAAACGACGAGCTGGATTGTTCAGTTCTACATGGGCTGTTAATCGTTGATTGGTATTGTTTGCTTCATCAATTAAATTTCTTAATAGATAGCTGCCAATACCGTGCTGACAATGCGCCGACAAAATTAAGATATCGACGATCAGTATTTCTTGCTGTCCACGTTCAACGTAGAGACGACCTATCACTTCATCGTTAAGCAAAATGAGTTCATACGAGGCGTTCGGATAATGCGTTTGGTAGTGCTGATGTTGCGCATTGAATTGCATTTGTAAAAACTGCGCACTTTGTTCAGCCGTGAAAGGGAAATGCTGCATTTCTTGAGCGCGAGAATCTGCATACATTGCCTTCAATTGCGGCATGTCATTGGCTGTAATGCCACGCAAGCGCAATGAATTCAACATCACAGTTTGATGTTCAGGTGCTGCAGGTATGGATGAAGATAGTGCAGTCATTTATCCCAATACAATTGCGTGTTGTTGCGGTTGATTCACTTGCGCATTGCCTATTTGATTGACCAAGACCTTAAATGAACCGATAGTCGATTGAAAAAAATCGTGGATCTCATTTGGATTTGCGCCCCTTTTTTTTGCGACAAAAATCTCTAGTGCTGCGTAAATTAAATAATGCTTCGTAGCGAATTCGATTACGATTATGCGTCGCCCGCAATGACCAAAGAAAATGTTTGCTGCCTTTGGTTGATGTTTGCCGGTGCAATGGCTCCAATTGTAGTGACGGTTTTCAAAACGAATGAGGTGTCAATTTCTGAATTCTAGCGCACTTTAAATGCGCTAATAATGACTCAATAAATATGTTGTGGTGTTGCAATTTCAGAGGTCAAGATAACTTAAAGTAAGGCGGAATATGGTTTGAGTTGATTGATGTAAGTCAAGGAAATACAGACGCAAATATTTGGTAATGCACAAAAAATCTCACAGAGATTTTGTAAGGAAAACGTCCGAAGTACACGCTATCTATCAGACCATTAGGTCCTTTTCAAAAAGCCATGCGCTGAACAGCGTTCACCACATCTCTAGGCGGAAAACTGACCGCCAAACGCTTGAGTTCATCTTCGGGCCGCATGCGATTTCGCGACAGTGAATAAAGAGTAGTGGTTAGTGTCAGCATGCCAAGCAGTAAACCCGTTTTCGCCAATTTTGGAATTAAGGCGCACGCCCTTCTCAAAAATATTCAACAATAATCAATAGCAATACAAGAGCCCCAAATTTTTCGCCGAAATAGAGAGACCTTACGTGTAAATTTACATGCTAGGGCAGGCAGAGCGTGTTGACATTGCGTTTGGCCAATGTGTGTTCCGCAAGATGTCGGGTAGCAAAGAGTACTTCTCGCCGCTTGATTATGTGCGGTATTCGATGCGAGGTTGTCAATTGTGCGTTTTGACAGAAATCCTTTTGGTCTGGTTAGTTTGTTTGTCCGTACGCACAAATCTAATGCCGTGCACATGTCATGCACATGCCTTGCAAGTGAGGCGAGTGTCGTATTTCTAATTAAATAGGACTTGATAAAACATAAGAGGTTCATTGTTGACTGTCACCGGCGGATTGCGTGGTGCCTGTACGGGAGACATCGCCCAATATTGCCGACCTAGCTGTGGATGATCGATGTGGTAGTTATCTTGCGTCAAAAGAGGAGACGCTGGTGCAGAGAAAATTAAGGCCATGGGCATGCGAAACTCAGTCGGCATGCCTCGGCCCGGAAGTTCACTCGCTTCAATCAGACGAAGTTCTACTGTACCGACTGAGGTATGAGCAATAAAACTGGTATTGAGTATTTGTTGTGCTTGCGTAAATGTAAGTGACATGAAAAATCCTTGTGAACTAAAATTTATTTTAAGAATAGTAACAAAAATATGCTGTAATGCTATTTATTGTGCGATGTTTTACTGACGATTTGCAAGACCTGTGCCACCTTTGCGCAACTCCCGGCAATTTGCCGTCGCGCGAGCTTTCGGTATCTAAATTGATTTTACTGTCAGAGATTCGAGTGTTTTCCAGCCTTAGGATTCCATTTTTGCATTGGTGAGCACTAGTCCCGAGACTGCAGTATTTATTCATGCCATCGGTGAATGACGAATTGCTTGATGGTGGATCAAGGCTCACAAAACTCAGGTGTCGGCGATGTTAATACGCGCATATTGGCAAGGATTTCAATTTCGATTATCCATGGCACAAAACTCGCTTGTTCAGAGAAATAGTGTTTTGGTCGAGCCAAAGTAGATACGATTAGTCGATACAGTTTGACGCATGCTTGTTGCGTTTCGCAGAAAGAAAAACCGCGAATAACAAATAACCAGCAAACTTTCGCAGGCAACCTGAAAACACTCTTGGCAGTTACCGATCTTGGATTAATCGTCCAAATGCCTGATCCCGCTTCAGTTTTAATTCAGAAGGAATTGAGATTAATGTCATCTGCAACCCACTTGAAATTGCCATTGACTTTTGATGTACTGCGCCTCCAGGAGGACCTTGCGCGCGCAGCTACATCGAACTGGATACGTCATTTCAATACCCGTGATTATGTAAAAGAGTGGTCATGTATTTCTCTACGTTCGGTTGATGGGCGTACTGATCATATTCTTCCTCTGGATAACGCCAATTTTCAAGACACGGAAATTTTGAGGCAATGCCCCTATTTTCAGCATGTGATCGCGCAATTCGCCTGTGAGAAAACGTCGATACGCTTGATGTCGCTGGAGGCTGGTGGAGAAATAAAAGAGCATCGCGATCAGGGAACTTCTTTTGAGGATGGCATCACACGTTTGCATATCCCGATTCAAACTACACCTCAAGTGTTGTTTCGCCTGGATGGAACTGAGGTACATTTTTCGGCAGGTGATACGTGGTATTTGAACGCAAACTGCTTACATGGTGTGCGCAACCAAAGTCAGCAAGCGCGCGTCCATTTGATGCTCGATTGCGTCAGTAACGATTGGTTGCAACAGCTATTTCTTGAGTCCGGATGGATTGCTCCCGAGGCAGCGCGTTATCCTGACCCGAATATAAACGATGCCAATGTCGCTGAGGTTGTTGCAGCACTTCGTCGGGGTGGACAACCTTCAGCGCTGTTAATGGCGAACGAACTTGAAGCGATTGCTGCTCTGACTCTTGCTCCTTGAGTCTTGAGGCAGCAATGGAGGATCGCTATTGATCTCGCAATCCCAGTCAAAAAAGCTGGCATGTCAATTGCTTAGTAATCTTTACTAAAAATAACATCCAGAAGTCAATTTAATTTAAAAATACCTTTTTTACATAAAAAGAAATAAAATTAATAGTGTTTTTTGCTTGTATTTTTAGAAGTCAAAAGCAAGCGCTTGCACAATGCGCTTTTTATTGCAGTACTAACTCCAAGGAGATGAAATGGAAGCATTTATGGGCACGGTTTTGCCAGTGGCGTTTAATTATCCGCCACGTGGCTGGTTGTTTTGTAACGGTCAAACAATACCGATTTCACAAAACTCTGCAATGTTTGCTTTGCTCGGCACGATGTACGGGGGCGACGGACAAGTTACCTTCGGCATCCCCGATTTGCGCGGGCGTGTGGTCGTTGGCTCTCAAGGAGCGGGACCCGGAATTTCAAATGTATCGCAGGGTGAAAAAGCAGGAGTAAATAGCGTCACGGTGATCGCGAATGGCAATGTTTCATTTACACTCAATACCGCAAATTTACCTGCACATAATCATCCTGCCACTGTCAGTTTTAATCCATTTAATGCCTCAACTCAAATTACCGTCGGGTCTGCAACCACAGGTGGATTGACTGCTGCTGCAAATAATGGCGGATTGACTGCTACCGGCGCAGGCACTACCGGTGCGGCAATTTATCTGCCAGCGGGAACTTCACCAACAAACCCCGTGAATCTTGGCGGTGTTTCTACATCTGTGAGCGGAAGTGGTACTGTGGCAACACAGAATACTGGTAGCGGCACACCAGTGACAGCACCATTTACGACTTCTAGTTTGGTTTCAGTGATGCAACCTTACCTTGGTTTAAACTACATCATAGCGATGGAAGGCATTTTCCCGTCAAGAAATTGATAGCGCGGGTAAGCTAAAGAAAGCCAGTGTCGATAAGGCATTGGCTTTTTTTTTGATTTTGATGCATCAAATCAGGGCATTTTAGGCAATTGCAATCAAGCTAGGATTAAAATAAACGTCTTTAGTTAATTTGGAGTTCGCATGTCAATTGTCACAACAACGCCGCCTCGCGTCCTGTGCCACTGGTTTTCTGCAATGGTTTCAGCCGCTACGCTGCTTTGCCTAGCTGCTTGTGGTGGCAATCAAGACAGCGAAAGCAAATCAGCATTTGCCGCAATGCCCCCACAGGCAGCGCCTGCAGTGGCCGATGTGCAGATCGTCAATGGTCCACGTGAAAATTATACGATTTCAAAAATTAGCACTGGTTTTGTCATTACCGATAGGATAAATATCAGCGATATCGTGGTTGCAAAAAATAAGAAACAGCTACGTTTCACCGATGTGACGGTTAACTTGGAAATTGGTGACTTGAGTGTACAAGTCAATCCCAATCAATTGCGTTCAATCATCGATTTGTATGTAGCTTTCTTTAATCGTGTGCCGGATGCCGATGGTTTGACCTATTGGTTGCAGCAGCTCAAAGCAGGCGTGAGTATTGAGCAAATCGCGAATAGCTTTTACAGTGCTGCGGTCACCTATTCTGCGCAGACCGGTTACTCCGCCTCGATGACCTATCCGGAATTCGTCAAGATTATCTATAAAAATGTCTTGGGGCGTTCGGGTAATTTAGCGCCTACCGACCCTGAGGTAAATTATTGGGCGAGCGAGTTGACGCGCGGCGTTAGCAAGGGAAGCATGATACAAGCCATGCTAAATTCGGCCAGAACCTTTTACAACGATGCAAACTGGGGCTTCGTTCCAGCGCTGCTGGATGGGAAACTAGAAGTCGCTAAATATTTCGCAGTTGCACATGGCTTGACTTACATCAGCCCAGAAGAGTCCATTCTAAAAACGGTGATGATTGCCGCTGCTGTGACGCCAACAAATACGGCTAACGCCAAGGCCATGGTTCCGGTAAAAGATGTGATGACCAATTTAGCCGCAGCGCCGAATGTCGAGAATGTCGCTGGAATTTGTACACCAACAGCTGAAAAAGCCTGGACTCGAGGATATTTGGATGATGTCTACTTGTGGTATCGCGATATCGCTGAAACACCGCAAAATCGACAGATGAGCACGGCTGAGTATTTCGATAGCTTGCTCGTGCGCTCTAAGGATCGATTTAGTTTTACTATGTCACAAAAAGATGCCGATGATTACTTTCAATCGGGTCTCAGCTTCACTTACGGCTATTCTTTAATGCGTGAGGGAACGCGTTTGCGGGTCCTATATGTGGAGCCGGGATCGCCAGCTGATTTAGCTGGCATAAAACGTGGAATGACCATTGCCAGCATTGATAATACATCGTTGGCACAACCGGCAAACGATACTCAATATGCGGGTCTATATCCAAACAAAGCAGAGACCCATACTTTCACTATCGTCGAATTGGATGGCGCTGTTTCACGCAATGTGCAGATGACTGCTGCCACGATCGTGAAGTCGCCAGTATTGGAATCTAAAATCTTGACTGATCAGGGGCGTAAGATTGGTTATATGGTCTTTAACGATCATATTCGGACTGCCGAGCAACCATTGATTGATGCCATTAATTCTTTCCGTGAAGCCCGGATTAACGACCTCGTCCTGGATGTTCGTTATAACGGAGGTGGCTACTTGTATATCGCCGACGAATTGGCCGCCATGATTGGTGGCTACAGAACTGCAGGGCGCATTTTTGAAACATTCAAATTTAACGACAAGTATCCGCAGAAAACGATTGATTCCACGTCATGGTTTTATGCGTATGATACAAATAACCAAGTACTGCCATGGCTCAATTTGTGGCGCGTGTTCGTCCTGACTAGTAGTAACACGTGCTCCGCCAGCGAGTCGATAATCAACGGGCTATCACCGTTTTTAGAGGTGATAGTGATTGGTGAAAATACTTGTGGGAAGCCGTATGGATTCTATCAAACGAATAATTGCAATACCGCCTATTTCGCTATTGAGTTTTCAGGCGTGAATGAACTTGGTAAGGGCGATTACGTCAATGGTTTTGCGCCAAGATGTCAGGTAGCAGATGATCTCGATCATTTGTTGGGTGATCCTAGTGAGAAGCGTCTTAATGCTGCATTAAACTATGCAAGAACGGGTAACTGCCCAGCACCGACCGGTTTTAGTCAACAAGCTATGCCACCTTCGCAAGCAAGGGAACGAGACCCTTACCCTTGGCGTAGTATTCGTTTGCTTCGATAGGCGTTGATTACGGGTGATGCGATATGTCACCCTTCCAAGACAACACATAACGAGACGAGTGATGAGGATAGTGAGGAATGAATTCCAATTCTTCAACAATCATAGTATGTCGCTCATGTTATTAAAAAAACGTTTAATTAAAATAATATTGCTCACTAGTCTTTGTAAAAGCACGACGGTCGCGCAATAGACGAACAACTAGTTGTACTAAGAAGTAAGAATTCGTGTAAATTCCAAGCTAACTGTGTGCACAAGTGCAAGTTTTTTTCCTTGTGTCGATCAAATAGCATTCTCCTCAAGTCGATTGTGAGATGGAAAAAACAAGCTTTTCGATGCTTAGTTTGATGTGCTTGGTCGTGCTCAATGAAGCGCGAGCCGATATATATCGGTGTGCGAATGCGCAAGGTAGGGTGGTGACTTCTGATCGGCCTATCCCTGAATGTGTAAGTCGGGGCATGAAAGTTTACTCAAACGCGGGTAGATTTAAGAATGATGTCGCGCCTCCACCCAGTGCGGAAGAAAAGCAAAAAAATGCGCTAGAAGCAGAACGTAAAAAGCGTGAAGACTTTGAAGAACAAGAGCGCAAAAAAGAAGAGCGCTATTTGTTAGCACACTACCAAAGTGAAGCAGATATCGAGTCTGCCCGCAAGCGTGCGGTTGATTCACTCAATGAAAAGAGAGGCTTGGCCAAAGAGCAACTGGAGGGCTTGAGCCAATTAATTCTCGGATTACAAGACGAATTAAAAAATTCGAAAAAGACGACGCGAGAATTTGAATCGATTCGGCAGCGGGCTGATGAGCTGTCAACGAACATCAATAATACCCGCAATGCAATCGCATTCTACGAGCAAGAAATTGTTCGCACAAATCATGATTATGATGAGACTCTAAAACGGTATCGCACGATGATTAGTAGAAACCGCCGTTAATTTCGCTCCATGCTTCACTGCCTCTCTTGCCGCGCAGGCTAGGAGAGGATGCACCCGAAATTCACAAATAGTGCTTCTAGCCACCCAAGCCATCGCAACATATTTGACTAGAAGTTCGTGAGCGGTAATCTTCGATGAACTCATCAAAACTACCAGTTTGCGTCGCTTCCATTGTGGTCTGCTCTTCGATTGAGCTTGCGGCCAATTGCTCAAAATAAGTGGTGGTCTCCGGCGGCGGTGGATTGTCCTTAAAGTAGGCCGCAAAGTGCTGACTTTGTGCAAGTGCGAATTGAGAAAAAGAGTTTTGATGATTGTCTATTTCGACCAAAACCCGAGCGGATGGCGTTAATGCTGGATCACGCAATTTCTCACGCTGCAGAGCTAAACTTTCTAGATGCTCATGAGTGTGACTTTGCTGATCAAGTAAGGTCGCGAGTGGTAAAATTTTCTCTAGCAATCGCTCTCCCCAAACTTGTAAGCTAATTTTTTCCCCTTGATCTTGCAGCATTAAACCGGGCTGACGACCGTATTTTACTGTCAGCGAAAAGTTTTCCGTATTCTCATCACCCTCGACAGAATTAGTCGGACGGCTCTCTTCGAGTGCGCAGAATAATAGGAAAGCATCCAGAAAGCGAGAAGTGGATAAATTGATTCCTAAAGCTTCAAATGGATCGACATCCATGCAGCGTACTTCTATGTATTGAACTCCGCGCGCACACAAGGCCTCCACCGGGCGTTCGCCACTTTTGATAACCCGCTTAGGCCGTATCGTGGCGTAAAATTCATTTTCAATTTGCAGTACGTTGCTATTGATTTGCATCCATTCGCCGTCCTTTTTAATCCCTAGCTCTGCGTATGGTGGATAGGGCTTACGTACAGCCATTGATAAGCTGCGCATATACTCGAGTAGCGTGTTATACGGCGGTACTAATCCATCTTGGACATTGTTTTGGTAGCCCAAATCGCTCATACGCAAACTGGTTGCGTACGGCAAGTACAAAGTGTCTTCGGACAAAGATTCTAAATTATGCTGACGGCCACGCAAAAAGTTTTTGGGAAGTGCGGGTGATGCCCCGAACAAATACATTAATAGCCAACTATAGCGATGAAAATTTCGGATGAGTCCTATGTAACTTTCGGATTGGAAATCGCGACTACTACGTGTATCTCCTTCAGCCTTTGCGATCAGTGCCCAGAGATCTTCGGATAGCGAATAATTGTAGTGAATGCCGGCGATGCATTGCATGCTCTTGCCGTAACGTAGCGCTAAGCCACGTCGATAGACATGCTTAATCATACCAATGTGAGAATGGCCATACCAAGCAATTGGAATTTCGGCTTCAGAAGGTAGTTCGCAAGGGATAGAATTATTCCATAGCATTTCACCGTCGAATTTGGTGTAGCTAAAACGATGGATCGCATCTAACTTATCCAAAGCAATTGAAATGTCTTGTTCGGCGGGCGTAATAAATTCAAGTAGGGACTCGGAATAGTCGGTCGTGATGAGAGGGTTGGTGAGCGCTGAGCCCAAGGCCTTAGGATGTGGACTCAACATGAGTTTTCCTTGCAAATCTACACGCAAAGTCTCTCGCTCGATTCCGCGTAAGCCTTGCTGTAGCAGCGGCAAATTGTTCGGAGTATCGATCAGTTGCAGACGTTGTTTGAGTAAATCGCTGATAGGACTAGTCAAGGTAAGCATCCTTTGCTTGTAGTGGTCTGAAGGTAAGTTAGAACAGAAGTAAAAAACTTGTCAGAAAAAGTATGCATAGCATAGCCGAATTTTTGAAAACACATATTTTCCTCTCAATTTTTTAGTTTGTGTGAGGTGTTCAAATTGCCTTGCGCCAGCGCAAACACAATGGATGAATGGGCTTTTTTTTGCTTACTTTCTCGTGAAACAATGAATGTAAAATCGCCAACTAGGAGGGGGACGGGTAATTCTTGACCTAATCACAAGAAGTTAGCCCATTTTGCCTATAGAACTGATCACTGTATTCGTATTATTGCGCACACTGCGCACCAACTAGTTTAAGATCTCACCTTCGTAAAAATAGCTTGAATAGCGGGATAGGATGTTGAATGAATAATGTATGTGGTTTGGATTTTGGTACATCAAATTCAACAGTAGGGTTTCATGATGGCAGTCAGGTCAGATTGCTGAATCTGGAAGATGATAAGGTGACTTTGCCATCGGTCATTTTTTTTAACGCAGATTTGGATGAGGTCACATATGGACGTGCCGCTTTAACTTCCTACCTGGATGGATATGAAGGGCGCTTAATGCGCTCGATGAAAAGTTTACTGGGTACGTCCTTGATTGACGGACAGACCGAAGTCCAAGGGCGCAGGCTCGCTTATAAACAACTGTTAACGCAATATATTACGGAGTTAAAGCAACGATCCGAAGCAGCAGCGCAAACGCATTTCGAGCATGTTGTGTTTGGGCGGCCCGTCTTTTTCATTGATGACAATCCAGCCGCAGATCAAAAAGCTGAACAAACTTTACGCGAAATTGCAGAGGCAGCAGGATTTAAAGATATCGCATTTCAATTTGAGCCTATCGCTGCTGCCTTGGACTACGAGTCTAGACTGACGCAAGAAGAATTGGTTTTGGTGGTTGATATTGGCGGTGGTACCGCAGATTTTTCAGTCATTCGATTGGCGCCCGCACGACGTCAAAAAATCGACAGACAATCAGATATTCTCAGTAACACTGGTGTGCATATTGGTGGTACAGATTTTGACAAATACCTGAGTTTGCAACAATTGATGCCGCTGTTTGGTATGGGCGGGCGTCTTAGTAATGGTATGGAAATGCCATCTGCCAATTATTTTAATCTGGCGACTTGGCATACCATTAATTTGGTGTACTCGCAAAAAGTCGTTCGGGAAATTTTGGATGTTTGTCGCGATATTAGTGACCCGGAATTGCGGTATCGCTGCGAGTGTTTTTTGCACCTGATTGATCAGCGCGACGGGCATTGGCTGGCTTTGAAGGCGGAAGAGACAAAAATTCGGCTGAGTGACAGCGATCATGTCGAGATCGCATTAGAGCGTATACGAAGCCGTGACATGCGCACGCAGCAACATACCTTGAGCATGAATCGGACACAATTAGATGCCGCTATTGCCCCATTGTTTGCGCAACTTAATCAAACTATTAGCAATGCCATCGCAAGCGCCGGTGTACAGTCTGCACAGATTGATACTGTCTTTTTTACAGGCGGTGCTAGCGGCGTTCGTGGCTTGCGCCAAGATCTGAAGAGCTTACTACCGAATGCAAAAATGGTGCAGGGTGATGTGTTTGGAAGTATCGGCGCCGGATTAGCGTGGGATGCGCAACGACGCTTTAGTTGATCGTGCGGAAACCTGCAGATATTGAACGTTGTTTTCTTCATTCCTAACCGCGGGTAAGCTGCCAATTTGTTGTTGCGTGGAAAGGTAGTTGGGATATACTGAAAAGACTTGTTAATGTGAGTTTCCATTGAGTGGGGGCGGCATGTCAGAACACCTGGATGATGACGAGATACTGATTGAGGAAGACCTTGATACAGATGCCTTGGCCAATATCTCGCAACGCACATGGAAAATCGCGATTGTTGACGATGACGAAGATGTCCATCGTGCTACCGAATTTTCTCTCCTCGACGTCAAGATCTTAAATCGCCGTCTGGAATTCATCCACACTTATTCAAAAGCGGAAACGCACGAACGTTTTGCGGTTGAGTCAGACATCGCTGTGGTATTACTCGATGTCGTGATGGAGACTGAACACGCGGGTTTGGATCTGGTTTGTTTTATCCGTGATGATTTAAAGTGGCGTGATACTCGGATTATCTTGCGCACGGGTCAGCCTGGTTATGCCCCAGAAGAAGACGCGATTCGTGATTACGATATCAACGACTACAAAACGAAAAATGAGCTGACACGTAAAAAATTGCTCACGGCATTGACCGCCGCAATCCGGTCCTATGATCAGTTACGCACGATTGAAGCTAGTCGTCGCGGCTTACACCAAATTATTACCTCGAGCGCGGCCTTCTCGATGCAAGATGGCATCGAGGGTTTTGCTTCGGGTGTTATTACGCAAATTGCTGCTTTATGCGGTGTCCCCTCCGAAGGTTTACTGTGCGCGCAGTGTGATGAAGCACTGCAATTTGATAATAGTTTTCGCTATAGCGTGATCGCCTCCGCAGGGCATTACCGCAGCCTGATGAATCGGCCTATCGACGAAATTGATAATCCGGTGATTCGTGATTCTTTGCGCCGTGCTTTGTCGGAGCGCACCTCCTTGTTCGAAGAACACAACATGACCTTGTATTTCTCAGGTCGGGGCAAACGTGCGATTGCGGCTTTTATTGAATTACCTTATGCCTTGTCTTCGATAGATCAGCAATTATTAGAGATATTTTGCTTTAATTTGGGAGTCTGTCTCGATAACTTGGGGCTGGTCAGTCAACTAAAAAGCTATGCCTTCCGTGATCAGTTACTGATGTTGCCAAATCGCTTACGATTTATTGAGCAAATAGGCACAGTCATTGAAAATCGAACACCAGACCAAATGGTCGTCTTAATCGATATCGACGATTTTGCTGAAATCAATGATGTGCTTGGGCATCGATATGGCGACTTACTATTGCGGGCAGTCGCTACTCGTTTGCAAAAAGCTCTAGGAGAACAAGCTTATCTGGCACGCATCGGTGGCGATGTGTTTGGATTGCTGGGAAATAGTATGCTGTTGCCGCCAGCTGAATTGCAGAAATTGTTTATTGATCCCTTCATTATTGACGATACCTCGCATGCGGTATCGATGTCGATGGGGATGGTTGCGCTCGATTCCTACGCGCAGTCTGGCGCGGATGTGTTGAAAGATGCCAGCATCGCATTAAAGAGAACTAAAAGTTATCAGCGCGGTTCTCATACATTATTTACCAGAGAGATGGGGATCGCCATTCGTGAGCGTGCGATGCTGATGCAGCATTTGCACAAAGCATTTGATGCTGAACGTCTATACCTGATGTACCAACCGCAAATTGAACTGACGACCCGTCGGGTTCTTGGTTTTGAAGCTCTATTGCGCTGGAGAACCGATGATGGACGAATGATTTCTCCGACTGAATTTATTCCTTTGGCAGAGCACTCTGGACTAATTATAAGCTTGGGCGCTTGGGTACTGCGCACTTCATGTTTCATGATGCGTCAATTGCTAGATAAAGGTCATCAATTGGAGCGAATCGCAGTGAATGTTTCGGTGATCCAATTTCGCCAACCGGAGTTTATTAGCTTGGTAGAAAGTGCATTGCGCGATAGCGGATTAGCGGCGCATTATCTCGAATTAGAAATCACTGAATCGGTGACCATGAATGGTGCCGGCATGTTTGAAGAAGCACTCGGCCATTTGAAATCCTTAGGGATACAAATTGCGATTGATGATTTTGGAACAGGATTTTCATCATTGAGCTATCTTGATAAGTTACCAGTTGACCGTCTAAAAATCGATCGCGCATTCGTGACGCAAATCGACACGAAAGATGGGCCAAGGATCGCTGAATTAATTACGCAACTCGGCAAGAAATTAGGTTTGAAAATTATCGCAGAAGGGATTGAAAGCGATTTGCACTGGGATGTGTTAACAAAAATGAGATGTGATGAAGGTCAGGGCTTCCTGATTGCCCGACCTATGTTAGAAAGTGCAATCGAACCATGGCTGCGTGATTGGAAGCGCGGCTAGTTCTGATCGTGTGCACGCTTGTTAGAGATGCCGATGTGTGTCTGTAATGGCGACAGTCATCAATGCGTTCGCTTGTGTTTGTTTATTGAGTATCGTCGGTAGTGATAAATTGTTGATATCCATTCGCCCGTAGTTCACACGCAGGGCAAGTGCCGCAGCCATGTCCCCAGATATGCATTTGACCACGTTCTCCCAAATAGCAGGTATGAGTGTCATGGCGAATTAATTCAATTAGTTCAGTGCCGCCAAGTTTTTGTGCGAGGCGCCATGATTCTGCTTTGTCTATCCACATTAACGGCGTTTCAATGATCAGTCGACTAGCCATTCCCAGATTGATCGCGACCTGTAATGCCTTCAGACTGTCGTCGCGACAATCTGGATAACCAGAAAAATCCGTTTCACACATCCCGCCCACCAGTACACCTAGTTGACGTCGATAGGCAAGTGTTGCTGCGACAAGCATGAACATTAAGTTGCGTCCGGGTACAAACGTATTTGGCAAACCATTTTCCTGCATCTGTATGGCAATGTCTTCGGTCATTGCAGTATGCGAAAGTTGCGAAATGAGCGATAAATCGATGATGTGATCCTCACCCAAGCGATGTCCCCATTCGCTCGATAAAGTACGCATTTTTTGCAGCAATTGTGGACGCATCGTGAGTTCGATTGCATGTCTTTGTCCGTAATCAAAACCGATTGTCTCGACATGTTGATATCGATTTAATGCCCAGGCCAGGCAGGTGGTAGAGTCCTGGCCACCGCTAAATAAAACTAAAGCACGTTGGTTAGCTGCTGTCATTGTTTTGCTCGTTTAGAAAAGAAATTGTAATGGTCTGATCCGATTGGGGCAGATATTATCGCGTTTTTTGAATAGGCGATTCGTGATGCCTATTTTGATAGCTTTGTAATGGAAATGATTCTTTGATCTACCTGATCGCCGTTGTTGTCCTGAAAGCGTATCCAGACTGGGTAATAATCGTAGCCGGTTGCCAGCCACAGTTCGACTTTTTGGCCTTGTGCATCTGGCGGCGGCGCTTTCACGATATGCAGAACATCAAGTTCGCCCAGACTGGTCTTGATTTTTGCTGACTCCATTAAGGTAAAAACCCATGGATCAGCATCACGCTGACCTGCGACAAACATTTTCCATTCGCGTCCTACCTTATTTTGCTCAGGTTGATTACGCACTAAGGCAACCAATTGCCACGTTGCGCTTAAGCGATCCTGCTCGCCACCTTGGATCGGATAGTTCAGATCAGATTCCGAAAAATGAATTAATTTTCGCTCACGGTCAAAGTGGGTGGTCGATTCGGCACGCCGGAAACGCTTTTCGACAAATCGATCTGGCGCTAAACCAAAATCCATGACGCTACCTGTGCTGCTGCTGACCAGAATTTTACCGAACAGCGGGACTTTAGTTTCTGACGTTAAACGATAAAGTTTGGGCTGAGAATCGCTATCGGTGACTTGCCAGTTAATTTTCGCTTCACCACTGACAGGAATGCCTTTTTGGCTTGACTTCAGGCTATAAAGTAATTCGGCAGACGGCGCGAGTTTGAATTTCTCCGCGTAGCTGGTGCCGTGTAAGCCAATGCCCGCCGCGACGATCAGTAAGGTGATAAATTGCCTGAAACTAAACATATTATTTTTCAAGATTAACTTTTTGTTTGAGCGCAATGACACGCTGATTGGTGACGGTACCACTACTTTCGGTATTGCGAATTTGCACCGGGTACCATCCTAACGACGGCGCCAGCCAGATATCTAGTTGAGAATTATAGAAGCCAGGCTTGGGGGGGCGCGTGATATGTATTGTTAGTAATTTATTGTTAGTGGGATCTAATGGGCTGATGATTTCCTCTTCACCAGTGACCCGAAATAAAAATGGCGTGGCATCACGTCCTTCTGCCACTTGTATAGAAAACTCCTTGCCTGCTGACAATTGCGTCGGGTCCGCATAGCCTATTGCTGCCAATTGGATTAAAACGCTCACAGCATCTTGCGCACCATTTTCCATCGGGATAACTTTGTTGGACGAGGAGAAGCTGATTGTTTTTTCCTGGTGATTGAAATGTATCGCGGTCGCCGCGCGGTTTTTTCGGATATCGTTACTAACAATAGGCATTAGCCCAAACACATCAATATACCCTTCACTGGTGATGGTTAATAAGTTGAGTGTCGTGATAAAGAGATTGACCCCTGCTTCTATCGAGATCTTGTACTTACCGTTATAACTTTCCCACAATAAGCTACCAACGCCAGTAGTCGGGCTGCCGTTGACCTTCGTATTAGTAATTTCTAATTGCATCTCAGCGGTTTCAGGGATGCGCAATCGAAATTCGGGCAAGCCGCTTGTACTCATTGTATCTGCCGCGTCCGTGACTTTTGGATCGGCGTCGATCGTTGTGACGAGCTTGTCGGATGAAAGGTCCTGTTGGACAGTATTTGGTGGTACGTCTTGAACATTGACTGAGACGGCTGAATCGGTGGTTCCTACTGCAGGTGCAGGAGTGACTTTGTTTGGCGTTGAAGCGATCGCCTTCACTGGCTTTGGTGTGTCTGTAGAAGGATCGGTCCGAGCGCTATCCGAGCTCTCAGGACGTAAGCTTACCGTAATATGTGGTGCACTTTCTATGACTGGTTTAGGTGACCAATCTTTCCATGCAGATGACTCCAGCAAGAAAATATGCAGTAAGATAGTTGCCAGTATAAATAACCAAGTGCTCCACTTGGTGAACGCTGGTAAGAAGGGGGACGAAAAAAAATGCTTGCTCATAACGATAGTGTAATCGTTCTGACTTAATCTTGCGATAAGTCATCTATGCGGGTCTGGAATCCTATTTTTGGGTAAATTTTATATTGACACTGTCACAAGGAGAAATGCACATGCAAAATCCCTTTCAACAAGCAGCAGGAACGAATTTGAATGACCCTTTGGGTTTCGTAAAAAAACTTTGGGGAGACATGCAGTTACCTGGCATGGTTACACCTACCTTGTCTGTCGATGAACTCGACAAGCAAATTAAAGATCTGAAAACTGTCGAGTCTTGGCTAAATGTGAATATGAATATGCTAAAGGGCACGATACAAGCACTGGAAGTGCAACGTGCGACGATTTCAGCACTCAAAACGATGGGCGAAAGCTTTGCACAGGCCAATAATGCGGCGCAATCGGCTGCGGCGCCTGCAGCAGCCAACGCAAGCTGGCCCATGCATGGAACCCAGCAAGGTTCTACATCGCAAGCCGTTCCCGAACCAACAGTCGAAGAAAACGAGGAAGAGAATGAAGAGGAAAATGAAGAGGACGATGTTGCAACTGAAGAGATAGAAAAACTGAGCCCGCAACAAGAAGCCACGTCCTCAGCGAGATTGACACAGAATGAATCGCCACAATTTCATAATCCTGCAGCATGGTGGACGGTCTTACAAGATCAATTTAAGCAGGCTTTGACTCATGCGTTGAAAGATGAGGCCGCAGAGTCAGACTCTGTCAAACCAGAACAATCGACAATCAAGCGTGCTGCCAAGAAACCTCCAGCGAACGGCTCTGCAAACAGCAGATCGACGGTAAGAAAAGCAACGGCAAAGACAACTGCTAACAAGCCACAAGCTAAATCATCCACGAAGGTAACGGCAAAGAAGACTGTCTCCAGAGCAAAATCTGCAGCCCCAACTGTACGTAAGAGTTCGACTAAGAGCTAAGCAAATCGAAGGGAGTGAATGAGATGGAGTCTCTCATTTTCATGAAGAGGCGCAGAACAGTATGGACGTACTGCTGTCTGCGCCTTGCAAGGAAGCCGATTTGATCGACTTGATTTTCTAATTGCCGAGGGCTTTTTCTATGGCAGCCACCAGGCCTTTGTTGTCTGGTGTCGTCGTGCTGGCGTAGGCACTTAACACCTTGCCATTACGATCGATCAAGTACTTATAAAAGTTCCATTTCGGAGTCGTGTTGGTAGCCTTGATTAACTGTGCGTAAAACGGATTGACTGCATCGCCTTGCACCGAAGACTTGGCAAACATCGGAAACTTTACACCATAGGTATTAAAGCAAAAGTCCGCAATTTCTTTACTCGTGCCAGGTTCTTGTTTGCCAAAGTCATTGGATGGAAAACCTAATACGACCAACCCACGATCTTTGTATTTCGCATATAAGGCTTCTAAACCTTCATACTGTTTTGTGAAGCCGCAATAGCTCGCCGTATTGACGATTAAGCTGACTTTACCTTTGTATTGGCACAGATTTTGGGGCGCATCGTCTTGTAGACGATTGAAACTATGCTGTAAGACTTCCGGACAGGTATCAGTTTGTGCGCTCGCATCAAGTGTAAAACAACCGAGTAGGGCGGCGAGGGTAACAAATTTAGAAAATAAAGACATGACAATTCCTTCTGATGGGGTTTGAGATCCTTTTTTTAAAATAGGAACTAGCGGCCTATCTTAGCGTAATTCCTTCTGGTCTGCTGCCAGTTGCTGATTTTGTCGCTGCACGTTAAAGTGTGCGGTGTAATGGTTTTGGCAGCGTCGCTGTGATGTCTGCTAATTTACTTGAAAGTGACTGCGTTGTTATGCCAGATTTCGAATCCAAACTGTGTGAAAGCGATCAATTGGTGACAAGACTCAAAGACTTGCCACATCCGGTCGTATTGACGAATGGCGTTTTTGACTTATTGCATCGCGGGCATGTTACCTATTTAGCACAGGCGAAAGCTTTAGGTGCCTCTTTGATTGTCGCAGTCAATACTGACGATTCGGTTAAGCGTTTGGGTAAAGGTGCCGATCGGCCGATCAACACTTGTACCGATCGTATGGCCGTGCTTGCCGCACTCGCGTCGGTTGATCTGGTCGTTGCATTTTCTGAAGATACAGCATTGGAGACGGTGACCTTGGCGCGACCCGATATTTATGTCAAAGGGGGCGATTACGATATGAATAGCATCCCAGAAGGTCAGGCTGTGCTGGCGTATGGTGGCCAAGTACGAGCGGTTCAGTTTGAACACGATAGATCTACCACGAAGACCTTGCAGAAAATGCGTCAGATTTGAGCATATTTTGCATTCGTTCACATCATCGGAGCTGCATTTTCGTTAAAGTCATGTGGTGAATAGTAAGGCCTCTATGCAACCGTATTTTTATTATCAGCTTATTTGATCTCCACCCGATAAGGCTTCCATGGACAAGGTACAGGCAATGCTAGCGGTATTGCGCGACAATTATTTGCGCGATTTACCGGGTCATATTGATGACATAGAGCAAATCGTATTGCACTTGGAGCACACAGGTTTTCAGTTGGAGTCTTGCCAAGAGCTGTATCGACAGGTGCACAGTTTGAAGGGTAGTGGCGGCACCTATGGAATGAGTTTTATCAGCGATATTTGCCATCCACTTGAGGACTCATTAAGTCATTTAATCGAACAGCCGCAAGGTTTGTTGGATTTCAGTGCGACAGCTTTAAATTATATCGATTTGATGCGCAAAGCTTGTTTTAGTTACACGGGGGGCTTAGAACCTAGTGCGGAATTAAAGTCTGCATTACATCAAGTACGTCAATCTGCTTCACAAACAGAGTATTCTGCATTGATCGTTGAATCATCAGAAGTAGTGATTGGTATTCTACGGGGGATACTAGTGGCTTCAGGATTTCGGGTAGAGGTTTTGCAAGATGGTTATTTGGCATTGGGACGAATGCTATCTGAACCCTTTGATGTCTTAGTCTCCGCTTTAGAATTGCGACGTTTGAATGGCATTGCGCTCATTAGCGCAGTACAAAAATCCGGTGGTCGCCACGCTAAGGCGTGTACCGTGTTACTCACAACCTCGGACCATCTTGATGAGGAAGTTTGTCCAGATTTTATCTTGAAGAAAAACGCTGATCTGAAAAACAACTTCCGGAGTTGTATTAGCAAACTGATGTCAGATCGTCAGCGATGAACTGTAGTGTTGTCATGGCAGCAGACCTTATGTTAAACAACATCTTACAAGAATAAATTGCTGAGAGTAGTATCGCTACCTTTTTCCGTAATTCTCTATTAAGCCTGAAATCGTGTCTAACGGGACGATTTTGTCGACGGCACCAAGTTTGACGGCCTCTTTAGGCATGCCGTAAACCACGCAAGTCTTTTCATCTTGGGCGATGGTCTCGGCTCCTGCATCATGCATATCACGCATACCTAGAGCACCATCGTCTCCCATGCCTGTCATGATAATTCCCAGAGAATTTCTACCCGCACATTTCGCTACTGAGCGGAATAATACATCGACCGAGGGACGATGCCGATTGACTGGAGGGGCATCCAAAATTTCCACATGGTATTGTGCACCGCTGCGTTTGACTTGCATGTGACGACCACCGGGAGCCACTAGAGCGCGCCCAGGAATCACACGATCGCCATTTTTCGCTTCCAGTACTTCCAAGGCACAAATCCGATTGAGACGATCTGCGAAGGCTTCAGTAAATTTTTCAGGCATGTGTTGAACGATCACTATGCCCGGAGCCGTTCTGGATAATTTGGTCAGTACAACTTCGAGTGCCTGCGTGCCACCGGTGGAGGTTCCTATTGCCACCAGTTTGTCGGTTGTGACTGCCATAGCGCTGGCGAAATTGGCGTCGAGCGCTGGCATTACTTCATCGATTTTCAGTTTCGCCGCTGGGGTGAGTACTTGCGCAGTCAAATTACGAATTGAGCGCAGATTGGCGGATGCCGCAGCTTTCACCGCTTGTACGATATCGCCTGCATCGACTTCGAGAAAACTCTTTAAGCCAGCTTTTGGTTTCGTCACTATGGCTACCGCACCCGCAGCTAAAGCTTGCATAGAGGTGGCTGCACCTTTTTCAGTTAATGTCGAACAAATGATGACCGGTGTTGGTCGTATCGACATAATTTGCTTTAGGAAGGTAATCCCATCCATGCGCGGCATTTCAACATCAAGCACGATCACATCGGGCCAATTGGCATTCATCTTGTCCATCGCAAAGATAGGATCGGGCGCTGACGCGATCACTTCTATTCCACTGTCTTTGCTTAACAATGCAGTTAACACCTGTCTTACCACCGCAGAATCATCGACCAGCATGACTTTAATTTTTGAATTCATTATTCGATAATTTTATCAACGTGTTTGACCCAGACGTCGCCTGACCATAAATCAAATTTAATACTGCGGTGACCATTACCGCCAAGGTGTTCTGATTTGATTTTGAAACCGTACTGCGCTAGCAGCTTTCTGCCGATTTCGACATTCTGTTCTGAGACTGAAAATACGCGTCTGTCTTGTCCAGGAAATTGGTTTCCGCCACCGAAAATTTTGACTTCATAATCATGCGCAAGCGTATGTGCCTTTTTTATTTCATGTAAAAAAAGATGCATGACATCTTCCGCGTATTTTCCATCTAAGGCGTTGTGATGTCCACCCCGTTTATTTTTGGGTAGCATATAGTGACACATGCCACCTATGTGTTTTTTTGGATGCCACATAGTGATAGAAACACATGATCCTAAGATGGTTCGAATGCGAGTCTCTCTATCGCCAAAATAGAAATCACCCGGCTGTAAAAAAATATCGATGTAAAAACCCGGTTCATTCATAAATTTTAAGGCGGCTCATAATGAATAGTAAATGTTCATACCGGTTTTTGGTAAATTGAAGGCGCAACTAACTTTAGTGGAGAATCAAGTCCATTGAGCGTCTCAGAGTGACTAATGATGAAATAGCCACCAGGGCATAATTTCTCACTAATTTTTTCGACCAATTTTTTCTTTGTCTCCTTGTCAAAATAAATCATCACATTTCTTAAGAAAATCACCTCGAACATTCCCAAATTCGGTAAAGGTTCAATTAAGTTAGCAATGCCAAATTGAACGCGTTGTCGAATGAGTGGATCGATCAAAAAGAAATCCTCGAATTCGTCACAGCCTTTTAAACAATATTTTTTTAAGTAATTTTTGGGGATTTTATCAGCGGCTAGCATTGGATAAAGGCCTCGTCGAGCTTTCTCTACCACTCGTGTTGAAATATCTGTACCGATCACTTCCCAATCAATGTTGGCAAACGTTTCTGCTAGTGTCATGGCTATTGTGTACGCTTCCTCACCACTGGAACTCGCCGCGCTCCACACGCGGAAATGACGCTTAAGTTTAAATTCGGGGTAAATTCTTTTTTGTAAAAATTCGAAGTGTTTTGGTTCCCGAAAAAAATACGTTTCATTTGTTGTGAGTAGATCGATTGCGACTGTGGTTTCATCCTCATAGCCGGGGCGTCCAAGTAAGGCAAAGTAGTCGCTGTAGGAATTGAGGTGCCGACTTCTTAGGCGCTTATCCAGTCTTCCCATTACCAAAGCTTGTTTTCCATCATTGAGTGCAATACCTGTGCGCTCATATAAGAAGCGCGATATCCACTCAAATTCGTGCCTTTCCAGAGTGACAGGGAGACTAGATCGAAATGCCTTATTGTTCATGTTCCGTCTCTGCTGAAAGCGCGAGCGGCTGGTCAACAGATTGACCGAGCGCCAACATTTCATCAATTGATAATACCTGATTCAGATTGAGCACAATAATAAATCGACCGTCTTTCTTTGCCATTCCACTGATAAAGTCGGGACGAATTTTTGCCCCAAAAGAAGGTGGCGGTTCGATGTCGGTAGTGGGAATTTCAATTACCTCGTTGACGGCATCTACGACGATTCCTATGCTTTGCGCTTCAAACTGATTACTTTGTTCCATTTCTATGATCACGATACTAGTACGACGTGAGATGCTGGTTGTACCGCGATTAAAACGGGCGGTCAGATCAACGACCGGCACGACGCGTCCGCGCAGATTGATCACGCCACGAATAAAATTAGGCATCATGGGTACTTCAGTCAGATCGCCATATTGAATAATTTCTTTGATATTTAATATGCCGAGCGCAAAAGTTTCGCCGCCTAGTGCAAAGGTGAGAAACTGCCCGGAATCGGACGATAGCTTGTCCTTATCGGGATTTACAGCGTGTTTGTTATTGGTTTTGCTGATCGCATTCATATCAGTCCCCTAAAACCTTTCGAACTTCGATTCATCAACGCTGTTGGAGTTGAAATTTTGTTTGATGCGTTTGGGGGTCGCACGTGTGGCATTCCGTTCGTACGTCGGGTTGGAAGAAACTGTACGATTGTTTTGACCGATTTGGAAGAAGCTCACGAGGTCCAATAATTGCTCCGCCTGACTTGTCATTTCTTCCGCCGTTGCCGCCAATTCTTCACTTGACGAGGCATTTTGTTGCGTGATCTGATTCATTTGATTCATCGCGGTGTTGATCTGTCCAACGCCTGCGGATTGTTCTTGTGATGCTGCCGCAATTTCCTGTACCAGATCCGAAGTGCGGCCAATACCAGGCACAATTTCATCAATTAAATCGCCGGCCCGTTCAGCAGTTTTGACACTGCCGCTGGCGAGGTCACCAATCTCTTTGGCCGCGATCTGACTGCGCTCCGCTAATTTTCGCACCTCAGCAGCCACCACCGCAAAGCCTTTGCCATGTTCGCCTGCACGTGCAGCCTCAATTGCGGCATTCAGCGCCAGCATGTTGGTTTGGTATGCAATGTCATCAATGATGCCTATTTTTGAAGCGATCTCTTTCATGGCTGAGACAGTCAGTTTGACCGCGTCACCACCTTCGATCGCTTCTTTGGATGCTTTGCCTGCGATGCCATCAGTGACTTTGGCATTTTCCGCGTTTTGATTAATACCGGCTGCCATTTGTTCTATGCTGGCGCTAGTTTCTTCAACGCTTGCTGCCTGCTCACTTGCAGCTTGTGATAAAGCTTGTGACGTGGCGCTGACTTGTTCTGACGCATTCGATAAAGCATCGGTCGCATTGCGTACCTCACCTACGATCGTTGCGAGTTTTTCGCAGGCAGTGTTGGCATCGTCTTTGACTTGATTAAACATTCCTGGTGCGTCGCGTGTGATGCGTTGCCCGACATCGCCTGTTGCCAATCCACCAAATATGCGTGCAATGTCTTCGATGGTTTGTGTCAGTTTCTCACTGGCGGAATTGGCGTTCTGTTTTACTTCTTCAAACATGCCCGAGTATTCGCGCGTAATACGTTGGGATAAGTCACCTTCTGCAAATGATTCGAGTACACGACTCACGTCGTCGAAGATGATTGAGGTTGTTTCCATCAAGGAGTTGACGCCGGAACATAAAGCGTAAATAGGTCCGGTTTTTCCCTCTAGAGGAATCCTCTGACTCAAATCACCATCTTTTGCGGCGGAAGTGACTTTCTGTGCTTGCTCGACGGCTTCCTTGAGCATGTCTGCTGCGTTAACTTGTTCAGTAACATCAGTGGCAATTTTTACGATTTTGAAAATTCGGCCCATTTCATCTTTGACCGGTGCATATACTGCCTGTATCCAAATCTCTTTACGTGATTTGGTAATCCGCTTGAAGACATTCTTTTGTGCCTTCCCTGCGTTGAGGTCGGCCCAAAATTGCGCATACTCTGGCAGATTTGCTTGGGACGGATCAACAAACATACGATGGTGTCTACCCTTGATTTCATCAAAATGGTATTCCAACAGTGCTAAAAAATTCTTGTTTGCATGTAAGATGTTGCCGCCAAGATCAAATTCAATATAGCCATAGGATTCATCAATCGCATCTAACACACCCTTGGCATTTTGACGTTCGAGCTCTTGTACTGTGATGTCATAGCGCACGCCAAGGTACTTTGTCGGTTTTCCGTTTTCACCTAAAAATGGCGCAATGACCGCATCGACATAATAAGGTGTGCCGTCTTTGGCACGATTCTTAATTACCCCACGAAATGTTCCGCCGCGCCCGATGGTAGACCATACTTGCTTAAAAGTTTCTTTGGGCATGTCAGGATGACGGGTGGTGTTGTGCGGCCTTCCTATCAATTCGGATCGGTTATACTTTGATACCTCAATGAATTTCTCGTTGACGGTGACGATATCACCTTTGAGATCTGAAAATGAGACGATGCTGGTGAGGTCCATAATGTCCGAACGAACTTTCAGTTCTTGTGATAATTCGGCGACCTGTTTTTGTAATGACGCCAACTCCGCGGCTTGTGCTTCAAGCTGGGCACCACTGACCAGTTTCGAAATCCAAGATGTCTTGACTTGATTCATTTCATATCTCCTTATATAGCGTAATCGTGTGTAACGAACTTCGTTTTTTTATATTCATAGTCGGTGTTCTACAAGCCAATGAATTAAGCGGATAGTAAGCGGTTAATCAACCTTGAAATAATGCTTGTATCAAATTGCGCCATATCTAGCAGTTTGGAGAACACTATCTTTTTTATCTATTAGTACTTTGTGTAGTACCTAGCAATCTTTTCTGCTCCATCCTTGAATAATGTTGCGTCATGCTTGCTACACTTAATATCAAGGCGACTTCACCACTGCCTAAAATAGTAGACCCACCAATTCCTTGGAGATGACCAAATAATTTCCCTAAAGGCTTAATCACTGTTTGAAATTCACCCATCAGACGATCAACGACCAGACCAGTTTTGTTGGTGCCGCTACTGATGATCACCACATTTTGACGGCGTGGTTCTGCGCCTTCAATCTCGAACATTTTACGTAAGCGAATGAAGGGAAGCACTTCACCACGCAGATCCATGTAATCGCGCTCTTCACATTCTTTCGGTAGCTCTACACACTCGACTACTTGATCTAGTGGAATCACGAAAGAAGACTTGCCAACACCCACTAGGAAGCCATCTATGATCGCCAAGGTTAGCGGCATCCGGATACGCATTGTGGCACCGACCCCAACTTCACTGTCGATTTCTATACTACCTCGCAGCGAGGTCACATTTTTCTTAACCACATCCATTCCGACCCCACGACCGGAGAGATTCGAAATCTGATCTGCGGTGGAAAATCCCGGTTCAAAAATCAACGCATAAATTTCCTTATCGCTTAATGGCGTACCTGGTGTGACCAAGCCTTTTTCTATGGCTTTCGCAAGAATTTTATCGCGATGTAATCCGCCACCATCATCGCTGACTTCAATCACGATACTGCCTGACTCGTGGTACGCGTTCAATCGTAAAGTACCTTGTGCAGGCTTGCCTCGTGCAAGTCTGACTGCGGCTGATTCAATACCATGGTCCATGGAGTTGCGTACTAAGTGCATGAGCGGGTCGCCAATTTTGTCCACGACTGACTTATCAACTTCAGTGTCTCCACCAGAAATTTCGAGCACTATATCTTTGCCCAGCTCGATACTCACATCACGCACGACGCGCTGAAAACGACTGAACGTGGTACCGATAGGGACCATGCGCAACTGTAAGGCACTGTCACGAACTTCTTCGACTAGGCGCATGATTTCACTGGTCGCTTCGAGTAAGGCAATGTCACTTGATTTGCTTGCGCGTAGGTTGGCGCCGGCGCCGGCGATGACCAACTCGCCTACCAGATCAATCAGCTTATCGAGGCGCTCGGCATCTACTCGAATGTTTTGTTTCTCTCTAGCCTTGGTGTCTTTGACTTGCTGTTGCTTTTGTAGCGCCGCATTCAGAATCGGCTCTTGCAACATTTCTTGTTTAACTAAAATTTCGCCAATCGGCGCCTCATTCGTTGCGCTTTGAGTTTGGTGTTGACGTCTCTGCTGCAAGTTCAGGCATTCGTCCAACTCATGCTTCGTGAGTACACCACTCTTTATCAGAATTTCACCCAATAATTCGTCATCATCGGGAAGATTATTAATGATATCGATATACTCATCAATTTTGCTGCGCGGCGGGACGATACGAATCACACTGTCTTCGCGCACAAATTCAAATACATTTTCAATCGCTTCTTTTGTGGCGCTACTTTTGAGGACAACTTCAAATCCTAAATAGCATGTCTCGGCATCCATTTGATCGATGTGCGGGATATTGTCGGTGATCGTAATCAGATGAATGACGTCGCCCAAGGTGCTGAGATAACGTATGAAAGAGAGTGGATCCATACCATTACGCAAACAATCTTGACCAAAGCGCAAAGAGAGGTACCAGTTTCCTGAATCCACGACACCGCCGCCCGATGAATGTGCGTGATGTTCGTTGTCATGTGGAATAACCTCGGAACGTAAATCGGGTGATTCTCCACGCATCAAACTATGTAATTGTTGATGTAAAACGTCGCCAGCAGCTTTTTGTTCGATTGTTTCATCCATATTGCCTGCAGCGATTCCATCAATCAGGCCGCTAATATGGTCGCGGCAGGGAAGTAGGACGGCAACCAGCGCAGAAGAAATGGGAATCTCCTCATTTCGTAACATGTCTAACAGGCTTTCAACGACATGCGTGAAATGAACGATATGCTCAAGGCCGAACAAACCAGCGGAGCCTTTAATCGTATGGGCAGCTCTAAAAATTGCGCCGATAGCATCGCTAGGGTTGGCATCATGTTCCAATCCCAGCAGACCATCTTCCATATCTTGCAGTAATTCGCGGCTTTCAATGATAAAAGTGTCAAGTGCCGCTTTCATTTCGTCTTCAAAACTCATACCTGTCCTTCCGCGTTTGAACTCGTGTTAATTCAGGTAAGGATGACCTGGTCACCAAAAGCCGCTGTCATATTGCTCATTTCCAAGACTTCCAACACGGCTTTGCTATGCATGGAGTAATGCAATCTTTTTTGACGACGAGCTGCTTCTTGTTTCATCAAGATCAGAACTTGTAAACCAGCGCTATCCATTTCTGATACTTGTGACAGATTAAGTTCTAATTCATCAGCTGACTCAAGAAATTCTTGTAATTGCTGCTTTTCTTGGGCTGCAGTGTAAATCGTCAGTTCGCCAGAAATAGTATGCACATTCACGGGTCGCCTCTAAGGTAAAATCAATTTGGAAACGGCTGCAAGCATCTGTGCTGGCTGAAATGGTTTGACAACCCAAGCCTTTGCACCCGCTGCTTGACCTTGTAATTTCTTCCCTTCTTGCGACTCAGTCGTCAGCATGATGATGGGTGTAAATTTATACATCGGAAGTTTCTTCACTTCCTGCACAAACGCGATGCCATCCATGACTGGCATATTGACGTCTGAGATGATGAGGTGAACCTTTTGTCCTTTTAATTTGCTCAATGCATCCTGCCCATCGACACCCTCGATGACAGTGTAGCCCGCTCCACGAAGTGCAAGTCCGACGACTTGTCTGACGGAAGCGGAATCATCAACAACCATTACTGTTTTTGACATGTTTTACCCCATTTATTATCGGTGCTTGTTACCACAAAAGCTTAAAAGAAAGTGATATCGGATTCGGTTGGCGCTACTGGTTTGTTACTGGATTTTGACTGAGTGTGATTCATGAACTGATCATTCATCGTGTAGTATTTTTCTAGATCGCTGAGCCATATATCTGCTGATGGGAACACTGTATTCTGCTCAATCACATCTAAAAACTTGGTGATATCGCGGTCGAGTACGTTCAGAATCTGACTTGCACGATCTTGGTACTGCAAGGTCACCAATAAGTTCTCTACTTCATGTCGAATGACTTCACCTTGACTGCGCATCAAAGTTGCCGCGTCACCTAAATTTTGAACGTGGCCTAAAACTGCTTTTACAACGTTACCAGAACGTAACAGAATTGCTTTATCTTGTTCATTAGCCTTTTGCGCTACATGCAAGGTTTCTTTGACTGCACTGCCTATTTCACTGGCCCTCATCGTGATGGTTTTTCCAGTATCTGCGGATATCATAGATAAGCGTCTCACCTCCGCAGCAACTACTGCAAAACCACGCCCGTGTACTCCGGCGCGAGCTGCTTCAATGGAAGCATTAATTGCGAGTAAATTTGTTTGTGCTGCGATAGTCGTAACACTATCTGCCATATCCTTTAACGCTGCAGTTGAGGTGGCAAGATGATTAATCGTGTCCATTAGATTATTTTTGTTTTGAATCATCGTTTCCAGATGAGCAATGACAGGTTGTAATTCATCTTGGCATATCTTTAGCAGATACATGGTTGCAGTATGGCTAGAGGAATCATTTTTGCCGTCTTGAGAGACAAATCCGGCTGCATCAAATTGCTCAATAATTGAACTGAAACTTTCAATGAGCTGCCCAACGGATGATTCAGTTTGATCTTTTACCGACAACACATGGTTGCGCCAAACAGGAAGAACGGATTGGAAAAGAACTGTTTCGTTGGTAATTTCTAAGCCGTCGGTATCTTGTTCGATATCAGTTTCTGCGCTTTCGACGGGTTTCGATTGGCGCCAGATATACGCCACGACCATCACGCCGAATGTAGAAATGAATGTAAGCAGTTCCGGTTTGACATAAATCGGAATCAACGCGAAAAACAATAGCAATGTGGCGATCGGTAGATTCAAAGAGGTCCTAGAACTTGGAGTACTCGATTTATTGAAGCCAAAAGTGTTACTCATTTTGTAGATCCCAAATTTTTTTAGACCTGACTTTGAAACATTTTTTTAGCGTTTGTGAAGGATAGATACTTGGTGTACTTTGTATTAATTCGTGAAAGGTATCATGTATTGTATTCTATGCTAATGAAACGTTGCCTTGGCGACACATTTTTTTACATTTGTGGTTAGGCGGATTTTTTTACACGTAAGATGGTGCAAATATCTTATGAACTTAGCGAACTGAACTATTATGATTCCCATTTGGCGAACAAACTTAACCCAGGTCAAATTTTCGTCATTTTGGCTTTGATATTGATACGAAATTGTTAGTTAGAAAGCACTAATTGCGCTAGTTGTTTTTTTGTGAAATCAAATAGGTGATGTAAATGACAGAACAAGCTGCACTGAACGTATTGATTGTTGATGATTACGATATGACACGTTCTCTTTTGAAAATTATTTTGCGAGGTCAAAAATTTAACGTGGTCGGCGAGGCTGCTGATGGTGAGGCTGGGGTTGAAATGTGCTCGCGATTAAAACCAGATATTGTTTTGCTTGACGTAATCATGCCAAAATTAAATGGCTTAGAGGCTCTGTTGCGAATTAAGTCTCAGCGACACCAACCTATGGTGTTGATGGTGTCGAGCGCAGAGGAAACGGCGATTGTTCAAGAAGCGATGCAAAGAGGTGCTAGCGGATTTATTCTAAAACCTTTTAATACCGAAAGTATTATTGAGACCCTAAATGAGGCTCGCATTGCTTTTACTGTAAGTGAGTCGGCAATAGTGAAACGTAAAACTTAATATTTTTTGAAGAAAATTGAGATGAATTACAATCAAAATCACAATTTCTTAGTCAAAGACATTAATGATTTGATTGTTTTCGCATCTAATTAGATGCCTCCTGCAAATTCATTTTGGCGCCAAGCTTCATATACGACAATGGCGACCGTATTTGAAAGATTTAAACTGCGATTATCCGGCCGCATAGGAAGTCGAATCCGCTGATTGAGTGGAAATGATTCGCGCAATGCGGTTGCCAAACCGCGTGTTTCTGCACCGAAGACAAAGTAATCCCCCGGTTGAAACGCGATGCTGGAAAAAGTCGATGAGCCGTGAGTAGTCATGGCGAACAAACGTTCTGCGGGCGGTTGTTCGCTGTGAATAAATGCCTCCCAATTCTTGTGTACTTTCATTTTTGCGTACTCGTGATAATCGAGCCCCGCGCGTTTTAATTTACTGTCTTCTAAAGGAAAGCCTAGTGGCTCGATCAAATGAAGTTGCACGCCCGCGTTCGCGCATAGGCGAATAATATTACCGGTATTGGGTGGGATTTCCGGTTCGACTAAAACGACGTTAAACAAAGCGATTCCTTGAAGTTACACTGAGTTTTGCATGATAGCGCAAACTTCCACATCTATCCTCGAATCCATTGGCAATATTTGGTGCAATTGGTCTTCTCAATGCCGGTTAGTTCGGGCAAAAACAAGATTCGATACACGCGCCGCGCCATGGCGTTTTAGCGTTTGTGCGATTTCATTTAATGTGGTGCCAGTCGTCATTACATCATCGATGACCGCGACATGTTGACCATCAATGGCTGGATACCATCTTGGATTGACAGTGAATGCCCCTTGGATATTTTTGTGTCGCGCGTCGGGATGTAAACTACTTTGCTGCAAAGTTTCTTTGATTCGCCATAGCAAATCTGCTTGGAGTGGGACGCCCAATCGTCGGCTTAAAGGCCGACTGATTTCTAATGCTTGATTGAAGCCACGATTGACTAGCCGCCCTCGGCTAAGTGGCACCGGACAAAGTAGGTTTGGTAGTGCCGAGCGGAGTTTGCTTTGACGTAAAATGGCATCTGCAAGTTGTTGCGCAATGATTTCGGCGTAGCTCAACTTCGCACCAAATTTCAGTCCCAGCACCAGACTGTCAACGGGAGCTTCATATTGGATCGCCACTAGCGTGGTGTCGAAATAGGGAGTCTCTTTCAGGCAGGTGCCACAACGTTTATCCATGTCGGTTGGCAGCGGCAAAGCGCACTGTAGGCAGCGATGAAAAGGATCCATCAGGTAATCTTGCTGACACCCGTTACAAATGTTGGCTGTCGACTGCATTTTGCAGAGTGCGCAATAGTCAGGTAGCAGGTGCTGGAGTAGAGTGCGCATTGCTTGGTAGGTGCTTTCTTCGATGATAGGTCAACAGGCGTTAAACCGATAAATTTTCCAAAATCCGGCAAATCGCAAGTTGAGCGGTTAAACTCCTGCCAAAATTTAATTATTCCTAGCGCCTTAATCCCTAAGTGTAAACTTGAAAAGTATTTTTTGAAACTATGCAAAGTGCCCCTATTCATTTACCTTTAGTACGTCGTTTGTTTGCAACGCCAACTCGCCTGCAGGAATCACAGTTCTTGCGTCGCGAAATCGCTGACAGAATGGCGGAAAAGTTGGCACTAATAAAAATCGATGCGAAGCACATTGTCGATGCTGGTTGCGGCGATGGGGCAGATTTATCGCGTCTGAATGTACGTTTCCCCTTTGCAAAATCGATCATGGGAATTGATGCTTCGCAGCAAGCATTGATGCAGTCCGAATTCTTTGAGGTTCAACAAAAAAGCTCACTTAACGCACTATTTCAACGCCTTTTTCATTTAAATTCGGCTAACTCCGCGGCGGTGAGTTTGCTGTGTGGTGACTTTGCGGTCTTGCCTTTGGCACCCAATAGCATTGATGTCTTGTGGTCGAATTTGGCCTTGCATTGGCATCCGCAACCGGATCAAGTTCTAGGTGAATGGTTCCGGGTGTTAGCGCGTAACGGCATCGTGATGTTTTCCAGTTTTGGGCCGGATACCTTTATCGAATTGAAGCAAGCGTTTGCCTTGGTTGATACTTATCCACATACTTTGCCTTTCGTCGATATGCATGATTTTGGCGATATGCTGGTCGCAGCCGGTTTTGCCACTCCTGTGATGGACGTGGAAAGAATCACCCTGCGATATCAGGATCCCCGCCAATTACTCAAAGATGTCCGCGCACTGGGGGGAAACCCTTTGGCGAATCGACGCCAGACTTTGCTGGGGAAAGCCGCATTTACTCGTTTGCTCTCGAACTTAGAGCAAAAGCGTGAATCCGATGGACGCATCCCTTTAACGATAGAAGTTGTTTTCGGACATGCATTCAAACCGGTGCCGACAAAACTTGCCAGCGGGGAATCCATTATTCGTTTCGATCTCCCTAAAAAATAATTAAGTTTTTGAATATTTTTTATGATCAAACAGAAGCTTGCGTGGCAAATTTCGCTAGCAAAAATCTTGCCTGTCAATATGATTTTACACAGATGTACCATGATTTCTTCTTGATATAGCTCAGCTTTACGCTTTATACTCTCGCAGTTGTGGAAGTTGTCAGCGTAATTTTATGGCAACTTCTGTTGAAAATTCTAATAGGTTTTTGGGGAAATCATGAAACATGCTATGCGATTAAAGTCGAGAACGCTTGGCGCCTCTTTGGTGCTCGGTGCTTCGCTTTTGGCTGCTGGGATGCCAGCTTGGGCCATTAAAGATAGCCCAGGTGGTCCTGCCGTCAAGCAGTTAAACCTGCAAACACCCGTGACACAAATCGCGGAGCAAATCTACTCCATTCATAACCTCATGCTGTATATCTGCTTGGCAATTTTTGTCGCAGTATTCGGCGTGATGTTTTATTCCATTTTGAAACATCGCAAGTCTTTGGGTCATAAGCCAGCTACTTTCCACGAAAGTACAACGGTAGAGATTCTGTGGACTATCGTGCCTTTCTTTATCGTTATCGGTATGGCATTGCCTGCGACTAAAACAGTGGTGGCAATGAAAGATACTTCCAATGCCGACATCACGATCAAGGCGACCGGTATGCAATGGAAATGGGGTTACGATTACCTCAAAGGCGAAGGTGAAGGCATTTCTTTCTTGTCTACTCTGTCAACGCCACGTACCCAAGTCGGTGCACCAGGTTTGCCGCCGAGTGAAGCACGCGGTGTGAACTACTTGTTGGAAGTTGATAACGAAGTTGTCGTTCCAGTTAACAAGAAAGTTCGTATCATCACAACCGCAAATGACGTCATCCACGGCTGGACTGTACCAGCTTTCGGCGTGAAACAAGATGCGATCCCAGGTTTCGTTCGCGACACATGGTTCAAGGCCGAAAAAATCGGTACTTATCGCGGTCAGTGCGTTGAGTTATGCGGTAAGGAACATGCTTTCATGCCTATCGTCGTACGCGTTGTTTCCGATGCGGATTACACTGCATGGGTCGATGGCAAGAAAAAAGAAATGGCTGCGAAAGCGGATGATCCAAGCAAAGTCTGGACAGTTGATGAATTGAAGCAACGTGGTGAAAGTGTCTACGCTGCCAATTGCGTAGCTTGTCATCAGGCTACTGGTAAGGGTGTTCCTGGCGCGTTCCCAGCGTTGGACGGCTCTGCGGTAGTTACCGGTCCTAAAGCAGCTCAAGTGGATATCTTGCTGAACGGTATTCGTGGCATGCCAGCATGGAAAGCTACTTTGTCAGATACAGAAATTGCAGCGGTGATTACTTATACCCGTAATAGCTGGTCGAATAAGTCCGCAGAAAATATCGTCCAGCCAGCCGAAGTTGTGGCTGCGCGTAAGTAATTGAACAGGAGATAGAGATGAGTAATACAGTAGCTGATCACGCACACGATCACTCACATGGTCATGATGACCACGCGCATGATCACCACGATCATCCGCACGGCTGGCGTCGTTATTTGTACGCGACTAACCACAAAGATATCGGTAACTTGTATCTGTGGTTTGCATTCACGATGTTAATGGCCGGTGGTGTAATGGCTTTGTTGATTCGTAGTGAATTGTTTCAACCAGGTTTGCAATTGATGCAACCAGAGTTCTTTAATCAGTTGACCACCATGCACGGTTTGGTGATGGTGTTTGGTGCGATTATGCCGGCGTTTGTTGGTTTCGCTAACTGGATGATTCCACTGCAAATCGGTGCGTCCGATATGGCGTTCGCCCGTATGAATAACTTTTCATTCTGGTTAATGCCACCTGCGGCAATATTGTTGATGGCATCGTTCTGGGTGCCAGGCGGCGCGACTGCAGCGGGTTGGACTTTGTACGCTCCGTTATCGACACAAATGGGTCCTGGTATGGATATGGCGATTTTCGCTGTGCATATCATGGGTGCTTCTTCCATCATGGGTTCGATCAACATCATTACAACGATCTTGAATATGCGCGCTCCAGGCATGACGTTGATGAAGATGCCGATGTTTTGCTGGACATGGTTGATTACGGCTTACTTGTTGATCGCTGTTATGCCAGTGTTAGCAGGTGCGATTACGATGACTTTGACAGACCGTCATTTCGGTACCTCTTTCTTTAATGCCGCTGGTGGTGGTGATCCAGTCATGTACCAACACATTTTCTGGTTCTTCGGACATCCAGAGGTGTACATCATGATTTTGCCAGCCTTCGGTATTGTTTCTCAAATCATTCCAGCATTTGCACGTAAGCCTTTGTTTGGTTATGCCTCCATGGTGTATGCAACTGCTTCTATCGCGATTTTGTCTTTCATCGTGTGGGCGCATCATATGTTCACAACGGGTATGCCAGTAACGGCACAGTTGTTCTTCATGTACGCAACGATGTTGATTTCTATTCCGACTGGCGTGAAAGTGTTTAACTGGATTGCTACGATGTGGAAAGGTTCGATGACTTTCGAGACGCCGATGTTATTCGCGGTCGGTTTCATCTTCGTATTTACCATGGGTGGTTTCACAGGACTGATTTTGGCAGTGACACCAATTGATATTCAATTGCAGGATACTTACTACGTGGTTGCTCACTTCCACTATGTATTGGTCGCGGGTTCTTTGTTTGCTTTGTTCGCCGGTTACTACTACTGGGGACCAAAATGGACAGGTTTCATGTACAACGAAACTCGCGGTAAGATCCATTTTTGGTTATCTTTGATTTTCTTCAACGTGACTTTCTTCCCTATGCATTTCTTGGGTTTAGCGGGTATGCCACGTCGTTATGCAGACTACCCAGCACAGTTTGCAGATTTCAATATGATCGCTTCAGTAGGTGCTTTTGGTTTTGGCTTGATGCAAGTGTATTTCATGTTGTTCGTGGTCATTCCATCGATTAAAGGTGGTAAGCCAGCGGAAGCAAAACCATGGGATGGCGCGGAAGGTTTGGAGTGGACAGTACCAAGTCCAGCACCATTCCATACGTTTGAAGAGCCGCCTGTCATTAAATAAATACTGAGATTGACCCCGGTGCAAGCCGGGGTTGCGCAAAAATGAAAAACCAAAAGAAAAGTAATCTCACTACAGCATTAATTTTGGCTTCCGTCGTGCTGGTGTTTTTCATTGGCATCTTTGTTAAGCAAACTTTGTTTCGTTAAGGCTGAATCGGATTACCATGTCGGATGAACTAAAGCAGGAAACAAAGCAAGCAGTAATGCAGCAAAATAGTCAGTCAGATGGCGTAGAACAGACCGAGAATAAAAAACTGAATTTCTTGATGTTAAAGAAGTTACTGGTAATAGCGGTCATGATGTTTGGTTTTGGATATGCTTTGATTCCGCTGTATAAGCAGATTTGTGAAATCACGGGCATCAATGTTTTGACGCCGAAAGATATTTCTGCAGATGCTGTGGTGAATTCACAGATTGATAAAAGTCGTTTAGTGACTGTTGAATTTGATGCGAATACACAAGGGCCATGGCGGTTTCGCCCAATTGTAGCGAGCATGCAAGTGCATCCAGGTGAAATGGCACAAGTAGTTTATGAAGTCGTGAATAAGCAATCCTATAAAATGGATGCGCAAGCGATTCCAAGCTATGCGCCACAGCAGGCTGCGGCATTTTTCAAGAAGATGGAATGTTTTTGTTTTAAGCAACAGACTTTAGAAGCAAATGAAGCGCGTCAAATGCCCGTATCTTTTTTTATTGATCCTGCATTGCCAAAAGATGTGAAGACTATCACTTTGTCTTACACTTTTTTTGAAGTTGGCTTAAAGCCTGAGGCAAGTAAAACTGGACCATAAAGATTGGTAAAAATGGACGACTTAAAGCAAGCAACAAAACGCAAGGCATCGTTTTTGGCAACAATGAAAGCGGTGTTGTGGTCGTTCTTGGGAATACGTAAAAGAAGTGCTTATGAAAAAGATGCTGCGCAATTGAATCCTGTTCATGTGATTATTGCGGGTTTGATAGGCGCGGCAATTTTTATTACTGTCTTGATAGTGATTGTTAAAAACGTCGTAGCAAAATAAAGAAATTAGTTGTCAACTGAATTTAAAAAATTGTATCGGGAGATGGAAATGAGTTCTCACAACGCTAGTGCACCTTACTATTTCGTGCCAGGTCCTTCACAGTGGCCAGTCTTAGGTGGCACTACCTTATTGCTGACTATGCTCGGCGCATCCGCATGGGTGAATGGCGCAACTTGGGGTGCCTATTTGAATTTTGCAGGTATTTTCCTGACATTGGTAGTTTTGTATAAATGGTTTGGTGATGCAATCGCTGAATCTGAAGGCGGCAAATACAGTGCTCGTATCGACACTTCCTTCCGTTGGAGTATGAGCTGGTTCATTTTTTCTGAGGTGATGTTTTTCGGTGCATTTTTCGGTGCATTGTTTTACGCACGTAGTATTACCATGCCTTGGTTGGCTGACTTGGATCACAAAGTTTTGTGGCCTGATTTTGCTGCACAGTGGGGTAATATTGGTCCAGCTGGTACGGTGGAGGCATTTAAAACAATGGGCCCATTCCCAATTCCAACCATCAATACGGCATTGTTGTTGACCTCTGGCGTGACTTTGACAATTTCTCATCACGCTTTGCGCGAAGGTCATCGCGCTAAGACAGCGTTCTGGTTATTTGCAACCATTTTGTTGGGCGCTGTTTTCATGGGCTTCCAAGTTTATGAATATATGCATGCCTATAGCGAACTGAATCTGAAATTGACATCCGGTATTTACGGTTCTACTTTCTTCATGTTGACAGGTTTCCATGGCTTCCATGTGACCATGGGTGCGATCATGTTGTCGGTCGTATTGTATCGTTTGATGAAGGGGCATTTCACTGCCGACCACCATTTCGCATTTGAAGGTGCTGCTTGGTACTGGCACTTTGTCGACGTAGTATGGTTGGGTCTGTACGTCGTTGTGTATTGGCTGTAATCGACTGAATTGACCTCAACAAAAAGCCGCACTCAGTGCGGCTTTTTGTTCATTCAGTGAAATGCTTTATGTCGTGTCTAACGAATGCCAGTCGGTTGAATTAATCCGAAGTGGTTCGCGACCAAAATCAGGATAAACAGACTGATAGAAAAGCCGACGCGAAAAGCCAAAGCTTTAACGGTGCGATTACTTTTGCCTTTGTCCTTCATTAAATAGACTAAGGCGGAACCGAGGCTGACAAAAATCAGGATGAAGGCAATGGCGACCAGAATTTTCATGTTAATCACTTATCTGCAAAAGAGCTATTGTAATGCTTAAGTCGATTTTGACTCGCATCTTACCGTTTGTGGTCACAGCTTTATTATGTGTGGTAGGGGTCTTGCTGGGTAATTGGCAGACCAGACGAGCACTGGAAAAGGAGACATTGGCTATTGTGATACAGGCTCAACTGCGTCAACCCGCGGTAAGTATCCGTACCGCAGCTGAATTTTCCCAGCTACAAGCCTTTCACAAGGTCAAACTGAAAGGGCAATTTGTACGCAATTGGCCTATCTATTTAGATAATCGTCCTTTGTATGGTGTTGCTGGATTTTACGTATTGATGCCCTTCAAGTTGCAAAACAGTGAACACGCGATTTTAATTGCGCGCGGCTGGTTACAACGTAATGTTACGGATCGCACTAAAATACCGTTATTGTTGACAGATGACACTACGGTAGAAATTGAAGGCGTAGTGCGTGATCAACTGGATCGTACTATGCAGTTAGGCAAAGCCCCAGAGCTAAAAGCAGGAGCTATCGTGCAAGGTTTGTCGCTCGATGATCTGCGTCAGCAAAGTGGTTTAAAGATTGCTGATAAAGTTATTGAGCAAACTTCGGATGGTGGTGATGGCTTGATTCGCGATTGGCCGCAACCGTCCGCAGGAGCAGACAAGCATAGAGCCTATGCGTTTCAATGGTATGGCTTAGCCTTGATGGCAGCCATCTTTTTTGTTGTTACAGGAATTCGTCGTGGAAAAAGTAGAAAATAAAAAAGCAGCAGGTCGCTGGAAGTTATTCGCTGTTTTGGCAGTTTGTGCCTCGCCTATGATTGCCTCATACTTCACTTATTATGTGATTCAACCGGGCGCAAAAAATAATTATGGAACGCTATTAGATCCCCGTAGTTACCCGATGCCTAGTCTGAATCTTCAAAGCGTAGACGGCAAGTCATCTGAGTTGACTACGTTCAAAGGCAAATGGGTCATGCTGCAAATTGACGATGCGAGCTGTGCGGACGCATGTCAGCGCAAGCTGCTGGAAATGCGCCAGCTCCGCCTGGTGCAAGGCAAAGAAATGGACAGAATCGAACGTGTCTGGTTGATCTCGGATCAACAACAGGTTGCTGAGCAAATTAAACCTGGGATCGCGGGCACGCATCTGCTGCGCGCGGATAAAGCGAAATTGGAAAAATGGTTGCCTACCGAGGCGGGGACCAGTTTATATGATCACATTTATCTGATCGACCCATTGGGTAATCTGATGATGCGTTTTCCGAAAGATGCGGATCCTAATAAAATGAAGAAGGATTTGAGCCGTTTGTTGAAAGCATCGGCGATAGGTTGAGGCAAATATTATGCTGATTCAACTTGCGATTATAGGACTGTTGTTTGCGGTGTTTCCGTTGGCGATGGTACTCATTTCCAAAGAACAGAATAAGTTCCGTAAGTTGATTGCGGTTACTTTGTTTCTGACATTTGATCTGATTATTTTCGGTGCTTTTACCCGCTTAACGGATTCTGGTCTCGGTTGCCCGGATTGGCCAGGCTGTTATGGCGAAGCCAATCCATTTCAAGCCCACAGCGAGATCAAAGCTGCGGAAATTTTGCTGCCGACTGGACCAGTGACTGTCGCCAAAGCGTGGATAGAAATGATCCATCGCTATCTGGCAATGAGTGTTGGCGTGCTAATTATTTTGCAGATGGGATTCGCTTGGTGGAAACGTAAATCCATGCGTCATAGCCCATGGCTAGCGACCATCTTGTTTGTGCTAGTGGGAATTCAGGGTGCGTTTGGGAAGTGGACCGTCACCATGAAATTGCAGCCCATTATCGTGACAATACACTTAATGCTGGCGCTGACTATACTGGCCTTGTTAGTGTGGGCATGGCAACGTGAAGCAGTACTGGCTCCGGTAAAATTTCCGACACTGTTGGTGCGCGTCCTGCCTTTTGCATTTTTGATTCTAGCCCTGCAAATTGCACTTGGTGGTTGGGTTAGTACCAATTACGCGGCGCTTGCTTGTCATGATTATCCTTTGTGTAATGGCGAGATCGTTCCACAACTTGATTTTGAACATGCCTACACTTTATGGCGCGAACTAGGACGAACTGGCAGCGGAGATTTCCTGCCGTTTTCGGCGTTGATCACGATACATTGGGTGCATCGTAGTTTCGCTTGGTTGGTGTTGGCAGTACTCGCTAGCGTTGCTTGGCTGAGTCGACAGCAAGCAGAAACGAAACAATTGGGCAATGCGATATTTGCAGTATTGTTAATGCAGTTCATGACGGGTGTTGCCACTATCTATTTTTCCTGGCCTTTGGCCATCGCCGTTTTGCATAACGCCGGTGCTGCCATGCTCGTGCTGATCCTGAGCATGTTAAACTATCGGGTTCGCTCCAGCGCCGATCCAGTTTCTTAAGCACATATAATGACCAAGCCTCGTATTTTGATTAATCGTCTCTCGCAGTATGTTGCACTGACCAAGCCGCGTGTTACGCAGTTAGCTGTGTTTTGTGCTGTGATAGGCATGTTTCTGGCGACTCCAGAATTGCCTGACTGGCGCATCGTGGTGCCAGCGACGATAGGAATCTGGTTATTAGCCGGTGCCGCATTTGCGGTGAATTGTCTGGTCGAGCGTGAAATCGATGCGCGCATGGCACGCACAGCGCGGCGTCCGAGTGCGCAGGGTGAAATGACCACTCAGCAAATTTTGCTATTTTCCGGAGTAATCGGCGGAGCTGGCATGTGGATCTTATATGCTTTAGTTAACCCTTTGACGATGTGGCTGACCTTTGTGACTTTTGTTGGCTACGCGGTGATATATACGATTATTCTGAAGCCAGCAACGCCACAAAATATTGTGATCGGTGGCTTGTCTGGCGCTATGCCCCCAGCGTTGGGTTGGGCAGCGATCGCGAATGAAGTGCCGATGCAAGCGTGGTTGTTAGTGTTGATTATTTTCGTTTGGACGCCGCCACATTTTTGGGCGTTGGCCATGTACAGACGTGACGACTATGCGAAATCTGGTTTGCCTATGCTGCCAATTACACATGGTCTTGAATTTACTCGTTTTCATATCTGGCTGTACACGATAGCTTTATTCGCCACAACCTTGATGCCGTATGCGGTCAAAATGAGTGGCATGATTTATTTGGTCAGTGCGATTATTTTGGGCTTAGCTTTCCTATGGTATGCATGGCGAATTTACCGTCATTATGATGACGTATTGGCGCGCAAGACTTTTACTTTTTCTATTGTTTATCTGTCGCTGTTATTCGCCGCCTTATTGATCGATCATTACATTAAATTCTGATATGAAAACTCTTTCTTTGCACGCGCGCTGGACCCGCTCCATATGGTTGGCAATGACGGTTGCGCTTAGCTTGATGCTCGGTGCGTGTAGTAAGCAAACTGAGAAATTCGTGAATACAGATTTGACTGGATTGGAATACGCGAAAGATTTTTCGTTGATTGATCAAAACGGTCAGCCGCGTACTTTGGCCGATTTTAAGGGCAAGGCAGTAGTGCTGTTTTTTGGTTACACACAATGTCCAGATGTGTGTCCGACAACGATGTTTGAGATGTCCAAAGTCATGACGCAACTTGGTCCCTTAGCCGATCGCGTGCAAGTCTTGTTTGTTACCGTTGATCCTGAGCGCGATACGCAAGAATTGTTGGCCGCCTACGTACCAAATTTTGATAAACGCTTCCTCGGTCTGTATGGAAATGCAGAAGCCACCGCAAAAGTGGCAAAAGAATTTAAGGTGTTCTATCAAAAGAGTCCTGGTAAAACACCAGATACCTACACGATGGATCATACAGCGGCGAGCTACGTGTTTGATCCGGAAGGAAGAATTCGTCTCTATGTTCAGTATGGACAAAAGACCAACGCGATTGTGCATGACTTAAAGATACTGCTGCAGTAGTCATTGATCTTGGCACGGTAGGGACAGCTAGTCTGTATTTCAGATAAAACAAAAGGCACTCGATGAGTGCCTTTTTTGTGATCGCCAACTACGCAACTTAGCGAATCCGGTTGTTTCAAGCGTATTCGCTCAATGCGCCTTTCATCTTTTTCAAAGCAGCACTTTCAATTTGACGAATACGTTCAGCTGAAACGCCATATTCCTCTGCCAGTTCATGCAGAGTAGCACCTGAACCATCATCGTTCTGCAACCAGCGTGATTCAATGATACGGCGTGAGCGAGGATCGAGTTTAGCTAAAGCAGATTCTAGGCCTTCACCTTGCAAGCGATCATACTGCTGTGCTTCGATGACATTGCTTGGTTCACCAGCTTCGGTTTTCAAATAGGCTATAGGTGCAAATTTTTCGTCTTCGTCATCACTAGAACCATCTAAAGCGACATCACGACCAGAGAGACGCATTTCCATCTCGATGACATCTTCGCGCTTGACGTCTAATTTACTTGCTAGATTGTCGATTTGTGAAGGCGTCATTGAATCTAAGCCTTCTTTATTCGAACGTAGATTAAAGAACAACTTACGTTGCGCCTTAGTCGTAGCCACTTTCACCAAGCGCCAGTTTTTTAAGATGTATTCGTGCATCTCTGCTTTGATCCAGTGCATCGCATAGGAAACTAAGCGCACACCCTGATCTGGATCAAAACGTTTGACGGCTTTCATCAAGCCGATATTGCCTTCTTGAATCAAATCTGCATGTGGCAGACCATAACCTAAGTAGCCACGTGCAATTGAGACGACCAGACGCAAGTGCGACATAACCAATTGCTGCGCAGCACTCAAATCGTTGTGCAGTTTTAACTTGGTTGCTAGATCGATTTCTTCTTCCTGGGTTAACATAGGCAAACGATTGACCGCAGAAATATAGGCGTCAATATTGCCCAAAGTACCGGTAAACCCCAGTGCTAAAGCGGTGCTGTCCGAAGAATGCAAAAGGCCTTGTGCTGATGTTTGTGTCATGTTTCCTCCTGATATCAAATCAGATTGTATCTGTCGAGCCATACCCAACTACTTCAGGTATCTTCAAGTTCTAATATTAGCACTCAATCGAGATGAGTGCTAATAATCTGTTTATTTTGTCGAATTTCAAGTGCTTCGCTATTAAAAGCCTAATTTTTTTCGCTTATTCGCTATTTAATTGACAATGTAGACCGAAGAATACTAGGAAAGTTGCAGGTGGGAATTCGAATCGAGTCAGCTTAATGTGGAATTTTTGATAATTGTCGACGTACTGAAAGGTAGGCGCCACTCAAACCAAGTAACTTACTGACGACAATTAAACCTAGACTTGGCAATAGGCCGAGCGGGCTGAGATGGAATTCAGACGCGTATAGCTTGGCAAATTCCGCGATGGCTTGATTTAATGGCTGTAAAGAAAGCGCGACGAATCCCAAAGCGAGACCGCCTGCGAGTACACCTAACATCGCACCTGTGTAGTAATACGGCTTATGAATAAAGCTATTGGTCGCGCCCAACATCCGGCTCACGCTAATTTCGGCTTGGTGGGAGATCACTTGCAAGCGTGTCGCATTAAAAATTACGACAATCACGACGACTGCTAGGGTGCCGGCTAAGAACAACAAGGCCATCTGTGCCACGTGCAGTAACGCTGCCAGACGCTTGACCCACTCGGAGTCGACTTGGACTACATCGACATGATCGAGTCCACGCAAAGCTGTCGTGAGTTGCTCTAACTTGGCGCTGTCCGAATTCGAAAGCGATATGACAAAGGCGTCGGGCAAGGGATTGCCTCCCAATGTGGCTAACACTTCTGCCAGACTATTCGTGCCTTCCATTGTTGCCAACGCTTTGTCTTTGGCGACGAAACGCAGTTTGGCGTTAATTTGCAGGTCTTTAAGCGTTTTCTTGATGGGCGTTTGCAAGTTTGCCGCATCGGCGCTTGCCATTTCTGGTTTCAAAAAAACACTGACTTCCGGTTCTATCGACAATTGTGAGGCAACCGGACGAATGTTCTCCAAGATGGTCAGACCCGCGATTGGCAGTGATAAGGCAATCGCCACCACCAGCACGTTAAAAAGAAAATTGCCCGGCGCAGCTCGTAAATGGGTGAGTGCGCTACGCAAAGCATAAGCATGTTGGCGGAACCAGTTAGTCATGATCTTTGTATCCTAGCGAATTCTATTTTTAGGCAGTGATGGTGGCGCTGATGTTCGCGCTTACTGAGGAAGTCCAGGAATCTTTGACCTCTCCCTTGCTCAGATAAATTACCCGATTGGCTTGATCTAAGAATTGCTCATCGTGGCTGGAGATAATGCAAGTTACGCCTGAACGTTGAAAGGCCTTCAAAGCATTGATGACGATGATGGCATTATCGCGATCAAGATAAGCACTAGGTTCGTCAGCTAGAATGATTTGCGGACGATTCACTATCGCTCGCGCAATCGCTACACGCTGTTGTTCGCCGCCAGAGAGTTCGAGCGGCGATGAGCTCGCTTTGTCCAGCATATTAAGTCGCTCTAAAGCTGCGCGGGCACGGGTTTCTGCCTCGCTGACAGACTCGCCAACGACGATCATCGGTAGCATCACATTCGCCAATACACTGCGATCAAGCAGTAAACCTTGCCCTTGCAAAATTAAACCTAATTTGCGGCGCAGATATGGCAGGCTGCCAGCTTTTAATTTACTGATGTTTTGGCCGTTCATTAACACCATGCCATTGCTGGGCTTCTCCAGCCCGGCAATCATACGGAGCAAGGTTGACTTACCTGCACCAGACGGTCCTGCCAGAAACACTAATTCGCCATCGCCAATACTCAAGGACACATCGCGTAAGGCGTATACATCATTCGCATAAGCTTTGCTTACATGTTGGAATTCGATCATCGCAAACTTTCGTCTTTCGTGGATCAGTCAGATTATTGCAGCAAAGCGTCAACAAATTCCTGGGCGTTGAAGGCTTGCAAGTCTTCGATTTGTTCGCCCACACCAATGAAATACACCGGGATAGGGCGAGTCTTGGCAATGGCTGCTAACACGCCACCTTTTGCGGTGCCATCAAGCTTGGTAATGATCAAACCCGTCAATTGCAGGGCATCATCAAACGCCTTCACTTGCGCCAGTGCGTTCTGTCCAGTATTCCCGTCAATCACCAACAATATTTCTTGCGGTGCGCCGTCCATACCTTTGGCGATCACACGCTTTATTTTTTTAAGTTCTTCCATCAGATGCAGTTGTGTCGGCAAGCGACCCGCGGTATCGACCATCACGACATTCGTACCACGTGCTTTGGCGGAGGCGACAGCGTCAAACGCGACTGCCGCCGGGTCACCGGATTCTTGTGCGATCACCGTAATGTTATTGCGTTCACCCCATACCATCAATTGTTCGCGTGCCGCGGCACGGAAGGTATCGCCAGCGGCTAACACCACCGATTGATTATGTACTTGCATGTGTTTGGCAAGTTTGCCTATGGTAGTGGTTTTGCCAGCTCCATTGACGCCTGCGATCATCATGACCAGCGGCTGAAAGCGACCTAGTTCAAATGGTTTCTGCAAAGGGCTCAGCAAATCCAATAGCAGCACTTTTAGCGCAGCTTTGACTTGTTCGGCTTCAGTTAATTTTTCTTCTTTAACTTTGCGCTTTAGGTTTTCAAGCAAATGCATGGTTGCTTCGACACCAGCATCCGCGGTAAGTAAAGCAGCCTCTAACTCATCGTATAGATCATCATCAATACGAGCGCCAATAAACAGTGTTGTCAGGTTGGATGATGTCTTCGCCAGGCCTTGCTTGAGGCGTGCAATCCAAGATTGCTTGGCGGGTGCAGCAACTGGTTCAACGCGTGCCTCGGTGCTCGAGGCCACAGGTTCCTCTGTCGCGCGTTGAGTGCCCTCACTCGCAATATCTTGGCTGTTAGTGCCGCTGATGTCGTTCCTGGCTTCTGAGAGTGGGACAGAGGGCAAAGTGTCTGACTGATGTTCTTTGATTTCTACGCTAGGTGGCGTTGATATTGGCTCTGGCGTTTTTTTTCTGAAAAAGCTAAACATTGATGAATTTTTACGTTAAGAGTGGTGTTGAGATTGTTCGCTATCGATGCAAATGAGAGATGCAATCAGGAAAATACTTATCGCAAGGCAGACAATTGCGGTGTTGTGACGAAAAACCTTTAGAATGCTGCCATTCTAACAGAGCAGACCGTCGATTTTCCGCCCCCGCTATGAATCACAACAAGAATCGCCAGAATCCAGCATCGCAGCCTACGCAGCCTCTAGCGCGCAGCCCCCATCGTCAAGCCAGTCATCAGGTCAGAATCATCGGTGGACTCTGGAAGCGTACGCCTTTGACTGTGATCAGTGCCGATGGCTTAAGGCCTACCCCTGACCGGGTACGTGAAACGGTCTTTAACTGGTTGCATCATTTACTTAATGGTCAGTGGAATAATGTATCCTGCCTCGATATGTTCGCTGGTAGCGGAGCCTTAGGCTTTGAGGCGGCCAGTCGTGGCGCTAGTCAGGTGACTATGTTTGAGGCATTCGCCCCCGCGTATAAACAATTAGAACAAACTAAAGAGAAATTGCGTGCCGAGCAGGTTCGTTTGCTGCGTGGTGACGCACTCTTGTTGGTAAAGAATTTGCTGACTAGTCAACAAAAGTTTGATTTGATCTTTCTTGATCCCCCTTTTAATCTGGGATTTTTAGAAAAAATTCTGCCACTTTGCGCTGATTTGCTGAAGCCAGCGGGAATTTTGTATGTAGAGTCTGAGCAAGCGCTGAGGCTTGATTCAGGGACAATAGCACCGGCTTGGGCACAAGGTTGGCACATTTTGCGCGAGGATAAAGCGGGTAGTGTCTACTTTCATTTGTTGCAACGCAACACCGAGTCGGGTGAACCTGTATAAAATCTGGGATAATGCGCGTCTAAAATGAAAACTAAGTTGAGTGTTGCATAAGGACTTAGTAAAAACAAAATCACAAACACCATTCCACCAAGGGAAATGTCATGGTCACAGCAGTTTATCCTGGAACATTTGATCCGCTGACGCGCGGACATGAAGACTTAGTGCGTCGTGCATCTGGCTTGTTTGATACATTGATTGTCGGCGTTGCTGACAGTAAGAATAAGAAGCCTTTCTTCTCTTTGGAGGAGCGTCTTAGTATTGCGAATGAAGTATTGGGACATTATCCGAATGTCAGGGTGGAGAGTTTTTCAGGCTTGCTCAAAGATTTTGTACGCAAGAATGATGCGCGCGTGATTGTGCGCGGTCTGCGAGCGGTCTCCGACTTCGAGTATGAGTTTCAAATGGCAGGCATGAATCGCTATTTATTGCCTGACGTAGAAACGATGTTCCTGACGCCATCTGATCAATATCAATTTATTTCCGGCACGATCGTGCGTGAAATTGCACAATTTGGCGGAGATGTTTCTAAATTTGTTTTTCCCTCAGTTGATGCGTGGCTGAAGAAGAAAATTGCCGAACAAAACAAGTGAAACGCAGTGCGTAGTTTGTGGCAAACGAATAGTAAGTAAATAGTAAGTAGAAAATTAGCGCGTCAGCTGACGCCAGTAAAAAGTGAAATTATGGCCTTATTAATTACCGACGATTGCATCAATTGCGATGTATGTGAACCTGAATGCCCAAATGAAGCAATTTATATGGGACCAGAGATTTACGAAATCGATCCGAACAAATGTACAGAATGTGTCGGTCATTACGATGAGCCACAATGTCAGCAGGTCTGTCCGGTAAGCTGCATCCCATTTAATCCTGCCTGGCGCGAAAGCAAAGAGCAGCTAATGGCAAAATACGACGCCTTACAAGCGGCAGCTAAAAAAAACTAAGCTCGTTGCAGACTCATACATCCGGCGCTTCGCATACGCAGTTGCGCCCTTTCTCTTTTGCATCGTATAAAGCACGATCAGCTCTTGATAACAGCGCCTGCGCAGTGTTTTCAATTTCCCCTGAATTATGATTGTCAGATAAGGTTGCTATTCCTATCGACAAACTAACATCACAGGCGCCCGTCATGCTCAACAAGAAGGCTTTATCGGCGATGCTCTTCCGTATCCGTTCCGCGACGTGTTTTGCATTGTCGTGACTAGTGTTAATCAGAAGCACCACAAATTCTTCGCCGCCAAAACGTCCTATCGTATCGCTCAGACGCAATTCTGCTTTAATCCGTTTCGCAGCTTCTTTTAAAACTTCATCGCCACCTTGATGGCCATGAAGGTCATTGATTTTCTTAAAGTGATCTATATCCAGATACATGCAAGCTATGCTGTAATGTTGACGACGCGCTCGCGCAATTTCTTCAAGCATGCGTTGTTCCACGCAACGTCGGTTGCTGACGTTGGTGAGTGCATCGGTTAAGCCAATTTGTGTCAGGCGCTCACTATTGATCACGTTTTCCAGGCAAATGGCGATGATGGAAGCCAAACGTTCTATGAAGTCGGTACCCATGTCACTGACGAAGCGTTCAGGTTGTGCACTACCCAAATTTAAACTGCCAATTAATTTACTTTGCCGGATTAAGGGAATAATTGCAACGCTGACAGGTTGTTCGAAACAGCACGCAAACAAAGACTGGTGCATGGTCTGATCGAATTCGCCGAGTATTGGCTTTTTCAGAGGATGCCCTGCAATTTGTAAATCTGTTTCGGTTTGGGCGAACAAGAGAAAAGGGAATTCTTCCTTGTCGATTTTCAGATCGGCCAGCATCTCTTGCAAGTTGTGCTGGGTATTCACTAAACTCAGACTGACTTGATCAAGTTCGCAAATTTCTGCGAGCGTCACAAAAATATGTTGTAGTAATTCGCGAAAACTATGTGCCCCAATCAGTTGCAAATCCAAGGTTTGATGGCGGTTTAAAATCGACTGATTGTGGCGCGCTTCGCTGATAAGATCTTGTAGTTGTGCACGCACAATATGTACTTCATTATGCATAGCATCACCAAGATGAGTGGTACTGGTGGTCAATGACTTGTCCATAGAGTTTATGTGCCGAGAGAAGAAGACAAACAAATTTGCAACATTGGTATTAATATATCATGGTGTCGTTGCTGTGCGTGTCAACTCACATTGTTTAACAGGTGAGGGGACTTGAATCAGTTATCCCAAGGGGAAGATTTGTCGCCCTGAAACCACATTGTTTCGCTTGTGAATCAATGTGAAGTCGCAACACAATCAACTTGTTTGATCTACTGGTTTGCTACAAGAAGCAAATAAAGGACTTCAAATTCTTAGAAACAGGACTATGAGAAAATTTCCGCACCACTTGTTATTGCTCAGTGCAATCGCGTTATTGAGTGTCATGCAGCGATTAGATGCGCAAGAGCGTTTGCAAGAAAAAGACATTATTCAGGACGTCCGAACCGACCATGTGAGCCCGGATCAAACCGCGGATCAAACGGTAGAAATCAGCAGCATAAAAAATCCTGATTGGAAATCCTACCGCGTGATGCTCAAGGGCTTAGATGCTTTTGAAAAACATCATGCGCACGCACCGCAAGCATCGCCTCAATTCATATTGAAACCGCGTCGTCTGGACGTGAGTTTGTCAGGCTTGAATTTGCGACTAGCAAGCGATGAATACAGTCGCACAATTCCCTTGGCCAGTGACGGCAGTTTTGTGTTGCCGCGCGATGAACAGGCGGTCTCGCAACAAGCCGAGTTGATGATCAATCGAAAGAAGGAAATGTTTCGTTGGTGGCCACTGGTGCAAAGCACAGGTGTTGCTGTCAATCATCGGCGCTTGGGTGATTTACGACTTGAATGTGAAATGTTCTGGGCCATTCACTATGACGACTTACCATTCGTTGCACGTAACTTGATGCGTGCGGTCGGTGGTCCATGTCAGACTAGAAAAATGATTTTGAGTTTTCCAGCTGATTGGATGGGATTGCAGACAGCGACTTTGGTACAGGGCGAACGCCATATAAGTTTGTTAGTAGACAAAGAAAAGTCTACTTATTCCATCACTTTATTTAATCCAGATTTTAGTGATGATGCCTTGATTGAATTGCGCTTTGAAAATAATGATGAGACTGCGTCGCCGAAACAAGTTCGTAACGTGAATGGATTGAATGTGGCCGTGAAATTGTAAGAAAAATCTGGCTCGTTGAAGAAGTAAGCGCTTAAAGAAAAATCCCAGAACTGTGTCTGGGATTTTTTTTAGAAACGAAACGGCGAGCGTGCTATTGAGAAACTACTCGCGAGTGAGTATTGACGATTTAGACGTTAAACAAGAAGTTCAAAACATCACCATCTTTTACAACATATTCCTTGCCTTCGGCGCGCATTTTTCCGGCTTCTTTGGCGCCAGCTTCGCCTTTGTGGCTGATGTAGTCATCAAATGCGATAGTTTGTGCGCGGATGAAGCCGCGCTCAAAATCCGTATGAATGACGCCAGCTGCCTGTGGTGCGGTGTCGCCGACATGAATAGTCCAAGCACGCACTTCTTTGACGCCTGCAGTGAAGTAAGTTTGTAAGCCTAGGAGCTTGAATGCGGCGCGGATCAAGCGATCAAGACCTGGCTCCTCCATACCCATATCGGCTAAGAATTCGGTTTTATCTGCGTCATCTAAGTCTGCGATTTCAGATTCAATAGAAGCGCAAATTGCCACTATCGGCGCGTTTTGTGACGCTGCGTAGGTGCTTAATTGATCCAACAATGGATTGTTTGTGAAGCCGTGGTCAGAGACGTTAGCAACATACATCGCAGGCTTGGCCGTGATTAGGCACATCGGCTTGATCAGCGCCATTTCTTCTTTATCTAAGCCCATTGCGCGAATTGGCTTAGCATCGTTCAAGCCAGGCATGATTTTTTCAAGCAAGGTGACCAACTTCATCGCGTCTTTATCGCCAGAACGCGCTTTTTTGTTTTCTCGGTGGATGGCTTTTTCAACCGATCCCATATCTGCCAAGCAAAGCTCAGTTTGAATGACTTCGATATCATCCAATGGACTAACTTTGCCTGCAACGTGGATGACATTGTCATCCTCAAAGCAACGCACGACATTGACGATGGCGTCAGTTTCGCGGATGTGCGCTAAAAATTGATTGCCTAAGCCCTCACCTTTGGATGCACCTGCAACCAAACCGGCGATATCGACGAATTCGACGATGGCGTTTTGTACACGCTCAGGTTTGACGATTTCGGATAACTGCTTCAAGCGCGGGTCAGGTACTTCAACCACACCGACGTTTGGTTCGATCGTGCAAAATGGATAGTTTTCTGCCGGAATGCCTGCTTTAGTCAGGGCATTGAAGAGGGTAGATTTGCCGACGTTAGGAAGGCCGACGATGCCGCATTGAAGACTCATGATGAACTTTGCTCAGAAATAGATGCGCAAACAACTTCTTGCGCAAATAGAAAGATTATGGGAATTAATCCGTTATTTTACACTATGTGCTTTTAGGCTCGGCTTATTCCATCGTAGACGGGGCTGGTTCTGCCTATTCTGTCGAATTGAGATGATATGCAATTCGTGTACTCGATAGCCTATGTAAGAATAGGCCGAGCAATATTGCCGCTACCGTCAGCCCTAAAACTAAACCTATCCAAAATCCACTCGCTTCCATAGGCTTCGATGGCGCCCAAGGCACCCAAGCAGGTGCTAAGCCTAAGGTCAGTCCGATTGGTAAAGCGAATCCATAAAATGCCATGATGTGGATAAGCATGGGAATACGCGTCACTTTGTAGCCGCGCAGTGCGCAAGAAAAGGTGACTTGTGCCGCATCGGATAATTGGAAAATCGCTGCCAATAAAAGTAAGTTTGCAGCAACTTCCTGTACCGCTGGATCAGAAGTGTAGGCTGCCGCAACCTGATAGCGCATTAAGGTCATGAAGCTAGCTGAAATAACCGCGAACACTAAGGCAATACCGACGCCAGTCCAGGATACGAAGCGTGCATGAACCACGTTGCCCTCGCCCAAAGTCTGACTAACCCGCGTAGTCAATGCAATGCCCAGACTCATCGGTACCATAAAGATTAGGGAAGAAAAATTCAAGGCAATTTGATTTGCGGAGATAGCAATGACGCCAAATCTCGCAACCAGTAAACCGACTGCACAAAATGCAGACACTTCGGCGAAATAGGTCACACCGATCGGTAGTCCTATTTTTAGCATAGAGCGGATTTCGCTCCATTTAGGCGCTTCTCTGTGGGTAAACGGAAACGTCTGTTGATAGACCGGCGCGCGGTGAGTCCACCACAGCATGGCACCGAGCATTAACCACATGGCGATTCCAGTTGCCAGTGCGCAGCCGGTGGAGCCCAAATGCGGTAAGCCAAATTTTCCGTAGATGAACAAGTAGTTGACGACAACATTAAATGCTAACCCCAGTAGCGCGATCATCATCACGGGTTTGGTTTCATTCAAGCTCGTGGTGTAACTGTACAGCGCACGGTACATGGCAAACGCTGGCATTCCAATGCTGATCACGCGTACAAATTGGGTGGCTTTTTGTTGTACCAAGGTTTCGAGTTGTAAATAATCGAAAACGATAGTCGACATGTTTAATAGTGCACAAGCGATGATGCCGACACCAAATGCCATCCACATCGACTGCCGCATAATATGGGGGATTTTATCGAAAGCGCCGGCTCCGACTTCATGTGCGACTACTGCATTAATCGCGATCATAATGCCCATTACGGTCACTAATACAATAGACCACAGCGACGCACCGAGAGCAACCGCTGCCAAATCTTGTGCACTAAGATGACCTGTCATCGCAACGTCGGCAACCGACATGCCGACCGTGGCAAGCTGCCCTATGAGCACTGGCCATGCGATTTGCCAAAGCTTGCCTAGCTCAGTAAGTATTGTGGTTTTCATGGAGGGGGGTGGAATTCTTCTATAGCGGATCATCTTACCTGAACTGCTAATTGTGGTGGTTGTCGTACTCTGAAAATATTTTTCAAATTTGCTTGACATTCATCCCAGGTGATCCTAAAGTGATATCACTTTGATTTCAGTTGTAAAGCGATAAACAGGTAAGCATGTGCTTGCCAAGGTTTTTTCACGGAGAAGACGATGGATGCGGAAAAGCAAGTAATCAGTAAAAAACTGATCAGTAGAAAAGAAATTCAAGAGCGTCAATTACAGTCTATGGATGGCTATGCCATGCTGGCGTGTGGACTCATTTTGCATGTGGTGGGTATTTATTTATTGATCAATAATACAGAGACTAGTTTATTGAGTGTGCTGGCAAAGTTGGCTTTAAATGTATTCGGAACGATGATTTTTGCCGGTCTGTATATGTTGCAACCGAACGAAGCGGCGATGTTGTCTTTGTTTGGCGAATATAAAGGCACTGATCGTAGCGAAGGTTTGCGTTGGGCGAATTTTCTGTTCAATAAACGCAAAATCAGTTTGCGCGCCCGTACTTTGAATACGCCACCATTAAAGGTGAATGATAAGCGTGGTAATCCGGTTGAGATTGGCGCGGCGATTGTTTGGCGTGTTGAAGAGACTGCTTTGGCAATTTATAACGTCGATGATTTCGAGCGATTTGTCCATGTTCAGGCGGAAGCGGCGATTAGGCATCTGGCCGCGCAGTATGCCTATGATGATGGTGAAGACTTGGCAGAAGGCGAAACGACTTTGCGTGCTGGCATGGATGTCGTGGCGAATGCGATGCGTCAGGAATTGCATAATCGCTTCGTTGCGGCAGGGATTGATGTGGAAGATGCCAAGTTGACACATTTAGCCTACGCCCAAGAAATTGCTCAAGTCATGTTGCGTCGGCAGCAAGCTGAGGCCATTATCAGTGCACGTAAGAAGATTGTGCATGGTGCCGTGACGATGGTGGAAGAAGCTTTACTCGGCTTGTCTGAACGCAAGATTGTGGAGTTGGATGATGAACGGAAAGCCGCAATGGTAAGTAATCTTTTGGTCGTACTGTGTTCAGATAAAGAAACTCAGCCGGTGATCAATACGGGTACTTTGTACAATTAAAAGATCTGTTAAATTTGAGAAACTTTGGAGAGTGCCATGACAGCAGTCCTAATTATTTTGCTGATAGGAGTATGCGCAGGAGTCGCAGCGAACAAAAAATCGGTCAGCAATCAAGATCGCAAGTTCACCGATGAATCGTAAAAAATATATGAAAAACAGTAAGACGAAAAATTATCAATCACGGCAGTGGGTTGTCCTGCTGTGGGTATTGCTACCTTTAAGTACCTTGGGCGTCGCGTTGTTTGGTGTCGATGCCGCGCCAGAACAAAAAGCGGCGTTGCTGGTAAAGGTAATTGTACTGATGTCGCTGATCAATCTGATTGCGCTTGCGATGTTTGCACACTTAAGCATCCAACTCGATCAAGAGACTTTGCGCTGGCATTTTGGATTGCTGAAGTGGCCGAAGTGGGAGTTAAAGATTTCACAGATTCAGCGTGTTGAGCCGTGTCAAACCAAGTGGTATGAGGGTAAAGGAATCCGTTTTACCCGAGAAGGCATGCTGTATAACGCCGCAGGATCCGGTGCTGTAAGGATCTACAAGATGGACGGGAGCAAAATTCGTCTGGGCTGTGCCGAGCCGGAAGTTTTGTGCGAAAAATTGAACTTACAGCTTTCCAATTCAAATTAAATTGCAATGGCCAGTCCAAGTAAAAAATCTTTTCCCCTGCGTATCGATCCAGTGCTCTGGACTGAGATCGAGCGTATGGCTGCACAGGAGTTGCGCAGTGCGAACGCGCAGGTGGAATATTTGTTGCGTCAAGCATTGAAAGAGCGTGGTCGCAAACTCCCTATTGTTGATTCAAGTAAAGAGTCTGAATAAGTATCCGCCCGCGTGTTGCTAACATGAGCAACACATACTCGCAGGCAAACCAAAATTAAGTGCTGGCCATTCTGATGCATTGGCAGGCTTAGTTTATGTGATTCCTCATTTCCATAAATCGTTTTAAGTTAGGTCTTTGACAAGTGCGTAGTAAGCAGGTTACTTGTTTTTGGGTTTATATATTTTTATGAAATTTTATTTTCATAAAAATTAATAATTTCTTGCCATTAATTTTGCTGGTAAAAGGCCGATTAGAAGAGGAAATTCAAATAGTTCTAGATCTTGTGTGAAAACTTCTTGTATTATTGCAAGCTGCTTTACCTTAATAATGAAAATAATATTTCATAATTTAGTTTTTTTGTATCGAAGTGTAGATCGCAAAAATGCCTAGTTAATGAGAATTTTTCAACAAACTCAAGAGAAAAACTATGAAACTCAAACAGATGACTAAAGCCCTGATGGCGATCGGTGTGGTGCACACACTGGTTGCTATAGCACCTGCTTTTGCACAAGAAGCAGAACCAAAAGTACAGAAGATTGAAATTACTGGTTCCAGTATCAAGCGTACTTCTGTTGAAACATCCGCATCCGTACAGATCATGACGCGCGAAGATATCGAGCGCACTGGTGCAACGACTGCACTGGGTATTTTGACTGATTCCGTCGCGGTTGGTACTAGCTTGAATGCAGCGAGCAGCAGCTCTGGTAGCTTCGCAACGGGTGCGTCAGCGGCCGGTATGCGTGGTTTGGGTAAAGTCGCGACTCTGGTATTGGTGAATGGTCGTCGTATCGCCCCATACGGTTTGGCTGACGGTGCTCAAGACAACTTTACGAACCTGAATGCAATCGCAGCAGATGCGATTGAGCGTATCGAAATTTTGAAAGATGGCGCATCTGCGATCTACGGTTCTGACGCAATCGCTGGCGTTATCAATATCATCTTGCGTAAGAATTTCCAAGGCGGCCAAGTCAAGGCTGGTTACTCGACAGCAGAAAACTTCTCCGATCTGCGTAATCGTAATGTCTCCGCAATCTATGGATTCGGCGATGTGAATAAAGATGGTTTCAATACCTACTTGAATATCGAAGGCGTTAAGCGTGACGGTTACACGACGGGTGATTTGCGTAACCAATACCCAGAATGGCACCGTCAAACACCAGGTCGCTCGACTTGGGATGCGAAGAGCTCTTTCTCCCCAACGGGTAACTACTTCTTGAGCAGTACCAATATCGTCGCAGCTCCAGGTTGTCCAGCTGGTGACATCGATCCAGTCGACAAGCAATGTAAGATGGATATTCTGCCATACAGCGGCATTACCACTAACAGTGAGCGCTATGCATTGGCAAGTAGTACGCATTTCAAAATCGGTAAAGAAATCGACGCGAATTTCGAATTGACGTATTCCAATTCTTACGACTCCTATATCTTGACACCATTCAATGTCAGTAACGGATCTACCACGACTTCAAGCAGCATTTGGTACAACGTGTATGGCGGAAAAATGGTTGGTCCGTTCACCTATCCAAAACTGCCAGTCGGTCATCCAAATAATCCATACACAACGCCAGTTGAATATCGTGCGCGTATGATGGATACAGGTAATGGCTTCAACTTTAACAAGACGAACACTGACCAATATCGCGCGATGTTGGCATTGGAAGGCACTGTGGGAGCTTACGACTGGAAATCAGCTTTCGGCCACATGGAATCTTCTGCTGACAAAGCGACCCGTGCAGTCAGTGCAAAAGGCTACACAGATGCGATCATCAACAAGACCTATGTCTTCGGCAAGCAAAATGACCGCGCTCTGTTGGAAACTATGTTCCCGATTCGTACTACTAAAGGTAAGTCTACGATCTCTTTCTTAGACGGTACATTGACTGGTGAATTAATGCAATTGCCAGCGGGCCCATTGTCTTTCGCGCTGGGTGCAGACGTGCGTCGTGAAGCTTATGAAATGAAGAGTTCAGACAATGTCTTGAACGGTGAGTTGGTAGGTATCTTCGGTTTGCAAGTTAAAGACACACGTAATCAATACGCGATCTTTTCAGAAGCGACAATTCCAGTCGTCAAAAACTTTGAAGTCAGCGCAGCTTTGCGTGCGGATAAACAAGGCGACTTCGATGCCCACGTTTCTCCAAAACTCGGCTTGCGTTACACCGCAACAGACAGCCTGTTGTTGCGTGCAACGGCATCCGGTGGTTTCCGCGCACCAAACATTGTTGAATCTGGTAACGGTTTAGGTCGTAGCTCTGTTGCAACGGGTGTGAATGATTTGCGTCGCTGCCCAATCGCGACTGAATTGAATAACCTGATTCAGAACAGCAAGACAGCGACGACAGCGGACAAAGCCTTGGGTAACAGCTACCGTTCAAACGACTGTTCTGCTGGCTTACCAAGCTTTGTGGCATCCAATCCAAATCTGGCACCAGAGACTTCACGTTCTTACACTATGGGCTTGGTGTTTGCACCAACGAAGCAATGGTCTTTCGCGATTGATTACTTCAATATCGAACGCCAAGATGAAATCGGTACTCGTTCTGTGACGGATATCTTGAAAGGTGAAGCATCTTTGCCTGCAGGTCAGTTGTTGCGCGTTGATAATACAGCGACCGACAATGAGTTCTTGGCTTTGGTGAAAAAATATGCGCCGACTAATGCGGTAGGCTTTCAAAACATTGGTAAGTTGGGCTTGGTTTACAACCCATACGTGAACACAGGTAAAACACGTGCTTCTGGTTTTGATTTTGATTTGACATCCCGTATCAAGCTCGATGGCCTCGGTACTTTGCGTCTGCAATTGGAAGGTAACTACGAGTTGAACTACCAGACTTATAGTGTGGCAGACGGCAAGTGGAATAAGAACCTGAGCGGTACTTATGATCGCGGCGGACAGATGGAAGCGAAAGTTGTCGCTGCATTGAAGACAGGCAAGTGGGACAATGCTGTAATCGTTAATTACTTCAGTGGTTACAGCGCAAACAGCCTGGCTTCTCCAACCTACTGCGTAACGCAAAAAGTCGCGCCAGAAAACATGGCAACTTGTGAGCGTATCGATGCGGGTACATTTGTGAACTATAGCCTGACATATTCTGGCTTCAAAAACACAAAACTGAACTTGTACGTTGGTAATGTCTTCCAAACGGAAAATCCAACTGACTGGCGCGGTGGCTGGTCACCAAGTTTCCGTACTGTGTATGTGAACGCAACTTACAAGTTCTAATTTGTTTCTTTAATTAGTCCTTGTCATTGGAATATTGAACGCACGCTTAGTTCGTTCAATATTCCTTGAATGTTCACTCGATGTTCTATCGGTGCTCGTTCATCGCTAACGTAATAAAAAACCCGTCCAACTTCTGTTGCGACGGGTTTTTTATCACGCTGACTGCGAGCCAACTGAGAATCGAATTTACTTTGTGATCGTATGTAACTTTGTCATCGCATCCGCAAATTCGCCTTTCACTAATTGCGGAATGACTTCTAGCCCACGCGCAATTGATTCATCGATTAAAGGCTGTTCTTCTTTGCGTGGCCTATGCAATACAAAATCCGCGACGCCTTGTTGCAAATTTAAAGTACGTGGATGACCGATGCCTATGCGCATGCGCCAGTAGTCTTGGGTGCCAAGCGCTGCAGTGATGTCTTTGAGGCCGTTGTGGCCACCGGAGGAGCCGCCTTTTTTGAGTTTGGTGAGGCCTGGTGCGATGTCGAGTTCATCATGCACAACCAATACTTGCTCTGGCAAGATTTTATAAAAGCGACATATCGCACCGACTGATTGCCCAGATCGATTCATAAAAGTTTGTGGTTGCAACAGCCAAACTTCTTCATCTGCAATGCGCGTCTTCGCGACTAAGGCATTGAAATTTTTGTCGCGTTGTAAGCCGCTGCCAGCAAGTTGATCGACTAGCCAGAAACCTGCATTGTGTCGGGTTTGCTCATATTCAGGGCCTGGGTTGCCTAGGCCTACGATTAGTTTGATGCTCATAATAATTTAAAAGTTTTTTATGTCAAAAGCTTTGCCGCAGGGGTGCAGAGAGCGCAGAGCTTCTTCTTCCTTAATGCCGATGTATCCGTTTTTTGTAGGGCGGGTCAAACCCGCGCTGCTCAGTCGCTTAATGGTCTGGCGGCGCGGGTTTCACCCGCCCTACCACTGCGATCACTTCTTCTTCAACAAAGGCAGCAAATAATGCCCCGTCACACTGTGCTCATTCGCTGCCACATCTTCCGGCGTACCACTTGCAATAATACGTCCACCGCCAGCGCCACCTTCTGGCCCCATATCCACGATCCAGTCCGCGGTTTTAATCACATCCAGATTGTGCTCAATGATGACGACCGTATTGCCTTGATCACGCAAGCGATGAATAACCTTCAACAGCAAAGCGATATCGTGGAAATGCAAACCAGTCGTAGGCTCATCTAAAATATACAAGGTACGACCCGTATCGCGCTTGGACAATTCTAAAGATAACTTCACACGTTGTGCTTCGCCGCCCGACAGTGTAGTGGCGCTTTGACCGAGGCGAATATAGCCTAGACCCACGTCTAACAGGGTTTGCAATTTACGGGCAATCAAAGGCACAGGCTTGAAGAACTCATGTGCATCTTCCACCGTCATCGCCAAGATCTCGTTGATGTTCTTGCCCTTGTATTGCACTTCCAAGGTTTCGCGGTTGTAGCGTTTGCCGTGACAGACGTCGCAAGGGACATACACGTCAGGCAAAAAGTGCATTTCAACTTTGATTACGCCATCGCCCTGGCAAGCTTCGCAGCGTCCGCCTTTGACATTGAATGAGAAACGTCCTGCGCTATAGCCACGTTCTTTGGCGACCGGTACGGTCGCAAACAAATCGCGTATCGGTGTGAACAGGCCAGTGTAGGTCGCAGGATTGGAACGTGGTGTACGACCAATCGGTGCTTGATCGACGGCAATGACTTTATCAAAATGCTCTAGTCCGCTGATACTTTCAAATGCGGCTGGTTCAGTTTGCGATCCATAGAGATGACGCGATGCTGCCAGGTATAAAGTATCGTTGACCAAAGTCGATTTGCCCGAACCGGAAACGCCGGTCACGCAAGTCAGTAAACCGACGGGCAATCTCATCGTGACTTTTTTCAAGTTGTTGCCAGTCGCGCCTGAGATCACGAATTGTTTTTCCGGATTAAAGGCCGCGCGTTTTTTCGGTACTTCAATTTCTAAAGCGCCGGATAAATATTGGGCAGTCAACGAGCGCGTGCTTTGCATGATGTCGTCGAGCGAACCTTGCGCAATGATTTCACCACCATGCACACCTGCACCGAGACCCATGTCGACAATAAAGTCGGCGCAGCGAATGGCGTCTTCATCATGCTCAACCACGAGAACGCTATTGCCAATATCACGCAAATGTTTGAGGGTGCCGATCAAGCGATCATTGTCGCGTTGATGCAAGCCAATAGATGGTTCATCCAAAACGTACATCACACCCGTCAAGCCAGAACCGATTTGTGAGGCGAGGCGAATCCGCTGTGCCTCGCCACCAGACAAAGTATCTGCGCTGCGATCTAGTGATAAGTAGTCGAGACCGACATTGTTTAAGAATGTCAGACGTGAGCTGATTTCTTTAATGATACGATCTGCGATGTCGCGTTTCGATCCGGTGAGTTTTAACTTGCTGAAAAACTCCATGCCTTCACGCAAAGGCATCGCACTGATTTCATAAATTGCGCGTTCTTGTTTTCCCATGCCGACTTTGACGAATCGGGCTTCGACGCGCAAACGCGCACCTTGGCAGGACGGACATTCTTTTTCATTGATGAACTTGGCCAGCTCTTCTTTCACCGCCATTGAATCGGTTTCGCGATAGCGCCTTTGCAAATTGGTGACGACGCCTTCAAACGTATGTTCCTTGACGACAGTACGACCTTTTTCATTGATGTAGGTGAACGGTATGCTTTGTTTGCCAGAGCCATACAAGACCACTTGTTGTGCGGCTTCGGATAACTGTTCAAACGGCACGTCTAGATCAAAATCATAAAAGGCCGCCAGGTTTGACAGCATTTGGAAGTAGAATTGATTGCGTCTATCCCAGCCTTTGACCGCGCCGCTCGCTAAGGATAAATTCGGGAAAGCGACGATGCGCTTCGGATCAAAAAATTCTATGTGACCGAGACCATCGCATTCAGGGCAAGCGCCCATAGGATTATTGAATGAGAATAAACGCGGTTCTAATTCTTGCAAACTGTAGCCGCAGGTCGGGCAAGCAAATTTGTTAGAGAATAATTGCTCGTGACCGCTATCCATATCAACCACCAAGGCACGACCTTCGGCGATGCGCAGACAGGTTTCAAAAGATTCTGCTAAGCGTTGCTTGATGTCGGCTTTGACTTTGACGCGATCGACGACCACAGCGATCGTGTGCTTTTCGGTTTTTTTGAGTTTTGGTAAATCATCGACATCGTAAATCTTCGCATCGTGCGTGCCACTTTGCACGCGAAAACGTACGAAGCCCTGCGCCTGCATTGCTTCGAATAAATCGACGTGCTCGCCTTTACGATTCGACACCACGGGCGCCAAAATCATTAGCTTGCTGTCTTCTGGCATGGCTAATACCGCATCGACCATTTGCGAAACGGATTGTGCCGCTAAAGGATTTTCTGGGTGATCTGGGCAATATGGCGTGCCTACGCGCGCATACAGCAAACGCAAGTAGTCGTGAATTTCGGTGACGGTGCCGACGGTCGAGCGTGGATTATGCGAAGTCGCTTTTTGCTCGATAGAAATCGCTGGCGATAAACCTTCTATCAAATCCACGTCGGGCTTTTCCATTAATTGCAAAAACTGGCGGGCATAGGCAGATAAGGATTCCACATAACGACGCTGGCCTTCTGCATACAAAGTATCAAACGCCAACGAAGACTTACCTGAGCCTGATAAGCCGGTAATCACCACCAGCTTATTGCGTGGTAGATCAATGCTGATGTTTTTCAGATTATGCGTACGTGCACCACGAACCCGGATCGCGTCCTTTTTGGGGAGCGGCATGTCCACGAGATCGAATTCGATTTCTGCGGGCGCAGACTTCAGGGATTTCTTAGTTTTGCTAGTGGTCATGAAACAATTCCTGCGAATGAAAAGATGCTAAGTGCAATAAAGAAAAGAATATTTATTCAATTCATGATGTTTCCCATCTTTTGAAACGGGATTTAATCTCAGTCAATCGAACAAACGCAATTCTGAGCCGCAATTCGAAATGAAAAGCGAGCAACCTGATACTATAACGGGTTTTCAAAAATAAGCGCGGGTGTCGAATCAAATTGTCCCGAGAATCATGGTCAGGGATGCCGACACTCGGTTATTGCCTGAATTTTGCTGGTTTTTTTGCTGTATTAGTCTTATGAATAGCGCAACACCTATGAGCTCACAACCGCTCGCTTCCACATTGGTCTCAAGCAAGATGTCGTCGTCCGAAATTCGGGCTGGCGCGTCCTTGGCATCTATTTTTGCCCTACGCATGTTCGGCTTATTTTTGCTTTTGCCGATTTTTGCGATTCATGCCAAAACGTTGCCGGATGGCGATAATACGGCCTTGGTCGGCATGGCAATGGGGATTTATGGTCTGACTCAAGCCTGTCTGCAGATCGTCTTCGGTATGGCATCTGATAAGTATGGTCGCAAGCCAGTAATTATTGTCGGCTTGATTTTGTTCGCAGTAGGAGCGGTCATTGCGGCAATGTCTCACACGGTGATGGGTATCTTGATAGGCCGTGCAGTGCAGGGCGCTGGCGCGATTTCTGCGGCGATCACTGCATTACTTGCTGACACCACGCGAGAAGAACATCGCACCAAGGCGATGGCAATGGTTGGTGGCTCTATTGGAATTAGTTTTGCCCTGTCGCTGGTGTTAGCACCTGTTTTGTATCAACGCATAGGCATGGATGGCATTTTTATTCTAACCGCGATCATGGCGATTGCAGCGATCGGCGTCGTGACTTGGATTACCCCAGATGCGCCGTCGTTACCGACAGTGAAAGTACCGCTCATTGCGGTATTGAAAAATCCTGAATTGATGCGCTTGAATTTAGGCGTGTTTGTATTGCATCTGAGCCAGGTCGCTATGTTTGTCGTGGTTCCTTCGGCATTAGTGCAATACGCGCATTTGCCACTCGATCAGCATTGGGAAGTGTATTTGCCAGTGGTTTTTGGTTCTTTCTTTTTCATGTTGTTGGCGATTATGCGTGGCGAGCGCAGTGGCAAAATGAAGCAGATTTTTGTCTGGTCGATTGCCTTACTGATGTTGGTGCAATTGGGCTTTTGGGGTTTTCTGGAAAATGCCACGATGTTGATCGCCATGTTGTTTGCTTTCTTCCTTGCCTTTAATATTTTGGAAGCGAGCCAGCCTTCTTTAGTTTCCCGTCTGGCGCCACCTTCAGCGAAAGGTGCCGCGCTCGGTGTGTATAACACTTTGCAAGCGCTGGGTTTGGCTTGTGGTGGCTTTGTTGGTGGTTGGATGAAGCAACATATCAGTGCTAGTTCGGTGTTTATATTTACTGCAGTTTTGTCTTTGATCTGGCTTATAATCGCAAGCCGGATGCCGGAATTGCCCAAGCGCGCCAGCAAACCGGATTCTGCAAATTCTGGCGACATCGCTAGCAAGGTTTAGCCAACATTTACAGAAACGCAGTAAGCAAATTTGTCCTCCTGTATGGAAAGCATTTTTGATCTATTGAAACACGCGAGTTACGTTGATAAATTATTTTAGAGTGTAGGAGACTTATATATGGCATCACTAAATAAAGTGCTGATTATTGGCAATCTGGGACGTGATCCAGAAACACGCTACATGCCAAGTGGCGATGCAATGACCACCATTGCAGTAGCAACCACAGAATCGTGGAAAGACAAGCAAACCGGTGAAAAGAAAGAAGCGACTGAATGGCATCGCGTGACTTTCTTTGGCAAGCTGGCAGAAATCGCCGGTCAATACCTGAAAAAAGGTTCGCAGGTTTACATCGAAGGCAGCTTACGTACACGTAAGTACACCGATAAAGACGGCGTAGAAAAATACGCAACCGATATCCGCGCCGATGAAATGAAAATGCTAGGCAGTCGTCAAGGCATGGGCGGCGGCGGTGCTCCTATGGATGATGATGGCTACGGCGGCGGTGCTCCAGCACAGCGCCCACAGCAGCAGCAACAACAAGCCTACAGCGCGCCAGTTCAACAACCACGTCAAGCTCCTGCTCAGCGTCCAGCACCGAATTTCTCGGATATGGATGACGATATTCCGTTCTAAAGCCATTGCACTTTAGGTGTCAATAAAAAACCCAGTCGCACTTCTGTGCTACTGGGTTTTTTATTATCGATGTAGGATGTGTCATTACCAAGCGATTCATCAGTTCCATAAGGCAACTTCACAATATAGTGGTAAAGTAATAGAGAGTGCTTTTCAGCTTATGTACAGTGCGTAAAGGAAATTTCAAATGTCTTCAATTGTTCCAATTTTTTCGGAAAGTGGTGATGCAATTGCCGGCGGTGCTTGTGTTGGTTGTCGAAATGATAGTGCCTTTGAACTCGAATTTGATTTTGCCTATCAACCGATTGTCGACTTTGCATCCAGAACAATTTTTGCGCATGAAGCTCTTGTCAGGGGGCTAAACGGTGAGGGCGCGGCGAGTATTTTGGCACAGGTAAACGACAATAATCGTTATCGCTTTGATCAGTTATGCCGGGTAAAAGCGGTACAAGGTGCAGCTCGCTTGGGGATGAAAGAATTCTTGTCGATTAATTTTTTACCCAACGCAGTTTACAAACCGGAAGTCTGCATCCAAACAACATTTGAAGCCGCGCGCGAGCATCAATTTCCAATTGAGCGAATCATATTTGAAGTCACCGAAGGTGAGCGAGTGCAAGATCGTCCTCACTTGGTGAATATTTTTCGGCAGTATCACGATTTTGGTTTTAAGACCGCGATAGATGACTTTGGCGCCGGCTACGCTGGTCTAAATCTTTTGTCCGAGTATCAGCCAGACATTATAAAAATCGACATGGATTTGGTGCGAGGAATTGATACACAACATGCGCGCCAAGCGATCGTCAAAGGCATTGCTTCGATCTGCCTAGAATTGCAGATTAAGGTCTTAGCGGAAGGCATTGAAACTCGTGAGGAGCGAGATTTCCTCTCCTCAATCGGGATTAGTTTGATGCAGGGATATTGGTTTTGCAAGCCAGTGTTTCAAGGACTGGGTGTCATTCCAACTGCTGCCTGGGAATAGATCCGTTGTTAATCTTAATCCGCGGCATAACAGCGTCAAGTCAACTTATTTGGCACTGCTAAACATTTCTACTATTGTTCAAATTTATTGGTCTTCACATTGAACACTGTGTCAGGTATGCGCATTTGCGGCGCAATCGTATCGGGGGGATCTTCTGGCGTGATGGTATTGAGCCATAAATCCATTTTGCTATTTGCCATGATCCCGCTGTCTGCCTGCAATTTATCGTTGTGCGCTTGTTCTGCTCTTTTTTCAAGGCGACGTAGCTCCTCTGCAGCGGATACAGGATTGGATACCACTTGGCGCGCGGTCGGACTGTGATTTTTTAATAGGCGTTCGCGTCGCTGCTTTTCAGCGCTTTCCTTAAGCTCTCTTTGCTTACGTGCCTCGATTCTGTCCATCGCCGCTTGGATTTCAGGCGTACGCTTGATTGATGATTTTTCATCAGTAGACGTACTCGAACTAAATAATTTTTTCAAGAAATTCACGTGACATCCTGAGTTCAGTATATGCCTGAGAGCGACTAAGGCTGCTCAGTGTTAAAGATCGAGTATGTAGCAACAAACATGCCTGTATTTCAACATCGACGAATATTTCAGTCGATACAGCTATTTATCCGCCAAAACGCTATTTCATATATCGACCAATTCTGGTTCATACTTTAGCGTGATCATGTCAAGACCATGAGGAATGGCATGGGCGATGCTGAGAAAAAGTCAATTCGCTGAGTGCCTCGATACATGGTGACGCTAGTGAGATTCTAAAAATGCAGGAAGGTGTAAAGACCGGACTTACATTAACGTGTAAAGATTTACTGCATTTGCTCATTTCAAATTTTTCTTAGAATGGTTGAAGCTATTGAGTTTTGGTTTGGCATACGCGGCCGCATTGTTTTATGGCATAGCGTTTTCGGAAACTAAGTGAGGTAAGAAAATCGAAATGCAGCACTTCACCAATTTCCGCATGGTCATTTTATAAATGTTCGAATAAAGTTAAATTTTTTGATGTGTTGTAAATTGCATCAAAAGTGTTTCTCTTTACACGTTAAATGCGATTTAATGTCCTCTGGGCAATTTTTTTGAAGTGACAGTCACAGGCGTACGATTTCTTCATTTCATTTGACTATGGATGCAACTGGCAATCTTTTAATCGTCGACGATAATCCGAATAACCTGCAGATTTTGCATCGCATTTTGTCGCATGCTGGCTATAAAGTGCGGCCAGCCCTGTCGGGTGAAATTGCATTACGCGCGATTGAGTCGTCGCGCCCAGATTTGATTCTATTAGACGTCAGAATGGCGGGATTAGATGGCTACGAAACCTGTGAAATTTTAAAAGCTAATCCTGCGACTGCGGCGATCCCAATCATTTTCATTAGCGCCTTGCAAGATGTGCAGGATAAATTGCGTGGCTTTCAGGTAGGCGGAGTCGATTTTGTCTCGAAACCTTTTCAGGAAGAAGAGGTCTTGGCACGAGTGCATACACATTTTCAAATCCACCAGTTGCAAAAAGAGCTTGCCTATCAAAACGAACATTTGAACGAATTGGTCGAAGCGAAAGCTAAAGCATTGGCTGTGGTTGAACGCGAGTCGAGTGAACGTTTGAATCAGATTGCCCATTTAAATCGTAGCATTACCTCGTCGATTTTTTCGTCTGCGATCGCACACGATTTGCGTCAACCGTTGGCCGCTATTTTGAGCAATGCTGAAGCAGCAGAATTGTTTCTTGAGCAAGAGCCACCGCCATTGCAAGAAATTAAGGAGATCTTGGCGGACATTCGGCGCGATGATCTGCGTGCTTCGCAAATCGTGATGGGGATGCGGACTTTATTGAATAAGGGCGAGAGTGAAATTGCCTTGCATGATCTGAATAATGTAGTGCGAGAAGTATCTCAGTACCTCAACACTGAAGCAAAGCAACGTGGCATTCAGTTGGAAATGTGTTTGTATGATTCGTGTCTCTCAGTGAATATTGACAGGATTCAAATTCAGCAGGTATTAGTCAATTTGGTGATCAATAGTATGGATGCTTTAATGGCGATGCCCGCCCCACAACGCTGCATTCGCATCAGTACGATCAGTCATATCGCTTACGCGGAAGTTCGGGTAGAAGATAATGGACCTGGCTTTGGCGAGCATCTGGATCAAGCATGTGAATCTTTTTTTACCACGAAGGAACACGGTATGGGGATGGGATTACCAATTTGCGCTAGCTTGATTCATGTACATCAGGGCCACATTTCCGTGCAAGATAAAGACGATGGCGGTGCTGTTGTTTTCTTTAAACTTCCTCTACAAGAATAGATCATAAGTGTGATGAGCGAAAAAGCATTAGTACATATTATTGAAGACGATGCTTTCCTAAGCAAGGCCTTATCTCGATTGCTAGGTGCGGCTGGCTATAGAACCCTAGTGTATGGGACGGCGAACGATTTTTTGACGCAATTAGCGACACTGGAATCTGGATGTATTTTGCTCGATATGAATTTGCCTGGAATTAATGGTATGGAATTACATGCACAACTGCGTATGCAGGCGAATCGTATGCCACTCATTTATTTGACGGGTGAGGGTAGTATTGCGTTGAGCGTGCAGGCGATCAAAAATGGTGCTGAAGATTTTTTAACGAAGCCAGTGCAAAAAGACGCCTTGCTCAATGCCATTGCACATGCGTTTGATCAGTTTCAGATTGATGATCTACAGCATCATCGTCAACAAGAGCTTAAGCGACGACTAGGATCCCTTACTGTACGGGAAAAAGAAGTTTTTGATCTACTTATTCTGGGGCTGCTGAACAAACAAATTGCCTATCAATTAGGTAATGCGGAACGTACTGTCAAAGCGCACCGTCACAGTGTGATGGAAAAAATGTGCGCCAATTCCTTGGCCGAACTCGTGCTGATGGCAACTGAGTTGGGATTGCTTGATAAGACTTCATAAGTGCTTAAGCAGCCTAAGCAGCCTAAGCAGCCTAAGCAGGCTAAGCGGCCCAAGCGGCCCAAGCGGCAAATTTAAAACATAGCACCAAAGTACAAGTTACAAGCTACGCACTACACGTTATAGTTTTCTCACTGGGGTATGTAGCCCTAGCAGGGAAATCCGATGCCAAGTGCTAAACCCATCGTTGCCATTGTTGATAATGATTTGAGTCTGTTGAAAGCACTCGCCAGATTAGTGCGTGCGTTTGGATATCAAACCGAAATGTATGCTTCTGCCGAGGAGTTTCTACTCCGGGGTGATATCAGCGCAGTTGCCTGTCTGGTGCTCGATATAAATCTGGATGGAATGTCCGGCTTGGCCTTGCAAAAACGTTTGCGTAATACAAAATCAAAAAAACCTGATGCCGCTATTTTGCCCGTGATTTTTATCTCTGGTCGCGATGATCTTGCGACAATAGGTGAAGCGTTTGACGACCGATGTGCCGCGTATTTGCATAAACCTGTTGACTCGCATACTTTGCGCACTTTACTCAATAATTTACTAACCTGAACAATGGGTGAGCTCAGTACTCTTCCTGCTTTCCTGTTGGTGGAACAGCGCCGAATCCAGTATGAGCTGTGTTCAATTTTACAATTACTAACATCGTACAGGCTTGTTTTCTACACCAGAGTATTCCCTTTTTTCTACACGTAAAAACGAGTAATGGTGAGCAATCTATATAGCACCAAGGTGCAAGTTACAAATCCACGCACATTGTCTACAGTGACCTTATGTATTCAGTTGCTGGAGATTAATCATGTCTGAACTTATCAATGAAGCATCAGCGCAGAAAAGGGATCTTGGCACGCAAAAAGAAGTGCGGCAATTTTTGGCGTTTACTTTAGGCCTGGAAGAATATGGCTTGGACTTATTGCAAGTACAGGAACTGCGTGAATATGAAAAAGTAACTCATATTGCGAATGCGCCCGCTTTCCTCAAAGGGGTAGTTAATTTGCGTGGCATCATCGTACCAATTATGGATATGCGGATTAAGTTGGGATTCGATGAGGTGACTTATAACGAGCTTACCGTCGTCATTATTTTGAACATCCGGGGCCGCACCGTTGGCATGGTGGTCGATAGTGTTTCTGATGTGATTAATTTTGGTCCTGAAGAGGTGAAGCCGGCTCCTGAAATGGGCACAGCAGTAGATGCTGACTACTTAATTGGACTTGGTACGATTGATGAACGCATGATAATTTTGGTCGATATTGACAGGATGATGTCAAGTAATGAGATTGGTCTACTAACGCAGGCTGCAGCGTAATGCTCCTGCCTCTATCGAAAAACACTGCTGTCAGTATAAAAAGAGAATCGCGATAAGGGGAACACTATGTTAAAAAATACTATGATCAAGTCACGCTTAATTTTCGTGATTGGTTTGCTGTCTTTGCTGATGATTTTGATCGGTGGCTTGGGCTTGTCTAGCTTGGCTGGTGTAAATGAATCATTGAGAACGGTATATGAAGACAGGCTAATCGCGGTCGGCCAACTTGATAGTGTCATTCGCGGCATCAATCGCAATCAGTTGGCTATTGCTTCTGCACTCACAGGTGACACGGCCAAGGTAGAAAGTGAGATGGCCGAGGTGGATAAAAATAAAGCGGAAATTACGAAGGTCTGGGACGAATATATGGCGACTTTTTTGACGCCAGATGAAAAGAGGATTGCGGCACGCTTTGCCGATGCCCGGAAGATTTTTGTCGAGCAAGGATTGAATAAAGCGCAAGCGGCAATACGTGCACAGAACATGCCTTTGGCCACTGAGCTATTGCACGGAAAAATGGAAGCCGCATATCAAGATATACGTGTTTCATTGACTGAATTAATTAGCCTGCAATTGAATGAAGGAAAGAAAGAATACACAGAATCGCAAGCCAACTACAACAAAGTCCGTATGTTTTCTATTGCGATGATTTTGCTGGGTTTGGCTGCAGGCGTCTCTGTGGGTGTATGGTTGGTACGTGGTATCTCCGGCCCGTTGACGTACGCTGTGGGCATTGCCCAAGGAATTGCTGCTGGCGATTTAACGCAAGCTATCGAGGTTGAATCGAGCAATGAAACCGGTCAATTATTAGAAGCGCTGAAAGACATGAATCGTAGCCTGGTGCAGACGGTATCAGAAGTGCGTATCAGTACTGATACCATCGCCACTGCATCCAGTGAAATTGCTGCGGGTAATTTGGATTTATCCTCACGCACTGAGGAGCAAGCTGCCAGTTTAGAAGAAACGGCATCGTCGATGGAAGAACTTACCAGCACAGTGAGACAGAACGCCGACAACGCAAAACAAGCCAATCAAATGGTGGTATCGGCGTCTGATTATGCTGTGAAAGGTGGGCGAGTCGTGGCACAAGTTGTCGATACTATGGGATCAATTAAGGAAAGCTCCCGTAAGATTGTCGACATCATCGGCGTGATTGATGGCATTGCGTTTCAAACCAATATTCTTGCCTTAAATGCTGCGGTAGAGGCAGCGCGCGCTGGTGAACAAGGGCGCGGTTTCGCGGTGGTCGCGTCGGAAGTGCGTAGCTTGGCTCAGCGTTCCGCAGCAGCCGCCAAAGAGATCAAAGAATTAATCGGTGATTCGGTGGAAAAAGTTGATGCTGGTGGACGTCTGGTCGATGAAACAGGCCAGACCATGGATCAAATCGTCACTGCGGTCAAACAGGTGGCCGATATCATGAGTGAAATCGCTGCTGCGAGTGCTGAGCAAAGTTCCGGCATTGAACAAGTGAATATCGCGATTACGCAAATGGACGAGGTAACCCAGCAAAATGCTGCCCTGGTTGAAGAAGCGGCGGCGGCTTCGGCAAGTATGCAAGATCAGGCAGCGAACTTGGCAGCGACTGTCGCAGTGTTTAAGTTGGCACATGGCGCGCAATCGGGTATGGTAGGAAGACCGCAACTGGCTCGAGAGCAAAGGAGTCCAGCGAAGGCTAAACCAGCTCAAAAAACCTTGACGCAGCAAACTTCATCTCGCATTGCCACTGAGCGCAATCAGGTAAGCCGTCAAGACAATGACTGGGAAGAGTTTTAACTGGCAGCCAACGTCATTCACTAACCAGAAACCAGGTGGCATGAGATTCGCCAACCTAGTCGCCTGTGATGAATACGCTGGGCCACTATAGGCAGCGTTAATTCATTAGAGAGATGAGCAGATGAGCAAAACAAAACTGGCTCCCAAAACGAGTTTATATCGATTTTTTTGGTTGGCGAATGGTTTGTTTGCAGTCGTCTTGGTGGTAATGCTCTTAGTCAGCTATCAGCAGCATTTTGAGGATGCGCGTGCGCAAGCCAATAATACTGCCGCAACACTCGAATCGAGTGTGACTGGCATTTTGAATCAGGTAGATTTATCCCTGGTATCGTTGGTGCATGCCTTAGAATCAAACCAAGGTAGTCAACACGAATTGACATCATCCATGGGAAGCTTGATCCAAGATTTATCTAAAAAAACGATCTCATTCAGCCGCTTAGGATATTCAAATGTCGATGGTAAGAGTGACACCTTAGCAGGCTATCCCAGTGGTTCATTGAACTACAACATTTCCGATCGTGACTATTTCCAACAATTAAAAGCAAATCCTGAGCTGGGTCTGTTACGCACCGATCCTGTCAAAGGTCGTGTTACAAACAAGGACGTCGTTATCTTTGCGCGTGCTTATCGTGATAAGCAAGGGAAATTTGCGGGCGTTGTGTTCGCCAGCATACAGCTAGAACATTTTTCTAAATTATTTGGGGGTGTTAATTTAGGCAGAAACGCCTCGATAGATTTGATCACTGCGAAGAGTTATTTGCGCCTCGCCCATTTCTCTACAGTCCAATATTCCGTACCTATTGGCGTGAAGATTGCGACACCGGATGTTATTGCAGAGCTTGACCAAGGGGGACCTGTCCGCAATTTTGTAGCGATCGCGAAAGTCGATGGTAAAAAGCGATTGTGGGCGGCGCGCCTATTACCTGATTGGCCGTATTGGCTGGGGGTAGGCATGAACACGGACGAGATACTTTTGGTTTGGTATCGCGAACTGATCTTGAGTGTGTCTATCATGGGTATCTTCGCCATATTGACTTGGACTGCCCTGCGTCAATTGAAATTAGGCTGGGATAGTAGAGAACGTGATTTATCGATTCTGCAAAATACCTTGGAGGCCACGGAGAATGGTATTTTAGTCACCAGTGAATTTGGCACCGCGATTCATAGTAACTTGCGGTTTTCGCAGATGTGGCAGATACCTCCAGAGATGATCGCATCGGGAGATGAAAAATTAATGCTCACTCACGTCGTTCAGCAATTGCAAGAGCCGCAGGTGTTTTTTCAGGGTGTTGAGGATATTTACAAAGCCCATGGAAATCAAGCAGCGGACATGATCTATTTTAAAGATGGACGTGTGTTTGAGCGCTCCGTCAGGTCAATGTTGATCAATGGAAAAACCAGTGGTCGAGTCTGGAGTTTCATGGATGTCAGCGAACGTAAGCATATCGAAGACTTACTAAATTTTGTTGCGCAACGCGCCTGGATTGCGCAGGGCATGGAATTTTTACCTGCTTTGGCAAATTACTTAGGACGCCTATTGAACGCGGACTACGTATTGATCGATAAATTAGGGACGGAACTTCATACTGCAGAAACAGTGGGCCTGTTTGCGCGAGGTACATTGCAACCGAATTTTTCCTATGATTTAAAAGGAACGCCTTGTGAACGCGTGGTTGGCAATGATCCCTGTATTTTTGCTAGCAATATTCAAGAACTATTTCCCGAAGATCATTTGCTAGTGGAAATGGAAGTGCAGAGTTATGTGGGCATTCCATTTTGGGATTCGCGTGGTGATCCTATCGGCATTATTGCGGTACTGAATAAACAGCCTATGCACAACGCGGAAAGAATTAAATCATTGCTGCAATTGGTGGCCGCGGCTGCGGGTGCCGAACTGGAACGTTTGCGTGAAGAAAAAAATCTGCGTCGCGAACGAGATCGTGCGCAAGGATATCTTGATACAGTCGAAGCAATGATCGTCGTATTAGATGTGAATGCCCGAATCTTGCAGGTGAATCGTAAAGGATGCCAGTTATTAGGGTGGGATGAATCGCAGATGCTAGGGCAACATTGGTTTGCGCTCTGCGTCCCCCCATCAAGCGAGCAGGCATTGGCAATGGCAAATTTCGCGCACATGATGGCCGGCGTTATCGATAATCCAGGCTACTACGAAAGCCAGATTTTGACGAATGGCGGGGAGCTGCGCGACATCGCCTGGCACGCTTCGTTGTTGCGCGATGAGCAGGGACAGATCATTGGGTCCTTGAGTGCAGGTGAAGATATTAGTGATCGTAAGCGCCGAGATGTCGAAATTGAAGGTTATCGTCATCGGCTTGAAGAGTTGGTAGAAGTGCGGACTAAGCAATTAGGTAAAGCAAAAGAAGAAGCAGAGGCTGCAAATCGCGCTAAGAGTGTTTTTTTAGCGAATATGAGTCATGAATTGCGTACCCCTTTGAACGCCATTTTAGGCTTTGCCCGTTTGCTCGAACGTGATCCCGGAATTTCGCTAGAGAATAAGCGTAATTTGGCGACAATCAATACTGCAGGCCAGCATTTATTAGTGTTGATAAACGATGTGTTAGAAATCTCAAGAATAGAAACTGGCTATTCGGATAGTAAATTAACGGTATTCGATCTGCGTGAGGTGTTGCGTGAAATTGGCGACATGATACGCCTTAAAGCAGCACAAAAAGGCTTGATGTTTGAAGAAAGCTTCGCGCTTTACTTACCTCGTTATGTGAAGGGCGATGAACAACATTTACGGCAAATTCTCTTGAATCTGCTGGGTAATGCCGTGAAGTATACCGATCAGGGCCAAATCACTATTCGAGTCAGAGTGGCCAATGATCAATTTTCATTTGAGGTGAGTGATACCGGGCCGGGAATTTCCAACGAAGATCAAGCCCGTCTATTTCAACCTTTTTATCAAACTGAAGTGGGTGTACATCAAGGTGAAGGGACGGGTTTGGGTTTGGTGATCAGTCGTGAATGTGCTCGCTTGATGAATGGTGAATTAACGGTGGTGAGTCATTTGGGGGCAGGTAGTTGTTTTAGCCTAAGCATTCCACTCATCGCCGTGTCGCCCCCAGTTTCCAGCGCCAATCTTCAACGACCACAGGTGATCACTTTAGCGAAAAATTCTCATCATCGTGCAGAGTCACTGCGCATTTTAGTCGTCGACGATAAGGAAGATAACCGCGAATTGGTGCGACAGATTTTGCGCTTATTGGGAGTCGACGCGCATGCGGTTGAGAATGGCTTGCAGGCGATTGATGAATTCGTCGATTGGCACCCACAATTGATCTGGATGGATATGCGCATGCCTGTGATGAATGGGTATGAAGCGACCAGACATATACGTCAATTGCCGGGCGGCGAGGATGTCAAAATTGTTGCCATGACTGCGAGCGCATTTGATGAAGATCGGGATGCGATTTTGGCTGCCGGATGCGATCAATTACTCAGAAAACCAGTTGATCAGGATGCGATGTTTGAGATCATGGGCGAATTGCTGGGCTTGCGTTATGAATATGCTGAAGCCTCGGTGGTGCAGATTCCTGAGGCTATACTCGATCTTTCAGGCTTGCCTCTCCAACTGCTCGCCCAACTGCGACTCGCCTCGGAACAACTTGATCTTGAATCAGCACGGGATTTGATAGGACTCATTCGTCAACAGCATAGTGAGAAAATTGCCGATAGTTTGATGATGATTGTGCAGGAATACCGATTTGATCGGTTGGTCAACTTGTGCGAACAAGTGACACGGAGTGGATAATGAATGCGCAGGGCAGTATTGTTTTCGTCGATGACAACCCACCTAATCTGCAATTGCTCAGCCATATTTTGGAATAAGCAGGATCGAGAGTACGCACCGCGTCAACTGCGACGATCGCTTTGCGTTTGATAGCGAGTCTGCCGGCTGATGTGATATTGCTGGATGTCTGTATGCCAGATATCGATGATTTTGTAGCTTGTCGTCCACTGAATAAAAATCCACATTGCGTCGGTCTGCCGGTCACTTTTGTCAGTGCACTCAATCACCTCGAGATAGGGTGACCGCATTTTGAGTCGGGCGCGCAGATGATATTCTGAAACCATTTCATCCCCACGAAATTTTGGCCCGCGTTAAAGAGCCTATCGAGCAGTCGTAATCGCAATACCAATTGAGCACTTTAATAGAGCAGCGTGATTGTGCCTTGCACAGGTGCGAGGCACAATATGGCACCTTGTAGAACCACAATCCTATGGCCATCATGATTTATGATGCGTGCTCGTGGAAGTTTGTTGGCGTTAGTTCTGCTTACGCGACAGCGACAGCAATTCCAGCCTGCAGGAGAAGGCGCTGACATTGGTTTTACGAGGTGCGCAAGCGGCTGTGCTGCGTAGTTTGTGGGAACAACTTATCGAACAGAGTGTCGATCACAATCTGCTGCAAGTGTTGGCGTCTGATGTCGCGGAAAGGCGTTTCACTATGCACTTGCAAGCTCGTTATCAAAAGGCACGAGAACTGAGTTAGACACATCGGTGAAGGCGCTCGACTTTCCCTATTGCCAAGTTTGGATGTTAACTTGGAAAATCAATTAAGTTCGTTCATTAAGCATGAGTACCGTCAATCCGAAAATCACCTGATGTGCCTGCACAAGCTTTGCATTGGACGATCAATCGGCAGACATCAATCGACATACAGGATAAATATGTTTGTCCGGTATGAAACATGCCTCGCTAAGACTTACTTGAGGTTCTATACGTCTGTAAGTGAATACTAGTTTCTGTATTTTGTATTGCCTTAATCAAACGAATTCTTTCTAACACCGATGAGAGCTCAGATAAATTAGTTGCACGCAAACTCGCCAGTAAATCCCAGCGACCATTTGTGTCATGAATTTCTTCTATGCCGGGCTCACCCAACAACGCCGCGATGACTGCGCGCGTTTCATTACCCTCTACTGCAATACTGATCCAGGCGTGAATGTCGTTTTGTTGCGCGTCGGGGCGTAAACGCACGGTGTAGCCGACGATAATGCCATCGTCTTCAAGCTTGGTGATGCGATTGGTAATGGTGCCACGCGAAACTTTGAGTTTATGTGCCAGGGTGGCAATACTCATGCGGGCATCTGTGCGTAATAAGCTGATTAGTTGTTGATCTAAGGCATCCATTTTGTGCATTCCGATAATTTATGCTGTCATTTTGTCAGAAATTTGTTGAATTTGGTACATTTTTGCTGATTCTGTTTAACATCGACATCCCGTAAGATACTCCCATCAAGACTTTTTTAAGAACTTACGCAAAGTTGTTGCAGCGAGATTTACCCATCGATTGCTATTTGTATTCGGGTAAAAGTGCTTAGTTTTTCTCGGCTGGTTGTAGAAATTTTACGCAAGTTCTCATTCTCAGACCCCGTGGTTAGATCCTGCGGTCAGATTAATAATTATGGAGACTATTATGAGTACCAATCATTCAACAACACATTCAGCAAACCAATCCGAACACACACAAACCATCACGCCACGACGCGCTGTCACACAATACTTAAGCGCTGAACGGGTGGCTGAAATCATCAATAAGCGCGGTATCGGCGCCTGCATTACCGGTGTTGCGTCTTACATTAATCAAGATTTTTTACGCTGGAACTCTTTTGATAAATGCGCTCGTGTCGCGAATCACTCAGATGTAGGTGTGATTGAATTGATGCCTATCGCAGACGAAAAATCCTATGCTTTCAAGTATGTTAATGGCCATCCAAGCAATTACCGCTTCAATTTGCCAACAGTCATGGCATTCGGTGTATTAGCGGATGTAGAAACTGGCGTGCCAGAATTAGTAAGTGAATTGACCTTAACTACCGCTATTCGTACTGCCGCCATGTCGGCAGTCGCAGCACGCGCCTTGGCCCGTGACAATTGCAAAACTATGGCGATCATTGGCAACGGTGCGCAAAGTGATTTCCAAGCTTTAGCCTTCCATCATTTACTCGGAGTCGAAACCTTCCATTTGTTTGATATAGATAGCGCAGCAACCGACAAATTGGAAGTCAATTTGCATAAGATGGGTTTGCAAACTAAACGTTTCAACAGCACTAAAGAAGCAGTTAAAGGTGTCGACATCATCACGACTGTGACCGCTGACAAGACCAATGCGACGATTATCACACCAGACATGATAGAGCCTGGCATGCATATTAACGGCGTGGGCGGGGATTGCCCAGGTAAGACTGAGCTACATGCAGATGTGTTGCGTATGGGGCCAGTTTTCTGTGAATTTGAACCACAATCCCGAATTGAAGGCGACATGCAACAAATGCCAGCCGATTTTCCGGTAACCGAATTGTGGACCGTCTTGTCTGGCAAAGTCGTTGGCCGCAGCAGTGCCGATCAAGTGACTATTTTTGACTCGGTTGGTTTTGCTTTAGAAGATTATTCTGCCTTGCGTTTTATGCGCGATGTGGCGATAGAGTTGGGTATGAGCGAGACTTTATCGCTGATCCCCGCAATGGAAAATCCTAAGAATTTGTTCGGATTTATTGGCGACAATGCTATTCCAAACGTGGCACCCGCAGTTGCTACACGGGCGACACCAGCTTATGTAGGCTAAAATTGCCTGCATAATAGAAATAAATTTTTGCTAATGAAAAACCCGAAAGGTAAATCTTTCGGGTTTTTTTTCGATGTAACTGCGAGAAATCGAAAAAAAATTCGAAAAATCTTTAAAAAACTTTGTATTTGTAAGTATTTGTGTCAACCGGATCAAAGCATGCCGCGTTTTTTCTCCTAACAGTAGCTTTGTCACACATGAAACGACAAAGACAAATAGGGGAGTTATAAAAATGATTTACGAAATTTTAGTCCGCCCGTCATACAATAAATTGATGACATCCGATCATTTGATCTGGATTGATAGCAATATGCCTACACGTTTCTTTGAACAATGGTTGCGTGACCATGCATTGTTAGATGGCTCAGGACGCTCTCCTATTGTACGTTGGGGCATAGTACAAACACAACGTCCAGCACATTTTCAATTGGCGACACAGGAAGGTGAATTAACTGACCGTATCGCTGAGTTAATGAGCGGCGCGACACATTTGAACGAATTGCCGATGTCCGCACGTGATTCGGTGCAAGCGAAAGCGCCTGTATTCTTAGCAGCATAAATATTGTCAAGATTTAGCTGCAATGCGGATCGGAACTTAAGCCGCGCAAGCTAAAAAACAGCTGATAAGAAGCTCCGTCAATGTGAAGACGGGGCTTTTTTATTGCCGTCGCAAAGCGTTTAGTCGATCTGATTTGGCAGAGTACAAGGCAAAGTCTTTTTGTGTTGTGCTGTTCGCTTTGGCTACATCTAGTTCTCGTTGCGCTGCTTCAAATTCACCGAGCCGTAGGTGTGCCAATCCGAGCCAGAAATGAAACTCGTGATAATCAGGTGCACGTTGCAGTTCTTTGTGAAATAACATTTTTGCTTGTTGAAATTCATTCTTTTCCATAGCCTTCACACCCATATTGAAAAAATGAAATGGTGGATAGGGCTGCTTACTCAGCAATTGTTCTTTTAAATAGCTGGCCTCCGTAGTGCGCCCCAAGCTTTCTAGAGTCTGTACCATATTCGAGGCCGCCACTAAGCTGTCTGGGTCTAAGCGTAGTGCTATGTCCAATACCCGGTAGGCATCCTGATATTGCTTGTGACGCATATAAATGACACCTAGGGTGTTGTAGGCATAAGAAAATTGTGGATCGGCCGCGATGGCATCTTTGATCCACCAATAGGCTTCATCGGTTTGATTGCGCACCAGCGATTCCGCGGCGCGATTATTCATGTACATAGCAATAATAGTATTTTCTTCTATGTCTATCGTATGTTGGCTGGCGGTATCTTGTGGCGGTAAAAAATCGATGGTCATTTGGTAATTTTGATCGAGATGATTTTTCTCATCAAATCGTTTCTTCCCCAGCACAATATTTACATGCCCACTAGCGAAATAAAGCTCACCGCTGCGGCTCCAATCTTCTTTCACTAATACCTTTTGATACTGCACCGACAAGCCCATTTCTTTCGCCAACGCAGCCGTCATGATGACCAATGACAGGCAATTGCCGGAACGTGCAGCGAAGGCTTCGCTGGCGGTTCGGGTGTATGAAGAGTCGTATTCGAGACGTAGCTGTGCTTTGTTATATAGGGCGTTAAATAATGCTCGTTGATGGCTGGTTGAACGAAGTTGGCTGACGATCTCTTTTTCGATGAATGCTTTCATCGCGCTGTCTGCGGTGAAAATGCTGTTCTCGTGGCGTGACTTTGGGGTGGTAGCAAACAGGTCGTCACGGAAAAAATCTTGCCGAATGGTTTGAACAACGGGACGCGATACGCAAGCGCTCAATGCTATGACACAAATAAACAACATGAGTCCCGTGCATAGCATAGGCGGTAGGCGGGAAAATCGATATGTATGCATGGTAGCGTGCCCTTCTCAATTCCAGTTTTAGCTTCGAACTCCGGTTGCAGTTTGTAGCCTCAATCAAGTCTCAACTGCAGGATAGTTTCAATTGTTCACACATGCAAATTGGTATGGCGAACAGCGTATGTCATGTCCGAGTCATATTCCCCATTTACATTGCTGCACTTTAGCTGAGTTTAATTCGTCAGTGTTTCAATTCGAGTGTTTAGGGGAAAAAGATGCAAAATAAAACGATGGCCAGTTTGACTATATTAGCAACGGTAGTCGCTGTCGCTGCCTGTGGCGGGAATGACAGGGTTGATCAAACAGTGGTTCCAACGCCTGTTTCAGCCGTATTTTTGGATGCGGCAGTCGAGGGTTTGGAATTTTCTGCGAACGGCGCCGCAAAGCAAAGTACCAACGCAAGCGGTGGTTTGACTTGTTTCAATGGTGAGTCTATAGCGTTTAGTATCGGTGGAATCAATTTAGGTTCGGGGCCATGCAATACTATCTTTACGCCTTTAACTCTAGCTGGCAGCGATAAACTCAGAGATGATAAAGTCGTGAATCGTCTGTTAGCACTGCAACTACTTGATGCTGATAATGATCCTTCCAATGGTATTCAAATCACATCAGCAGTCAAAACAGCCTTAGTGTCACAGAGCTTGGATTTTGCATTGGCGCCAGCAGCCTTTAATACAGCCATGAGTGGCGTGTTGGCGAAGTTGCCTGCTAACTATCAGAGCCGTACTGTTGATAACGATAGACGTATTTTGGTGGGTGAACATTTTGAAGATACATTGGCCTCAAAATTGAATACGCCCTCTGTCGAAGCGATTACACAAACCAATACATTAGGCAGCGTCAATGCCAGTATTACGCGTTATCAAATTCAAGCAGCAGATAATTTTTATGTCACATACGAAGGAAATGTTGCCGCAATTAAGGCCGATTTTCCGAAAGGTTTCTTGCCCTCTTACGGCTCTGGTTTGACATTCAAAGGTAAGGCAAGCGATGGCAGTTTGGAATTCTATGGAATAACTGATCGTGGTCCTAACGGCGATGGTCCTAAAGTGCCAAATGCCATGATTACGGCGGGAGTAACAGGCACCAGCGATGGCAAATTTTTTCCAGCATCAAGTTTCACGCCATCAATAGGCGTCATTTCTGTTGGTAAAACCGGTGCAGTGTTGAAGTCTAGTATGCCAATTAAATTCTCAGCGACGATCAATGCTTCTGGTCTCCCTATAGCGGCGGGCAAAGTTGGCTCCTCTGGCGAAGTTCCTTTAACCGATGCCGCGAAGTACGACGCAAGTAGTAAAACCATATTTAGTGATTACGGTTTAGATACAGAATCTATCGTACTTGATAGTGCTCGCAATGCATTGTGGGTGTCGGATGAATATGGACCTTTTATACTGAAGATTGATATCAATAGCGGCATCATTTTGAAAAAATATCAGCCGGGGAGCGCCGCTACTGATTTACCTGCAGTGTTATTAAAGCGCCGTGCTAATCGTGGAATGGAAGGCTTGAGTCTGGAAATCGCGAGCGGTAAATTGCACGGTTTTATACAAAGTCCTTTGGACGACGGCAAAGCAAGTTACCTTGTGCCCGGTGCAAGTGCTGCCAGCAATGAAAGCATCAAAGATTATGCCAAATTTAATCGCTGGGTAGAATTTGATCCGACCACAGAAACGACGAAATTGTATGCTTATCCATTAGATGCCAGTATGTATTCAAGTGGCAAAACAGGCGGTGCCAAGTTAGGTGATTTGGTGTCACTGGGTAATGGAAAATTTATCGTCATTGAACAAGGTGCAGGTGTTGACGGTAAAGTGTTCAATCGTCTGATGCTGGTACAGATACCTAATAACGCAACGGACATTGCGGCTCTTGGAACCGATCTGGAAAAAAGTAGTATGACAGGTGCAGCCGTGAACGCGGCAAATTATGCCAACGTTATTACGCTCAAGAAAACACTGTTGTTCGACTTGAATGCAGCAGGCTGGCTGGCAGAAAAAGCCGAAGGTTTGGCGTTGGTAGATGAGAATACCCTGGCTTTGGTGAACGATGATGATTTCGGTTTGAAAACCATCGTACAAACTGCTGCTGGTGTGAATGTTGACGGTGCCGATATCACCAAATGTACAGTGGATATAACAGGTGCTTTGACCACAACTAGCTCAGCGACTGGCTGCACCGCGGGCAACACGACGCGCATCAGTCGCGGTGCGGATAGTGAGCGACCAAATCGTTTATGGTTGATTAAGTTCAGTAAGAAGTTGAATGAATTTATCGTCCCATGATTGATCGTTAAATTTCAAAAAAGCCGCTTTTTAAGCGGCTTTTTTGTTAGCTTACGCAGTGCCTTTTTAGCTTTCTTGCTATCATCACCTAGACGAAATAGGCTGATGAATCAATCAAAAGACCGGTTTCATCTTTCATGCTGTGTGTCGCAGCATTTCAAACGCGGAACATTTTATTGCTGAATTTTCTGATGCAGTCGTTTATGCCGGATCGACGACCACAGCGATGCCGCAATAAAGGTAACGCCGATTAAGCCGGTAAAAATTTCAGGGATATGAAATTTGATACTAGCAAACATAATTAAAGCCAAAATACCGATCGCATAATGCGCACCATGCTCCAAAAATACATATTCTTCTAGAGTACCCTTGCGTACCAGATAGACCGTCATCGAGCGCACAAACAGTGCACCAATCGCCAATCCCAACATAATGATAACGACATCACTCGTGATCGCAAATGCGCCTATCACACCATCAAATGAGAACGATGCATCGAGCACTTCTAAGTACAAAAAACCACCAATCCCGCCGCTTTTAACCATCGCACCGAGATCGATGTCAGTAGCTTCTTCTTTCTCTAACAAGGCACTGATAAAGTCAACACCGACATAGACGATGATGCCCCATACGCCAGACAACAGCACGGCAAATTGTTGTACTTCCTCGACCAAACTAACACTCGTTACAACGACGCCCAGCGCGAGTAATACGGGAATTGAGCCGATGCGTCCAAAGCTGGCGATCTTTGCTTCCATATTGCCCAGCCAATGGGTTTCCTTTTCATCGTCAAGTAAAAAATTTAAGAAGACCAATAGCAAAAATACGCCGCCAAACGCGGCAACTTCTGCGTGATGATTGATCAAGTGAGTAGAAAATTCCTTAGGGTCATTGAGCGCCATATTCCATACTTCTGGCATCTCTAAATCGGCAGCGAAGGCGACGATCACCAAGGGGAAGACGAGGCGCATACCGAACACCGCGATGATGATACCTACACTTAAGAATAAGCCTTGCCAAAAAGCATTCCAGCTTTTTAAGACGGAAGCATTCACGACCGCATTATCAAACGATAGAGAAATTTCCAGTACGGCCAGAATAAGGGCGATTCCTAAAGCGCTGACAGCAGCGCCTACGCCACCACGAATAAAACCCCAATAGCCAGCGGCGGCTAAGCAAATTAATGAGATGAAAATAGAAAGTCGAAAATGCTGCATGCGTGTTCAGTCTAAAGTGTTGCCGCAATAAGCTCGCAATCAGATTGCTAAGAAATTGCGGAAAATTGAACTGTGAGAGTGCCACACAACACGCTAGCGGCGCAAGCGATAATCGCAAGAGCTATGCGGATTCCATCAATACTACTTCACGCACAAGTTGCTTCAGTTCTGGTACGCAGGAGCCGCAATTGGTGCCACAGCCCAGAGCTTGCTGCAAATGACACATTCTTTGCTTTTCATCGCCAGCATGCAGCGACAGATTTTGTTTTATTTGTTGTGCTTTGATATTGAAACACGTACATACCACTTGATTGTCTTTGCTATTTTGCGGCGCGCTGCCAACAACAGGTTTCGATTGCGCTAGTAATGCAGGCGTAATCGGCAACACCTCTTCATCCAGCAACAATTGCTTGAGCCAGTTCTCAGCTGCAATATCTCCCGCTAATGCAAAACCAGCAATGCGTTTTTGTGGCGATAGATCAGGATCATTTTCTATCAGTAGTTGGCGCACGGTGCCGCGTTTCGCATCGCCATATTGCAAGACTAGCTCACCGTGCAGACCGAGTAAGCGACTAATTGTGGATGTAATGTCTGCCGTCACGGCAACGGTATTGGCAGCACGAAATAGCAAGCCTTGACGTTCGCGCCCAAACAAAACGCAACTTGCGTAGGCGAACTGCGAATAATACTGACGCAGTGTTTTCTGCAACTCCAGGATGCGTTCAGGGGCGACCCACACACAAGCGACAAATTGCCAGGCGAATTCTATCTTTGTGATTTTGACCGCACTATGTTTGAGTTCCGGTTGCTTTGAAATAGGATCGACCGCGGGATTACATAGGCTATTCACGCCGAATAGCGTTTGATTTTCTTGGTCCTGTTTGCGCTGTGTTCCAGAGACGAATTCTTCGCCCCAATGCATCGCGATAAACGTTTGCCCAGCCTTGAGTTGATCACTCGCTTTAGCAATCATAACTTGCGTGCCACGTTGATTGCTGACTTCGACAAAATCACCATCTTGTATGAAGCGACGTTGCATGTCTTGTGGCGCCATTTCTATACAAGGTTCTGGGGCATGCGCATAGAGTTGCGCGACCAGCCCGGTACGGCTCATGCCATGCCATTGATCGCGCAGGCGACCGGTATTTAGCGCAAAGGGATGACGTGGTGTTATTTTTTCCGCCGTCGCCACATAATTGCAATTGATAAAACGCGCTTTGCCAGTCGCGGTGGCGAACTGATGATCTTGATACAGTCGCTTTTCTCCTGTGCTGGCGCCCGCCGGAAACGGCCATTGTTGCGGTCCAAGTTCTTCCAATAATGGATAAGATAAACCGGTGATATCGAGATCACGTCCCGCTGTACTATCACGGTGTTCATTCCAAATCGTTTCAGGGCTGGTGTAAGAAAAATCGGGTTTTGCTTTATTTAATTTTCGCCCTAGAATTTGTGCAAACTGCGTCGCGATGTGCCAGTCGTGACGGGCTTCTCCGATGGCTGGCAGCGCTGCGCGAACTCGCGAGATTCTGCGTTCAGAATTGGTGACGGTGCCGGATTTTTCTGACCAAGTCGACGCGGGTAAAAGTATATCTGCATACGCGACCGTTGCCGTGTTGTGATAAGCCTCTTGCACGATCACGAGTTCAGCTTTTTCTAAAGCTTCCCGAATCAGATTTTGATCCGGCATGGATTGCGCGGGATTGGTACAGACTATCCAAATGATTTTGATTTCACCAGTACGTAATGCCTCAAATAATTCTACGGCAGTCTTGCCGCGTTGTTCTGGTACGGTAGGGATATCCCATAGCCCAGCAACTTCAGCGCGATGTGTGGGATTACTTAAGTCACGATGCGCTGAAAGCAGATTCGCCATACCGCCGACTTCGCGTCCACCCATCGCATTCGGTTGTCCGGTTAAAGAAAAAGGTCCAGCGCCGGGTTTGCCGATTTGTCCTGTCGCCAGATGCAAATTAATCAGAGCGCTATTTTTCGCCGTACCTGCACTTGATTGATTTAGTCCCTGACAATACAGTGAAAGTGCGGCTTTACTTTGCCCAAACCAACGTGCAGCTTGGATCAAGTCTTTCTCGGCGATACCGCAGATCTGTGCTGTAAAGGCCGGCGTGAAATCACGCACCGTTTGTTTGAGTTCGGCGAAGCCTTCGGTATGCGCAGCGATAAATTGCGTGTCGATCAAATCTTCCCATAAACACAAATGCAGCATGCCATGAAACAGGGCGACGTCGGTGCCGGGTAAAATTGCTAAATGCAAATCAGCATCACGTGCGGTATCGGTGCGACGTGGATCAACGACGATGACTTTGAGATCAGGATTTTCCTCACGTGCCTGTTCTATGCGGCGATAAAGAATAGGATGCGCATACGCTGTATTCGAGCCAGCGATGAAAATTAGATCCGCCAGTTCTATATCTTCATAATTGCATGGCGGCGCATCGGCACCTAGACTTTGCTTATAGCCCGCGACCGCGCTTGACATGCAGAGTCGCGAATTGCTGTCGATGTTATTCGTTCCAATCAAACCTTTTGCCAGCTTATTGAAGACGTAATAATCCTCGGTGAGTAATTGGCCGGAGATATAGAAGCCGACGCTATCCGCGCCATGCGTTTGTATGCAGGTCGCGAATTTGTCTGCCATCGTTTCTAGGCAGCTATCCCAATTAACGCGTTGCCTGTTTTGATCACGCGTTGTGCGCATCTCTGGATACAAGGCACGCACCTGTTGTTGCAGTAGCGGCTGTGCAGTCAAATGCAAACTACTTCCTTTGCTGCACAGCTTGCCGAAATTGGCGGGATGTGTAGGATCGCCGCGTACACCGGTGACCTGTACCCCATCGAATGCAATGATGACCCCGCAACCAACGCCGCAATAACAACAGGTAGATTTCGTTTCGTGCATAGTTTCCAACCTTGATTTCTGACTTTGAGTGAACTTAAGATTCGATCGCTAAAGTCAGCAATTCGTGACTACACAAATACACTTGATCGGCTTCAACCTTGACATTGAATTTCTGGGTGCAGCCTTCGTCAGGTGAAACTGCACAACCGGTCGGTAGTTCGATGTTCCAGTTATGCAAAGGGCAGGCGACTTTTTCGCCGAAGACGATGCCTTGAGACAAGGGGCCACCTTTGTGTGGGCACTTATCCAAGAGCGCGAAAATTTTATCTTCCGTACTTCTGAAGATTGCGACATCAGTTTTCGCCTGCCGTTTGACGACGCGCGCACCGAGGACTGGAATGTCGTCTACACGACAGATGATTTGCCATTCTTGGGACATGGTTTTTCCTTTGTTTGTTTTAGATTCCCTTCTCCCGCAAGCGGGAGAAGGGTTAGGGATGAGGGCAGTTGGGGTGCTACAAGCAAAATCACGATTCATATAAGAAGTTTGTGAGCATGCTTTGATTGATGTCTCAACTTTGCTGAACCACCCTCACCCCAACCTTCTCCCGCGTGCGGGAGAGGGGACATATTATCAATTCAACTCAACCAATCCGCTCAAACTGCCGCGTATCCACTTGCGCCTTCTCTGGCTCGTGCCAAGGATCAACCTCGCCTTCAAGTGAGAATAACAAGCGCTGATACAGTTCTTCGCGTCGTGCGGCATTTTCTAGAATCTGCTGTTTCACATAGTCGAGACCCACACGGGCAATGTAGTGCACGGTACGTTCCAAGTACCAGCCTTCTTCGCGATACAGCTGTAAGAAAGCGCCTGTATATTCCATCACTTCTTGGTGAGTTTTTAGCTTGACTAGGAATTGCGCGACTTCAGTTTTGATGCCGCCATTGCCGCCTACATACACTTCCCAGCCGGAATCAACACCAATCACGCCCACGTCTTTGATGCCAGCTTCGGCGCAATTACGTGGACAACCAGATACCGCCAGTTTGACTTTGTGGGGAGCATACATGCGTGCTAATTCGCGCTCTAATTGCTGCCCCATTAAGGTGGAATTTTGGGTGCCGAAGCGACACCATTCGCTACCGACGCAAGTCTTCACCGTGCGTAAACCTTTGGCGTAGGCAAGGCCGGATGGCATGCCGAGATCTTGCCAGACTGCGCGTAGGTCTTCTTTCTTCACACCGAGTAAATCGATACGTTGGCCACCCGTGACCTTGACAGTTGGGATATTGAATTTGTCGACCACGTCGGCAATTCGGCGCAATTCTGAGGCGTTGGTTTCTCCGCCCCACATACGTGGAATCACAGAGTAAGTACCATCTTTTTGGATATTCGCGTGGGAGCGTTCGTTGATGTAACGTGATTGCGGATCATCTACCGCTTCTTTCGGCCACGTCGAAATCAGGTAATAATTCAAAGCCGGGCGGCAACTCGCGCAACCATTTGGCGTGCGCCAATCCATAAATTGTTGAACCGCAGCCACAGTCAATAGATGATTGACTTTGATCGCTTCACGTACTGCATGATGTGAGTGATCGGTGCATGAGCACATCGCTTTCGCTTTGGGTGTCGCTGAATAATCGCCACCTGCCGTGAACATGATGATCTGCTCAACTAAGCCCGTACAGGAACCGCAGGATGCTGATGCCTTGGTATGTTTGCGCACATCCTCTAAGGTGAACAAACCTTTTTCTTTAATTGCTTTGACGATAGTGCCTTTGCACACGCCATTGCAACCGCAGACTTCGGCGGTGTCTGGCATCGCCGCAGCTTTGGTATGGCCTTCGTGCCCGACGTCACCCGTATTCGATTCGCCAAACATGAGTGAATCACGTATCTCGGCAATGTTTTTTCCTTCGCGCAGCAATTTGAAATACCAACTGCCATCGACCGTGTCGCCATACAAGCAGGCACCGATGAGCTTGTCATCTTTTAGTACTAATTTTTTGTAGACACCACCGATAGGATCGGACAAGATGATTTCTTCGGTGTCTTTTCCGCCAGAGAAGTCACCCGCAGAAAATAAGTCGATGCCGGTCACTTTGAGTTTGGTGGAGGTGACCGAACCTTGATAACGACCGATACCAAAATTCGCCAAATGGTTTGCGCATACTTTGGCCATTTCGAATAAAGGTGCGACCAAACCATACACCGTGCCTCGGTGATTGACACATTCTCCGACCGCATAAATACGCGGGTCGTAAGTTTGCATGGTGTCATTCACGATCAAGCCACGATTACAGTACAGTCCTGCCGATTCTGCTAAAGCGGTATTTGGACGAATGCCGACTGCCATCACCACGAGTTGGGTAGGAATTTCTAGGCCATCCGAAAAACGGATGGCTTTCACACGGCCGTTTTCATCGCCGAGTAGGGCTTCGGTATTTTTTTCGAGAAGAAAATTTAAGCCACGATCTTCTAAGGATTTTTGCAGCATCTTGCCAGCGGTGAGATCAAGCTGCCTGTCCATCAACCACGCGGGTAAATGCACGACCGAAACGTTCATACCGCGCATCTTTAAACCGTTAGCCGCTTCTAAACCGAGCAAGCCACCACCAATGACGACGGCATGCGTATGTTCTTCTGCCGCTGCGATCATGGCGTTGGTGTCGTGGATGTCACGATAGGCGATCACACCTTGTAGATCTTTGCCCGGTACTGGCAACATGAATGGTGTAGAGCCGGTGGCGATCAGCAATCTATCGTATTCTGTTTCCGTTCCATCTTCGGCGATCACCACACGTTTATAGCGATCAATTTTGACGATTTTTTTGCCCAAATGCAGGGTGATATTATTCTCGCTATACCAGTCAACATCATTGAGCATAATGTCTTTGATGGTTTGTTCGCCCGCTAAAACGGGTGACAATAAAATGCGATTGTAATTGGCGTAAGGCTCAGCACCAAAGACCGTGATGTCGTACAAATCTGGCGCAATCTTCAGCAATTCTTCGAGGGTGCGCACGCCTGCCATTCCATTGCCGACCATGACGAGTTTGAGTTTTTTCATAGCATTTTCTCTTAGTGATTCGGGGTCTTGTGTGAACGGATCAAGCGACTTCTTTGCTCGGATGCGAATGGCGGTGATATAGAAATTCCAGCACCGCGCTGCGATATTTGGCGTATTGCGCGTCGTTCGCCAGAGCGACCCGTTCGCGTGGCCGCGCTAATTCTACGGACAAGACTTCGCCTATGGTGGCGGCAGGGCCATTGGTCAACATCACGATCTTGTCAGACAACAGCACGGCTTCATCCACATCATGCGTCACCATCACGACGGTCGATTGCGTTTTGGCGACGATCTTGAGTAGCTCATCTTGCAAGTGAGCGCGGGTCAATGCATCGAGTGCACCGAAAGGTTCATCCATCAGTAAGACTTTCGGTTCGATCGCCAAAGCACGGGCGATGCCGACGCGCTGTTTCATACCGCCCGAGATTTCGTGCGGCCGTTTTTTATCTGCCGCGGTCAAACCTACTAATGCTAAGGCGTTGCGGGTACGATTGATGAGTTCACTTTTACCCTCGGTCGCTGCAAATACACGCTCTACCGCCAGATAGACGTTTTCAAAACATGTCAGCCAAGGTAACAGCGAATGATTTTGAAACACGACGCCACGCTCCGGTGAAGGTCCGGCGATTTCGCGATTTGCGCACAACAGTGCACCGGAAGTTGCCGTCGTTAAACCGGCAATCAGATTGAGCAATGTCGATTTACCGCATCCTGAGTGGCCAATCAGGGTGATGAATTCCCCTTTTGAAACGCGCAAATTGATATCGCGTAATGCATGGAAGCTGCCTTTCTTGGTATCGAAACGCATTTCTACATTTTGGATTTCTATGTATTTTTTATCGTTTGCGTCCATGGTATTTAGCTTATCCATGTTCATGCCCCTGTTTCTTCATAAGTGACAGCACGCGCCATTGTGACTAGTGCTAGTTCTAATAACAGACCGACTAAACCAATTACCACGATCGCGATAATGATGTGTGGTACGTTCAAGTTATTCCATTCATCCCACACCCAGAAGCCAATGCCGACGCCGCCCGTTAGCATCTCTGCTGCCACGATCACCAACCACGCCGTACCAATTGCCAGACGCACGCCTGTCAACATATAAGGCAGTACGCTGGGTAATAAAATGCGCGTCAAAATTTTCCACTCAGACAAATTTAGAACGCGTGCTACGTTCATATAATCTTGCGGTACGCGCTGCACACCTATCGCGGTATTGATTACCATCGGCCAGATCGAACAGATAAAAATCGACCAGATCGCTGCTGGATGTGCAGCTTTGAAAACTAACAAGCCGATCGGTAACCAGGCCAACGGCGAGACTGGCTTGAGCAAGCTAATAATGGGGTTAAACATGCCCGCCATAAAGCTGAAGCGACCTATCATGAAGCCTAGTGGAATGCCTACTACGGCTGCCAAACCAAATCCAACCGCTACCCGTTTTAAGGACGCATAAATATTCCAACCTATACCCTGATCATTCGGTCCATTTTGGTAGAAGGGATCAGAAAATAATTTGATCGCTTCTAGCAAGGTGACCCAAGGTGAAGGCAGTGCCGAATTTTTTTCAGCAATGATTGCCCACAGTAAGACCAGTATCGCCAAGCCCAAAAACTGTGGCAGGAGCTTGAAGGCGATGGCTTTGAGTTTGATAGAGAATGCTGAAGGCTTAGCCATCGTGACTTCTTTCTTTGGTACTGGCACGGTCGCTGATGCTGATGCCGAAGCTGCTGTTTTGCTAGCCTCATTGTTGTTTGCATTGGCATTCGCGACTGGCTCAGCGGAATAGCTTGAGAGCAACGTAGTCATCTCAGCACCTTAGGCTTTGATCTTAAAAGCTGCCGCATAGGCCGCAGGATTTTGACCATCCCACACCGTGCCATCAATTAGCTTGCTCTTACGCATGGCGTCTTTCGGCACACTGACTTTTGCCATGGCTGCGCCGTCTTTGTAAATATCGATACGATTGACCGCCTTTGCCACGCCCAGATAGTCTGGATCGGCTTTCAATAGACCCCAACGCTTTTGCTGGGTTAAGAACCACATGCCGTCTGACAGGTAAGGGAAATTCACCGCGCCATCATTGAAGAACTTCATGTAGTAAGGATCGTCCCACGTCTTGCCTAAACCATTTTGATAGCGACCCATGATGCGTTGATTAATCACATCGACGGAAGTGTTGACATAGGATTTTTCGGCGATGATTTCTGCCATTTTTTGTTTATTCATCAGCGAGGCATCAATCCAGCGACTTGCATCGAGAATCGCGGCGATAAGTGCACGAGCGGTGTTCGGATATTTTTGTGAGAACTCTGCGGTGCAGCCCAAGACTTTTTCAGGATGATCACGCCAGATATCTTGGGTGGTAGCGGCAGTGATACCTATGCCATCGGCAACGGCTCGATGATTCCAAGGCTCACCGACGCAGTAGCCATCCATATTATCGACGCGCATATTCGCCACCATTTGCGGTGGCGGCACTGTGATGACTTTGGCATCTTTCATTGGATTGATGCCGTGTGCTGCCAGCCAGTAGTACAACCACATGGCGTGCGTGCCAGTAGGGAAGGTCTGCGCGAACGTGTATTCACGCTTTTCACGCGCCATCAGCTTTGCCAGCCCCGCGCCATCAACGGCGCCTTTGTCGGCAAGTTTTTTCGAAAGCGTAATCGCTTGCCCATTATTATTCAGTGTCATCAGGATATTCATATCCTTCTTAGGGCCGCCGATACCGAGTTGCACGCCATAGACCAAACCGTACAAGACATGTGCTGCATCAAGTTCGCCATTGACTAATTTATCGCGTACGCTGGCCCACGACGATTCTTTGCTAGGCACAATTTTGATACCGTATTTTTTATCAAAGCCCATCACCGCCGCGATCACGACAGATGCACAATCGGTCAATGGGATGAAACCGATTTTGACTTCTTCTTTTTCTGGTTTATCGGAACCGGCCGCCCATGCTGAGCTAGCAGCACCAACTGTACTTAGGCCTAACATGCTGCTTGCGCCAAGACCGACCACGCTGCTGGCACTTTGTATGAATTCGCGGCGCGTTTGATTTTTGGCTGTGAATCCGGCCTTGAGTTCGCTAGAAGAATTTTCATTGAGAGCACCTGTTTTATTGGTTTTGAGGATGGACTTATCTTGCTTATGCATGGTCAGACTCCAGCGTGAGGGTTTTCAAATTACATAGTCAAAACGAAAAAAAGCGTCTTACTACCACGCTCATATGAGCAGGTAGGAAGACGCCTTTGTCTTGAGAAATTTGCCGCCGTTAGCAAAATTTCTGGGTGTACCAACGTTGGTACTTGAATTTGTTATTGCAAGTAGCGTGCCAACTGGTTCTATGCTGACGTTAACCTATCGCAGGGGTATTTGTGGATTTTTTAATAAAGCTTTGCACCGCTTTGGATGCCAACTTGGTGCGTTGCACCAAACCGTGGCACGGATTAGCCTAGCAAATCGGCCACATCCAAAATTCTTTGCGCCAGCTCGACCAACTTCAGATTTTTTTCCATCGCTTGCTTACGCAGGCGTTGATAGGCTTCATTTTCGCTGAGCTGATGGCGTGCCATTAATAAGCCTTTAGCGCGCTCTATGGTCTTGCGTTCAGCCAGCTTATTTTTGGTATCATGCAGCTCAGTGCGTAATTTCTGGTCAGCTTGAAATCGGGCAACTGCCACTTCCAGCACCGGTTTTACACGTTCTACTTGCAGACCTGCTACCACATAGGCTGATACACCCACGGCCATTGCCGATGCCAGTTGTGAAGGATTATCCTCTTCCGTAAACAAGACGATAGGGCGCGGTGCATCTCGACTAACTAGCACTAATTCTTCCAGCACATCGCGCGCATCAGATTCGGCATCGATGATGATCATGTCGGGTTGCAGCTGGGTTAAACGATCCACTAAGTACATATCGCCGGGGATGGAGGCGATGATGTTATAGCCAGCTTGCAGTAAGCCGATGCGCAAATTGCGAGAACGTTCCAGCTGCCGTTGCAGAGTCAGGTTATCGGGATCACTTTGATCCGTGGAATGGGTGACGGTATTGATTACGACAATTTTCAGGCTAGTGGCATGCAGCTCAGACAAAATCAAACTCCGGGGTAGACCAGCTTGTGTATTTCAACGAATTCGATGAAGCAAGAATGAGATTTTTTAATGACTCTCAGAAACTGGTATGCAATATTCGCGCCATCCACTGCGCTGTACAACAGTTCTGAATTTGCCGTAGAAAAATATCGAAACTAATCGGGCTTAGCCTCAACATCGCAGCGCAATCAATAAGTTTGTCTTTAAGTATTCCTATTAAAAAGTATCGCTTGCAGGTCCTTACGAGGGCAACCGGTAAGACTTTGAAATGAATTTTCAATAATAACTTCACTTTTAAGCAAGATTCGATTCCTGCATTTCGACGCAAACAAATTGCATCGGAATTGCGAGTCTGGATTCATCCATTTAATAGTGAAGATAGTGAAATGAGGTTGACATGATATGGAATAGAAAAACGTTAGCAGGACTATTCGTCGTTGCGACAAGTTTGATGAGCGGCGCTGCCAGTGCTCAAGGCTATGTCGGAGTCGCAGTCGGTAGTACTAAGTGGAGTTCGGTGTGCTGGGGCGAAAATCGATGCAGCTCTGGTACCACGACGAAATTGACTGCAGGGTATACATTGGATAAAAATTTTGCCATAGAAGGAAGTATTTACTCTTTGGGAAATTACTCTAACCAGCTCACCGCCTCCAATTTTTCGCAATCTGTGAAAGGTAAAGGCAATGGTGTCTCATTCGCGGGTGTGTTTAATTATGAATTCAGTCAAGATTTTTCGGGCTTCGCCAAACTGGGTATCGCATCCATGCATCGGGACGTCGCGTGGAATACCGCTAGTGCCAGTTCAACACCCGTCATAGCCAGTGAAGTACGTAATTCTACCCAAGCTGTTCTCGGTTTAGGTGTGAAATACAAACTGAATGATCGCGTATCTCTGACGTTGGAACTGGAGCAGTACCGCTCTCGCTATAACCTCAACAAACCTGAAGTACGCACAGTGACCACAGGTGTTCAATTCGCGTTTTAAATAAAGGTAAATAGAGTTCGGATACGAAATCGGTATGAAAAGTAGTCATACCGATTTCGTCTATTTTTTGCCGCCTATTCTGTCTAGCGTTTCTGATCATAAGTCCCAGCTGTTTGCGGGAAAATGGCCGCCCAACTACACATTCAGCACATACAGACTTCACACAGATTTTTTAGACTAAGCCTTGTTAGTCAACTCTGAGGTGAACGATGAAACCAAGCATACTCTTAATCAATTTGCCGCAAACGGCACTAGGGCAACGTCTGCCTGAATGTCATTTACCTTCGCAACGGTTATGGCAAATACATGCACGCTTATCTGTTGCGGGTCATTCCGTGGAAGTTGTGGATGCGGATTTTTATACGATGAATCTTTTCAATATCGTGCGGGCAATACGGTGGCATGCACCGCAAACAGTTTGGGTGGTAGAACAGAATGATAGTGCCATGAGTAAGTTACTCCATACTCTGTTGCAGGCGACCATGCCACACCTCAGGTGGCGCACTGTCATCGATAACATCGGTTGATCTTCTGCAAAATTTTTTAGGAGGTCGTTCTATCGATGCGGATCGGTTGCAGAGCCGATCACGGGTTGTCCGTCTCAAAAATGCTGACGGGGACGGCTAGTAAGCCTGGTCAGATAGTTGGAATTATCCATCTGACCAAGCAAGTTTGTGGTGAGTGAGGCCAGCGCTAAATTGAAACGCTGATTGCGTTATTCACAAATCAGTTGATGCTAAGTTTCGTCGCCACTGTGATGGAATCGATGGCTTCGACTTTGGCGACCATACCACGCCATTGACCTTCTGCAATATGCCAAGAATAGCTCGTAGTATTCATGTTATTTGCTGTGTCAATGTGCTTCATCTTGCATGTGTTAAACGTACCAGCCGGAACGGTGACTGATTCTATTCCTAAGAACGTCAATGATTCAGTTGTCGTCTGATCTGGAAAATTCATAGGATTGCCTGCAATTTCCTGTTTGGTCGTAAACGTTTGTTGATATGCTTGATTCACCGGCAAGGAGAATGGGGTGCGCTCCGGTGGTGTCATGCTGTTGGTGACGACATAATTCGTGGTGGTATTTACTTTCACATTTAAGACGCTGCCATAGGTCAGAAATTCATCGTTGGTAATGACCACATAGGACTTCAGTTGACTGATAGTACCCGCGGCGATGCCAGTGAGGGAAATCGTATCCGCAACCAATTCTTGAGTCGTTATTCCCTTAAAAGTTGTATTACCATTGACTGTATAGGTCACCACAAAACTTTCGGTAGCACCAGTACTCGCTATAGTCGAATTCATTTCAGTACGAAATACGGTTCCTGCTTTATATAAATTGGCGTTGAAACAATCTCTGGAGTTGCCGGTGCCAGACCCAGTTGGTGCTGTCATCAATAAATTGAAATTAGTGTCGGTCAGATTCACCAGTGTTTTTGCTGCGGCAGTATTGGTTGCAGTCACTAAGGCAGCGATGGCGACACCTTTACTAATAGAATCATTAGGATTGACATAACCGAGGCCTTGTTCAATCGCGAAATAAGTGCCAACGGCGATTTTATTGTCGAGTAATTGCGGTACCCAGCCCCAAGTAGGGTTGCCGACAAAACTGTGTGCAGAATTGAGCATGGTGGTCACTAAGGTTCCCTTGCTAGCTTTGCCAGAAGTTAATTCACCCGCCCAATAATTCACGTCAGCATCGGGTGGTGCGTTAGTGCCACTGCGTCCCAAGACATTTTTGTAAATGATCTTCACAAATTCGGCATTCGTCATCGTACTGGAATAACCGGTTAAGGTCGGATATTGGACCGCCGCCGCATAGAAATTATTCGCCAGTTGATCGACCGTCATACCCGCTTTCATTTGCTGTATCCAATACCCAAGCCCATCGGCATCGGGAACGCGATTGAAGAAGGCTATATACAGTTCTATCAATGTACGCAAATTATTTGCTGACAAGGTCTTGGATTGTTCACCGATCGTCAAGTTCACGGACATATCAGAAAACAGTAAGCTAGCGTCTGCCGCGACCTGTACTGCGGCGGCAATGCCTTTCAAATCACGTATCTCAAAGCCAGTGGCAGTACGTGTAATCAGATAATTATTGCGTGAATTAGGAAAGCTCACTGTGGCGCCAGGTGCTGCTGCCATCGGTGCCGCCTGTAACTTGAGGCTGCCATCAAACTGAACGGATTCGCCACCGCATGCGCTCAACATGAGCGCCAGCATCAATGCGATGAGGGTGCTTGGACGAAGTGGGTGGAGGTTGAACATACCTGGTTACCTTTCTAGTATAGGTCTGCAAGGTAAATTAACTTGCCGAGCATGCAATTAAAAGATGCTATTGTAATGTAAGCATGTTTTGTAATAATGCTTTTTATTTAATTGAAGTGTGAGTGGCTGGTTTTAGCCGATGTTCGGTTAGCTCGACTGTAGAGTGCAACTTGCAGAATTGTCTCTCGCCTCACCACCGGCTTTGTTCTACAATGGCCCCAACTTATTTGAACACTTTCGTGACTTTTCATGGCAAGACTTCCCCGTCTGGTAATCCCGCATCAAATTCATCATGTGACGCAAGCAGGGATAGATGGCAAAACCATCTTCGTTGATAGCGCTGACTACCATATTTTTTTGAATTGGCTGAAACTAGGTGCTAAGCAATTTGCTGTGCAGATTCATGCGTATGCTATTTTGCCGGATCGCCTGCATTTACTTGTCACGCCAGAGGATGAACTTACGCTAGGAAAAATGATGCAGTGGCTGGGGCGTTATTATGTGCCGTATTTCAACGCTAAATACAAACGGCATGGCTTGCTGTGGCAAGGCAGATTTAAAGCTACAGTGCTGGAGGCGGCGAGTTACTTTTTGCCGTGTTGCGTGATGATAGAAGAGATGCCGGTACGTCAGCATCTGGCATCAAGCTGTGATACCTATCCCTGGTCGAGTTGTCAGCATCATTTAGGGATGTGTTCTGACCCATTGGTCGCTGATCATGCGATGTACTGGGCTTTGGGAAACACGCCATTTCAGCGCGAAGCCGCCTATCGTGAACTGTTGGAAAAAGGCTTATCTTCAGTCCATTTCAACGCTATCAATGAGGCGACGAACAAGGCATGGCTATTAGGGTCTGATGCATATAAAGCCGAAATGGCGAAACTCACAGAACGTCGAGTGGAACCTGTGGCGCGTGGCCGGCCACGAAAAAAACTGCCTGCGCCTGCCACGGTCTAATTCCGATAAAAATCCAGATCGGTTTGTCGGGCGGGTGGTTAAGGTACTTCGAGGTTTAAGCCCATTATGAATGACATGGCCTCGGAAAGTGTCGCTTGTCCACCCTAGGCAAATTTTGCATCAGGGTGTTGATTAATCACCGACTAGTTGTACCGCATCGATCACTTTATAACCACGTTCCATGTTGTTGGCAATGCTAATTTTGACGGCTTTCACTTTGTACGAAGTGCGGTCAAAGTTGCGTACAAACCACGTACGATTGCCGCGTTGGTCACGGCGCTGGTCACTGATTCCATCCCATACCGTATTCCATTTTCCATCGGTACCCTGTATTGCAATTTTGTTGATTGCTTCGACTCCCGCACCATTTTCAAACACCACCCGCACCGCAGTCGCCGATACGGGTTTTTCGTAGCTCGTTTCTAGCCAATCAAATCCAATATCCTGATTATTATTGGTCCAGGCTTTGCCATCGACGCCACCTTTTACGTTAGTCACTGCGTTGACTGATGATGCCCCCGAGCTCGTATCATCGCCAAACGTCGTGCTAGCTTTTGCGCCATTCGCCCATTGCCCTTTGCTATCGTTGATGTAGTTGTCTTCCATTGTTGCGTATTCCATTAAGGCTTTTTTCTTTTCCAGTTCTGCCTGTTCTTCAGTTTGCTCAGCTGAACTCACTGCGCTGCCTTCACTCGCTTTATTGTTCTTACTATGTGCAGCGCTGGCTATACCCGGGGCTTCGGCGTTTTGGCCAGCAGCTGAAGCGGCGGCATTGGCTGAAGCTTCTGGACCTTTTTTATGACAGGCTAGGAGAAAGACGCAACTAATGGCTAACAATAAGCTGGAAGCTTTTTTCATGGAGAACTCATTTAAAAAAATAAAAATGAAAAATCATGCAGAACTGGCATGATGCGAAAATCCCATTTTATGCGAAATCACCTGTGTTGTGCAGACAGTCTTTTGAGGCTAGTATCAAACTCAATTTTCTGTTGCCACAGTGATGGATGGTGACACGTCGGATTTCATAATTTTCTATAAGCGGGGCAGCATGAAAAATTCCTTGTTCTCATTCGTTTTTTTATTCGCCATATCCTCGGCCGCTATCGCACAAAAGCCAGCCGCAGATTTGATCATTTATCACGCAAAAATATGGACAGCCGATCCTGCTAAAACACATGCACAGGCATTGGCGGTGCTCGGCGATAAAATCGTTGCAGTGGGTTCTGATCAACAAGTGATGCATTGGCGCGGTTCAAAAACCAAGATGATTAATGCGAACGGCAAGCGCGTCATGCCGGGCTTTAATGATGCTCACGTACATTTTGCGGATGGTGGCAATTCACTCTCAGAAGTGAGCTTAAAGGATGCCACCTCGACGCAAGAATTTGCACAACGGATTGCAGCGCATAGTGCAAATTTACCCGCTGGTGAATGGGTATTAGGTGGCAATTGGGATGATCAAGCCTTCACTCAACCAAGTCTCCCGACGCGCCAGATCATCGATGCACGTGTGTCCGAGCGTCCGGTCTTCGTGACGCGCTATGACGGCCACATGGCTGTCGCTAACTCTGTCGTGTTGAAGCTCGCAGGAATTAATAAGGACACGCCCGAATTACCGGGTGGTGAGATCGTGCGGGATGAAGACGGTAACCCCACCGGCTTACTCAAAGACGCGGCGATGGATTATGTCTTTAAAGTGATGCCCGAACCCAGTCCAGAAAAACGTCTGCGGACTATCCGTGCCGGTTTGCAACTGGCGGCGCAACTGGGCGTCACCAGTTTGCAGGATATGAATCCACCTTACGCGGATATCGCTGCGTATGCAGAACTGGCGGAGCGAGGTGAATTGAGTTCCAGAATGTATGTAGCACCGATGCTGTTGCAAGGCGAAGATATTCGTAAAATAGGAATCCGTCGTGGCTTTGGCAGCGACTATTTACGTATGGGGGCCTTGAAAGCGTACGCTGATGGTTCACTTGGCTCGAGTACTGCGTATTTTCATGAGCCTTATCTGGATGCGCCGCAGACACGTGGTTTGCTTGCTGCGGAAATGCAGCCCATCGACGGTATGCGTGAACGCATGATACTCGCGGACAAAGCCGGTCTGCAGCTATGCATACATGCGATTGGCGATGATGCGATAGCCGCGATACTTGATTTGTTTGAAGACGTCATCAAAATTAACGGACCTCGTGATCGACGTTTTCGTATTGAACATGCGCAGCACGTGGCGGAAAAAGATTTTGCACGCTTTGGTCAACTTGGTGTCATTGCCTCGGTGCAGCCTTATCATGCGATTGACGATGGTCGTTTTGTTGATAAACGTATCGGACAAGCCCGTGCTAGCAGAACCTATGCTTTTCGCAGTTTCTTGCAACACGGTGTGAAGCTCGCGATCGGTACAGATTGGACCGTCGCACCGCTCGATCCTATGAGTGCGATTCATGCGGCGGTGACGCGATCTACCTTGGATGGGCAACATCCGCAAGGTTGGTATCCAGAACAAAAATTAACAGTCGCTGAAGTAGTGCGCGCTTATACGATGGGTTCGGCCTACGCAGAATTTCAAGAGCATGTGAAAGGCAGTATCACCCCAGGAAAACTTGCTGATATAGTGATCTTATCGCGGGATATTTTTCATATGCCCGTACAACAGATTAAAGATGTGAAAGTTGAGCACACTTTGGTCGGAGGTAAGCTGGTGTTTTCGCGTTGATTTCTCGCGGCGTTTGATGCGAAAGACAGTATCGCGGTGTGAAAGGATGCGACGCGTGCTGAAACATCGCATCCTACTGATAGTTTAGCGCGCTGGCATCGGGTAGCTGGCAACACTGATATTGCCATCCTTGTCGACAGCTTGAACACCGAAGAATACATTATCTTTTGAAAGTGGCATCGAGACTGAAGTCACGTTGCCGACGTACTGACTTCCTTGCCACTGCGCCGCCGTAGTATCCCGCCATACAATTCGATAGCCTGCCAGATCTGGTTCTGCATTCGCTTGCCAAGTTAATTCTGTATGATTGTCCAGTTTTGCCGTGCGAATTTTCGCTTCTTGCGGAGCGGCAGGTGCTAACGCTAAGGTCGCCAAACTTGCTGCATTCACGCGTGCTACTTGCGCAATGTAATCAGGATCAATGAACTCTGGTAAATCACCGATTTTTTTATTGCCCTCGGTCCGTACATTTTGGTGCTGATGATTAAAGTCTTCCGCTGGTTCGGTAAAACGTAAGGCGGCAAATCCACGATCGAGGAATGGTGCATGGTCACCACCACGTAAGTAGCGGTCACGACGATTAACGATGTTGACCTTAAATCCTTTTACGTAACGCTCTCCAGCCTCCTTTACATGACGTGCTAGTTGTCGCGGTAAGGAATCGTTTTCTCCACCGGTTGCGATCAACGTGCGCATTTTTTCTGACATTTCTTTGGTAGCGGGTATGCCTTCTGCAAACAAGCGTACCTGAGAATTGTCGCGTTTTCCTTCTTCATTATATGAACTACCAATGATGTCATTGGTGAACATGCCTGCAATATTCAATTGCTTTTGCTTCGCTTGCTCAGCGTAGTGTGCGGAGCCATACAGACCTTGTTCTTCAGCGGCGACTGTCATAAATACTAAGGTCGCATCAAATTGATGACGCGCCATCACGCAGGCTAATTCCATGACTGCTGCAGTGCCCGAGGCATCATCGTTTGCGCCCGGTGAATCATTGATCGCGTCGGCATCATCGCTATTGCGTGAATCGTAATGTCCACTGACAACATACATGCGATCGCGCGACTCCGCTTGTGTTCCGGGTAGAGTTGCAACCACGTTGACGATCTCGGTCGGGCGCGATAACCGTCGGTCAATAGGATGTAGATGACTGTCAAGTGCTACTTGTAAGCGCCCACCCGCAGCCGCGCCACAACGTTCTAACTCGCTTTTGATCCATCGTCTTGCAGCTCCAATGCCGCGCGTTTCCGAGACTGTTTCTGACATGGTGTGACGGGTCCCAAAACTCACGAGCTTATCAATCGTCGCTTGAATGCGCTGAGGTGAAATTTCACGCAATATATCGTCAATTTGCGCCCGGCGCGCACCGATCTCAGGTGCTTTATAATCTGCTGCATAGGCAGCTCCCGTGGCCGCTAGCAATAAGGCGACCAGAGTTTTTTGTGGAAAATTAATGCGCATTTGTACTCCTTAGAATAAAAAACCAACCGGGTTAATGCAGCCAACCCGGTTGGGCCAAATAAAAAATCACGGTGACTTGTGATCGCTTACTTGAAACTATAAGCCGCTGTCAGATACACAAAGCGTCCACGTGGGTCGCCGTAGCTAACATCATAACCACCGAGGAAGTTAGACGTCAGATTCGTGTAAGGTGGAATCTTGTCGGTCAGATTCTTGATGCCCAGCGACAGCTTGGTATTACTCAAGCCGTTATACGCGAATTGCGCATCAAAAGTTTGATAAGCATCGACTTTGCGTAATGGAGAATCTACAGGCGCACGATTGCCACGTACATCGGTGTAACTCTTTTGATAGTTTTGCGAAAGCGATGCTGCAAACTTACCGATCTCATAGCTCAGGCTAGCATTGTGCTTCCAGCGCAATACCACACCGCCACTTGCATTCAGTGCGTTGTCCAATGAGCTGGTGTAGGTTCCGGCTGGGCCTTGCACATCGTATTTGTTCAGATAAGTTCCACTCATGCGAGCTGTCAAACGATCACCTGAAGTCAAACGCAAAGCATACTTCGCATCAAGATCAATACCTGCCATCTGCGTTTTAAACAAGTTGGCATTGGTTTGTAAAATGCCTGTAATCGGTCCCACACCGCTGGCATTGCCATCTGGAGTGCCACGACGAATAAAAGCTTCATATTGTTTCGCACGTTCTGAAGTGGCGAGGAAATAGGTGGATGACAGGCCGCCAACCACAATGGCATCTTTCAGGTTCACTCGGAAGGCATCGACGCTGATGGACAATTCTTTGATTGGCTCCAACAAAATACCAAAAGTGAATGACATCGATTTTTCTGGCTTCAAATCAGGATTGCCACCGGTGATGGTGGAAAACTGAAAACTACAATCGCCAGGCGCGCCGGTTTTAATGTCAGGACAGCGGATAGGATCACGGGTACCGTTGGCAGTCACACTGGTGGCTTGTGATGTGTACAAATCGGTCAGTGACGGCGCACGGAATCCAGTACCGACGGAAGAACGCAACATGAAGCTATTGGTCGGCTGCCAACGTACCGATGCTTTTGGATTGACGGTACTACCCACACCCTGATAGTTATCGAAGCGCGCGGCCACATCTAGATCCAGCTTACGCGCTAATGGTGCACTCACTTCAGCATAAGCCGAACTTACCTGGCGTGATCCAGTGACCGGAAAGGCATTCCCACCCAAACCTGCAATATCCCCAGTTTGAATCGCTACTGAAGGATTGTAGTTAAATTTTTCCTGACGTAATTCCGCGCCTAGCGCTAACGCCACAGGGCCGTTGCTTAGGCTGAACAATTCACGTGAGGCTTTCAGATCTAATGACGTAATCGAGGTCTTCGTGGTGTAACTTGTGCCGCGGAATTCAGCTTCTTTGACGGCGGTAAGTGCTGATTTATCGGCAGTTTCACCAAATGGATTGATTACACCGCTGTTGAAAATCGGCAGTACTTTTGAGTATTGTGCATAACCAGCCAACAATTCCTCATTCACTTTGCTTTCGCTATAAAGCACAGCAGAGTCTAATTCCCAACCTGACCACGTACCTCGAATGCCAGTCATAAATCGTGCGCTTTCGGCGTTATCACGCGTATTTCGTACACCATTCGCGACATCGCGATAATTCAACAACAAGGGCATACCAGCCATGCCATTTGCTGCCGCAAAATCTTTAGGATAGTACGGGCTGGTCGGAACCAAAACAAAGCCGCCTAAAGCCGATGCTGGTTTGGTAGCCAGTGATGGATACTGTGCCATCAACAATTTGTAAGCAGGAACGTAGGGATTCGTGGCGGTTGTGATCGCATTGTAAGCTAGCGGAACCTGCTGCGTGGTCGAGGTAATTTTGTTGTTGGTATAGCTGCCTTCAAAATAGGCTTCAGCGTTCGCGGACAGCGATAGGCGTCCATTGCTCATCAGGCTTGCCTTTTGAGATGACGGTTGAATCGCCACAAATGGACTGTTATCGTAGCTGCAGCGTGTCGTGGAATAGGGCGAAACCAATGACACAGGTCCACAGTTTGGAAGCATAGGGTTTTTTAAGACCCCGCTGCCGTACAAGGTGACGTTAGCAGGAAAGGTGATCGATGATAATTGATCGTTTTGTTCAGCGACATTCAGACGGTTCGCGAATGGGCGGTCAACACCAAAAATCGCTTCGGTCTTTTGCACATTGGCACCGAAAGTGATGTTGTATCCGTTCTCAGCAAGATTACCAAATCCGGCAAATAAGCTCGCTTTTTTATCCTTACCATTGCCGCCAGCCGAGGGTTGTCCGTAAGTAGCAGAGAGTTCTATTCCATTGTAGTCTTTACGGAGGATGAAATTCACAACGCCGGCGATCGCATCACTGCCATATACCGCAGAAGCGCCATCTTTCAGTACTTCCACACGTTCGATGGCGGATAAGGGAATGCTGTTGATATCCACCGAGGAACCGGCCGCACCCGCTGAGCCACCACCATACACAGACACGCGGCGACCGTTGACTAATACCAACGTACGGCCACCACCGAGCCCGCGTAAGGACACGGTCGCGATGTTGGCTCCACCATAGCCAGACGCATTGGCGGCAGTCGTTGCACTACCAGCGCTACTGAGTGAACTCAATTGTTTGACTAGTTCTTCGGTGCTTGAAGCACCAACTCGGTCAATATCTTCCCGCTTCAAAATCTGCACAGGTAAGGCTGATTCTCCATCAATACGCTTGATGGAGGAGCCAGTCACAGTGACGCGTTCGATTTTGCTGTTGCTGCCTTCATTGCTTTGGGCGCTTGCGACTGCGGGTAGCAGTAAGCAAGCACCAAAAGCGGCGCTCAACATCGTGACAGAAGGTTTTAATTTGAATAATGGGCTAGACATGCAAGATCTCCTTTTTTTGGGCAGTTCTTTAAGAAAACTGAGTGGCTCTGGTGGTGTTTTTTATTGTGGTTTTATTGCCTCAGGGAAAATTATAGCTTTTAGTGCTTGCAATATTTTGCTATATTTATCCTGTGTAAATCATTTAATTAGCAATGAATATTCTAATAATGTGAGGAAATTGAAATGAAGAATGCGGGAGTGAAGCTAGATAGAACAGATAGAAAAATTCTTGAAGAATTGCAAGCTGATGCGCGCCTATCAAGCGCTGATTTAGCGGAGCGGGTCTCGTTGACGGCTTCACCTTGTTGGCGCCGCGTGAAACGCTTGGAGCAGGAAGGCGTGATATGCGGCTATCAAGCACGACTAGATTCTCGCAAGCTCGGTTATCAGGTCACTGCATTTATTCACATTTCCTTGGATAAAAATCAGACCCAGTATGTGCAAGAGTTTGAAGAAGCGGTGAAGTTGATACCACAAGTGCTTGCTTGTCATCGTATCTCTGGTCGTTACGATCATCAGCTCATGGTCGTTGCCGAAGATCTTGATGCTTATGGTCAGTTTGCCGAACAATTTATTAATGGCCTGCCGAGTGTTAAAGAGGTGTATACCTCGTTTGTATTGAAGGAAGTGAAAGCACCAGCGAATCCTCCTTTGCCGGCTACTTGAGTGACTTATTTAGGTTACTTATTTAAGTCACTTATTTAGGTTGTCTAATCAAGTCAACCAAGCCAATCATGATCAGTGCTGCTGTCGATCTGGCATTGTTCTCGCTTGATATCAGAAAACTTCATCACTCAATATTTGAGACAAATCAGCGCTAGCGCTAAATAAAAAGTCACCACAGCAAGGTGAAAGGACAAAACTCTCAATTGGCGTGGGTAGAGGATTTGCTTACCTTATCCTGTTGCCGTTAGCAGTAAAATTAATTGTTTGATTGACCCATGCGGGGTCCCTTTTGGCATGCCACAATTAAGTGCTGCAGGCGCTTAGTTCTGGTTTTGACTCGCTTCGCACTGGTAATCCAATGCAGAAGTGATTCCGATAAGCAGGGGGAAGAAGTTTGCGTTCTTTATCCGTCAGACAAACGGTAAAGTGAATTTCGCTTAGCTAAGCGATGAGTGTCTATCCTGCCAAATGTTAGACTTTAAGTACGCCTCGAAATCCACGCGCACCGTAATAGGATTGGGCACCATTATGATAAACAAAAACCTGATCGTAGCGACGATCACAAAACAAGGCGCCACCCAGCGTTCTGATCGAGGCTGGCGTTTGTATCCAGCTCGAGGTTTTTTTATCAAATTCGCCAAACTGCTGTAAGGTCCGATACTGTTCTTCGGTGAGCATATCGATGCCGATTGCTGCAGCCATATCGGTGGCGCAGTCTGCAGGCTGATGTTCCTTTCTTGATTCTAAGCCAGCACGATCGTAACAAAGGCTGCGGCGCCCGGCGGGACTTTCTGCTGAACAATCACAAAAAAATAATTCGCGACTATTCCCATCAAAGGCGATCACGTCTGGCTCTCCGCCGGTCTGTTCCATTGTCAACAGCACAGACAATTTTGCAGGATGTGCAGCAAGTTTTTCCTCCACTTCTTCCCATGTGATATTTCGATGGCGAGCTTGGTGCTGGTCGAAGCGTGCTTCGAGTGTATTGAGCAATTCTGAGTAATCTTTTTTTGTCATTTTGTCGATTCCTTTTGACTTCTTTTTTTGTGTCAGTAATGCAGGTTGAAAAGCTTGGCGTTGAAATATCCGCATCATACTTATTGCAAACCGGTGCGGCAAATGATTTGTAGTGAGAGTCTTTGTTGTAAAAAGGACGTTTCATTGCCATGTGGCTTATAGCAAAAGGGCGGCTTGCTGGAAAGGTGTTGACAGAGCAGTTGGCTGTTGGCACAGTGGATTGTAAGGTCGACTCGCGTGTCTGGCATTTGTCGGGTAATGTGGGCATGATAGAGATAACAGACATGACGAATTCAGCGTCAAAAAACGGTAACAACTCTCAGGTGATTCTTTGTATAGTTTGTTAAAACATAGTTGGAAGCGAATCGCATTTGCCGCGATGTTGAATATGCAACTGGTGCTGTTTTGCGCCGTGAGCTATGCCGCTTCGACATCGGAATTACGTTTTCAAAGACTTTCCTCACTCGGTGCAGATCAACTTTCGACTTTATCGTTGATACAAGACCGACAGGGGTTTATTTGGATAGGTACAAATAACGCTGGCTTGTATCGTTTTAATGGTTACCAAAGCGAGAAGTACCAAAGTCAGGCGACCAATTCCTCTAGTTTGCCGCATGACAGAATTTCTGCGTTATTTGAGGATAAAGAGGGACTGATCTGGATCGGCACCCAAAATGGATTAGCCCGTTTTAATGCCGACAAAAATAACTTTACCCGCTTTACACCTTCATCTGGCGTCAATAACCAACGTATCATTAAATCTATCGTCTCGGATGGCAAGGCTGGCTTTTGGTTGGCGACTTGGGGAGGTCTGCAACACTTCGATCCTGCAAGCGGCAAATTTAGCCTGTACTCACACGATCCGGCGAAACCCGACAGTCTTGCTACCAATGATTTAAATGCGATTGCAGTCGACCAGCGTGGTGGTGTGTGGGCTGGCACTTGGCCAGCAGGAATTGATTACTTGGCACCTGGCGCAACGGCTTTTCAACACTTTCGTATTGACGATGACAGTGCACCGGATTCTAAATTGAATATTGTCCGCTCTCTGTATTTGGATGCACAAAGCAATTTGTGGATTGGTACCGAAAATGGGGTAGTGCAATGGAATACCAATAACGACTGGTCACATCGACGGCGACTAGATAGCCCGAATAGTCGGGTGAATGCGATCTATGCTGATCATCATGGTGTGATATGGGCCGCTACATTGTCGGCTGGCTTATTAAAGTGGGATGGCGCGACCGGGCAGTTCAGGCAATTTGTGAAACAGGCCATTGATCCTTATAGTCTGCCTTCGGATGATGTCAGGGCAGTCTTGCATGATCGCGGCGGAATGCTGTGGGTCGCTACCTTAACTGATGGCATCGCTCTCACTAACTTGAACAGCACTGGTTTCAGACGCATTATCCCTTTTGATGCCGACGCGCAGAATCCCCGACCGAATAACTCTATAGGGCGAATTGTTGGTGCAGGTGAGGGACGGTTATGGTTGGCAAACAATAACGGTGTCGCTTTATTCGATCCCACAAATGGCAATGTACTGAAACAATTTCGTGCAGATAAGAAACGTAAAGGGGCGTTGAGTAACGATCTCGCGTATAGCTTGTATCAATCGAAAGATGGTCCACTGTGGGTTGGCACTTCAGTTGGATTGAATCGTCTCGATTCTTTGGAAAGTGGTTTTACCCTGATTCGATTTGATAGCATTGCGGATGACTATATCAATACCATCGCGCCGGGTGACGAAGGCATTTTATGGCTGGGGACAGGGAATAGCCTGATTCGTTACGATGTCAAAGAAAAATCACATACCAAATATTTTTCCGACCCGGCCGATCCTGATAGTCGCAGTGCTAAAGGTACGACGACAATCTTACAAGACAGCAGTGGTCGCTTGTGGGCTGGTGCTGAATGGGTAGGGGGAGGACTCGATCTTCTCGACAAAAAAACCAACAAGTTCCGACATTTTCGTCATGATGAAAATAACCCTTCCAGCATCAGTGCTGACAATATCTCTTCATTACATCAAGACGCAAAAGGGCGAATTTGGGTAGGTGCAGTAAACGGGCTCAATCAACTTATTACTGACAAAGAGGGCGCTATTAGTTTTCTGCATTACGACGCGAAAAACAGCGTGGGATCAGCAAAAATTGTGGCGATCGAAAGTGATTTGCAAGGCCAGCTCTGGCTAAGTACGGTCAATGGCTTGATACGCTTTGATCCCGATCGCGGCACGGCGGAGCACTTTACTGCGAGTGATGGGTTGTCGGATAATTTTTCGGGTGCATCGTATCGCGGTGCTGACGGCATCCTTTATTTTGGCGGTACTAAAGGAATGACGGCTGTCCATCCGAATGCGGTGGGGCGTCACTTTGCACCGCCACAAATCGCGATCACCGATATTAGTGTATTTAACCGATCGCTCAAATATGGTGAGCTACCGGCAGGCATTACGCTGCAAGGCTCAGTCACGGCACCGCAAGCGCTTAGTATTGCGCAACAGGAGTCCGTATTTTCTCTTGAATTTGCAGCCTTACACTTCACCAATCCAGCACAAAACCGCTACGCTTACCGGCTCGCCGGATTTGATCGTGAATGGGTAGATGTCGATGCTGATCATAGAAATGCCACTTACACTAATCTCAATCCCGGCGAGTATGTTTTTCAGGTCAAGGCGGCAAATGATAGTGGCCTTTGGAGTGAACAAATCGCTAGTCTGCCGATTTCTATTCCACCGCGTTATTGGCAAACTGTTTGGTTTCGCTGGTTGATGTTCGTATTGATCGTCGGGTTATTCGCGGGCATTTATCGGAGTCGGGTCGGCCGTTTGACGCGCGATCAAAGTCGACTTGAGTCGCTGGTCGCAGTCCGACTACAAGAGCTCACCGCACAGCAACAATTGAATCGCGACACCGCAGAGCGCATGCAAGCGATTTTGCAAAATGCAGCTGATGCGATTTTGACCGCAGACAAAAACTGGATCATCGAGTCTTGTAATCGAGCAGGTCTACAGCTATTCGGTTGGCGCGAAGATGAGATCAAAGGTAAGCCTTTTTCGACCCTGTGCGCCGAAGATGTCAGCGATACCTTGATGCAGCACGTGAGCAGTGATGACTTCTTACGTACAGGTTACAGCGAGATGGAGTTGCAACAAGTACGTGCTGATGGTGCCGTCTTTGTCGCCGACTTATCCCTGAGCGGGTTTGCCGATGCAGGACAACGTAAATTCATTTTGATCGTGCGTGATATTACCGAGCAAAAACGGGTAGAGCGCATGAAGACCCAATTTGTATCGACGGTCAGCCATGAATTGCGCACGCCACTGACTGCAATTCGCGGTGGTCTTGGTTTGATGGTATCCGGTGTAACCGGAACGCTTCCACCAGCCGCTGCTAAACTCGGACAGATTGCATTGAATAACGCTGAGCGTTTAGGCCGCTTGATTAATGATTTACTCGACATGCAAAAAATTGAAGCGAATATGATGGATTTCAATTTTCAGCGATTGCCGTTGTATGTTCTGGTCGCAGATGTACTCGAATCGAATCAGGCCTTTGCTCAGCGACTGGGTGTTTCCTTGGTCCTAGAAACGGAAATTCCCGCTTATTCCTTGCGAATTGATTCGGATCGATTTGCACAAATCATGGCCAATTTACTGTCAAACGCCTGTAAATACTCACCACCAGGAGAGCCGGTTAAGTTACGTTTGAATGTGAATGACAACGTATATGTGCGGATCGAAGTAATTGACCGTGGCCCTGGTATTCCGGCCAATTTTAGCGAACGTATTTTTCAGAAGTTTTCACAAGCTGATGCTTCAGACACCCGTGCTAAGGATGGTACTGGCCTAGGATTGACGATTGCAAAAGAAATGGTGGAAAGGATGGATGGTAAAATTGGCTTCTATACTAATCCATTAGGCGGCACGATATTTTTTGTTGATTTCCCTCTGTTTGCACTGGAGTCGTAATTCATCGAAGTTTGATGGTTACTGCTTATTGTCAATCAAAAATACGCTATCTAATATCAATCCAGCTTGAATCTAGTGGTCTTGATTGATATCCTGCCACCAGATATTCCAACGATATTTTCCTGTCGTCGCGCACCAATCTTATCGCCAAATCTGTCCTGATTCCTCCGTTGAAGAATACGCCAAAGCATGTATTAAAAAATTTCAGGACAAAAAATTCAAAAAAAAAGTTCAATTTTTAATTTTAAGAAATTGTTGAACTTGCATTTTTAAATTTAGTCGAACCGCACACAAATCAAGAAAACTTTCGCCATATTCTTGGCGTAGGATTATTTTTGTCGCAGATCTTTTTTGCGCCTCTACCCCAACGCCACATGCTTGTTGATCACAGGTGTCGTCTCCTTTTTTCTGCTGAGACTGCGCCTATTTTCGCTCGCCTACTGGAAGCGAGCGCGCTGCAAGATAGGTTTTATTCAGCACAAAAAAGCACATTAAAAAATAAGGAAGACCATGGATTACTTCATGCACATACCAACAACATTCAAGAAGAAAATTCGACAGCGGCAAGCATATGCCACTCCTGTGGCGATGAAGCGATTGTTCTGCAGCGCGGTGCTGCTTGTGAGTAGTTTAGGCGGTCTATTGTGTACTAACGAGTCAGCGTATGCCGCCGATGCGCTCACGATTCCACGTGCAGATAAACCACCTGTCTTGGCAGACTATGTAACAGGTTTGCCTGTTGAGCATGGCGTAGAGATCAACACGTTTAAGCAATATAAGCCAGGTAATGGCACACCTGCATCGCAAGACAGTAAGGCATATTTGTCGTATGACGACAAACATTTCTACGCGGTTTTTGTCGTCAAGGCAGATCCAAAGACTATCCGTGCGAATATCACTAAACGTGAAAATATCGTCGGTGATGATGAAGTCGTATTGGAGTTAGATACCTTCAATGATAAACAACGTGCTTTCGTATTCCATGCTAATCCTCACGGTGTGCAATTTGATGGCAAACGCACCGAAGGTATCGGTCTCGATTTTAATTTTGATACCCAATGGCAATCTGAAGGACAGCTGACTTCGGATGGTTTTGTCGTCAGCATGTCAATTCCGTTCAAGAGTTTGCGCTTCAATTCCGCTGATGTTCAAAAATGGGGTATTGCCGTCGGCCGTATAGTCGGCGGTATTAATGAATGGTCGTTCTGGCCTTACATCACCGATAAAGACGCCAGTTTTGTCGCGCAGATGGCCGAGATACAAATTCCAGCCAAGCTAGTGCCAGGGCGAAATTTTCAATTAAATCCCTCTCTTTTTATAGGGCAGAAAAAACTTCTTAGTAGTAGCAATTCAACTTCGCCGGTTTGGCAACAAGAAAATCGATCGCGCCCAGGCCTTGATGCAAAATGGGTGCTGAGTGAAGCGATGGCTTTGGATTTGACATTAAATCCGGACTTTAGTGAAGTGGAATCGGACGAGCCACAAGCGCTAGTGAATAAGCGTTATGAAGTTTTGTTTCCAGAAAAGCGGCCCTTCTTTTTAGAAAACGCGGGAATGTTTCAGACACCGCAAAATCTTTTTTTCTCGCGTCGTATTATTGAACCCAAAGGGGGCGCCAGATTGACGGGGCGAGAAGGCAATTGGTCGTTTGGCGGTTTGATCATTGACGACGCGGCTGTCGGCAAATTATTACCAGCGCAGCATACAAGTTATGGTGACAAAGCGAACATTGTCGTCGCCCGCGTTCAAAATGATTTTTCAAATGGCTCCAATGTGGGTGCCATGCTGACTGAGCGCAGGCTAGGCAATATCAGCAATTCCGTATTGAGTTTCGATATGCGCCATCAACTCGATAAAAACTGGAATATCAATGCACAACTTGCGCATAGTCAGACTAAGGACGGTGCGACCACTAGTCTGCAAGATGATCTTGGATTTCTCGAAGTGAAACACACTGGGCGTAATTTTTTGTGGACCAGCCAGTACCTCGATATTGGAGAAAATTTTGATCGCAAACTCGCCTATTTGCCGCGTAACGACATCCGTCAATTTACTCAGCAAATTCGCTACATTTGGGATTTCACCGATCCGAAGATTTTTAATCAGGCGGGTCCGCAATTGAAAGCGATCGTCACCCGCGACCATCAAAATAGGGTGCAAGACTGGAGTCTGGAGACCGATCTGATTCTACGCACCAAGTTTGCGACGGATATTACTTTGGTAAATATGAATTCGTATGAATTGTATGAAGGGATAGGTTTTCAAAAATATGGCAATGGCATAGGTATCGTATCGGAGGTACTCGACTGGCTAAGCATTAATTTTGTTACCGGTACGGATAAACTAATCAATTATGTGCCCGCCAAAGGACAAGATCCTAGTCTCAACCAAGCGCGGGATTTTTCTTTGACCCTGGGGTTTAAACCTCATTCGCAGTTACGCATCGACGAGACTTTGCTGTATAACGATTTACATAGCATGAAGCCGATAGCAAATCTTCCGGTTGATAGTGCGATTTATCGTGACCTGGTATTTCGCAGCAAAATTGCTTATCAATATAATCGTTTTTTAGGCGTTAGACTGGTGTTGGATTACCATAATTTGCAAACGAATCCATTGTTAAGCGGTATTAAATCCGGTAAACAGTTAAACAAAGATCTGCAATTGAGCTATGTATTAGGACCAGGCACTACCATATATGCAGGCTATGCTGATCATCAGGAAAACCTGGCGACCATTGGCAATCCGCTGCGAGTAGTACAAACCGATAAACTAGATTTGATGACTGGTCGTAGTGTGTTTGTGAAGCTTAATTATTTGTTTCAAATGTAAGGGCGTGGCGTTTTTCGGTTGAAAACCAGCTAGAAAACTCGGTGGAAAATTCAGTAGAAAAACCTTATTTAAAAACATCATTTGCAGCGACGGGAATGCAGAGTGTAGAACCAGCATTCCCCTTTTTTGAAATATTGAAAGGAGTAATCATGAATTTGAACAAACTCGCCATAACGCTATGGATCCTAATTTTCTTCGGCTTGGGTGAACCCGTTGCTTTAGCCCAAAATATCTCATTGCCGCGTAGCGAAGATGTATCGAGTATCGATGGTTTAATGCGAGCGTATTACGACGTGGTTTCAGGTGGACCAAATGTGGCGCGCGACGTACAACGTGATTTGTCTTTACACCACCCAGATGCCGCTATATTTATTCGAACTCGGAACTCTACGAAAGAACTGGTGCTGAAGCGCCACACTGTGCAGGAATACCATGCCAATTCGAAAGCCTTCTTTGATAGTGGATTTTTTGAAAATGAAATTAAGCGCGAGATAAAGCAATTTGGACATTCGATTCAGATCTGGAGTACCTATGAAATGCGCAAGACTCAAGATGGCCCCGTGATCGGGCGAGGCATTAACAATCTTATGCTGAGCTGGGATGGTAAGCGCTACTGGATATTGGCAGAAACCTGGGATGACGAAACGAAGGACAATCTGATTCCTTAGATTGGCACAGCTGGCACTGCACGCTGGTTTAGTTGTACCGTGAAAGTGCTAAGCTGTGCTAGGTGGCTTCGGGTGAAATCAATTGGCGTCAGGCAGAATCGCTAGGTGTGACAGGAACGGCGGCGTGATTTTTACGAAAAATTAGAAAACACAGCGCACCGATGGGCAGCGAGATAGAGACAATCCAAGGGCCATAAAATGCTGAGGAAGCCGATGCGCTGAATAGTTGAAGTGATACTGGAATAAAATTAATCGCGCCGCTTGTCCAATTCATCGTAAGCGTTCCAAAACCGGTCAATATAAACAGTATCCAAGGCCATTTGCGGCCACGTAAAGTCATACGGGCGCATATCACCAAAGCTAAGAGGGTCAGTGCCGGAAACACAACGGCAAGTGTCAACATTAGATAATGTAGCGATGATTTTCCTTTCATTGAAAATTGATTGATCTCTTCAATCGAGGCTAGCTGAGGAATGACGCTAAAGCCAATAATGCTAAAGCCGTCTGCGCGTTTTTTTACAGCGACATTCGTGAGAATCCATTTGCCAGAAAAGCCATATTCATAAGTCAAATTTAAGCTTGAGTCGTCGCCGGCAATATGACGCTGAGCACCAATCAAAGTCACAACCGAAGGTTCGCCGACGGGAATTAAATCCGCCATTTGCACCAGGCTCTTGTGCAAATTGGGATCGCGCAGCGCAGGATCAACGACTTTCTCAATGTCTTCAAACTGACGCAGCTGCAAATGCCTTATATATTGCTTGGCTAGCATCTGCTCCTGTGGCGATGCAAATTTTTGAAGAATTTCATCCTTGTTACATGCGCCAAGCGTCAACAGTGTCATCGCGAGAAGGAAGCGATATAAATTATTTTTCATGACAGTTTCGTGAGTTGGGTTTTGCGTGCGCTTCAACAAAGTCTTTGAAGCTTTGTATGATCATCAATTGAGTTGGCATTATGGGGAGAGGTTGATCCTAAGGTTTTCCTAAGCTACTAGACGGACTCTTCAGGCGCACAGAATATCGAAGCACTACCGAAGAGTCCAAATGAGCGTCAATCAAATTCAGGACGAGTCGAACGCATCCACGTATAGGTCAAACCTAATAAGAGTGAAGGAGCCGTTTGGCGTTTCACTAATGGGCTGTTTTCATTCGCTGCGCCTGCTAAACTGTCTAGCCGCAGGCCGCCAAACACGCGGAAATTATTACTGTAACTATGCGAAATAAAAGCGGATAAGCGCCATGAAATTAATCCTTGCTTAGCCTGATATGCCGGACGATCCGGTAATGCCTGATCTGGCCGCACCTGATAGAAAGTCTCGTTCATCTGGCGATTTCCCCATACCGTCGATAAACCTGTGCTGTAGCGCCAGCCACCAAATGCGCGCCGTTCGAATTCGATCTCTGGTTCGATCGTGTAGCCACGATGCTTGAATTGATTGCTGATATCAAATACGGCTCGCACCGGTAACTCAAAACGCCAGCGACCATTTGCTTCTGGCTCACTGATATTCCATTTCAAGCGCGGTCCAAATTCAATCAAGTTGCCCAATCTTTCCATGCCACGTCGGGCCGTAATTTTGTCCGAACTTGAGCCGAGCGCGCCCGCAAATCCGACATCAAATTCAAAGCGCGGGGTCTTGATCGCACGATAACCGGTATTGCCACGATCTATCCGAAAATGCTCGCCGCGATACAAAAAATAAGGCACCGCCAGCACCCGATTAGCATAGGTGTCGGAGCCAGGATAGGCCTGCTGACTGAGTGCGAATGCCGATACGCCGAGTTCCCATAATGGCAATGGCTCACTGTCTTTGACCAAGGCTGGTTTGTCGGTATTGGCATTGGCAGAGTTTGTGGTTACAACTTCTTGTGCGTTCACCGTGAAGGATAAAACACCGCAGGTGAAGAGTGACAATAGGGATGTCGTTAAGACGAGGTTTTTGTTTTGCATGAATAAACTCTGGTGACTATGTGAGTGCAGAAAAAAGTAGAAATGGCGAGATTCTGCAGTTTAACTCAGCTGGATGAGGCCTAGCGAATGTCTCTAGAAATATGTTGAAATTTTGTTTCAGCTTGAGCTGCTCTGCGCTGAATATACGATGAACCCACCCAAGGGTAGAGGTAACGTCGGGTCAGATTGCCCCGTAAGGAGCCTATAAAGGGTGAGATCTTGCTTTGATTTAAATTCAAATGACATGTGAATTTTTTCAAATAATCGCTGAATGTAAAAGATGATTGCTTGTGTGAGTCATACGGACTTCAAAGCGGCGCTAATGCAAGCGAAGATCGTGCTTGGACAGACTGTGGTTTCTATGTCGATGGCAGGCAGCTTTTGGATGTTTAGATTGTTTAAATGTCCAGCACACCCTAACATCGAGAATCTTGCGTGTGGATCGAAGCCCATTGATGCCATTCAAGTTCTCAACCCGAGATCAAATCACACACTGACTGAAAGTGACCACCATGAAAGCACGTATCATCGCCGGCTTGTTCGCAACATTTGGCACACTGACTTCCAGTGCAGTAATGGCAGACGATTTGTTTGACTATTACAAACGTTTGCATTCCAACCCTGAACTGTCACATTTTGAGGTGAATACTTCTGCCAACTTGGCTGCAGAGCTTCGTAAGGCGGGCTTCAAAGTCACCGAGCGTGTGGGGAAATACGCGGATGGCAGTCAGGCTTATGGAGTCGTCGCAATCATGGAAAACGGCCCCGGGCCCCGCTTATTGATACGCGCAGATATGGACGCTTTACCGATCGTTGAGGAGACTGGCTTAGCTTATGCCAGCAAGCTTAAGGTGAAGAGTGTGGCGGGGCAGGAAGTCGGTGTCATGCATGCATGCGGTCATGATGTGCACGTGACAACATTGCTGGGAACCGCGCGCGAACTCGCCGCGCGCCGCAAAGAATGGCAGGGCACACTGGTGCTGGTGGGACAGCCGTCAGAAGAGACTTTGGATGGCGCGCAAGCACTATTGCGTGATGGCCTTTATCAGCGTTTCGGGCGGCCTGACATGGCACTGGCGATGCACGATTCAGCAGGCTTAGCGACAGGCATGGTCGGTGTTTACGCTGGCGCGACCCACGCCGCGGTCACCTCTATCGATGTGAGCATACGTGGTATCGGTGGTCATGGAGCAGCACCACATCGTGGCAAAGATCCGGTAGTGATGGCTGCACAGTTTATCAATCAAATTCAAACTATCGTCAGCCGCAATGAAGATCCGATGGATTCGGCTGTCGTCACCGTAGGCAGCATCCATGGCGGTACTAAACGGAATATCATTCCCGATGAGGTCAAACTTGAACTGACCACGCGCGCACGTAGCGACACAGCGATGAAAATTATCGTGGACGGCATTTACCGAGCGGCTGAGGGCGTTGCCGTGAGCAACGGTCTGCCAGATGATCGTAAGCCCATCGTCAAGATCATCGAATCAGAAACCGGCCCCACCAATGTCAATAATGGACCGATGGCAGCGCGTGTAAAAAAAGCGATTGCGGGTGCGCTTGGCGCAGACAAAGTCACAGACGGCTTTGGCATTATGGGCAGCGAAGATTTCGCCCAATACAGCCTGCCACCCGAACGCGAGATTCCGACCGTTCTGTTTATTTTAGGTGTGGTTGACCCTGAATTGCTAGCAAAGGCCAATGCGGGTAAGGCGTATGTTGCAGGCACGCACACCAGTAAATTTGCGCCAATGGCTGAACCCGCTTTGAAGGTGGGGGTGAAAGCGATGAGTGCTGCGGCGATAGGCTTGTTGCAGAAATAAGAGGAACTTGTGGATGGCAAGAAAGTTGTGATGAGCATCGCTATTTTTATGAGCTTCAAAAACATGCGATGAAATGTAAAGATCCAACACGCAGGTACCGCAGAAAATACCTGCAAAAAGATCTCGAAAAGAAAGTTTTTTCCATTGGTCACTGACGACAGTTGCGGTTTTTTGCTGGCTGGCGCTGATTGACCTGAGGTCATAAGCCGCTGACCATGAACAAGAACCGTTTCTTCAAATGGATTATCAAAACTTGATTCTCGATTTTTTGTGACGTTTAACTTTGTTTGCGTCCGAGAATGATCAATTTTTTGCCCCATAGGATCATAAGATCAAATGGTTCATTTGATTGACATGCTGTTTTACGCCATAGTCGATTGAGTCGTCATAGAGTGAAGTCGATGGAGAATTGCAGAGAACAACTTAGGCGCATGGAGGGCAATTTTTATCGAGACTGGATTTCTTCTCTTCCAGATTCATCAAAGTTTGATTATTAAGACATGTAGCAACTGGGAATTCAATTCGCGATGAGCTATGACGTGCTCGCAGCCTATGATCAACAGTTTCTACTTATGCTAACAGCAAAGCTGTTGTTTGCTGCCCGCTACATGCATAATTGACCTTTGGCAAAAATAGAAAAGTAATAGAAACTTGTGCCGAGGCCTTACCTTACCCATCTGGAATAGAGCCCTAGCGCAGCATTTTGAAATCCGAGAAACGCATTAATTTATGAACCCAGCTTCCAAGCATGCTTTTTCTATTCCTATCGATATGCCCGACTGCCCCAAGGATTTGGAGACAATTGCGCCTCAATTTGATGCGCATGCTCACTGGCCAATTCTGTATAAGGAATTACACCGAATAGCGGAGCGCTTGATGGCACAAGAACGCAGTGGGCATACGTTGTCTGCCACTGCTTTGGTGCATGAGGCTTGGCTTAACTTGAGTGCAGGGAATAGTCCCGCTTCGGCGATTGACCGTACCCATTTCTTGTCTTTATCAGCACGCGCCATGCGCCACATATTAGTAAATCATGCCAATGCAAGAAATGCGGAGAAGCGTCTGGGTGAAATTTTTCTTGTGACGCTCTCGGCAGCTGAAGTTTGCGCTTCGGTACAGCAGGGGCCAGAAGAATTGCTTGCATTAGATCAAGCCTTAACGACCCTTGCCAAAGAAGATGCACGTGCAGCGCAAGTGGCGGAACTGAAAGTGTTCGCGGGTCTGCTAATCCCGGAAATCGCGGAAGCACTCGCCATCAGTGAGCCGACTGTGAAGCGTGACTGGGTTTTTGCACGTGCTCGTTTAGCGCAACTGATTCAATAAGATTTTAAAATTTAAGGCATAACTGTGACAAATTCAAATTCTCCTAGTCAATCTGATCTCATCAAAGATACGCTCTTTGCGCTCACAGAACTGTCTGCCAGCGCACGCGCAGAACGTTTACAAGCCTTGCAGAAATCAGATCCTGAGCTTGCCGCTGCCGTGCTTGCGCTATTGCCAGGTGCTTTACTAACCGATCCAGGTTTAGACGTGCCGCGAGATTGGATGCAATCTGTGATGAACACGAGCTTGCCGGAGCGTCTTGGTCCGTGGCGTGTGCTGCGAGAGGTCGGACGAGGAGGCATGGGCATCGTTATGCTGGGAGAACGTGCCGATGCGGCCTTTGAGATGCAAGTGGCAATCAAAGTCTTGCCTCCTATCTTACTCGGTAGCGATGGTGCCGAACGCTTGACTGCAGAGGCGCGGGTATTAAGTCGACTCACGCATCCAAATATTGCACGTTTGTTAGATGCTGGCTTTGAGCAAGGTTGTGCTTATTTGGTGATGGAGTATATCGATGGTGTTCCGCTGACGCAGTATGCAGACAAAGCACAACTCAGTATTGAAGATCGCGTTAAGCTGGTTTTGGACCTTTGCTCTGCGGTGCGTTTTGCGCATACCCAATTGTTGGTGCATCGAGATATTAAACCCGCCAATGTGTTGGTTGATAAGAATGGGCGGGTTCGTCTACTGGATTTTGGCATAGCCAAAGTCCTGCAAAATGAAGAGTTAACGCAAACCTTGCACCAAGCCTGCACACCTGCCTATGCAAGCCCAGAGCAGTTGCTAGGGCAAAATGTGTCAGTTGCCACGGATGTTTTTAGCTTGGGTGTCATTTTGTATGAATTGTTGGCGGGTCAACGGCCATTCGGTGCTGAATCGAAAGCCTCAGGATCAACCACGAAATTATCAGATTCGGATTATTCAACGACTTTAGCAACGATGCATGCGGTGCTTGAAACTGAACCATCAGTCACGCCATTGGCCGCAGCGCAGATTCCAACTGATTTACGAGCAATTGTTCTAAAGGCCTTAGAAAAACCCTTGACGCGACGTTATGCCACGGCTGAGGCGCTAGCATTGGATCTGCAAAGTTTTCTAGAGGGGAGGCCAGTGAATGCTCGCACCCCAAGTGCGCGTTATCAATTTCAAAAATTTGTCGCTCGACACCGTTGGGCGGTGTCCGGAGGTGCCATTGCCAGTTGTGCCGTGGTTGGCTTCGCTGTCTGGGCGATGGTCAACGCGCAACAAGCAAACTTGCAACGTACGATCGCGCAAAAACGCTTGGACGCTGTGCGCTCGATCGCGAATAAAGTGGTGTTTGACTATAACGCAGCATTGCGTCCACTCGCCGGTGCCTTAGCTGTGCGTAAGACTCTGGTCTCCGATGCGCTTGGATACTTGGATGCCTTAAGCCAAGATGCGCAAGGCGATCGGCAACTGGAAGCTGATATCGCTGCCGGGCTCGAAGCTATCGGCGATGTCCAGGGCCGCGGCGCTACTGAAGGCAATTTGGGAGACCTGCCAGGAGCAAAAAGCAGCTATGAAAAAGCGATTACATTGCGCCGTCAGCATTGTGATAACGCTACGCCGGGACAGGCAATGAGAGACTGCGCTGCCTATGCGCGTGTCTTGGTTCGTTTAGGCGACAATGTATTTACGTCGGCGCAGACACCTGAAGCGATCGCTTATTTCGAGACGGCTCTGCAGGTGACTGAGAAGGCCTTAGCACTGCCCGGTAAAGACCAAAACCTGAAAGCTAGCCTGCTGGATGCGCGTTTTGATGCAGCCCAAAGACTGGCGGGACTGAGTGGACGACAAACGGGCCCTGCCTATGCTCGCGGCTTAGATTTGGCACGCGCGCAATTGCAAGCAGCCCAAGATTTGGCCAAGATCAGACCAAGTGGAACAATGGATGAAAGCTTGCGTATCGCAAATGATTTGTTGGCTGTGCGTTTACTGAATAACGGACAAGCCGACCTCGCCCTCAACTATATGGAATCATCCATTTCCCTAGCCCGCAAAATACGGCAAGAACGACCAGGACGGGATGCAGACGTGTCTTTAGCGGTATCACTCACCCGCTTAGCAGAAATTCAAGCGCATCGATTGCAAGCAAGCGAAGCTAGGCTAGCCTTGACCGAGGGATTGACACTTGCACGTTCCTTCCATGAGTCGGACCCACAAGATATGCATTTACGTGCACGGTATGCCAATGTGGCGCGACGCTGGGCGCAGGTACACAATCAAATTGGCGATGCACAAGCCCTCAAAGACAATCGGCAAATCTTGCCAAGCATTCTCCTAGTGAGTGGGATATTTAAACCAGAAGATGGCGTTTTCTATTTACAGCACCAGCAACTCAAAATTGAGCTAGCACAGACGCTGCTGCTGACGGGTGACGCGCGTGGTGCGCTTCAAATGCTCGCTAGTTTTCCGGATGCCATGCCAACGCATCCGCGTGCGGCTGCAGATTTAGCGCCTGTGTTTGTGCTACGCGCGCAAGCCTTGATGACTATCGGGAAATCCGTCGAGGCTTCGACCTATTTTGGGCAAGCCCATAAAGTATTGCAGCAGGCAGTTGAGGCAACCCCTGCCGATGTGCAACAAGCCGCCAATTTATTGTATGCCGAAGTATGGGCGCTCAAACACCCGGCAATTGCCACGCAATATTCTTTATTAAAAGAGCAATTTAATGAGAAGCGTGCCGCATTGGAGGCTGCTGGGCAGTTGTCGGCTTGGTGGAAGCGAGCACTCTCGTAAAATAAAGGGCAAAAAAATATTTGCGAATTGATGATCTGTTTTTTTGTGAATTCTTGCTACAGAAGATAGGAGTAGTTCGGGCGACCTGGCCCATCCCTTCAATTTTTTTCTGGACGCAATTATGAAACTCAAATTTCCATCCTTACGCCTGATCGGTACTGTGTTCACTTTCGCATCAGCTTGTCTGCTGTCGAACACTGGCGCAGCCCAAAGTAGTTTTCCTCAATTTGAAAAATCCTCATGCCCATCTCCATTTACCACTAGTGGGGGCAAGTGCAGCACCAATAAACCTGGATACGAGGGAATGATCAATCCAAATGGCAAGGCAAGTTGCCCTGCTGGTTGGTCGCGCTCTACCAACTACTGCACAAGGCATACGAAAGAAGAGAAATCGGACAAACAAACAGCAAAAACGAGCAGTGCAGCAAGTGGCAGTTCCTCGCCACTCGATCCCGATAAAACGCATTTCGGCAAACCGGTAGTAAAGCGTATCAATAAAAAGGATGAACTCGACTTTTGTCCTAGTGGCTATTTCACGAGTAGTGCACGTCGAATTGAGTGCATAACCGATAAAATAGAAGCGCCTGATGTGACGGCAAAACAAGGAAAATGTCCAGCTGGCACCACGGAAGAGCAAGGACAATACTGTACGGGAAGTACCACACTCACCTACCAGCAATTGCACCAAGCATTTCTTTACGATTTTAATGGTCAATATTACAAACGCAAGAACAATGGACTAGAGACTGTGCGCGCCGATGTTGAGCCTGCTCTGTATGTACAAGCTAGAGCTGCTGCCGAAGGCAAGCCTGCTGCGAGCGCAGCAGCAACGTCGGAGTCCGCTTCAAGCCAAGCTAGTGCGAACGCTAGTGCCAGCGCGACTGCTACTGAGTCGAAGAATCCCGAAGTGAAAGAAGCAGCGAAGGCAATCGGCTCATCGTTGCTGAAAGGCTTTTTGAAGAAGGACAACTAAGAAGGGCTGAAATTCGGACGCCTATTTCAGTGGGGTATAAGAACACGGGTCTGATTGTGATGGAACTCTTTGTTAGTAATCGAGATGGTAGCGAAAGGCGCATATTCAGTCGTTAATTTTTTTGCCAAGCTGCTGACTACTCGCCAATTCTTGTTGGATACTGTCTGATGCGCCAGATCAGGGTGCAAAAATAGTGAATTTTGAGAGGAAAAAAGCGGAGAAGAAAATAGTAGATTTCTTCTCCGCTTTTTTTTGATCGACTGACCAGTCAAGAAATTTTATGGCGATGCAGGCATATTCACCGTATCAAGATTGAACTGATACACACCAAAATAGTTCGCCGGTAGATAGATATCCTTGTTCACGATGCTGAGACTTCCACTCCAGCTGATGGCAGGGAAATAAGCCTTGAGCTTCGGTGTCTTGGCGAGGCTGATATCGTATAAAAACAAGCCATACCAATCCTGCACTAGCAATTTACCAGGGCGTAAAATTGCCGAAGTTGCACCGCCTTCTAAAGGAGTACTAGATTGCAGCGAGAAATCTTTTACTGGCACTGCGTAGATGTCCATCTTGGTTTGGTAATTACTACTGTCCATGCTAGTTAGTACCACAGTATTGGTATCGGCCAAAAGTCCGATCGGATATTTACCGCTTAAATTTATACTCGCTTGTAAATAGGCGAGACTATTTTGCACGATCAGCATGTGCAAACTGGGTTCTATATTTCGTCCGACCATGGAATATTCTAGGCAATAAAATTGATCGCCGACGATGGCCATCAGTTGGCCAGGAATATTGATTTCCTTACCCAGTTGCGGATTCGCTGCTGCAGTAAGATTGAGCTCTTTGACAAAGAACTTACTTTGCTGCTCACCGTTAGCGCCGAGCTGCAATTGCGCTTTTTGGTAGTTGATCCACAAACTGTTACCGTTTTGAATCACATCAACATTTTCTTCATCTTTGGCCATACTGATTTTCGGCAGTAAGACTGGACGGTCGACATTTTCTAAATTAAGCACCTGAAAATTTTGATTACTCCAGTAACGCGCCGTGGTTTTTCCATCGGCGGATAGACTATTTTGCAGCGAACGACTGACAAAGACTAATGCCTTCCCGACTGTTAACACTTGAGTCGAGGCGTAGCCACCACAACGAATAATCCCGCAATCTGCGAGTTGATATGAAAAGTCATTGATTCCCAAGATGTCGTCACTGACAAAGTTGCTTGTGAGGCGAGGAGCGCTTGGAATGCTTAAGTCGTAAGTTTTAACGGTGGTGCGCATGACGCTCCCGACCATTTCACTCGAGACCAGACTGAGGTTATTGCCCACCTTGAACATTTTTGAACCAGCGGGGACGGCAACGCTCGCGATCGGTGTATCGCCATCGACATCATTTAGCGCAACCACTTCGATGACATCACTGCGCTGCGCCGCACTATTGCTACCCCACCACCCAAAATCATTGGCGCGATAGCGCACACCGACATTTGTTAATGCCACAAATTGAGAATAATTCGCGGCCAAGACCAGACTAGATTTTTTTACAGGCGCATCAGGATTCGCAATGTTAAACAGGGAAACTTCATTGCTAGCCAAATTGGCTGCAATATTTTGGCTGCTATCGCCCATGAAACTACGCCGTACCTGAGAGTCTTGCAGCATACTGCCGCGGCGTGTAAGTGTGGTCGCGGAAAAACTAAAAATCTGCACGCCGGTGCGATAGATAAAGCTGCCGCCATCCCATCCAGTGTAGGGTAACAAGACTAAACCTGTCTCTAAGGTTTTGCCATCGGCAGCGAGCACATTGGTTGCGTTATCAAGGACGGTGAACGCACGATCATCCCAGTTAGCCTCAGAAAAAGAATAGGCTAGATCAACTTCGGCGCGGGCGACTAGTGGCTGCTTGTTTTTTAAATTTGTGATGTCATACAAGCTGATCGCCAAGGCGCGGCGGTTGTTCGCATCGTTATGTCCGACCCCGATCATGCGGCTGTTCGCTTGCACAGGCACGAAAAAATCATTCCAGCCGGAGACGATAAATTCGTTCTCTTCTTGCATCACGCCATCGGGTGTAATCGAAAACGCATGGAAGGGATCTTGCCGTAAATAGGTCACGAAAAAGGCGCGGTCGGCTAAGAAGGTGGTGCCATATAATTGTTGTTCAGCGCCAAACGTATCGTGATCGATCGCGATCGGCTTCGCAATGTCAGCGATATTGAATGTTTCAACATGGTTGGTATTGAGATTGCTAGCTTGAGTCGTCGTGATAGTGTCGGTACCAATTGAAAGGTTGCCGCTTACACTTACTAAGGTAATAATGCCGCCCGTAGATGAGGATGAAACGATACGCATGATATTGCCTTGGATATGCATATTGTTCTTTTGTTTGACCACGCCAGATACCGGAACATCGGCGCCCTTGACCATCAAACCATCGGGACTGGAAATGTCGATCACGTTGACCCGTGAGCGCCAATTATTTGTGGACGCCGATGTGGTATCAAAGTTGGCGACCATTAGGCGGTCATTCATTGCCTGAATCGCCTGCACATAGGTCCCCAAACTGATGCTGGATTTGGCTTGCAAATTTCCTTGTGCATCAATCGCAAAACTTTTTACGACAGACTCGGTGACACCAGCGTTATATTGTTGTACGGTGAAATAGAGGGCGTTCTTGCCACCACCACTACTCATGCGTGATGCGCCAAGATAACCATCGATTGGTGTACTAGCCAACATCTTTGGTTGATTGCGATTTGAAATATCGACCGTGATCAAGGCCGCGCCATGAAATCGATCGAGCACTTCAGCACCATCTTTTTGCACTACGCGATACTGCGACCAAGAATTCATCAAAATATAGACTCGCTCGCCAATTCGATACATCTCAGTCGGCGTGCCCGTTATCGCCACTCTTCCTAGTATTTTTGGGGTAACAGGATTGCTCAAGTCAATGATCTGTAAGCCGCGATAGGGATTTAGATTGAGTAAAGTTTTGCCTGCATCGAGCACACGATAAATATCGCCTTCCGTTATCGTGCGGGTACTAGACGTGGCATTCGCGCTCGTAGCAACTGTCAAGGCGTCGTCGAGAGCACTCCCTGACCTGAGGACGGGATCGTAATTTCTGGCGCTGCCAACTAAAGGCGATGCAGACGGTGATACAAAGCTGGTGCGCCCACTGAGCGAGACTCCCTCCGGCGCGCCTATTTTCCCGGACACTCCGCCACCGCCACAGGCGCTTAACAATCCACACACTAACAGGCCGCCACCAAGCTGCGCAGCCCGACTTGCACCAAGAGTTGGATTCAATGACGCGAAAAACGCACTACAAAATTTGGAAATAGACATACTGACTCCGTGAAATGGACGTCGATAAAAGAGAAAGGATACAGTATGACTTTTTTTGCATTTTGATTTGTCATTTAATTGCATATACTTTGTATCGACACAAAATTTTGCTAATCGAAAATAGTCATTACCTTACCGACTATGTGATCCGCTGGAAGAAATCCCCAATAACGGAAATCGCGACTATGGTCGCGGTTATCACCCATCATAAAATAGTGCTCCGTCGGAACTGTACAGACAAATCCTGTCTCGTCAAATTCGCAACGCTCACTATACATAAATTCCCCTGAAAGCGACACGATGATCGGAGGCGGTTCTCGGTCAACCATCGCTTGATAGCTGCCAGACGCAAAATGCTCCCCATAGATTTCGATCTGCGCAGGTTTTTCGTTGCCGTTGAAATCTTCATGTCCCCGGTTCTGCGCGTAACCATGGCTTGTCCATTGGTCGTCAATTGTTTGTCGCAGTAAGTGATACGCGATACGGTCGCCAATTAAAATTGAATTTGGTGGATTTCTAGAATAACAAAATGCGCACTCAGAAACACCAATAACGCCCACGTTTCCATCAGGCGCTATGTAGACAGCAATGCATTTCAAACGTGACAAAACGGGATAAACGTCGTTCGCAGCTCATTGAGGCGCACGCTAAAGACATAAACTATTGTGGTTGATGGCGAGGCCAAGCTCTGCGCTATTAGTCGCCATTCCATTTGAAATTAATCAGTAGAGAAATACTTGATCATTACTGATGACGTGCAGACAAATTCTCAATGATGCTTGCATCAGTCACGATGATGGCCTTGAAAGTTTTTTTCGCGTCACTATGAATAAAGCTTGGGAAGCAATTCGTCGAAGTGGCTCCACAAAAAACATCTATATGTGCACCTTTAATAGCACCTCCAGTGTCACCTGCGTAAAAATAACCGTCATGATTAATCGACGTCCCATCTGGAAGACGAATAACTACTCCTTTGGCATCTGGGATAAATACGACAGTTCCAAAAGGTATGACTTTTTTATCGACGGCGATCGTCCGGTAGGGGACGAGTTTGTTTCCTTTAACGCCGTCACCAAACGGCCCAGCAGCCATCGTAAAGTATGATTTTCCGGTGGCTGAAATCCAGGGCTTGATGGCGGGATTGATCCTAAGAATGGACGCACAGTCGACTTGCGATTCTTTACCCGTGCCCGCATAGTTTAACGTCTTCGTCGAATTTTGGAACGATACGCGAACGGTTCCCTCAATCGCAGCTAAGCACCAATCGCGTGGCTGCACGTTGTCCGACAAAACTTTTCCGCTTTTGTCTTTAAACGGAATTCCGTTGGCGGTCGACATGGCTTGGTGCACGAAATAGTGCGTGGCCCAAAGATCCTTAGTCAGCTTCGCGTTTATTGGCGGTCCAGCAATTGCAAAATCAGATTGCGATTGGGCTGAACTGACGTCTACAAATAGAAATGCGGTAAGAGCGATAAGAGTGAGATGTAGGTGGCGTGTGGACATCGGTTTTCCTTTTCTGGAAAATGAAGTTGAGTAAATATTCCGAAAACTTGAATCTGCTCATTACAAATACGCATAACTAGCCACGCGATATCTGTTTGCCGAAACTAATAATGCAAGTCAATTGAAAATTCGTATATAGCACTTAGTTAAACTTGGCGCCCGATCTTTAGTCCAAACACCGTCACCTGAATTACTGTCACGATCACCTTTTTGATTGGTGTTTCCTTCGATGGTTTTTAATTTTTCTTTTGTTGATTGTTGATCCGCGATCACCAAGCCGATATGAGAAAAATCATATACCACGAAGTCACCAGCGCGTGCTTTCTCAGTTTCAGGAAGTACAGTAAGACCTCGCTGCCTCGCCCACTTTTCCCAACCAAACGCACTAGCATCGCGGCAACGCCACTTTTCTGCTGCTGAGAATGTTGGTAGCTTTAGAAGCTCTCTGATGGACCCATCTTCCAACCACTCTCGCATCAACCAACAAGTAAACGCTGCACACCATGGCCATGCTCCCGGTGCGAGCCAAGTCGTACCTTGATACTCGACAACCCGTGCGCCAGTGTTATTAACCGGGCCTTCTCTGGTGCCGACTTCCGTTTTTGCCAAGTCAATGAGTTTCTTAACTGCGTCGTTCATTCTATTCTCCTTGGTGGTTTGGGCTGAAAATTCATTTTTTGTTCAAAGCTGTTTTGAAGTCGTTGTTCGTTACGCAACCTTTGTTGATCATTGATGCTTGTAATGGGGCTGTATTTTTTTGTAATGCGATTTTTAATTATTCTTTCGAATTCGAAGCCATTCTTTTAAGCTTTCCTCGAGGATTTGATCTAATTCTTGCTTGATTGAGTCCAATATCGAATCATGATGAGAATCGTCAGGTGTATTCGATATTTGAAAATTCAACTCTCTCTTGAGATACAAGAGTTTGGACAGTACGAGCGTTTCTTGTACCCATAAAGTTCGTGGGTCAAAAAACGCGTCGTATGCACTAATTAGTGTGATGCCTGCACCTAATACAAGGGTGATATTTTCTCGGTAGAGATTTTCTGAAAATGGATCTGATTTCCATCCAACAAGTACAGTGATAATACCCGCAAGTGTGACTGCCGAGACTTTTAGAAGCAGAGCTGTTCGCTTGTGACGAACTCTTTCTTTTCGGTATTTTTGAATTAAGCTGGAGAGCTCATCTTTTAGAAATTGTTTTTTGCTTAGGCTAGACACATGAACTCCCTACTCGAGTTTTTTGGTCTTGCTTGAAGACCTTAAAGTGAATTCAAATTTTCGAAGGAGAATAGATCTTGGCGATAGCTATCTCAATCGATGATTCTGTCTAAAAGATAGGCTCGCAGCAAGCGCATAGTCGATCTTAACTTTGTACCTAAACTTTCTTTCCAATGAGAAGGTATGCGTCCGGGCAAAAAACAGCACCGCCTCCGAAAATAGAGGTGTCGATGGTGCTGCCATCGACCTTTCCTTCGTAAATAATCGTATGGTCGACTAGCATTGCTGCTCTCGCAGTAGCGATTGCGGCTGCGTCGTTTGCTTTTAGAGCTCGGATCACGATAGACGTCATTTCATTTCTCCTTAAAGTTTGCTGTGCAGTGCGTTAATGATGCTTGGCTCTGTTATTGCCGCTTGACCAGATAGAAAAGAGGAAACTTGCCCTAAATTTTTATATTCTTTTAGTTGTTTTTTTTGAGCATCATTAAGGGTGCTGACTTCAACAATTTCCTCCCATTTTGTCTGATTGAAAGTTCCATCTGTATTTATGACAGCTGCCACGATTACCCCATTTTTTGCCTTGAGTAGATTAGCCGTGGAGCTACCTTTCTCAACGGCTTCGTCGTAACCCTTTTGACCAAGAATACTTTTTAATCTGTTGGTAGCCTCATCCGCTTTTGCTTTGGAGGCGTTAGCGTTCTCGATCGCCAACGCAGTGGCCTCTGCATCTGGTGACTGAACCGAAACTAATCTGGCTCCTCCAGAAGTCGCTAAGTTTTGAGCGGCAATGCCGGTCGCAAAAAATTGCGCTAAGCCACCCTTAGCATTGACGCGAGCGTTGGAACCGGCTTCACTGCCGCCGCCAAAAGTGGCTCCAAAGCTGGCAAGGACGGAATAGGTATCGGTCTTGTTACCTTGGTTGTCCACACCGGTAAATTTGCAATTCGGATCCGTACAAGGACCTGGTTGCTTGGTATTGTTAGACGTAGCCTGGTTTGCAAGCAGTGGCATCCATACACCTTCGTTTCTCTTGTAGCCCACGGTTAGGTCTGGAGATCCGTTAAGTGGGCTAACTGATACGTCAAGTGCGAATTTGGTTGTCGTTCCAAACATTAAGGTGTTTGTATGTTCAGGCGTACTACTGCAAGCTGCTAGTGTTAAAACGAAAAATCCCAGACTTATTTTGGCGATATCGTGGCGCATAATTCATGTTCTCCAATTAAATGCATTTCCTTTAACATGTGATCAAGTTGTTTCTTGTCTTTGACCACGACTAAGACCCGACAATCCGTAGGCACTTGAATAAATTCATTTTCTTTATAGCCAAGCGTGAAGCCATCTCCTAAACTGAATCCAAAGAGCCGGACACCTGTCGAGGTGATTTGTTTTTCTGACGGATAGGTTGGTGGTTTAATGATCTTTACATAACCAAAATTATGTATTACCACTCTCCCTTGTTCATCCAATGACGTGGTCGAACAACCCGCTAAATAAAAAACAAGAAAAATAATTTGCCAGTGCTTGGTCATATTGCGTAGAACAAACTTATATCCATTTGATTTGATTGAAAAGGCTGCCGATTACGCTTTTTATTTCATCCATTACTCGCTTGCAATTTCGTTTAACGCGTCCGAATTGTTCCGTAACAAGTAACGAAGAAAAAGTTCAAATAATGGAATTGGCGCCTAATGAAAAGCAAAATAACCAGCACCATTGACGATCCCAATGGTGGATCGAGCAAAAAATGCGCCAGCATTACAGCGACCAAATTCTTTGATCATTTGCTCGCCTGCTTGGATCGCTGGCTTGTGAAACCAGATTAAGTCTCAAAGATAAACTTTTTTTGACATGGAAAATCGTGAAATTTACGTGTCAAGAAAAGTATCTTTCATATAAATTCAAATTTTGAATTTCAAATTTTATGTGCTTCTGGTTCCCCGTTCGCAATGGGGAGGTGTGTTCCAGTAATAGCGTCCTGCGGCACCGATGTCGCGTTGACTAAGCTGTTGTAGTCGGCAGCAGCGTTTTGGAAGTCAGTGACAGGCTAGGTAAAACTGATGAGCACAACAGCAAATTTACGTCTATGGAGGCGCGTGCGCCGAGCTTAATGCGTTTTTCTGTTGTCGGTTTCTCGCCGTGATAGAGAATGCGCCTCGCCGATAGGTATTTTGGATATCAGCGAGGTCTCCATAAGACGTTCATCTTTGGTTTGCGTATGGTGCAGGAGATTTATTCATTGTCGCTGTAGACCTTGAAGCTCCGTTCAGCCATTGTGTATTTGGAGTGAGCTTAAATCTGAATATGAACGCTATCGGACTCAACATGTAAACTTGATGTTCAATTTTTAAAGTCAGAATATTGGATTTTGATAATTTGAATCCCTGCTTGCTTACGTATAGGAAGCAAGATTTCAACGCCACACTTATGACTACGAATCTAATCCAAATACACGCAGCTCTTGCTCGCATCGGCAGGCCTTAGCGATGCGTGCGGCCCAAGTGACCGCCTCATCACGCGTAGCTAATTCCAATACAGTGAAGCCGCCATTCAGCACAGGCGCCCAAGCATAGCCACCTGAAGTGACCGACCCATCGGCAGCAACCAACACTGGCGGAATGCTTTCGTCGATTCCGCCAGCGAAGACATACACGCCAGCTGCTTTCGCTTCTTCAATGACCGCGTGCGCGTCGCGACCGACTTGTGCTAATTCGTGATCTTGTACTTGCATTGCTGCGCTGGGAAATGAGATTAGGTATTTGGGCATGGTGTTTTTCCTTAGAATTGATGGTGCTTTCTTTTAGCGTAACGCAGATGCAGGGGACGCCTTCAATCGTCAAAATATAGCAGGAATTATCATAGAAGATTCCCTAGCGTTTGTTTTGTGATGATTTTTCATTCACAAGCTCTTACGCAATAGGTAACCGATAAGCAACCGAAAAGTCACCGAATTTGATGCATACGACTTACGCCATGTAAGTATTCAGTCATCTCAAGTCGCTTGTAGATAGTCGCGACTCAGCTTGCGGCGAAAGTGAAAATGAGGCGATGCTCGCAACTCGTCGTGATTTTCTTGTTCTTCCTTGCTTCCGATTAACTTCATGCGCGATGAACTCCTGAAACAGAAGTCCGAATTAAAAATTCACTGCGCTGGTATCGGTGTCTTATCACAAGACATTTGCGCGTTCATGGGATTGAGATGATTGAGATGCGCACTAAGTTTTGAAATAGCGATCGCATATCGAGGTACAACACCAGTTGCGGTACGACGAAAATATTCAGGAAATTTTTCAACTCTATAAAGTCCAAATTCGTCTTCTGGAATTTCTAGAGATGATTCAAACGCATCACTAAAAATTTCCTCCTTCAAGTCAGACACTGAGCACGGTAACCACCAAATAGGATCGCTACTAAAGATCAACATAACCAAGTCATCTTTTTTATTTCTGATCAGTTTCTTTTTGGCATACCTAGGCATCCTAAAATTCTGACCGTCAGTCTTGATCATGACGAGAACTGAGTTCAGCCCTTTTTCGTACTCTCCCATCCCGAAGTGACTGTGCACGATTAGTTCTATCTTATCTTGAACATCGCCGCCATACACTGAAGAGCTAACTGTCGCTATAAGAGAAAATGGCGGCGGGTCCATGTCGATGCAGACAATATTTGGTTCACTGCATTTTGCAGATTTGGGAGGTCTAGCAAAATACGCACCTGGTGCGAGATCTGCAACAACCAAAAGTGGCTTCGCCAGTTTTTCATCAAATGTCGGCAAAACTCTTGCTGTTTGACTGTGTGAAACAAAAGGGAACAGCAGAAGCGCAATGGAAATTGGTAGTGATCTAGTGAAGTGAATCATGGCATTAAACGCAGAGAAAAAGGGCGGCTACAGGCTGAGCTTGAAGCGCAAAGCGTGCACCGACTGAAGACGTCCGACGAAGCGGCATTGATCGCTGTGTTGAAGGTCATAATAAAATACTTCTGATTGATGCATCGATGCCATCAGTCGCCTTCATGAAATCAACTATTAGTGAAACGGTCGTACTTCGACTGGTGCCCGACATGCAATCGCTGCTTTGCGCCCCCACGTCAGTGCTTCTTCCAAGTTAGCAACATCCAACACCCAAAAGCCACCCACATACTCCTTTGATCCCAGATATAAACCTTCAGTAACAAGCACCGTTCCATCGGGTTGTGTCCGCAGTGACCGTGCGCTACTTGGTGGACGTAAACCACCAACGAAAACCCTGACTCCAGCAGCCACCATGTCGTCGTTCAGCACATCAATGTTACGACCCATAGCCGGGTCTTCTGCGATGAATGGGTCGTAGTTCTCTGGGCGATGAATTGAAATTAGATACTGTGTCATGATTTTTCTTTTTGCTACTTTCGGATAGGGCCAGTGTGGAACGACGTGTTAAATTCAACTGCACCATATTCTCGAAGAATATCTGCGATCTGCGATAAACTGAAATCCACTTCTGCATGCCAAATTGGCGTTGCCGATGGATCGTCTTTTTGTGACAGATTCGGGTCAGAGCCAGCTTCCAGTAATATTTTTACTGCCGTTGGATCGCCGATAAATACCGCTGTGAGAAGAGGTGTAAATCCCACTTCATCATATTCATTTAACTTTAAACCGACAACTGCACTACGCATTCCTTCAATATCCGCAGAACGCAGAGCCGAGAAAAATTTGTCGAGCGCTATGTTAGAAGTCATAGAATTGACGCTGATTTGAGAGGCGCGCGCGCCAATCACTAAATTTTAAGAATGATCTGATTCGCGCGTCATTTTCGGAAGTCATGTTAGGCCTCACTTGGCCACTTTGGCCGACCGCAAATAGAACCATTGCGAATCAATTGGCGATGAGTTTTCAATCTTGTGGACATTGCGTCTTGTTAGAACAAGGTCGTGAATGTCACCCACTGAGAACTGCGGAATCTTTCCACTCAATTCTGGCATTTCGACGCACTCTACAACGACGACAACTTGCTTACCCAAAAGGTCTCGATCACCTGACATGATCTGATACGTCACGGGAGATCCGAACTTGATTATTCCGCATCCGGCTGCTGCCTGAAGGGAGACAATCTTGCCTCTTGCGTGAACATCCTTATCCATTTGCGCGGCAGAGGCATGGGTGCCGACGACGAATATTGTTGTAAGCGCGAGCCATTTGCTTTGGAATGTATGATTCATCGGATGAGGCCTAACGCAAAGTTGAAAGGCGTGCGCGCCAATCGATAAATTTCAAGTAAGCGCGAGTTCGCGCGTCATTTTCGAAAGTCATGTTAGCCCTTTGTAAGAACATCTTTTCGATTTCTTGTAATGATAGTTGGAGGCTTCATTCGTCTCCGAATGACAAAAATAGGTTTTGAAAAATCGTAAAATTCTTCTGACCACGGAGACGCACCAAGTCGAGCTAAAAGTTGTGAAACTCGTTCTTCGTTAAGCCGATCTCGCTTAATCCTGGTCTTATAAAGTTGAACATCTTCTTCGACCAACGGCTTTCCACTTTCGAAGAACAACCACTTTCTATCTTGCTGCGCAGCTTGTACGGTTCGCTCAAAAACATCTCCATCTTTCACGTACCGATAAGAGAAAACAGCCCCTGATTGCATGGATGTCCACTCGTCATGTGCCGACCAATGTAATGTAGTTAAAGCGTGGTTTATTGTAAGGCAGTGGCACAAAGAATCATATCCATCACATAAAAAACTATTATTCCAAAGCACAACCCATTTCGAAAATGTAGGGATCACCAAATAGAAAGTGGGAACATTGGCGAATTCGTTTGCAGCACCAAAAGCCCCGTCAAGATTTGGGAAAATCTCCCAATCACCATCAACAACTTCTTTTCCACAAAATCGCGATACTTCAGCGTGAACAGCCTTCGCCACAACATCGCAATCACCTTCGACGAGATCGAGTGCTTGTGTGGCTGGCCACCATTTCTGTATAGATTTGCTGCGGAGTCCGCTCATTTATTGTAGGGCTAACGCTGAGCTGCGCGGCTGGCCGCCAGCGAATCAAATGATAACCTGCGGCGCATCCGGCCAGTCCGAACGAGCGCCATGTTAGCCGGACCTTTGTTTATTAAGCAGCAATAACTCATGTTTCAATTTCTTGTATTGAAATGCTTTAATGCCAGATGCAATGCAGAAATATGCAATGACAACGACGAAACCTGAGTTTTGAAAGACCTTATTCATGAGCCATGCCGCGAGAAGGTAGGAACACGGCACCATTGGTATGTCCGGAAACAACGCCGCTCCGGCATTCGGCTCTCTTCCATTTTCCAAGTGAATAATGTTGCCGCGGGCGCACTGCAACGCGAACCCAATGAAGCACGAAACTACGGACAGCACAACGATCAGAAGGTAGATTTCCATTTGGCTAACTTGTTTTAAAGTGAAAAAACCGACGTTAACACATTCATAAATTTTTATCAACAAAGTTCCAAACCTCTCAAAACCCGCACCACGCCTTGCTCTTTTTTGTTATACCTGTGTCGAAACAGGTATAACAGAGGGAACATGAAAATCATGCATATTTGATCACTTTCATGTCTCCCATGTGGCTTGCATGCGCTAAAGCCTCGCTCAATTAGTTTTGCTCCTTCATGACCACTTCTTGCATGATTTGACGCTGGTGCCTCATCGCCACAGCGAATTTCATAGGCGCCTCAGCTATTCAATATAATAACTCCGTCCCCAATAAAAAATATCAAAAAATAAGACCAGTTTTTATAAACTCTGACCCTATTTATTCTTGTTGTGAAATCTTTTGCGCTGCACTATTCTTGAGCCCAAGTTTGATTTTTTTATTGTCGATTGGGTGATTTCCAAAACTTTATTTGGAATTGTCCAGCAAGCAGATTGAGGTACTTCGGTTGAGAAGTGCTCCAATGCAACAGCAGGAGAAAAGCTATGCAAGCACAAGGTTTATACGATCCAAGTAATGAAAAAGACGCCTGCGGTGTCGGTTTTATTGCGCATATCAAGGGTAAGAAGACGCATGCCATCGTTGAACAAGGCTTGTTGATTCTGAAAAATCTCGACCATCGGGGTGCGGTCGGTGCTGATGCCTTGATGGGCGATGGTGCGGGTGTCTTGATTCAGATTCCGGATCAGTACTATCGCGAAGAGATGGCGAAGCAGGGCGTGGAATTGCCGCCACCAGGTGAATATGGCGTCGGTATGATCTTTTTGCCTAAGGAACATGCTTCTCGTTTGGCTTGCGAACAAGAGATCGAACGTGCGGTGCGTGCTGAAGGCCAAGTCGTATTGGGCTGGCGCGATGTGCCGGTTGATCGCGAAATGCCAATGTCACCGACCGTACGTGAAAAAGAGCCTGTGATTCGCCAGATCTTCATTGGTCGCGGCCCTGACATCATGGTGACCGATGCCTTGGAACGTAAGCTCTATGTGATCCGTAAATCCGCAGTGCATGCGATTGAGGCTTTGCACCTCTTGCATGGTAAGGAATACTTTGTACCGTCGATGTCGGCGCGTACTATCGTCTACAAAGGTTTGCTGTTGGCTGATCAAGTTGGCGTCTACTACAAAGACTTGCAAGATGAACGTTGCGTTTCAGCTTTGGCTCTCGTGCATCAACGCTTCTCAACAAATACCTTCCCTGAATGGCCATTGGCTCACCCATACCGCATGATTGCGCATAATGGCGAGATCAACACCGTTAAAGGTAACTTCAACTGGATGCGTGCTCGTGAAGGTGTGATGAAATCCGCGGTACTCGGTGACGATCTGCAAAAACTCTATCCACTGATTTTTGAAGGCCAGTCTGACACGGCGAGTTTTGATAACGCGCTCGAACTCTTGGTCATGGCAGGTTATCCAATTGCGCAAGCAATGATGATGATGATTCCAGAAGCTTGGGAAAATCATACGATGATGGATGACAACCGTCGTGCCTTCTACGAATATCACGCGGCGATGATGGAGCCATGGGATGGTCCGGCCGCGATGGCATTTACTGACGGTCGTCAAATCGGTGGCACTTTGGATCGTAATGGTTTGCGTCCAGCACGTTACATCATTACTGACGATGACTTGGTCGTGATGGCATCTGAATCTGGCGTCTTGCCGATTCCAGAAGCACGCATCATTAAGAAATGGCGCCTACAACCAGGCAAGATGTTCTTGATCGACTTGGAAGCCGGCCGCATCATCGACGACAAAGAAATCAAAGACACGTATTCCAATGCCAAGCCTTACAAGCAGTGGATTAATTCTGTGCGTATCAAACTCAATTCACTTAAAGGTGAAGAAGACAATACGCCAGAAGCGGCATCGCTTTTAGATCGCCAGCAGGCGTTTGGTTACACACAAGAAGACATCAAATTCTTGATGGAGCCAATGGCCTTATCTGGCGAAGAAGCAATTGGCTCTATGGGTAACGACTCCTCCTTAGCGGTGATGTCGAATAAACTCAAGCCACTGTATAACTACTTCAAACAATTGTTTGCGCAGGTAACGAATCCACCGATCGATCCGATCCGTGAAGCGATGGTCATGTCTTTGGTCTCCTTCATCGGCCCAAAACCAAATCTGCTCGACACCAATAACATCAATCCACCTATGCGTTTGGAAGTGTCACAGCCAGTATTGGATTTCGCCGATATCGCTAAACTGCGCAACATCAGTGCCAACACTGGCGGCAAATTTAAATCTTACGAACTCGATATTTGCTATCCAGTGGCTTGGGGTAAAGATGGTATCGAAGCACGCTTGGCTTCAATCTGTGCAGAAGTTGTCGATGCGGTGAAATCCGGTCACAACATCATGATCATCACGGATCGCAAGATGGATGCGAACTTCGTGGCGATCCCTGCTTTGTTGGCGACTTCCACCGTACATCAACATTTAGTCAGCAAGGGTTTGCGTACTACGACAGGTTTGGTAGTTGAAACTGGCTCGGCACGTGAAACACATCACTTCGCCTTGTTGGCAGGTTATGGCGCAGAAGCAGTGCATCCTTACCTGGCGATGCAAACGCTCACAGATATGGCGAACAAGCTGAAAGATGTCGATGCAGAAAAAGCCATCTACAACTACACCAAAGCGATCGGCAAGGGCTTGCATAAAGTCATGTCGAAAATGGGTATCTCCACCTACATGTCTTACTGTGGCGCGCAGATTTTTGAAGCCGTGGGTTTGAATAAATCTTTGGTTGATAAATACTTCAAAGGCACAGCGTCGAACGTCGAAGGTATAGGCGTGTTTGAAGTCGCGGAAGAAGCCTTGCGCTTGCACAAAGCCGCGTTCGGCAATGATCCAGTATTAGCAAATGCGCTCGATGCGGGTGGTGAATATGCATTCCGTATTCGCGGTGAAGACCACATGTGGACGCCAGATTCGATTGCGAAGCTCCAGCATTCGACACGCTCGAACAACTTTAATTCCTATAAAGAATACGCCCAGATCATCAACGATCAATCCAAGCGTCATATGACTTTACGTGGCTTGTTTGAATTCAAAATTGATGCAAGCAAAGCGATTCCTTTGGATCAAGTCGAGCCAGCGAAAGAGATCGTCAAACGTTTTGCGACCGGCGCGATGTCTATGGGTTCTATCAGTACCGAAGCTCACGCGACTTTGGCAATTGCGATGAACCGCATCGGCGGTAAATCGAATACCGGTGAAGGTGGCGAAGATCCAGCGCGTTACACGCAAGAGTTGAAAGGCATCCCGATCAAGCAAGGCGCGACCATGGCCTCGGTGATTGGCGCTGAAAACGTCGAAGTCGACATTCCTTTGCAAGACGGCGATTCTTTACGCTCACGTATTAAACAAGTCGCGTCCGGTCGCTTTGGTGTGACAGCGGAATACTTAAGCTCCGCTGATCAGATACAGATCAAGATGGCACAAGGTGCGAAGCCAGGTGAGGGTGGTCAGTTGCCAGGTCATAAGGTGTCGGACTACATCGCAAAATTGCGTTTCTCTGTACCAGGCGTGGGCTTGATTTCTCCGCCACCGCATCATGATATTTACTCCATCGAAGATTTGGCGCAGTTGATTCATGACTTGAAAAACGTCAATCCACGTGCTTCGATTTCTGTGAAATTGGTGTCCGAAGTTGGCGTCGGTACGATTGCTGCGGGTGTGACTAAAGCGAAGTCAGATCACATCGTAATCGCAGGTCATGACGGCGGTACCGGTGCTTCACCTTTGTCATCAGTCAAACATGCAGGCACACCGTGGGAACTCGGTTTGTCCGAGACCCAGCAAACTCTGGTATTGAACGGTTTGCGTGGTCGCGTTCGTGTACAAGCAGATGGTCAGATGAAAACCGGTCGCGACGTGGTAATCGCCGCGATGTTGGGTGCCGATGAAATTGGTTTTGCGACAGCACCGCTGGTCGTCGAAGGCTGTATCATGATGCGCAAGTGTCATTTGAATACTTGCCCAGTTGGTGTCGCAACCCAAGATCCAGAATTGCGTAAAAAGTTTTCTGGTAAGCCGGAATATGTCGTGAACTATTTCTTCTTCGTCGCTGAAGAAGCGCGTCAAATCATGGCGCAACTCGGTATCCGTACTTATGACGAATTGATTGGCCGTGTTGATTTGCTGGATAAATCCAAAGCGATCACGCATTGGAAAGCCAAGGGCTTGGATTTCAGTCGCATCTTCCATCAAGTTGATGCAAGCGAAGAAGTCGCAACTCGCCATGTTGAAGAACAAGATCACGGCTTGGACAAAGCCTTGGACAACAAGTTAATCGCACAAGCCAAATTGGCTTTAGAAACAGGCGAGAAGGTGTCCTTCATCCAGCCTATCAAAAACTTGAACCGTACAGTCGGTGCGATGTTGTCCGGTGAAGTGGCGAAACGTTATGGCCATGCAGGTTTGCCAGATGACACGATCCATATTCAATTGCAAGGTACGGCAGGTCAATCTGCAGGCGCTTTCTTGGCGCGCGGTGTGACTTTGGATCTGGTGGGTGAAGGTAATGATTACGTCGGCAAAGGTTTGTCCGGTGGTCGCATCATCATTCGCCCTAACACCGAATTCCGTGGTTGGGCCGTCGATAACATCATTTGCGGTAACACAGTTCTGTACGGCGCGATCGCAGGTGAAGCCTTTATCAATGGTGTGGCAGGTGAACGTTTTGCGGTGCGTAACTCAGGTGCTTTAGCTGTCATCGAAGGCACCGGCGATCATGGGTGTGAATACATGACAGGCGGCACGGTCGTGGTACTCGGCGCGACAGGTCGTAACTTCGCAGCCGGTATGTCTGGCGGTATCGCTTATGTCTACGATCCCGATGGTGAATTCGCGCCTAAGTGCAATATGTCTATGGTGAGTTTGGAGTCGGTCTTAGCGGGTGACGAGCAAGAGAAAACGATTCCGAAATCACAGTGGCACGCCAAGACACGCGGCGCTGAGCCAGAGACGGACGAAGCGATTTTGCGTAACGCAATTGAACGCCATTTCAAACATACAGGCAGCACACGCTCACGTAATTTGCTGGACGACTGGGCACGTAGTCGCGCCAAGTTCGTCAAGGTATTCCCGCATGAATACAAACGTGCTTTGGGTGAGATGTATGCGGCGAAACAGGCTGAAGTGAAATTGGAAAAAGCGGCTTAAGGGATCGAGGTTCGATAAAGCCCCCTCTCCCGCAGGCGGGAGAGGGTTGGGGTGAGGGTGATTCAGGTTAGCGAAATCAATGTTTCACGATGATTGGTTCGAATTTGAGAACTCATAATCTAACGGAATTTCTCGTTAATCGACCTCCCTCATCCCCGACCCCGCATATGGAATTCGCCGCCAGCGGGAGATGGAAGCAAGAATCGTTGAGTTGACAAAGTTAAAACACGCGCATTGCGCCTAGCTAGATTGAGGTTTTATCATGGGAAAAGTAACAGGTTTTATGGAATACCAGCGCTTGCAAGAAGCGAGCGAAGCGCCTAAGACGCGCTTGAAGCATTACAAAGAATTTTTGATGCATCTGGACGATGGTCAAGCCAAGATCCAAGCGGCACGTTGCATGGATTGCGGTATCCCGTTTTGTAATAACGGCTGTCCAGTTAACAATATCATCCCTGATTGGAATGATCTGACTTACAACGGCAATTACCAACAAGCCTTGGAAGTGCTGCACTCGACGAATAACTTTCCAGAGTTCACCGGAAGAATTTGTCCTGCACCTTGCGAATCCGCTTGCACACTCGGCATCAACGAACTGCCTGTCGGCATCAAATCGATAGAACATTTCATCATCGATAAAGGTTGGGAAAACGGTTGGGTCACACCACAAATTCCTGCACAAAAAACAGGAAAGAAAGTCGCGATCGTTGGCTCAGGTCCAGCAGGTCTGGCTGCTGCTCAGCAGTTAGCTCGCGCAGGACACGATGTGACAGTCTTCGAAAAGAATGATCGTGTTGGTGGTTTGCTGCGTTATGGTATTCCAGATTTTAAAATGGAAAAATCGCACATCGACCGCCGCGTTGAACAAATGCAAGCAGAAGGTGTGACTTTCCGCACTAGCGTTTTGGTGGGTAAAGATTTTCCATCGACTATCACTAACTGGGCGAAAGAAACCGTCTCCCCAGATGATTTGAAAAAAGATTTTGATGCCGTGATCGTAGCAGGTGGTGCAGAAGTGCCACGTGATTTGCCTGTGCCCGGTCGTGAACTCAAAGGCGTACATTTTGCAATGGACTTCTTGCCATTGCAAAATAAGGTGAATGCAGGAGACAAGATCAAAGACCAATTGTCCGCTAGTGGCAAGCACGTCGTGGTCATAGGTGGTGGTGATACAGGTTCCGATTGCGTCGGCACCTCCAATCGTCATGGCGCAAAATCAGTCGCTCAATTTGAACTGATGCCACAACCGCCAGAAACAGAGAACAAACCGTTGGTATGGCCATACTGGCCAACTAAATTGCGCACCTCTTCTTCACACGAAGAAGGCTGTGATCGCGATTGGGCGGTGGCGACTAAACGTCTAGAAGGCAAGGGCGGCAAAGTAGAAAAACTGATCGCCTGCCGCGTTGAATGGAAAGACGGCAAGATGTCGGAGGTCCCCGATTCTGAATTCGAAATGAAAGCAGATTTGGTTCTGCTGGCGATGGGCTTTGTCTCACCAGTCGCCCAAGTCTTAGACGCCTTCGGTGTCGACAAAGACGCACGCGGCAATGCGCGCGCTACCACGGATGGCGAAGGCTGCTACAAAACCAACGTAGAAAAAGTCTACGCAGCAGGCGACATGCGCCGTGGACAATCGCTGGTCGTATGGGCGATCCGTGAAGGCCGTCAATGCGCGCGTGAAGTTGATGTGTTCTTGATGGGTGAATCCGTCCTGCCGCGTTAATAAGTCAATTTCTAATGCACAATTAGTTTTTGCGTAGTACTCAGTTTAAGCTTAAGGTTGCCCTCCAATGTGTCTTTTGTTAGATGTGTTGGAGGGTTTTTTTTATTCTATTAGGAATTGGAAAATTCATATTTACTTCAAGGCAAAAAGCTTTAAGATGCTATGTATATTTTGTAGATGACAAGGAATGAAAATGCGCTTTCAAATACATAGCTTGAAAAGTGTGAGTTTGGGATTAATGCTTGCTGGTAGCGTTTGCGCGCAAGAAATAACGAAAGTGACTGCACTGCAGCCGCTTGACGCACAAGAAGCTAAGAAACTAAAAACACCTTATGAATTTCGCGTTGCTAGTTTTGCGCAAGACGAAGGTTCGTATGGGAGTGGAGCCTTGGTATTGTTGGTCAGCAACGATACCAACACGGCAGTAATCAATTTACAAGGCGTTCGTACTGAATTGAAGGCGATGCAAAGCGTTGTGACGCCAATTTGTACAACGGGAGCGACACGCCAACAAATTTATGCCAAAGATCAATTGCGCCTGATGGTGAAATTTACATTGAAGGCGGGTGCTGAAGCCTGTTGGGCTGAGGGATTGGTGTCTATCCGTACCGACAGACACACGAATCGTTATTTGGTCAAAGGGGTTAGTGGCCTGTAATGGTACCAGCAGCTAGCCTTATAAATAGGCAAGCAACCGCTCGCGAGTCCAAAGCCTATTGGCATAAATCAATGCGCAAACGCCGATGATAAGCACACCAACCACATAGTTTTCGTTCATGGTGAAGATCGCTGTTTTTAATGGATTCATTTGCTGCAAATAGAAGTAGCTGGTGACAGCTGCTGCCATTACTAAGCAAGTCATAAACAAATAAAACAAGCTGCGCTCTGGTTTTTTACTTCCCCGAATTACCAGACCTATGCAGAATGCACAGACTAATTCGACGACCAAGGTGGCAATGCTGAACATGGACGCGTATGTCGTGCGCTGTAATATCTTTGGCATGTCAAAGAGTATCGTCGAGCCATACAAAAGAATAAACAGGATCAACGCCCAGTATCCGTAGTACGTCACACTCGATAGAAGTAAATGATTGGCTATGCGACCTTGTTGAAAATTGTTTGGCAATAGTATAAAACGCCAATGCAGGTCTTTTACCACGATGTAGGAGCTGGAAAACGCGGCGAACGCGACTAAGAGAGTCAAGTGAACTAAGTTCACCGATGCTCGCCATTCCAACAAGAAATTAGAGCTAAGCAAGAGAAACCAGATCAATCCTGCACTTCTAAATATTTTGTCTGATGTTGTTAGCGGATCTTTCTTCTGCCTCATACGCAATGAGCCAAGGTCGGTAAATCGATAGTAGAAGTGGCGCAGCTTGCTGATGAAACCTAGTTCCTTCAATTGTAAAAATAGAGATTTTCCCTTGTTCTCTGGCGGTTTTTCCCAGTACAGCAGTGCACCATGAACTAGTATTGGCCATGTCAGTATTGCAGGGAAATGCCATTCCCATGACGCATCTATCCATTGCTTAATTCCTGGACCTAAAATGATATACATCACGTACGATGCTACCGCAAAGAGTAGCAAGTAGCTTCGGCAATTCAGATAATTATTGAATGCCAATGACAAAGAAAAACCAGCGGCTAAACTCAATGAGGCCATTGCCAACAACGCTGTCGTAGGGAATAAACTTCGATGGCTGAGCTCCAATACGCTTATCGCGAAAAACACAATAGTCAGTAGTAAGCTTGCACGCGTCAAAATGGCGCGCTGCCAGGCTTGCCATAAACGAATAGGTGTTTGTATGTGATGGAATACCCGTGCGCCAGTTAGCAAAACGCGTCCCCATTTTAGGCCGCCTATCATCAAACTGAACAGGCATATGCTGGCAAAGATAGTCGCATAAAATGACCACTGCTTGTCATTCTCATGCAGCAATAATATCGCGTAAACAGCGGTTAGTGAGGTTAGGAATAAATTCGCCAGATAGCTGGAAACGCTACGGGAATAAGTAAACGAGAATCGTGGTTTATCTGAATTAGACATGGTGGCCATCATCGCGAATTAAGAATTCAAGGCGATAAAAAGATCATCGAGGCCGTTGATGCTTGGCGCTGTAATGATGGCGTCGATATCAACACCAGTCGCTGGATTTGTCTTTGTCCAGTTGTTTAGAGTACGAATGTCTAGGATGAGCTGTTCGGCATTTTCAGCGATGCAAAGCGATTTTGGCAGCTTGAATAAGGACTTCGGCAAGATCCGAATAAACTCCAGAACCACATCCCATTCTTCAAATAGTTGTATTCTGCCGTCGCGCATGAAGGCGACATGTGACACCACGCGCTCTAAGTCGCTCAATAAATGGCTGGAAATGAGTATGGTGGGCGTGTATTCGGCATTGCTGTCATGCTGATCATTTTCATCGATAGAATCAGCGAAGAATGGTCGTTCATCTTGAAACAAAGAACGCATGAAGTCACGTCGTGTCATAGGATCGAGACTAGATACGGGTTCATCTAAAATGATGAGGTCAGGCTGATGCGCGAGCGCGAGTACCACCGCTAATTTTTGTTGATCGCCTCCCGATAGCTGGCTGACTTCGCGCCCCATAGGCAGACGCAAGCGCAGCGCCAATTCTATGGCACGTCGTTCGCGCCATTTAGGATAGGCTTGTCCTATCATTTTGATGTGTTTTTCAACGGTCAACCAGGGAAATAGATCGGCGGACTGTGCCACAAAGCCAAGTCGTTCGCGTATGGTATCGTCCATCTCTAAGACTGGTGTATCGAACATCTGAGCTTGCCCTTGCTGCGGCTTATGCAATCCAACTAGGCAACGCAACAGCGTCGATTTTCCACAGCCATTGGCACCAATGAGGCCCACTACTGCGCCGTGAGGAATCGCTAGATTGACATCTTGTAGTATCGATTTAAAGCTATAGGAAAAATGGAGGTTTTCGCAAGAAATCGCGACTTGCTTGGCGGCTGATGCTGTGGTCTTAGTCTGCATTTTTCTTACTCTCGTTCTCAATCGTTTTAAGCGCTTGCTCAAATAATTTCAACGCTTGCGCCTTTTCCAAACCAAGTTGATGAGCCACTTGGGCTGCATTCAACATTGCAGGCATGGCCAAATTGGTTTTGTCTTTTGCCGTATTGCGCCGCTCTGCTATCACCATGCCGACCCCGCGCATACGCACTAATACACCTTCGATCTCCAACATGTTGTAAGCCTTGCTGACTGTCATGGGATTAATTGCATGCTGCAAGGCGACCGTCCGCACAGAAGGCAATGTATCGCCTGTGCGTAACTGTCCGCTGGCAATAAAACGCTTCACCTGATCGATGATCTGGCGAAATATCGGTGTGCTACTAGAAGGATGGATGTCGTAGTTCATTGCGAATTAGTGTATCACTACGATAATACGCATGGCAATCTCTGATTGAGGTTTGCGAAAGTCAAAATTGGCATCATATCGCGCAAGGGTTCTGCCACTTTCGCTTCGCTTATTGCACCAATGGTCAAAGTGGAATTTCATCCGTGATGGCAAATCGGTGACGACGTTTGCGCTGGTCGCCTGTGCAAAGGCGTTCAGTATCGTCCAATCGAGAACGATGATGCGTGTTGGTTTCTTGATCGGATAGTCGAGGTTTGTTGAGTAAAATCAAATGTTTCGTCTTCTTTAACATTGTTTCACAATTCGAATTTCTCTATGGAAATTTTGAGACCTATAATCTGTCACAGCCGTATTAGCGGCATCAATCGAGCGTTGTTGGATTAATCAGGAGTTGGGTTTGGCTATACATATTTTTGCCCCTGGAAAACAGCTTATGCGCAACTTGCGTATGCCTGCGAAATTTTCCATCATCGTCCTTACATTATTATTTCCCTTGATGATGCTGCTTTACTTGTATGTGAGTAAGGCAAATGCAGACATTGAGTTTGCAGAGAATGAGTCAATTGGCGTCAGTTTTCATACGCAGCTTAATCCCATTATGGATGCTGTATTGCAACATCGTGGTCAGGTCTTATTGCGCTTATTGGAAATTGAAGATAAAGCTTTGTCGAATGAAGCGATCAGTAAGGTGGAACAGGGGTTCTCGGGCATTGAGAAAAATCTGCGGGTTGCCGATCCGTATAAGTTATTACCGCTGCTAAACACGGCACGCGAAGCTTGGGACGATGCGCAGAAATCGACTTACACCGAGACCGCGCAAATTACGGCGAAGTACACCAAGATCATTGACGCTTTAGTGGCGCTCAGTCGACTGATTTCAGAGTCATCCAATTTGGCACTCGACCCAGATGTCGATAGTTACTACCTGATGCTCGCCTCTACCGATAAATTGCCCAGCATGACTGCTAACCTGGCTCCGCTCAGGGGCTTAGTAGCCTATGTTGCAGCGAAGCCAGACCAGGCCGAAACGATTCGAGTTCGCATTGCCGCATTTATGGCGTTGATTAAACGTGATCGAGCGGATGGCAAGGACGCGTTGGAACGCGTCGTCAAGTTTAACCCAGTTGCAGTTAAAAAGATGAATCTTGACGTGTTCGAAATCACGGATGATTACTTGAAGCTCATACAAAAAAATATCATGGAGCAAGTTAGTGCTGATGCGAAGGCGATTTTTAACGCGGGTACTAATGTGATTGATCTCAATTCCAAGCTGACTAGCGATGCATTACAGGCACTGGATACGGCTTTGCATACGCGCATAGAACAATTGACCCGCCATAGAAACGCCATGTTGGCCGGTGTTATTTTTGCGTTGGCGATTGCAATGTATGCGCTCTATACGTTTTACATTACCTCAATGAGTGGTTTTAAAAGTATGTCGAAACGAGTCAATATGCTGGGGCAGGGCGATTTGACTAGTTCTAATGTCGCTGTCGGGCGCGATGAAATATCTGAGTCGATCAATATTTTCCGCACTAGTGTGCATGCTTTGTCGCAGATTGTTGCGGGCGTGCGAGAATCAGCTGAATCGATTAGCCATGCCACTTCAGAAATTGCCGCGGGTAATAATGACTTGGCAGAACGCGGCGCCAAAATTGCTGGAACGGTGCAGGAGACTGCGGAGAACATGGATTCTTTGGCGGCTAAGGTTTCGCATAATTTAGAAAACGCCAAGCAGGCCGATCAACTGGCTACGTCGGCTTTTCAAATCGCGACCAAAGGTGGTGCTATTGTTTCGCAAGCAGTCGATACCATGAAAAAAATTACGATTTCTTCTCGTAAGATTGGTGAGATTACAGAGGTCATTAATGGCATCGCTTTTCAGACTAATATTCTTGCGCTGAACGCGGCAGTAGAAGCGGCACGCGCCGGTGAGCAAGGACGAGGTTTTGCTGTCGTTGCCTCCGAAGTGCGTAGCCTAGCGCAACGGAGCGCTAGCGCGGCGAAAGAGATTGGTGATCTGATTCGTGATTCGATACAAGACATCGAATCGGGAGCACGTTACGTGAATGATGCGGGTAGCACGATGAAAGAGATTGTCGCGTCGGTACAAAATGTGACTTCTATCATGGATGAAATCACGCGTGAATCGAATGAACAATCACGTGAGATTAATGATATGGCGGAAGCAGTGCGCGAGGTCGATTCAAGTACGCAACAAAATGCTGCAATGGTCGAAGAAATATCCGCAGCAGTTATGTCTCTCGAGGAAAGAGCGAATTTCTTGGCAGAATCCGTGAAAACTTTCAAAGTGGACGAAGTGAAGTTACCTAAATTAATTGGCTATTAAATTCGACTATGGCAGTTTCTTAGGATTGCTTAAACGATCTTTGTAATATATAAAAACCACCAGATATCTGCTAGATAGTCCTGGTGGTTTTTCTTTGTAAACTTAAATATGCAAAGCATGCCCGAGAGCACGCAGCGCAGCTTCTTGTACGGCTTCACCTAAAGTTGGATGCGAATGGATAGTGCCCGCCACGTCTTCGAGGGTTGCCCCCATTTCGAGTGATAAACCAAAAGCTGTACTCAGTTCAGACACGCCTTTACCAACCGCTTGCCAACCAAGAATCAAGTGATTGTCTTTGCGAGCGACTACGCGCACAAAGCCATCGGTGGATTCTAGCGTCATCGAGCGACCATTAGCGGCGAATGGGAACATGGCGGTGATGTATTCTATGCCGGCGGCTTGCGCTTCTTGCGGTGATTTGCCGACTACGACTAATTCTGGATCGGTGAAGCACACGGCGGGTATCGAAGCCGGTGTGAAATGACGGCGTTTGCCAGCGATGATTTCTGCCACCATTTCGCCTTGTGCCATCGCACGGTGCGCCAGCATGGGTTCGCCCGCCACGTCGCCAATCGCCCACACATCACGCATAGAAGTGCGGCATTGATCGTCGATTTTAATCGCCCGTCCATTCATGTCTAGCATCAAACCTTCTAAGCCGAAACCTTGGGTACGTGGACGACGCCCAACTGCGACTAAGACTTTATCGCATGCGAGTTCAGATTCTTCACCTGCCGCATTTTTTACACGCACGGCATCGCCTGCTGTATTCAAACCTTGCACGGTTAAGCCGAGATGGACTTCGATGCCTAATTGTTTGAGCGCAGTTTTGACAACCTTGGTGAGCTCTTCGTCGTAGGCTGGCAAGATGCGATCGAGCGATTCTACTACAGCGACTTCCGCACCTAGTTTGCGATAAGCGATTCCGAGTTCTAAGCCGATGTAACCGCCACCGACGACGACTAATTTCTTGGGAATGTCGGTCGGCGATAGGGCTTCGGTCGAGCTGATGACTTTGCTACTGCCAGAACCAAAGGGCATGAAAGGAAGTTCGACTGGTGTGGAACCAGACGCGACCAACAAATGTTGGCAAGTGATGCGCGTGACTTCTTTGCCGTCTTGCATGACTGCGACGGTTTTGCCATCCAAAATCTGCGCCCAGCCTTTGACGACTTGCGCGCCATTTTTTTTCAATAATGCGCCAACGCCTGTGGTTAAGCGTTTGACGATGCCATCTTTCCAGCTCACGGTTTGCGCGATACTGATGCTCGGTTCGCTAACTTGTATGCCGATGGACGAGCCATGTGAGTAATGCTTGGCTTTTTCAAATTCCTCGGCGGCATGGATTAACGCTTTGGATGGAATGCAGCCGATGTTTAGGCAAGTGCCACCAAGTTGATCGCCTTCGATCAAGATGGTGGCGATGCCCAATTGCGCGGCGCGGATGGCAGCGATGTAACCGCCGGGACCACCGCCGATGACGACTAGAGTTGTGGATTGTGTTTGCATGATGTGTTCCTTGAAGCAGTTCTTTTAACGTCTTCTAAAATAGGGATGAAGTCAAAATCAACGTATCAACATAAAGGCGTCGCTCCTGCGCAGGCAGGAGCCCAGTGGCTTTGGTTAATTGACCAACGAAGCTGGATTCCTGCCTACGCAGGATTGACATCAAAACTGTTACGCTTATCTTCTAGACTCGCAGTCTTACTCAATAAACAGCGTCGCCGGACATTCCAAATAGCTACGTATCGTTTGAATAAATTGCGCTGCATCCATGCCATCAACCACACGATGATCGAAGGACGACGATAAATTCATCATCTTCCGTGCGACCACTTGGCCATTGCGTATCATTGGACGCTCTACCATTTTGTTCACGCCGATAATCGCTACCTCAGGTGAATTGATAACCGGTGTCGACACAATGCCGCCTAAAGCGCCCAGACTGGAAATTGTGATCGTCGAACCCGATAATTCTTCACGTGTCGCTTTGCCTATGCGTGCAGCTTCTGCCAGTCTGCCCATTTCATTCGCATTACCCCACAAATCTCGTGCTTCGGCGTGACGCACCACAGGCACCATCAAGCCCGCAGGTGTTTGTGCTGCAATGCCTAAATGGACGGCAGCAAATTGTGTGACTACACCGGCTTCATCATCGTAACGCGCATTAATTTGTGGATAGTCACGTACTGCTAATACGACTGCGCGCATCAATAGTGGCAACAAACTCAGTTTGCCTCGCTCTTTGCCCCATTTCTGATTGAGCTGAGTGCGCAGTGCTTCTAGTTCGGTGACATCGACTTCTTCGACGTAAGAGAAATGTGGAATCCGACGTTTGGCATCCTGCATTTTTTGCGCGATTTTGCGACGCAGACCGATGACGGGAATCGCGGTTTCTTCGTGCAGTTCGCGATAGCTGTTGCCGCCAGAAGCGATTGGTGCAGATCCACGTGCGACGTAGGCGTCTAAATCGTCTTGCGTGATGCGACCTGCTGCGCCAGTGCCAGGAACGAATTGCAATTCCACACCAAGATCCCAAGCACGACGACGTACTGCTGGCGAGGCGATAGGTTTTTCACCGTTGGCACGTGCTGCGCTTGGAACGCTGCTGCTGGTTTTTGGTGCTGAAGTGGCGGCTGCTGCAGGAGCTTTTACAGGTGCTGGAGTAGCAGGCTTCTCAGCAATCGCCGCAGGGGCAGGCGCGGCGACAACTGGTGCAGCCTTCGCTGGAGCTGGTGCTGGCGCCGCCGAGGCAGCATTCGCATCGACGTTACCAGCACCTTCAACTTCAATACGAATCAACTCCGATCCCACTGCCATCACTTGACCAGCAGCACCGCCAAGCGCAATGACCTTGCCATGCACAGGACTAGGAATTTCGATTGTGGCTTTGTCAGTCATGACATCGGCCATGACTTGATCTTCGGTGATCATGTCGCCGACTTTGACATTCCACGCGACTAACTCAACTTCTGCAATACCTTCGCCGATATCCGGCATTTTAATGACATGAATACCCATCTTATTTCTCCATCGCACGTTTGAATGCCGCGGCAACGCGGGCTGGACCAGGGAAGTAATCCCACTCTTGCGCATGCGGGTAGGGGGTATCCCAGCCGGTGACGCGTTCGATTGGGGCTTCGAGATGGTAGAAACAATGTTCTTGTACTAGTGCAGTCAATTCGGCGCCAAAGCCGCTCGTGCGCGTCGCTTCATGCACGACCACACAACGGCCTGTCTTTTTCACCGAAGCCAAAATCGTCGGCAAATCTAACGGCCAAATGCTACGCAAATCAATGATCTCGGCATCGACGCCACTTTCCGCCGCTGCTGCTTCCGACACCCATACCATAGTGCCGTAAGTGAGTACGGTCAGGTCTTTACCTTCGCGGAATACCGAAGCCGATTCCAATGGAACGGTGTAATAACCTTCAGGCACATCGCCCATAGGATGTTTAGACCAAGGCACAACCGGTTGATCATGGTGACCATTGAACGGACCGTTGTAGATACGTTTTGGTTCCAAGAAAATGACGGGGTCATTATTTTCAATCGAGGCAATCAATAAACCTTTGGCATCGTAAGGATTCGACGGCATCACGGTACGCAACCCGCAGACATGCGTGAACACGGCTTCTGGGCTTTGGCTATGGGTTTGTCCTCCGTAAATACCACCACCGCACGGCGTGCGTATGGTCAGTGGTGCGATGAAATCACCGGCAGAACGGAAACGCAAACGTGCCGCTTCCGATACGATTTGATCGTAAGCGGGATAAATATAATCCGCAAATTGAATCTCGATTACCGGACGCAAACCGTAAGCACCCATACCGACCGCTGCGCCGACGATACCGCTTTCTGAAATCGGCGCATCAAACACGCGTGATTTGCCGTACTTTTTTTGCAGGCCTTCGGTGCAGCGGAACACGCCACCGAAATAGCCCACGTCTTGCCCGAACACCACCACATTATCGTCACGCTCCAACATCACATCCATCGCTGATCGCAGCGCTTGGATCATGGTCATGGGCGTAGATTTTCCTTTAACATCGTTACTCATCTTTAGATCCCCAATTGTTGGCGTTGTTGACGCAAATGCTCAGGCATGTGCTCATAGATGTCCTCAAACATTTCTGCGGGACTAAATACATGGTTGTCTGCCAGAGAGCCAAATTTCTCGGCTTCTTTCTGTGCAGCGATCACCATCGCCTCTAATTCTTTTTGGGTATCCTCATGTTCTTGTTCGGACCATGCACCTTGATTGATCAAGTATTGTTTTAAACGAGCGATAGGATCGCCCAAAGGGAAGTGAGTGGCATCATCCAAAGGACGGTATTTAGATGGATCATCTGAAGTTGAATGCGGACCCGCACGGTAAGTCACCCATTCAATCAAAGTAGGACCAAGATTGCTACGCGCACGTTCTGCAGCCCATTTCGATGCCGCATATACTGCCAAGAAATCATTGCCATCGACACGCAAAGCAGCAATGCCGCAGCCGACGCCACGCGCTGCAAAGGTGGTGTTCTCACCACCAGCAATCGCTTGGAAAGTCGAGATCGCCCATTGGTTATTCACTACATTCAAAATCACTGGCGCGTGATACACGTGGGCGAAAGTCAATGCGGTATCGAAGTCCGCTTCAGCTGTCGCACCATCACCAATCCATGCCGATGCGATCTTGGTATCGTTCTTAATCGCCGACGCCATGGCCCAGCCGACCGCTTGTATGTACTGTGTTGCGAGATTGCCGGAAATCGAGAAGAAACCTGCTTCACGTATCGAATACATGACTGGTAATTGGCGACCTTTCAGTGGATCACCCTCGTTCGACATCAATTGGCAAATCAAGCCATGCAAGGGCACATCCCTTGCCATCAAAATGCTTTGTTGGCGATAGGTCGGGAAGCACATGTCGTCACGATTCAAGGCCATCGCTTGCGCCGCACCAATCGCTTCTTCCCCCAAGCTTTGCATGTAGAAGGACATTTTCTTCTGGCGCTGTGCGATCAGCATACGCGAATCGAAAACCCGCGTTTTCATCATCGCCCGCATCCCCGCGCGCAAGGTTTCTATGTTGATGTCCGGTACCCAAGGGCCGACCGCATCGCCTTGTTCATCAAGCACGCGAATCAGCGAATAGGCCATATCACGCGTATCGACAGGTGTGACATCGACCGGTGGTCGACGGACTTCACCAGCGGGCGATAGTCGTAAATAGGAAAAATCGGTAGTCTGGCCGGGGCGGCCGGTGGGTTCCGGTACGTGCAGACGTAACGGTTCTGGGTGTGGCATGAAAGTCTCCTTGCTCAATTGTGTTGAGCAATGTTAATCATATTCTCACTGCGTCTTGTCGTGCGACGCAGCTTGTCTCTTTAGTGGCAACTTGATTTCTTGTGGAACTCAAATTACTGAAAGCATTCAATCTTTCTGGCGCAAAGTATCCACAAATCAAGCATGCTTGGCAAGCAAGAGATGGTGGTTTCTTGATCTGTCACGACAAATTTTTTGGTTGATTTTTTTGAGAATGTAGAGACGCCTGCATTGCTGCATCGCCGCATTTTTAATTTACTTAAAATAGATGAAACGACGCAAGATTGTAATTAACTGATCTTCGTCATGTAATGCCGGATCAACTCTGTTAAGAGAGTAAATGCCTTGATTTTCTTCTAAACTCGGTTCAAGCTTAGTTCAGCTGATGTTTCACAATAATTTCAGAAAAATTTGGCACAGGTTTTTGTGAGTATTTTGTTGTGGGGATTTTCTCGATGTAATTTAATTGACTTAGCTTAATTGTCCGCAAGGTTTTAGCACACCATGCTGATTGAATTTCACTCAGCCTGTTACGCTCTGTGAGTAAGAACATTCAGATTGGTATGTTGCTCATATTAAGCTGCGTAAGTTGAACTGAGCATTTAGCGGAGGCGTCTGTATGCACAATATGTTGCTGTTGCCAGGAGTTCGCTTGATGCGACACTTTGGTCTATTTGGCAAATTCTTTTTATTGATGATGGTCAACGGATTGCCATGCCTTCTCTGGATTCTTTCAAAGACCAACGCCTTCCAATGGGTTTCAATTGGCGCAGGTTCGAGCTACTTGGCATATTTGATGGCGATGATCTGGTGCATGGGCACTTACCTCGTTGTATCGCTTTATGTGAGTTTGTCCGAAGATCTCGTTGCGCTTCAATTATCCGCCGAAAAATTAGCACATGGCGATCTGCGATTAACGTCGAAACTGAATGGAATTGATGAACTTGCCAAGTTGATGCAAGAAATTATCAAAATCGCTGGAAATCTCTCTTCCATTGTTGCAAATGTGCGTAGTGGTGCTGCCTATGTGGCGTTTTCTGGTGGCAGTATTGCGCGCGGCAATCATGCCTTGTCTGAACGCACTGAACAGCAGGCATCGAATCTCGAAGAAACTTCAGCGAGCGTCGATGAATTGTCGACGACAGTCAAAGAAAGTACTAGTCGCGCCGATGTGGCAACAGAGCAGGCAACGCGACTGCGAAAAGTGGCTGATGCCAGTGCTGGTGCGATGGAGCAAGCGATCTTATCTGTCGATCAAATTCAACAAAGTACCAAAAAAATGGATGACATCGTCAGCGTCATTGATGGGATTGCTTTTCAAACCAATATTTTGGCATTAAATGCAGCGGTGGAAGCGGCACGCGCTGGTGAATCTGGCCGTGGTTTTGCGGTAGTGGCGAGTGAAGTACGTTCATTGGCGCAACGCTCTGCGGCATCTGCTAAAGAAATCCGGGTATTGATCAGTGCTTCGTCTGAATATGTCGACAGTGGTGTTAAGCATATCCGTGCGGTTGGCCAGAATATTGAACAAGTGGTTGAGGGTATTCGTCAGGTTGAATCGAATATGAAGGTTGTGGCTAGTTCGAGTGCTCTGCAAAGTGCTTCGTTGTCAGAGATCCGTTCTACCATGCACCAGCTTGATACGATTACGCAGTCGAATGCGACGATGGTTGAGCACGCAGTCGGGCAATCTGATGTGCTGGAAGAACGCGCGTCTGCATTGGACAGTTTGGTCGACATGTTTCAGCTGCAGCAAGGTTCTCCAGCGGAAGCTTTGCAGTTGGTCCAAAAGGCGATTGCATCTTACAAACAGCTTGGTTCGGACGAGCAGTTTTTACAGAACATCACAAGATCGGCTCAGCAATTTAGTGATCGAGATATGTATGTGTTCGCACTGGATAGACAGGGCCACTACCTGGCGTTTGCGGGAAATGTCTCAAAGGTTGGGAGTCGGGTGCAAGATATTCCCGGCGTCGATGGTGTGCGTCTGGTCGCTGCCATTTTCGCGCAGGCAGAAACTGAGCCGGGATGGGTCGAGTACGCGATTACTAATCCAAGTACAGGTACCGTACAAACAAAGATGTCGTATGTGACGATGCTCAATGACATGGCTATTGGCTGCGGTGTCTATAAGAATTTTGTGGGCCTATAGTCGCACAAAATTCTATCGCGCATTGCCACATGAATACGCCAACTGAAGCATTACAAAACATGCTGATTTTGCGGTGAAGGAAAATCCTCCTGCGCATCATCTTTTAGCCAATAACCGCTGGACATGAGCTGCTCACGAACCTGTGCTCTTGCCCGATGCAGACGACTTTTTACTGCTTCCAGGCTCAGTCCCAATTGAGCCGCCACTTCTGGCGCGGTCAATTCATGAACGTCACGTAAGATTAAGACTTCACGATAGGGCGGCGTCAGGCGTTCCAAAGCGCGAGTTAAATCCATCCGTAGATCTATAGGGACGCAGGGTTCGTAAGGTATATCTTGTTCAAGTAGCTCGTCTAAGGTTTCGGTTGCTTTCTTGCCTCGATAGAGCCGGTAACATTCACGTTCTACGATCCGGAATAGCCAGGTTGTAAAAGTCGCGACTGTGCGTAAGGCACCGACCTTTTGGTAAAGCTGCCAAAGTGCAATTTGCACTGCATCTTCGGCGTCTTCGGTAGTGGAACAAGTACGTCGTGCAAACCGCTTCAAATCAGGCTGACAGACAGTCAGAAGTTCTGAAATGGCAGTCTGGTCACCGAGGCAAGCAGCCTCAATCAGTTGCGGTTTGGTGCGTAGCATATTAATTATCCAGATAACGACGTCCGACCATAGCGCAAGCCGGGCAAAATCCTACAAAGGCGGTGAATGCCAAGGTAGCGGCGGTGCCATATGCCATCCAGGTCATGATTCCTTGGGTATAACCGTAAAACGCGAGGTAAGTGACTACAATGCCGCTGCCGATACGCAGAGCACGTTCCCAATGTGGAAGATTACGCTTTAAATGAAACATGATGAAGTCCTTTTTCTGGTTAGAAAGTGCATTCATTTGAATGACACTTACCTAGAGGGGGCAAATTTCCAAAAGGATTCAACAAATTTATAAAATATTCAAAGAAGTTCAAGAGGAGCGAAAACAAGGGCTATTCCTACCAAGGTCTCTTAAAGGTTTTAATAAGGAGACCTTCGTAGCCTCATCGGTCTTTTTTTTAAACGGTGCTAACTTTCGTGATCTGTCCTCGAATTTATTGCGTATGGCAACTTTAGCGGATGGCGGGCGTATTGACCTCGCCGCAGTAGAGAATGAAATCCAACGATTGCAGCAACGTAATCACCATACGGCGTTAAGTGTTAGTGAAAAGACAGAAAAGCTAGATCATCCAGATTGCTTAGCATTGAAAGATAACGTAGATCCCTTCGATCAGGTGCAGCGAGTCTACGTGATTCAGGTTTGTCGATCTGCGCACAATGCGTCAGAAGCAGGCCGGATATTTTTCGAGCATAGCCGTCAAAAAAGATGTCGAAGGATGCTGATCGTTTGCGTAATTATCTTGCAAGATTTGAGTTGAGTTTTGTGCAGGTTAAGGCTTGGTAGTAGGCTTTTGTTCTTTGGGAGAATTCTTCTGTGGTTTAGCTCAAGGCCGTAAAGGCTTAAATTGAATTTGCCATTGACGGTGTATCTGTGCGAGCGTTCCATCTTTTGACATTGTTTGGAATTCTGCGTTAAGTTGATCAACTAAGGCTTTTGGTGTCGTCTTTCCCAAAGCTATGTAAAGTGAAGTGTCACGAGGTAAATGCAAGGTCTTTTCAATTTCGTCTATCCGTAAATCGCAAGTTTGTAAGAACATCTTAATGCCGTTTGGATCAGAAGGTATCAAATCGACGCGCCCATTTTTAAATTTTCGGCAGTTGGATACATTGCTCGGAGCTGTATCGATCTTGGCACCATACTGTGTGAGAAGCGTGACAGTCGAACTGCTAGCAATATCCCCAATTGTGTATGTCCGAATATCATCGATTGACTTGAGCTGAATATCGTTGCGGCGTTTAAGTTTAAAAAGCCAGACTTCGCTGTTCGTGATCGGACCTATCCAATAGTAGAATTCTTCACGATCGGGATTTCTTGCGACGCTAAATACTAGGATCGAGGGGTTATCTTTCGCGGTTTGTAGTGCTCTGGTCCAAGGCTGTGCTTCCGCCTTTAGGGTGTAGCCAATTCTGGAGGTGAGGGCATTTGCGATATCAAATACTAATCCTTTGATTTGTTGATTATATTGATAGTTGTATGGAAATGCGTCAGCGTGGGTTACCGCTCGTATGATTTTTTCTTCGTAGCCTTGCGCGATCCGTGGAGCCAACACACTCGCGAAAATAAGGGAGAGTAAAATACGATATCTCATAAGGGTATTCGGCATAGTCATCATTTTTATGGTGCCTCATTACATTGAGTGGCCGAACTTCGATATGGACGAGCGGTACGTTTATGCAGGGCTTCTAGATATTATAAGTTTTTGCCGTAAACTGCTTGAATAGTTTTAAATAATTATGCTTGATTGACCTCCCACCAAAATTTAAAATATGCATCCCGATAAAGTTTGCCGCGAGAATGTGCGTTGCCTGACTGATTTGCCAAATATTGGTAAGGCTAGCGCTGCCGACTTAGTATTGCTGGGGATATTGCATCCGCAACAATTAATTGGACGCGATCCTTTTCAGATGTATCGGGAGCTTTGTGTACTTACACATCAAAGGCATGACCCTTGTGTTATTGATGTGTTTATTGCCATTACACGGTTTATGGCAGGTGAGCCAGCGCAGGAGTGGTGGAAATACACTGAAGAACGTCAAGAAATCCTGCGCCAGTCTAAGGCAGACTGAGTAAGTGCGGCTCACGCTATTTCACGCAATTCATAGAGTATTAAATTAACAATAAAGGTATTGTTTAGTAATACTTTTGGGATCGCGACTTAGTCGAAAAAAAATAATTCCGAATTTATCTAAAACTTCCTCCAGACTTTGCTGTCTGATGCTACTGACGATACATAAAAGACTGCATTAAATCCTAGAATTTTTGACTATCAATCCATAGGTGGCAGAAATTGATGACTCTACGTTCATTTATTTGTCATGAAATTGTGCAATGCGGCAGAATTTATGGGTGCTTATTTTACTTTGGCAAAATTTAATTTTGACAATTTGAAATTAATCCACTTTTTATTATTTTGTTACATTTTTCATAGCATTGTGAAACAACCCGATTTCACGATCTGGTTTACAATCTCGCCTTTATTATAGAAATCATTCGTCGTGCCCAATTTAGTTGAAATTCGCGATTTACAGTTTGGCTATGGCAACCGGAATATTTTGTCCGGTTTGAACATGGATTTTCCACGCGGTAAAGTAATTGCCGTGATGGGCGGTTCCGGTTCAGGTAAGACCACAATCCTGCGACTGATCGGCGGACAAATCACGCCACAGCGCGGTCATGTCGCGGTCAACGGTGAGATCGTCCACCATTTAAAAACTCTTGGTCTGTATGCCTTGCGTCGCAAGATGGGCATGCTATTTCAACACGGTGCTTTGTTTACTGATTTAAGTGTATTTGATAACGTCGCTTTTCCATTACGTGAACATGCAAAATTGCCAGAAACTATGGTGCAAGATCTCGTGATGATGAAGCTCAATGCGGTTGGATTGCGCAATGCTGCCAAACTTAAACCATCTGAAATTTCCGGTGGTATGGCGCGACGGGTCGCACTGGCGCGCGCAGTTGCGCTTGATCCGCAGCTCATTATGTATGATGAACCTTTCGCTGGTTTAGACCCTATTTCTATGGGGGTGACTGCGACTCTAATCCGTAACTTAAATAGCGCACTCGGCTCAACGAGTATTTTGGTATCGCATGACGTGCATGAAACTTTTTCAATTGCAGATTATGTCTACTTCCTGTCTCAGGGGAAAATCGTCGCTGAGGGAACGCCACAAGAGATGATGGAATCAACCGATCCCTATGTGAAACAATTTGTACATGCTGAGAGTGATGGTCCAGTACCTTTCCATTATCCGGGTAAAACCATGGCTGAAGAAATTGGCTTGAAGCCTGCGTCAGGAGAACGGACATGATTGCGAATTTAATCAGTCGGCTCGGACAGTTTTCGCGCGAGACCGTACAGGATTTGGGACATGCAAGTCGTAGTTTTGTCAGTATTGTAGTTAATTCGCCCAGCCTATGGCGACGCCCACAGCTAATCGCAGATCAAGTGCATTTTATTGGCAATTATTCATTGGTAATTATTGCTATTTCTGGATTGTTCGTTGGTTTTGTTTTGGGCTATCAAGGGTATTACACTTTGAACCGCTATGGTTCCGAAGAAGCATTGGGTTTGTTGGTGGCCTTGTCTCTGGTGCGTGAACTCGGCCCAGTAGTAACTGCCTTGCTGTTTGCTGGCCGTGCCGGTACTTCGTTGACAGCCGAGATTGGTCTAATGAAAGCGGGAGAGCAATTGGCGGCGATGGAAATGATGGCGGTGAATCCTCTGCAACGTGTGGTAGCACCAAGATTTATTGCTGGCGTCATTGCGCTGCCTATTTTGACTTTGATTTTTAATGCGATGGGCATCATCGGTGGTTATTTGGTTGGCGTGTCTTTGATTGGTGTCGATAGTGGTTCATTCTGGTCGCAGATGCAGGCTGGAGTCGATATTTGGAAAGATCTTGGTAATGGCGTGGTTAAGAGTATCGTGTTTGGTTTTGCTGTGACGTTTGTCGCCTTATATCAAGGTTATGAAGCAACCCCAACACCGGAAGGCGTAGCGCGCGCCACCACGCGCACGGTCGTCATTTCATCTTTATTGGTGCTATGGCTGGACTTTTTATTAACCGCCTGGATGTTCCAATAAAACTTTATTCCATTCGAATTTTTACAATCGCGTCTGTGTGCAATGACCTAGACGGATTTCAGTAAGAGGTAAAACTATGCAAAAAAAATCTATCGACTTTTGGGTTGGCGTATTCGTCTTATTGGGCGCTGCTGCTTTATTGTTTTTGGCCTTGAAAGCGGGCAATATGAGTAGCCTGTCGTTCGAACAGACCTATGATGTGACGACCAAGTTTGACAATATCGGCGGCCTTAAGCCGAATGCCGCTGTGAAGAGTGCTGGTGTAGTGGTGGGTCGCGTTAGTGCTATCAATTTTGACGATAAGAGCTATCAGGCGACGGTAGTATTGAAACTTGAAAAGCGTTATAGCTTCCCAAAAGATAGCTCTGCAAAAATTCTGACTGCGGGTTTGTTAGGTGAGCAATACATTGGTCTGGAGGCAGGTGGCGATGTCAAAAATCTGACCGCTGGTGACAAGATCACGATGACACAATCAGCGGTTGTATTGGAAAATTTGATCAGTCAATTTCTGTTCAGTAAAGCTGCTGATGGTAAGGAAGAGCAAAAATGAGAGCGCGCTTATTCACTTTCAGCATCTGGCGATCTCTGAGCTTACGCATCTTGATTTTGTGTGCCCTAGGCATGAGTATGACAGCGTGTTCGACTGTCACTAAAGTCAAAACTAAGGCTTTAGCCACTTTGGAAAAAGTCAGTGAAACGACGGGCATAGGCAATAATCCTGACGATCCTCTGGAGGGCTTCAATCGCTCCATGTTCAGCTTTAATGAAACCTTGGATGCCTCCGTGCTGAAGCCTACTGCACAGGCGTATCAAACCGTGACCCCTAGTTTTATGCAAACTGGTGTGAGCAATTTCTTTAGCAATATTGGTGACGTCTGGACTGCCGTGAACAATGTACTTCAAGGAAATTTCAGTGATGGTGTGAATGATATTATGCGCTTCGGGATCAATACGACGATGGGACTCGGAGGCCTGATTGATGTTGCCACAGAAGGTGGTATGCCCAAGCACCGAGCCGATTTTGGTCAGACATTAGGCGTCTGGGGAGTACCCGCCGGACCTTATGTTGTGTTGCCGATTTTGGGAGCATCCACCTTGCGTGACACTATTGCGACCCCGGTCGATTTCAAAGGGGATATTTTGTATTCACAAAGCTCTGGCGCAGTAAGAAACACCACTTCAGTATTGAAAGTAATCGACAAGCGAGCGTCTGCTTTGGATGCAGTAAATCTTATCGAAGAAGCAGCCCTAGATAAATACGTATTCATCCGTGGTGCGTATTTGCAGCGACGTGAAAGTCAGATCAGTGCAGGCAAGAAAGAAGAGCAGGATTAGTGTGAAATGTGACGTTCACTAAGGGCAACGAAAGAACGCTTAGAGTTTTGCGAAGCGTCAACCAAATGAAGGTTGGCGGGGTTAACGGAGAAATGTGATGGATTGATTCGCTGTTACAAGTTAGTTCACGAATAAATCAGTAAGCCATTGCAAATAATTCCGAGTAAGCAAAAAGATAAATATAAATAAGTACAAGTGAGAAAGAAAGTTATGAAAAAAATCAGTCAAATTTTAGTTGGTCTGTGTTTAGGATTCAGTCTGATGGCTGGGGCGCAGACGCAGGAAGCGCCGGATGTTCTGGTGAAGCGTCTGAGTACAGAAATTATCGATGCTGCGAAAAACGATAAAGATATTCAAGCTGGCAATCGCCAGCGGATCAATGATCTGGTAGAAAACAAAGTCCTGCCTTACATTAACTTTGAACGTATGACCTCGTTGGCTGTTAGCAAAAGCTGGCGTTCCGCAACACCGGAACAGCAGAAGCAATTGATCACGGAATTCCGTACTTTGTTAATCCACACCTACTCTGGTGCAATCACGCAGATTCGTGATCAGCGAGTAGAGTTTAAGCCTTTCCGCGGCGCGGCTGATGACACAGAAGTGGAAGTGAAGAGCTTGGTGATTCAAACGCGTGGTGAACCCCTGCAATTGAGCTATCGTCTTGAGAAGACTTCCGCTGGATGGAAAATATTTGACATCAATGTACTCGGTGCTTGGTTAGTAGAAACATACAAAGGCAGCTTTGCGGCCGAAATTAGCAAGAATGGGGTTGATGGTTTGATTAAGACTCTGGTGGAAAAAAATAAGAAGCTGGCATCGGCTTCTGTTAAGAAGTAATTTTGAATATTATCTAGTCTGGAGCCCAGCATGATCTTGTCAGATCAAGAATTAAATTTGCGTAATGCCGTAGCCGTTTCTGAGGCGGGACGGCAAGCAATTCATGCTGGTGTAGATCAGTTCGATATGTCACCACTGCAGATGGTTGATTCTTCGGCAGTGGCGGTCATGTTGGCATGGCAGCGTCAGGCACAAGCGCTTGATCGACGTTTGCAGTTTGTTGGCGTTCCTTCCAGTTTGTTAAGTTTGATATCTCTCTACGGTTTGACTGAGTTTTTTCATTTGATCGCCGCCAACACACCTGAGCGACATTGATCCTCTCCCATCTGTATCAATTTGTCTATACAAGCGGCGCAATAAAGCCCAACCCGTAATCAGGCAAAATCCCCTATAATCCTAGGTTTTCGCGACAATTGTCGTGATCTTGTTATATTTTTTATGCATCGTATTCTTCGGTCGTATTCGGTTTCGTATTTTCGATTCGAGAGTTCGTTAGTAAATTAAATAATAGCCTAGATTATTTTTAGCAAATTCTAAGTTCACAATCAATGCGCTAAAGCGCGAATGCCACATGGCCGCCATACAAATTAGCAATGTACAAAAATCCTATCAGTCCGCTGGTAAACCACTGCAGGCCTTAGGTGGTGTTTCGCTGTCGATAGAAGAAGGCGAGTTCTTTGGCTTACTCGGACCGAATGGTGCCGGTAAGACCACGCTTATCTCGATTATTGCGGGCTTAAATCGTGCCGATTCTGGACAAGTTTTAGTGCAGGGTCATGATGTGGTGCGTGACTACCGTGCAGCGCGTAGTAAGCTCGGCGTTGTGCCGCAAGAGTTGGTGTTTGACCCTTTCTTTACAGTGCGCGAAACTTTGCGTTTGCAATCAGGTTATTTCGGCATCAAGAATAATGATGCGTGGATCGATGAGGTGATGGAAAATCTTGATCTGACCAATAAGGCCGATGCGAATATGCGTGCTTTGTCTGGTGGTATGAAACGCCGGGTCTTAGTCGCTCAGGCACTCGTTCACAAGCCACCAGTCATCATTTTGGATGAGCCGACTGCAGGTGTGGATGTTGAATTGCGTCAGACGTTATGGAAATTTATTGCGCGCTTAAATCGCGAAGGTCACACCATCGTGTTGACCACGCATTATTTGGAAGAAGCGCAAGCTTTGTGTAATCGTGTTGCGATGCTGAAGGCGGGTAAAGTGGTGGCCTTAGATACGATGTCTGCCTTGATCAAGCGCATCTCTGGTTCGCAAATGAAAGTGCAATTAGCACAGGGCGAATTGCCGTCTTCGTTGCACAGCTTAATTATTTCGACTGAGTCGCAAGCGGAAGCAAACAGTTTCGCCCTGCGCATTACGAATTACGCTGAAGTTGAGCCGATACTCGCGAATCTGCGTAATGCAGGTTGTGTGATTGAAGATCTGCATTTGCAGCAAGCCGATCTAGAAGATGTATTCTTACAAATTATGGGTGGAGGAAATTCGCAATGATAGGCTTCCGCACCTTGTTGTATAAAGAAGTTCTGCGTTTTTGGAAAGTCGCGACGCAAACGATCACTGCACCGATCATGACTGCCATGATGTATTTGCTGATTTTCGGCCAAGCTTTGGAAGGCCATGTCAAAGTGCATGGTGTGACTTACATGGCGTTTTTGATTCCGGGTCTGGTGATGATGAGCGTTTTGCAAAATGCGTTTGCGAATGCATCTTCATCTTTGATTCAATCAAAAATCACCGGCAATTTGGTGTTCATCATGTTGCCACCGCTCTCGCATTGGGAAATGTTTTTTGCCTATGTTTTAGCAGCCGTGGTGCGTGGATTGGCGGTCGGACTCGGCGTGTTTGTGGTGACTGCCTGGTTTGCCCACCTGAGTTTTAGTGCGCCTTTATGGATTGCTTTATTCGCCTTAATGAGCGCATTCGTGCTTGGTACTATGGGTTTGATTGTCGGCATTTGGGCAGAGAAATTCGATCAGTTAGCGGGCTTTCAAAACTTTGTGATAGTCCCAGCGACCTTTTTGTCGGGCGTGTTTTACTCTATCAATTCACTGCCGCCGATTTGGCAAACCATTTCGCATTTCAACCCGTTCTTCTACATGATTGACGGGTTTCGATATGGTTTTTCTGGACAATCGGATGTTGATCCGGTTCGTAGCCTGTTGATCGTGACGGCTTTCCTGATCGTATTGACGGGCGTGGCGATGCAGATGTTGCGTAGTGGTTATAAATTACGACACTGAGTGCGTCACTGAGTTACTGTAATGCGCAACGTAGAATAAATTTTGGAAAATATTTTAGAAAGAATTATTGTGTTCCCTACACCAGACCAAATTAAAAATTACATCGCTTCCGGCTTGGAATGTACACATCTCGAAGTGGAAGGTGATGGTCAGCATTTCACCGCAGTGATCGTCTCCCAAGCCTTTGCAGGCAAGCGTTTGATTCAACGTCATCAATTGGTGTATGCCGCTCTAGGCGACCGTATGCGTGAAGAAATTCATGCGTTATCGATGAAAACTTTAACTCCGGAAGAATTTCAATAAACATGGATAAGTTACTGATCACAGGCGGTAACCGCCTGAATGGCGATGTCATTATTTCTGGCGCGAAGAATGCTGCGTTGCCGATTTTGTGCGCTGGTTTGCTGAGTGCTGGCGATGTCGTTTTGCACAATGTACCGCATTTGCAAGACGTTGCCACAATGTTGAAATTGCTCAAGCAAATGGGCTTGCAGGTCACCGAAGAAAACGGTGTCGTGACCTTAAACGGTGCAGCGATTGATAAGCTCGAAGCGCCTTACGACTTGGTAAAAACCATGCGCGCGTCGATTCTGGTGCTCGGTCCTTTGTTGGCGCGTTTTGGCGAAGCGAAAGTGTCTTTGCCGGGCGGTTGTGCAATTGGCTCACGTCCTGTCGATCAGCACATTAAAGGCTTGCAAGCGATGGGTGCTGAGATCACTATCGAAGCAGGTTATATTCACGCCAAAGCCAAGCGTCTGCGCGGTGCTCGTATCGTGACCGATATGATTACCGTGACCGGCACAGAAAATCTGCTGATGGCAGCGACTTTGGCTGATGGCGAAACGGTATTGGAAAACGCAGCACGCGAGCCAGAAGTCACCGACTTGGCGAATTTGTTAGTTGCCATGGGTGCCAAGATTACTGGCATTGGCACAGATCGCTTAGTGATACAAGGCGTCGATGCCTTGCATGGCGCGACACATACGGTGATCGCAGACCGTATCGAAACGGCGACTTTCCTTTGCGCGGTTGCGGCGACAGGTGGTGATTTGACAGTGAAAAATACTCGCAGCGATATTCTCGATGTGGCGTTAGATAAATTGCGCGAAGCCGGTGTGATCATTACGACCGGCCCAGATTGGATACGCGCACAAATGAGTGGACGTCCAAAAGCAGTCGGCTTCCGCACTACCGAATATCCAGGCTTCCCGACTGATATGCAAGCGCAATTCATGGCCTTAGATTGCATAGCAAATGGCACAGCGCGCGTCACCGAAACGATTTTTGAAAATCGTTTCATGCATGTACAAGAGATGAATCGTCTCGGCGCGCATATTGAAATTGATGGACATACGGCGATTGTGAGTGGTGTGGAAAAACTGATAGGCGCACCAGTGATGGCAACGGACTTACGTGCTTCTGCGTCTCTGGTGATCGCTGGTTTGGCGGCGCAAGGCGAAACCTTAATCGATCGCATTTATCACTTGGATCGTGGCTATGATCGCATGGAAGTCAAGTTGTCTGCGGTAGGTGCGCAAATTCAACGCGTTAAATAAACTAACAAACGAGCAAACAATCGATATGAGTTCTCAGCAACTGACTTTGGCCTTGTCCAAAGGACGCATCTTTGAAGAAACCTTGCCGCTATTAGAGGCTGCTGGTATCCACGTCACCGAAGATCCTGAAAAATCACGTAAGTTGATTTTATCGACCAACGATCCTGATGTACGCGTGATCATAGTTCGCGCTTCGGACGTACCGACTTATGTGCAATACGGTGCTGCGGATTTTGGTGTGGCGGGTAAAGATGTGTTGTTCGAACATGGCGGAGCAGGTTTGTATCAGCCTATCGATTTGGGGATTGCAAAATGCCGTATGTCGGTTGCGGTTTCGGTCGGGTTTGATTACGCGACCGCGGTGCGTCATGGTGCGCGCTTGCGTGTGGCCACTAAGTATACAGAAACTGCTCGTCAGCATTTTGCTAGCAAAGGTGTGCATATCGATTTGATCAAGCTGTATGGCTCGATGGAATTAGCCCCATTGGTTGGTTTGTCTGATGTGATCGTTGATCTGGTCAGCACCGGCAATACGCTACGCGCAAATAATTTGGTCGAAGTCGAAGAGATTATGGATATCTCTTCACGCTTGGTGGTGAATCAAGCTGCATTGAAATTGAAACGTGAACGCTTGCAACCTATTTTGCAAGCTTTTGAACGCGCTTCGGAGGGGAAATAATGTCTTTCACAACAGCGCTTACTCGTTTGGATTCTACACAAGCCGGGTTCGCTCAAACCTTGCGTCAATTATTGGCGTTTGAGGCTAGTGAAGATGCAGCGATCGATCAAAGCGTGATGCAGATTTTGCTGGCGGTGAAAACCCGTGGTGATGCTGCGGTGCTCGAATTCACGCAGCGTTTCGATCGGTTGTCGACAGTCAGTAGCATGCAAGCCTTGGAAATCCCACAAGCCGATTTGCATGCAGCGTTATCCAGTATTTCTAGTGAACGCCGCAGCGCGTTAGAAGCTGCAGCGGAGCGTGTGCGTGCTTATCACGAAGTACAAAAGCGTGAGTGCGGTTCTGCAGGTTTTTCTTATACTGAAGCAGATGGCACGGTGCTCGGGCAGAAAGTCACGCCTTTAGATCGCGTCGGCATTTATGTGCCTGGAGGTAAAGCGGCTTACCCATCTTCTGTACTGATGAATGCGATTCCAGCGAAGGTTGTTGGTGTGCGTGAAATCATCATGGTGGTGCCGACTCCCGACGGTGTGCGCAACCCTTTGGTATTAGCAGCAGCGGCAATCGCTGGCGTAGACCGTGTGTTCACAATAGGCGGCGCACAAGCCGTTGCTGCTTTAGCATACGGCACGGAAAGCGTTCCGCAAGTTGATAAGATCGTTGGTCCTGGCAACGCCTATGTTGCGAATGCCAAGCGTCGTGTGTTCGGTACGGTAGGTATCGATATGATCGCAGGCCCATCTGAAATTCTAGTGTTGTGCGATGGCACGACGGATCCGGATTGGGTGGCGATGGATTTGTTCTCGCAAGCCGAACACGATGAACTCGCGCAGTCGATTTTATTGTGTCCTGATGCGGCCTACATCGATGCAGTTCATGCGAGTATCGATAAGTTGATTGCAACGATGCCACGTGCGGAAATTATCCGTACCTCATTGAAGGATCGCGGTGCCTTGATTAAGGTGAGTGATATGCAAGAAGCCTGTGATATTGCGAATGATATTGCGGCAGAACATTTGGAAATTTCTGCAGAAAATCCACAGCAATGGGCGGATCAAATTCGTCATGCTGGTGCGATGTTCCTGGGACGTTTTTCATCTGAGTCTTTGGGCGATTATTGCGCGGGACCGAATCACGTTTTGCCAACTTCGCGTACAGCACGTTTTTCTTCACCTTTGGGTGTGTACGATTTTCAGAAGCGTTCTTCGATGATACAAGTCAGTGAACAGGGCGCACAGACACTAGGCAAGATCGCAGCGGAACTCGCTTATGGCGAAGGTCTACCAGCGCATGCCCGTAGTGCTGAATTGCGTTTGAAGTCTTGAGTATATTTTCTATGAATAGCATAAAACCTCTCAACACAGAGACTCAGAGATGTGGAGGAAAGACGGAGAAAAACTCTGTGTATCTCCGTCCCTCCGTGTCTCTGTGTTGAGAGGTTCTAAAGTTTCTTTTGATCGAACGATAAAAATAATGCGCGCCTTTGCAATATGACGAGTTTCCTCAATCAAATTTTCAACGAAGACGCCATCACAGGTTTGCAACGCATACCTGATGGCAGCATCGATTTGATTTTGACTGACCCGCCTTACGGTCTGGGCAAGGATTACGGTAACGATTCTGATAAACAAGAAGCGGCAGATTACCTTGCATGGACCGAGCGTTGGATAGACGCGGCGCTGCCTAAGCTCAAGCCGACCGGATCACTATATATCTTTTTGACCTGGCGCTATTCGCCGGAAATTTTTGTGATGCTCAAGCAGCGCATGACGATGATTAATGAAATCATCTGGGATAGACGCGTGCCATCAATGGGCGGTAGTACCCGCAGCTTTTCTTCTGTGCATGACACTATCGGATTATTCGTGAAATCGAAAAGTTACTATTTCGATCTGGACGCTGTGCGCATTCCTTATGATGCAGCAACAAAGAAAGCACGTTCGCGTTCTATCTTTGTTGGCGCCAAATGGTTGGAGCTAGGCTACAACCCGAAAGACTTATGGAGTGTTTCTCGACTACATAAAGAAGACGCCGAACGGGTCGAACATCCTACCCAAAAGCCTTTAGAAATTATTCAACGCATGTTGCTTGCATCTTGTCCCGAAAACGGTGTCGTACTTGATCCGTTTATGGGTAGCGGTACCACCGCGATTGCAGCGCGACGTTGTGGTCGACAATTTGTCGGCTTTGAATTAAATCCAGAATACTGCGCCATCATAGCGGCGCGTCTCCAATCGGCAGAGGCAGAATTACAAGTTCTGAATAATCAACCGACCGAACCAGTGCGGGCCAAACCTGTGCCGGTCAAAGCAAGTAAGCGTATTAGTAAAGCCAAAACTACAACTGTAGCTGTTAAGGCGAAAGCCAAAGGTGTGAAAACTGCTGTTCGTAAGAAGAGCGCAGTAGCACTTGAAACTTGATTCCGGTTTGAACGAATAGCCAACATTATTCCTGAAAATTATTCACTGATTTTTAATACGAGCAAAAGCCTCATGTCTTTAGTAGAAAATATTATTCGCGCTGATGTGCGCGCCTTGTCGGCTTATCACGTGCCGGATGCAACGGGTTTTTTGAAACTCGACGCGATGGAAAATCCTTATACGCTCACGCCAGAACTGCAGCAAGCGCTGGCGAAACGCTTATCGGAAACTGATCTTAATCGCTACCCAGTGCCAAGTTATGCTGGCATTAAGACCGCGCTCAGTACGCATTTTGGTGTGCCTGAGGGCTACGATCTGGTATTGGGTAATGGTTCGGATGAGTTGATCGCGATGATCAGCATTGCTTGCGCTAAGCTAGGCGCAAAAGTGCTAGCGCCTTTGCCCGGTTTTGTGATGTACGCAATGTCAGCCAAATTTGCAGGCATGGAGTTTATCGGCGTGCCCCTCAATGCCGATTTCACCTTGGACAAAGCAGCGATGTTGTCGGCGATTGCTGAACATAGGCCGGCGGTCACTTATTTGGCTTATCCGAATAATCCTACTGGTACTTTGTTTGATGCTGCGGATATGGAAGAGATTATTCGTGCGGTTGGTGATACTGGTGTGGTGATTGTTGACGAAGCTTATCAGCCATTTGCGCAAACCAGTTTTATGCCGCGCTTGCCAGAATTTTCCAATTTGATTGTGATGCGTACCGTATCCAAATTAGGCTTAGCAGGGATCCGTTTAGGTTATATGTCTGCATCGGCTGCATTGCTAGAAGAATTCGATAAAGTCAGGCCGCCCTACAACATCAATGTGTTGACCGAAGCTGCAATTATTTGCTTGCTTGAACACGCTGAAATTTTTGAAGCACAAGCAGCGCAATTACGTGCTCAACGCAGTGAGTTGTCTAGTCAACTTGCAGCATTGCCAGGGGTAGAAGTTTTCCCATCAGCCGCGAATTTTTTGCTGATACGCGTGTCAAATAATGCGAAAAGTGAGACTTATGGCAATGAAGTATTCACAAAATTGCTGGAACAAAAAATTTTAGTGAAAAATGTGGGTAAAATGCATGGTCTTTTGCAGAACTGTTTGCGTATTACCGTCAGCACACCAGAAGAAAACGCCTTATTTTTAAAAGCATTCTCCGTAGCTTTAGTTGTTTAAACTAAAAGCTGATAATCACCAGCCAAATTCATCATGCAACGTACAGCGCAAGTTACCCGCAATACCAACGAAACCAAAATTCGTGTCGCCATCAATCTCGACGGCACTGGCAAGCAATCATTGAAAACCGGTGTGCCATTTTTGGATCATATGCTAGATCAAATTGCTCGTCACGGTTTGATTGATTTAGATATCGAAGCCGATGGTGATTTGCATATCGATGCGCATCACACGGTGGAAGATGTCGGTATTACTTTAGGTCAGGCATTCGCGATTGCGATCGGCGATAAAAAAGGCATACGTCGTTATGGTCACGCCTATGTGCCACTCGACGAAGCCTTATCTCGTGTTGTGATTGATTTCTCTGGTCGTCCAGGTCTTGAATACCATGTTGACTTCAAACGTTCCATGATAGGTTCTTTTGATGTCGATTTGACCCATGAATTTTTTCAGGGCTTCGTCAATCATGCTTTAGTCTCTCTACATATTGATAATCTGCGCGGCGAAAATGCGCATCATCAATGTGAAACCATTTTCAAAGCCTTTGGTCGTGCGCTGCGTATGGCGGCAGAATTGGACCAGCGCGCCTTGGGTACAATTCCATCCACTAAAGGTAGTCTATAAAAGAGCTTAAGTGCTATAACGATCAACATGTCGCTGTAGCACCTATAACACCTCACTATGTCTACTCCTCATTTATGAATAAGATAGTTGTTGTCGATTACGGCATGGGCAACGTGCGTTCCGTCGCTCAGGCCTTCCGTGCAGTTGCGCCTGAAGCGCAGATTGTGATCTCCGGCAACATCGCCGATATTCGATCTGCTGACCGACTTGTTTTGCCAGGTCAAGGTGCTATGCCTGATTGTATGGGTTGTTTGCAAGAATCGGGTTTGCAAGAAGCACTTTTGCAAGCCGCTCGTGAAAAACCTTTATTTGGTGTCTGTGTCGGTGAACAGATGTTATTTGACGTCAGCGCTGAAGGTAATACACCTTGTTTAGGCTTGTTGCCAGGCAAGGTGGTGCGTTTTGATCTAAGCGGGCAATTGCAAGAAGATGGTTCCCGTTATAAAGTGCCACAAATGGGTTGGAATCGCGTGCGTCAGTCGCAAGCACATCCGCTTTGGAATGGCATTGCTGACGACTGTTATTTTTATTTTGTACATAGCTATTATGTTCAGCCAGAACAGGCGCAAGATGTGGTCGGTACCACTGAATATGGTCAGGTATTTACTTCAGCCGTGGCGCGCGAGAATATTTTTGCAACGCAATTTCATCCAGAAAAGAGCGCTGCAGCCGGATTGCAACTGTATAAAAATTTTGTACACTGGAACCCGTAGGCCTTGAATTATTGTACATACGTCAAACTTATTGTCTGTTTTATTGTCTGTAGCTTTACTCTACTTTTTTATTTTTAATTACCCTATAAATTCATCATGCTGCTCATTCCTGCTATCGACCTGAAAGATGGTCACTGCGTACGTCTTAAACAAGGCGATATGGATCAAGCCACTGTATTCTCTGAAGAGCCCGCCGACATGGCGCGTCACTGGCTAGAACAAGGCGCACGTCGTCTGCATCTGGTGGATTTGAATGGCGCTTTCGCTGGCAAACCAAAAAATGAAGCAGCGATTAAAGCGATTATCAAGACTGTGCGCGAATACGCAGAAGAAACCGATACCGAAGAAGTGCCTGTGCAATTAGGCGGCGGCATTCGCGATCTCGACACGATTGAGCGCTATTTGAATGCCGGTATCTCTTACATCATTATTGGTACCGCCGCGGTAAAGAGCCCAGGCTTTTTGGCGGATGCCTGTAGCGCTTTCCCAGGGCAAATTATTGTGGGCATCGATGCTAAAGATGGCAAAGTGGCCACTGACGGTTGGAGCAAAATGTCGGGTCACGATGTGATCGACCTGGCACAAAAATTTGAAGGATATGGCGTTGAAGCCATCATCTACACCGACATCGGTCGCGATGGCATGATGGGTGGCGTGAATATCGACGCTACTGTGAAATTAGCTCAAGCAGTGACCGTACCAGTGATCGCTTCCGGTGGTGTGCATGTATTAGCCGATGTCGAAGCATTATGCGCAGTGCAGGATGAAGGCGTAGAAGGCGTGATCTGTGGTCGCTCGATTTATGAAGGCACTTTAGATTTGGCCAGCGCGCAAGAGCGTGCCGACGAATTAAGTGGCGATCTCATTTACGAAGAAGACGAAGAATGACTTTAGCAAAACGGATTATTCCTTGCCTTGACGTGAATGCAGGGCGGGTAGTCAAAGGCGTCAACTTTTTAGAGTTGCGCGATGCCGGTGATCCGGTGGAAGTTGCGCGTCGTTATGATTTGCAAGGCGCGGATGAAATTACTTTCTTAGACATTACCGCGTCTTCCGATGACCGAGACTTGATTTTGCCCGTAATAGAAGCTGTTGCTTCACAAGTGTTTATTCCCCTGACCGTTGGTGGTGGAGTACGTACAGTAGCCGATGTGCGGCGCTTATTGAATGCGGGCGCGGATAAAGTTGGGATGAATACTTCCGCAGTAACAAATCCGCAATTAGTTGCAGATGCCGCGCATAAGTATGGTTCGCAGTGCATTGTGGTCGCGATTGACGCCAAAGCAGTAGCACCTGGAAAATGGGAAGTGTATACCCACGGTGGACGCAACGCGACCGGCTTAGATGCGGTCGAATGGGCACGTAAAATGGCGGAGTTGGGTGCGGGTGAAATTCTGCTGACCAGTATGGATAAGGATGGCACTCGCTCAGGCTTCGATTTAGCACTGACTCGTGCAGTGTCAGATGCGGTTGATATCCCAGTGATCGCCTCGGGTGGTGTAGGTGGTTTGCAAGATCTCGCCGATGGCATCAAACTCGGTGGTGCTGATGCAGTTTTAGCAGCAAGTATTTTTCATTTTGGACAGCACACAGTGCAGGAAGCAAAACAGTTTATGGCAGCACAACACATACCAATGAGGTTAGCATGAGTTTTCGTTGGTTAAATAAAGTGAAGTGGGACGAAGTTGGCTTGGTTCCCGTGATCGCACAAGAGGTCGGTAGTAACGATGTGGTGATGTTCGCCTGGATGAATCGGGAGGCTTTGAGCCGCACAGTAGAAACTGGCGAAGCGGTTTACTGGAGTCGCTCGCGCAAAAAGCTGTGGCACAAAGGCGAAGAATCGGGTCATGTACAAAAAGTCAAAGAAATCCGTTTAGATTGCGATGAGGATGTGATCCTTCTGAAAATTGAACAAGTCGAGGGCATTGCTTGTCATACCGGACGCCATTCTTGTTTCTTCCAAAAGTTCGAAGGTAATTTGGACGAAGGCGAGTGGGTGACTGTCGATCCTGTACTTAAAGATCCAGAAGCGATTTATAAATAAGCTCCAGACATACTATGACTCAAGAATCGATATTGCATCAACTTGCGGCAGTAATAGAGAGCCGTAAGGCGATTAATGGTGGCAATCCTGACACTTCTTACGTCGCCAAATTGTTTCATAAAGGCGATGACGCGATCTTAAAAAAAATCGGTGAGGAGGCGACTGAAACCGTGATCGCGGCGAAAGATGCGCGTGTTTCTGGCGATACTTCTGATTTGCTCTATGAGTGCGCCGATCTTTGGTTTCATTCGCTTGTTATGTTGGCGCAGTATAATTTGCACCCACAACAAGTCTTAGATGAGCTGGCTAGACGCGAAGGTATTTCTGGCATAGAGGAAAAAGCTTCTCGGATCGATAATTAATTGGGCTTTTGCGGCGTTTTTGTAACAAATTTTGGGTGAGTCGTATGGATAACTGTATTTTTTGTAAAATCGTCGCCAAGCAAATTCCGGCGACTGTTTTGTACGAGGATGATGAATTGATGGCTTTTAATGATATCAATCCAGCCGCCCCCGTCCATTTTTTGATCATTCCCAAGAAGCATTTGTCGAGTTTGGCCGACGCAAAAGCGGAAGATGCCATATTGTTGGGTAAAATGCTGGAATTAGCACCCAAACTGGCGGCCCAGCAAGGCTGCGCCTATGTGGAACATGCCGATGGATCGAAGTCGGGCGGATTTAAAACTGTGGTGAACACCGGTCCAAATGGCGGTCAAATTGTCTATCATTTGCACATGCATGTGATTGGCGGCGCCAAGTTGTAAACTATTTTATTGATCGATTTTTTGGGCGTTGCCCTAGAAGGAAGCATGATGGGTTCATTTAGTATTTGGCATTGGTTGATTGTTTTGGTCGTTGTGGTTTTGGTGTTTGGCACAAAAAAACTGGGCAATGTGGGCAGCGACCTGGGCAAAGCAGTCAAAGGTTTTAAAGACGGTATCAAAGGTGAAGAAGACAAAACACCTAAAGCCGAAGAGCAAAAAACTATCGATGTCGATGCAAAGGATAAGTCGACGCACTAATCTCCGGATAGTGTTAGAGCAGATTTATGATAGACCTCGGACTGACCAAACTCGCTTTAATTGGCGCAGTGGCTTTGATTGTGATTGGCCCCAAAGATTTACCCAAAGTGGCGCGCATGGCAGGCACCTTGTTTGGACGCGCCCAGCGTTATATTAGTCAGGTGAAATCTGAGGTGAGTCGCGAAATCGAAATGGAGGAATTGCGCAAGATGCAGAAAGAAGTTGAATCTGCCGCGCAAAATTTCGAGCAGGATGTGACCCAGCAATTTTCTGAGGCTGAAAAGGAATTAAATCAACTCGTGCAGCCAGAATCGCATAGCAATTATTCTGCTTACGATTTTGATCCAGCGCCTTCGACTGAGGCGATGTTGGCGAAGGCAAAGAACTTCCGGCGCAGAAAAGTCGCCAAGACCTCGAATATCCCCCATTGGTATAAAAACCGTCATGGTCATCGTAGCCAAGTCATGTCCGGTGCGGCGCGTATGGCTAAGCATCGTGTTAATGCGCGTTCGCCTTCGAGTTTTTTCTGATGCAACCACATACACAACTATCTACTCAAAAGAAAGCATGCCATGAGCAACGATAATTTCATGGGGATGCAAGAGAGCTTCATTTCTCATTTGGTCGAATTACGAGATCGCATGGTCAAAGCATGTGCTGGTATCGCGATTGTTTGCGCTGCGCTGTTTGCGTGGCCGGGTCCTTCAGCCATCTACGATTTTTTGGCGCAACCTATGCTGGCGGCTTTGCCCGCTGGTGCCAAGATGATTGCGACTGGTGTAATTTCGCCGTTCTTGGTGCCGATGAAAGTAACTTTGTTGTTGGCATTCTTGGTCGCCTTGCCCTGGGTGTTGTATCAAGCTTGGGCATTTATTGCGCCGGGATTGTATGCGCATGAAAAACGCTTGGTCGCGCCTTTAGTGGTTTCATCTTCTGTATTATTTGCCGCGGGCGTGGCATTTTGTTATTTCTTTGTGTTTGGGCGTGTATTTAAATTTATCTCTGAATTCGCGCCGACCTCGATTACAGTGTCACCGGATATAGAAAACTATCTCGATTTCGTGATGTCCATGTGTCTCGCATTTGGGTTGACCTTTGAAGTGCCTATCGTCGTCATCGTTTTGGTGCGTACTGGAATTCTGACGGTCGAGAAATTGAAAGCGATTCGTTCGTATGTGATCGTCGGTGCTTTTGTTGTCGCAGCAGTAGTGACGCCGCCTGACGTCGTCAGCCAATTGGCCCTCGCGGTACCGATGTGGATGTTATTTGAATTAGGATTGTTCGTCGCACCTATCTTCGTCAAAGCGACGCAGGCGCCGCCCGAGTTGTAATTGTCTTAGCTAAAGCTGGCGGCTCGTAGCCAGCTTACCAAGGGTAAGGCAGTTTTGAAACCGCTGACTAGCTTCTTGTGTACGTCTTCGTACAACATTCCATCAAGCTGACATTCAGTCCATACCATCATACTTTTCAGCTTCAAGTATTCGATCAGTGCATGCTCAGGATCGTAACCTTTAGGTGGGCGGACTAATTTTCCTTCTTCCTGTAATTCGCCGAAACATTCTTTCAACGCCTTGTTCTTGATGACTTTCTTGAAGCTTGCCTCATCTTCAATTAAGTGCAGGCGAATATTTTTCAGTCTGTCGCTCGGCGGCATATATTCGCCTACCGCGAAAAATAAACGATTGTCCTCGCTGATCTGGAAATAGTAAGCCGGACCGCCGCCTTCACTCGGCTTCTTGCGCCCGCTTGGCAATATTGAGGCAGAAAAATAAGTTTTATACGGCGATTTATCTTTACCGAAACGCACATCACGATTGATGCGAAAGAGCGCTTTTTTAGGATCGCATTGGGCAATCGCCGGATCACTCTTACTCAGTTCTTGGATTAAGCGCGTCACCATTTGTAAAAATTCTGCACGCAGAATGTCATAACGCGGCTTATTCATGACAAACCATGCGCGGTTATTATTATCTGATAATTCAAACAGAAAACGACTGAGTTCAGCGATATGCATCTTATTCCTCTGGCTTAAACGGTGGACGTTTACCGACGACGATATCGAGTTGAATTTCATTCGATTGACGTACCACTTTCAACTTAGCCTTTGAATTCGGCTTGAGCTGTGCAATTTGATTCATCATTTCACGACTATTCGAAAAAGGCTTACCGTTGATCGCGACACAAATATCGCCGGGTTTAACACCCGCCTGATCCGCAGGGCCACCGCGCACCACCGCGGCGACGATAGAGCCTTTGGTTTGCTTGATATTGAAACTTTCCGCCATTTCTTCCGTGATGTCCTCAGGACTAACACCAAGATAACCGCGCACTACTTGACCATCTGTAATAATTGCTTCCATCACCATTTTGATAGTGGAAACCGGAATCGCAAATCCTATGCCTAGGGAGCCGCCATTTTGCGAATAGATCGCGGAATTAATGCCGAGCAAATTGCCGTTGCTATCGACCAAGGCGCCTCCTGAATTGCCCGGATTTACAGCGGCATCGGTTTGAATGAAATTTTCGTAGGTATTGATGCCAACACTATTTCTGCCCAAGGCGGAAATGATGCCCATGGTGACCGTTTGCCCAACGCCGAATGGATTGCCGATCGCCAATACGACATCGCCGACATTGGCTTCATCCGAATGCCCTAGCGTAATTGCTGGTAAGTCTTTTAAGTCAATTTGCAGGACAGCCAGATCTGTATCGGGATCGGTACCAATGATTTTTGCCGTCGCTTGTCGACCATCTGCGAGGGCAACTTCAATTGCACCAGCACCTTGAATTACATGGTTGTTCGTTAGAATATGACCCTGCGGACTCATGATGACACCAGAACCACTGCTGGAGGGACGTTCGGATTTTGGTCGAGCCTGTTCCCCAAAAAAGCGTTTGAAAAAAGGATCATTCAACAAAGGATTGCCGCTATTTGAACTGCGCGAGGCGCTAATGTTCACAACCGAAGACATCGCTCGCTTGGCAGCAAAATTGTACGAGTTGGGCGAACTATGCTTGTTGCTCGGCGCTTCGATCAATGTCGCTGAGGAGGTCAGGCTCAGATTCTTATTGATCCCAAAACCTTGTTGTATCCAATTTGGCTTTAAGCTGGTTACAATAAACCACAGTGCCAAACCGACTGTCACGGTTTGAGCGAATAAGATCCATAGTCTACGTATCATGAGGAGTGTATGTTGAGAAAGTCAGTCGAGAGAAATACGCTTACGCAATTTATGTCCAATGAATTGCAAGTCGCACGTTACCGTGATTATTGCCCAAATGGCCTTCAGGTGGAAGGGCGGAATGAAATTAGACGAATCATTAGCGGGGTAACGGCTTGTCAGGCTTTGTTGGATGAGGCGGTTCGATTGGGCGCGGATGCGATCTTGGTGCATCACGGTTACTTTTGGCGCGGTGAAGATATGCGTGTGGTCGGGCAAAAATATCAACGCTTGAAAACCTTGCTTGAGCATGAGATCTCTTTGTTCGCCTATCATTTACCTTTGGATTCGCATGCGATTCTTGGGAATAATGCTCAATTGGCCAAGTTGTTTGGGTTCGAAGTTACAGGTCGATTTGGTGAAGATGATTTGGGATGGATGGGTACTTGTTCTGCCGCCGGTATATCAACGGTCGGGCAGTTGGCAGCACATATTTCTTCGATTTTGGGCCGCCAAGCGCTAGTGATTGGCGATCCCGATCAGCCTCTGAAAAGCGTCGCTTGGTGTTCCGGAGCGGCACAAAATATGCTGGGAGTCGCGATAGAAGCAGATGCCAGTGTGTATATCAGCGGTGAAATTTCAGAGCCAACAGTGCATTTAGCGAGGGAGGCGGGAGTTGCCTATCTGGCTTGCGGCCATCACGCCAGCGAACGCTATGGTGTGCAAGCTTTGGGAAATCTGATTGCACAGACGTTTGGAGTGGAACATCAATTTGTCGATATTGATAATCCGGTCTGAGTTTGGATTTCTAGCCGGTTGTAAACAAAATGCCACCCAATAGGTGGCATTTTGTTTAATGCGAAGCATTGCAAAACTTATTTTTTCAAAGCATCGCGAATTTCACGCAAAAGCGCAATGTCTTCAGGTGTTGGTGGAGGTGTGGCTGGTGCAGCTGCAGCTGCTGCGGCATCTTTTTTCTTCATCATATTTACCAAGCGTACCATTTGGAAAATAATGAATGCCAGAATAATGAAGTTCAGAGAAATGGTTAAGAAATTACCATAAGCGAGCACAGCACCGGCCTTTTTCGCTTCTGCTAGTGTCAAATTGCTGGCTTGGCCGTTCAAAGCTAAATAGTAATTTGCAAAATCTAGTCCCCCAAAGATTTTACCAACGATTGGCATGACAATATCGCCCACCAAAGAGTCAACAATTTTGCCAAAAGCAGCACCGATGATGACACCGACTGCTAAGTCAATGACATTACCTTGCGCGGCGAAGCTTTTAAATTCTTGCATCATGCCCATAAAATTCCCCTTGATTAATATATTTAAATTTAATTATTGAAGAAATTGCTTCAATAAATTGTGGTAAAACGGCAATATGATAATCTGCAAAACTCAGTAAGTCTGTCGATTTATTGTCAAATTGTGTGAACCCGCTTCGATTTTGTTGTTCTTTAAAGTGGAAGTGGCACTAAAAATATCAGAATCCATACAATTTCTACTGCGATCAAACTTATTTTGAGTCAAAAAGCCTGTAAATTGTCCTGTAAAGCATCTTTTTCTTTAAATCACCTCCCAGCTCCTTTATAATTTAAGGTTGTAAGAAGTGTAGGGTCATTAGGCTCTGATGCTTCGTCAAGTTTGATTTTTGATAGATTGGGGTTTGTATGAGTATCGAAAAGCAGGTCGATCCAAGTCGTCGCAGCTTACTCGTTGCTACCTGTGTTGCAGGCGGCGCAGTAGGAGTTAGCACGGCAGTTTCATTAGTGAGTACTTTTCAACCGTCCGAACGCGCAAAAGCTGCGGGTGCACCGGTCGAAGTGGATATCTCTTCCTTAAATCCTGGTGAGATGAAAACAACCGAGTGGCGCGGCAAGCCAGTCTGGATTTTGAAACGTACGCCAGAAATGATGGAAAGTCTGAAAAAGACTGAAGACAAAGTCGCAGATCCAAAATCTGAAAAGCCATACACAATGGCAATGCCAGAGTATTGCGACAAGCAAACACGGTCACGTAAAGAACATAGCGACATTTTGGTAACAGTCGGTATTTGCTCCCATTTAGGTTGCTCACCTAGCTCTAAATTTGCGGTTGGCGCACAGCCTTCGTTACCTGATGATTGGGCTGGCGGTTTCTTGTGCCCATGTCACGGATCTACTTTTGATCTGGCTGGACGTGTCTATAAAAACAAACCTGCTCCACAAAATCTGGATGTGCCACCTCACATGTTTTTATCAGATACCAAAATCATCATCGGTAAAGATGAGAAAGGCGAGGCTTAATCATGGCATTTGTTGAGAAAAAACTCCCGGATGATGCGCCAGCATTAGACAAGGCATTGAACTGGGTTGACTCCCGCTTCCCACTGACTAAATTGTGGAATGATCAATGGGGACAATACTATGCACCTAAGAATTTTAACTTTTGGTACATTTTTGGTTCCCTAGCGATGTTGGTGTTGGTGATCCAGATTGTCACTGGTATCTTCTTGGTCATGCATTACAAGCCAGATGCGACATTGGCATTTGCTTCAGTTGAATACATCATGCGCGAAGTGCCATCCGGCTGGCTGGTGCGCTATATGCACTCCACAGGCGCGTCTGCCTTCTTTATCATCGTGTACTTACACATGACCCGTGCTTTGCTCTACGGTTCATATCGCAAACCACGTGAATTGATCTGGTTGTTCGGTTTTGCAATTTTCTTGTGCTTGATGGCAGAAGCTTTCTTCGGTTACCTCTTGCCATGGGGGCAAATGTCCTATTGGGGCGCACAAGTTATTGTTAACCTGTTCGGTGCGATCCCTTTCATTGGTCCTGATTTGTCTTTGTGGATTCGTGGCGACTATGTGGTGTCTGATGCGACATTGAATCGCTTTTTCTCCTTCCATGTGATTGCAATTCCTTTGGTCTTGCTGGGCTTGGTTGTAGCGCATTTGATCGCTCTACATGAGGTGGGTTCAAACAATCCAGACGGCATTGAAATCAAAGAAAATTTAGATGCAGATGGCCACCCTGTTGATGGCGTGCCTTCACATCCTTACTACACTTTCCACGATATTTTTGGTGTGACTGTGTTCTTGACGATTTTCACTGCAATTGTGTTCTTTGCACCTGAAATGGGCGGCTACTTCTTGGAGTACAACAACTTCATTCCAGCTGATTCATTGAAGACGCCTCCGCACATTGCACCGACTTGGTATTTCACACCGTTCTACTCTATCTTGCGCGCAACGACTTCTGAATTCTTGTACGTCGTGCAGTTTGGTGTTGCTGCTTATGTAGCTTTGATTTGGATGAAATCGAAATTACCATTCATGATCAAAGCAGCGATTGCAGGTATCGCGCTGTTGGCGATCATTGGCATGATGCCATTCGGCCTGGATGCAAAATTCTGGGGTGTAGTTTTGTTTGGTGGTTCTGTTGTGATCTTGGCGTTCTTGCCTTGGCTTGACGTATCCCCAGTGAAATCGATCCGTTATCGTCCTGATTGGCACAAGTATGTGTATATCGTGTTCGGTATCTCATTCGTCATCTTGGGTTACCTCGGGGTACAAGCACCATCCCCAACAGGTGAGCGCGTATCCCAGGTTTGCGCATTGATCTACTACGGTTTCTTCTTGTTGATGCCATGGTGGAGTGCAATGGGTACTTTCAAACCAGTGCCAAAACGCGTGACGTTTGCTGCGCATTGATCAGATTAAGCGAGGAATAATTAGCATGAAATTACTTAAAAAACTGATCTTCACTTTGGCATTTGTGCCGGCTTTAGCACTGGCGAATAGTGGTGGTTATCCATTGGATCGCGCACCTGAGCGTACAACTGATTTAGCTGCTTTGCAAAATGGCGCAAAGCTGTTCGTCAACTACTGCCTGAATTGCCACTCTGCAGCCTCGATGCGTTACAACCGTTTGCGTGATATTGGTTTGACAGAAGATCAGATCAAGAGCAATTTGTTGTTTACCGGCGAAAAAGTTGGTGAATTGATGAAAACTAGCTTGAGCGCAAAAGACGCGAAAGAATGGTTCGGTGCAGTACCGCCTGATTTGTCTGTCATCGCACGTGCGAAAGCATCCAGTGAAGGTACCGGCGCAGATTGGTTGTACACCTACTTGCGCACTTACTACAAAGACGATAGCCGCCCAACAGGCTGGAACAATATGTTGTTCCCGAACGTTGGTATGCCACATGCTTTGTGGGAATTGCAAGGCGTTCGTGGTGCGAAATTTGAAGAAGTAAAAGATGCGCATGATGCGTCGAAAACTGAACATAAATTTGCGGGTTTTGAAACTTTGACACCCGGCAAAATGAGTGCAGTGGAGTACGATAATGCGGTAGGTGACTTAGTCGCTTATTTACAGTGGATGGGCGAACCAGCACAAAATAGCCGTAAACGTTTAGGCGTATGGGTTGTATTGTTCATGGGATTGCTGGCTACACTGGCTTGGCGCTTGAATGCCTCCTACTGGAAAGAAGTGAAGTAAGAGTAAATTAGTCGTCCACTGACTCTGTCGGCGGATGTGTCATCCCAGGGTGAGGTACGCTTAAATTGCGCCTCGCCCTAATCGTTTTTAAGGAACTATAAAAATGATGGTTCTCTACTCAGGTACAACCTGCCCATTCTCTCAACGTTGCCGCTTAGTCCTGTTTGAAAAAGGCATGGACTTTGAAATTCGCGACGTTGATTTGTTTAACAAGCCAGAAGATATATCGACCATGAATCCTTATGGTCAGGTACCAATTTTGGTTGAGCGCGAATTGATTTTGTATGAATCCAATATCATTAATGAGTACATTGATGAGCGTTTTCCGCATCCACAATTAATGCCCGCAGATCCTCTGCAGCGTGCGCGTGCGCGTTTGATGCTGTTCAATTTTGAAAAAGAATTATTCGTACATGTCCATACTCTGGAAAATGAAAAGAATAGTTCTTCTTCTAAAGTCTTGGATAAGGCGCGTGCGGAAATTCGGGATCGTCTGACACAATTGGCACCTTTGTTTGTGAAGAACAAATACATGTTGGGCGAGGAGTTCTCGATGCTCGACGTGGCAGTGGCACCATTGTTGTGGCGCCTCGATCACTATGGCATTGATTTATCCAAAACAGCGGCGCCTTTGTTGAAATATGCAGAGCGTATTTTCTCTCGCCCTGCCTATATCGAAGCATTGACGCCATCTGAAAAAGTAATGCGCCGTTAACGAAGTACTGTCCGGTGTAGTTTGCATGTTGCAACGATGCCGGACTACCGTAAGAATTCTGATTAGAAAGTATTGTCAGCTCATGCCAGGAATCTCAACAAAACCATATTTGCTACGCGCCATATATGAATGGTGTACGGATAATGGTTTCACACCCTATCTGTCGGTGAAGGTCAGTGGCGCGGTGCAAGTTCCTATGGAGTTTGTGCGTAAAGGTGAAATCGTGTTAAACGTTGCCTTTAGTGCGACCAGTGGCTTAAAGATGGATAACGATGCGGTGACATTTAAGGCGCGCTTTGGTGGCGTGTCGCGTGATATCTATGTTCCTGTTGCGAATGTGCAGGCGATTTTTGCTAGTGAAAATGGACAGGGCATGGTATTCGATGAAGTTGAAGTCGACGATAGTCCTGCAGCAGAAGTACTGGTAGAACCTGCAAAGCCAGTTTTAGGATTAGCCTCAGTCTCTGTTCGCGAAGAAGGTCCAGCAGCAGATTCCGATAAAACAGAAAATCCAGAAAAAAATCAAAAAAAATCAGAAAAACCTTCCCTAAAAGTCATAAAGTAGTCTATAATTTTGTTCTTCAAGATTCGTTGCAAAACAAATCGAATTGTAAAAAATCTTGAAACGATTTTCGCCGGTTTAGCTCACTTGGTAGAGCAGTTGACTTGTAATCATCAGGTAGCCAGTTCGATTCCGGCAACCGGCACCAGTAGTACTAAGGGCTCACAGAAATGTGAGCCCTTTTTTATTGTGTTTTTCATTGACTTCGTAAGGCACTAAAAAATAAGCTTAACTTCTTTGCGACACAAAGCTGCCGCAACGCTACTCCCAATAAATTCTTCTTTGGTTTCACGGCCAAATAATGGCGCAAGCAGATCCCTGCATTTTGCTCAGGAATTTGATAACTGAATCTCGTTGTGACTTAGATCGCCTTGTTCGTGTTGAGACCCGCCCAGCGTGGTGCGAGTTGATGTTCGATCTGAAACAAATCCAAAACACGAGCGAGGCTATGGTCGACCATTTCTTCAATTGAAGTAGGTCGGTGATAGAAATTGGGAAGCGGTGGAAAGATTATTCCTCCCATTTCGGTGACAGCAGTCATATTGCGCAAGTGCGCCAGATTGAATGGTGTTTCTCTAACCATTAATACGAGGCGGCGACGTTCTTTCAAGACCACATCGGCAGCGCGTGTAATCAGATTGTCGGCAAAGCCGTGTGCGACTGCTGCTAAGGTTTTCATGGAGCAGGGCGCGATGACCATACCATCTGATTGAAACGAACCGCTGGCGATGGTCGCACCGACATCGCGTACTGCGTGCACGACGTGCGCCATCGCTTCTATGTCTTTGCGTTTTAAATCTAATTCTTGATGAATATTTAAAACCCCGGCATCCGAAATCAAAAGATGACTTTGTATGCCTGGCAGGTTTTGTAAATGCTGAAGCAGGCGTACGCCATAGATAGCACCCGTCGCACCGGTAATGGCGACGATAATGCGTTTCGGTGCGAGTGGCGTGTTCATAGCGTAAATTGATTAGCCTTTGATCAGGGCTTGCAATTCGCCGCTTTCATACATTTCATTCATGATGTCTGAGCCGCCGATGAATTCGCCATTGACATACAACTGTGGCACTGTTGGCCAGTTTGCGTAGTCTTTGACACCTTGACGCACGACTGGGTCTTCTAATACGTTGATCGTGACTATATTTTCTGCGCCGCAGGCTTTCAATAATTGAATAGCACGACCAGAGAAACCACATTGTGGAAACTGTGCAGTGCCCTTCATGAACAGCACTACAGGGTTCGTGGTTACAGTTTCTTTAATCCAAATTTGAACGTCGCTCATGATATTTCCTTAAAAGATAGATCGATGGCCGCCATTATAAAGGAAACTGAGAAAACCCTGCGCTGGCAGATGAACTAGCTCAGGTGGATATGCTGTGTGGTGTATATGAAATGATTTAAATGCTATGGCGCTCGCGGTATCTGAGTATTTCTTTGTCCAAAATTTCGCGTCTTACCAATACCACTGACGCCAAAAAGCCCTCGCTTCGTCGCAAAGAACACTCCGCACAAAAAGCATTGATTACGATGCAGACCTACCCAATCACTCAGGAGGTTTTATGAAAATCGCAGCGACATTTATTAGTTTTGCGGCTTTATGTTCAGCACTGGCAAGTGGTGCTGCATCTGCGGGCGACCTAAAAGTTGAAGTAAATGGAATTACCGAAAACAAAGGTGAGGTCATGGTGGCAGTCTTTAATCAAAAAGGACAATGGCTAAAACAGGCGCATGTGAGTAAGAAAGTCAGTGCTAACGGTAATAAAGTCGTGGTGCAGTTTGATGGTTTGCCCGACGGTGACTATGCGGTTTCTGTGGTGCATGACCTAAATAGTAATGGCCGCCTTGATAGCAATCCTATTGGAATGCCAACTGAGCCTTATGGTTTTAGTAATGATGCCGTAGGCAATTTCGGCCCACCGTCCTTTGATAGCGCCAAGATCACTTTGACTCAAGCACCGCTCAGTATCAGCGTGCGTGTGAATTAAGGAGCCTCGCCATGAATCGCCGCCACTTCTTACAATCTATCGGCGCTGCTGCAGCAACGGCAGCAACCACGGCCGCAGTGCCTGCTTGGGCACAGCAATCTGATGCTGCAAGCGCTAGCTATCGACGTGCCCCCGAGCTGTTTCAAGCGAATCCTAGACTCACTTGCCTGCGCGGATTTCAAGGTCAGGATATTAGTAGTGATGCCGCGTGGATAGAGGGCAAGCTACCTGCTGATTTGCGCGGTGATTTTTATCGCAATGGCCCGGGTTTGTTTGAACGCGGCGGGCAACGTTATCATCATTGGTTCGATGGAGATGGTTTGGTGCATGCATGGCGTTTTGGCGATAAGGGAGTGTCACATCAGGCACGCTTTGTACGCACTAAAAAATTCGTCGCAGAACAGCAGGCGGGTGAATTTCTGGTGCCCGCATTTGGTACAGCGATCAAGCCAAAAATCCCTTTGCGCTCGTCGGATACGATGAATACGGCGAATACCAATGTCATCCGTATGGATGGGCGCTTGCTCGCATTGTGGGAAGGTGGCTCTGCCCATGCGATGGACGCGCAAAGTTTGGAAACCCAAGGTATCGTCAACTGGGCACCCGAGTTAGCTGGTATGCCGTTCTCTGCCCATCCAAAAATGGAAGCTGATGGCAGCTTGTGGAATTTCGGTACGATGATGGGAAAAATCGTTTTATATCATTTTTCTCCACAGGGTAAATTGCTGAAACATCGCATCATGAATGCACCAAGTACCGCCATGGTGCATGATTTTGCCATCTCGCAAAAGCACATGATCTTCTTATTTTCACCTATCAGTTTGAATATGGATGCGGTGCGTTCTGGCAAGAGCATGGTCGATGCGATGGAGTGGAAGGCGAATGAGTCGGTCAAGATCATGGTCGTCGAGAAAGCCGATTTTAGCCGATTCCGTATTTTAGAAATACCTGCCTTGATGCTGTTCCATTTTGGGAATGCCTGGGAGGAAAATAATGTGATTCATGTCGATTTTGTGAAGAGCGACAATCTGGATAATTTCCATACCTGGATGCCGAAAATCATGCGCGGTGAAGATGTGGTTTCTGAGCCATCTAGCCCTGCGTTTTTACAAATTGATTTGAATCGCAATAAAGTTAGCTTGACTGAGCGCAGCGAGAATTTAGAATTCCCGCGTGTCGATCCGCGCGTGGTCGGGCAAAGAAACCGCTATTTGTATTATCCCGTCGCAGTAGAAAAAACGATGAACAACATGCTCAATGGCGTGATGCGTTTAGATGTAGAAACAGGTAAAACAGATAGCTTTAGTTTCGGTGCTCACTGTCATTTAGAAGAGCATGTCGTTGTACCCAAAGCGGGCTCGACGAAAGAGGGCGAGGCCTGGTTGGTGGGTGTTGGGTTTGATATTCCACATCAAACCAGTTTTGCTAGTGTATTCGATGCCCAGAATCTGGCGGCAGGGCCGGTAGCACTTGCGCACTTACCGTATTGGTTGCCGCATTGTTTTCATGGGAATTTTTATGCAAGTACCTGATCTGGAAATGTTGCTCGTCAATTGAAAAAAATCGGGCAAGCAGATTAAATTCTGCTTGCCCGATTTTTTGTCATTTAAGTTTAACCCGGTTTAAGACTATGACCGCAGCTTAGCAAAAGCCGATGCCATTGCACTGTTCACCGGTGCCGCTGTTTGACTGTGTTGGCTTTGATTGCGGTGTTGATTCAAACGCTTCGCATCATCTCTATCCGCACGTTGCTCTGGCTTGCTACCTGCTACTGGTGCTGAATCGGTCAGGCGCATCGTTAAAGCAATACGCTTACGTTTTTCATCGATTTCTAATACTTTGACTTTGACTACCTGGCCGGCTTTTACGACGGTGTGCGGGTCTTTGACGAAAGTATTTGAGAGCGCTGAAATATGCACCAAACCATCTTGATGCACACCGATATCAACGAAGGCACCAAATGCTGCCACATTGGTAATCACGCCTTCTAAGATCATGTCTGGGCGTAAATCTCTGATCTCTTCGACGCCATCTTTGAAGGTGGCCGTGGTGAATTCTGGACGTGGGTCGCGGCCTGGTTTTTCTAACTCTTTCAAAATATCAGAGATCGTTGGTATGCCAAATTTTTCATCGGCGTATTTGGCGGGACTGATCGCCTTCAATAAGCCCGTGTCACCGATAATCGACTTCACATCTTTCTTGATATCGGCAAGAATCTTTTCTACCAGCGGATAGGATTCAGGATGCACCGCAGACGCGTCGAGCGGATTGTCGCCGCCCATCACGCGCAAGAAGCCTGCTGCTTGTTCAAAAGTTTTGTCACCCAAGCGTGGTACGGAGCGTAATTCAGAACGTGATTTAAACATGCCTTTGGCATCTCGATAGTTCACGATACTTTGCGCTACACTGCTGGACAAACCAGAGACGCGTGCCAGCAGAGGTGCTGACGCCGTATTGACATCAACACCGACCGCATTCACGCAATCTTCGACGACCGCATCGAGTGAGCGTGCCAATTGTGATTGACCCACGTCATGTTGATACTGACCAACACCGATCGATTTTGGATCGATCTTGACTAGCTCCGCTAAAGGATCTTGTAAGCGGCGGGCGATAGAGACCGCGCCACGGATGGTGACATCCAGATCAGGTAATTCTTTAGACGCAAATTCAGATGCTGAATAGACGGACGCACCTGCTTCGGAGACCACAATCTTGGTCAATTTTAATTCTGGTTTGAGCTTGATTAAATCTTGCGCCAGTTTGTCAGTTTCGCGGGAGGCCGTGCCATTGCCGATAGAGATCAGCGAGACATTATGTTTCGCTGCCAATTGTGCCAACACGTGCAAAGAGCCATCCCAATCATTACGTGGTTGGTGCGGATAAATGGTCGCATATTCCACCACTTTGCCGGTCGCATCGACAATCGCGACTTTGACGCCAGTGCGCAATCCAGGATCGAGACCCATAGTGGCACGTGGGCCAGCAGGCGCTGCGAGCAAGAGTGCTTTCAGATTGCGGGCAAATACATTGATGGCTTCAACTTCGGCCGTTTCACGCAGATTCGTCATGAGCTCAGTATCCAGATGCATGAAGACTTTGACACGCCATGCCCAACGTACGGTGTCGCTCAACCATTTATCGGCCGCACGACCTTTATTACTGACACCGAAATGTGCTGCGATACGACTTTCGCAAGGATTCAAAGGCGCATCCCATTTTGGTTTTTCTTCTTCGGTATCGAGGCGTAAAGTCACCGTCAAAAATTCTTCGCGACGACCACGGAAGATTGCTAATGCGCGGTGCGAAGGGATCGTACCTAAAGTTTCTGAGTAGGCGAAGTAGTCACTAAATTTTGCACCAGCTTCTTCTTTGCCCGCGACAACAGCAGTTTCAACGATGCCGTGGTCGAGCAGATATTCGCGGATAGCGTGCAGCAGCGTTGCGTCTTCGGCGAAACGTTCCATCAAGATTTGGCGTGCACCATCCAGCGCGGCTTTGACATCGGCGACGCCGGGATTGTCACCGTTTGCGGTGGAGAAGGCCGGTTTTAAATAGGCTTCTGCGACAGTCTCGGGAACTAAATTCGGATCTGCTAATAAGGCATCAGCCAGCGGTTGCAAACCTGCTTCAACCGCGATTTGTGCTTTGGTGCGGCGTTTCTGTTTGTAAGGTAAATACAAATCTTCTAAACGTGTTTTATCTTCAGCATGGTGAATTGCGTCGAGCAAAACCGGTGTCATTTTGCCTTGTTCTTCAATGGAAGAAATAATCGCGGCGCGACGGTCTTCCAATTCGCGCAAATAGCGCAAACGTTCTTCTAATAAACGCAATTGCGTATCGTCCAAGCCTCCCGTGGCTTCTTTACGGTAACGGGAAATGAAAGGCACAGTCGCGCCTTCGTCCAGAAGTGCCACTGCGGCAGCGATTTGTACAGGTTTAGCGGCGAGTTCTACGGCAAGGCGTTGTTCAATGGAAGGCAACATAAATAACAATCAATATTTCTGAAAAAAGGTGATGAGGCCGTGATCATACGCAATTTATGCAATTGCGCCAGTCTTGACATGCATGATTTTGTCGAGATGTGCGAATTTTTCTGCCATTGTCTGGAGGTGATCCGCTAATTAAAGTTGCGAGTTCAATTTTTGCGAATTTTTGTTGGGTGGCGAAATCGGCAGGCGACTTAAATTCTTATCTAATTTCAATTGCATATCTGTTTCTTGCGCACTATCTTGGGCAAATTGTTGAATGTTCTGACTGCTCATGTTCTTATTGGAAAGGGCGTTATCTTGTCCTGATCCACCGTAAATCATGTGCATTAGGTAGCCCAAACCAAAACAACTTACCGCGATTATCAGATACCTTAGATGAGTGAAATAGAGACGGCTATGCTGTGAACATTTTTCTGAGTTGGCCTTCTTAGAAAAATCCTCTGTTTGAAATAAGTCGTTAGCGTTTCTGTCTGCCTTTTGACTGCGATACAGCATCATTGCTTCAATTGGCGCATCGTTCGTGTCCAAATCGTGCCCTATATCCTGCAAGTTGTCGGCTAATGCTCGCGTACTAATCGGCGTCTGTAGCAACGTGCGTCGCTGCGCATGTGCTGCCTCTTTTGACGCTGAAAATTTTTCGGTCTTAACTAATGTTTGAATAGTTGAATTCGGTTCTACATTGTGCGCATCTAGGGTAGGCACGATGTCATCGGTTACAGGCTTGATCATTACCAGTGATGCGGTGTCTATTGTTGGCAATGTCGTTTGCATTAAGGAGTGACGTTTTGCTTCAGCGAGTTTTAATGCGTTGAGTAATTTGCTCATAAATGTCGTATGTCATTTCTTATGCTCTGAACTGCATCGGAATGTGTTTCTGCGTGCCTTAGCCAGCGATTGCAGTATAGCGAATTTAATTGGCTTTACGGATCTGTGTTTTCAGTGGCAAATAAACATGAATAATTGACTATTTTTTGTGAATTGACATTTACATTTTTGTTTTTTAATAATTGAAAATATACCAAATAAGTTGACATGTAAACATATGATCTGGACATCAAATCCTACATGTAAAAATCTGAGATTGGCGTAAAAAGTGTGTAAAAAAAGTGCATTTTTTAGCTTTCGCACCATAGTTAAGCTATTGATTTAAAGCAATATTGTTTGCGTCAAATGTTTTGTTGTTTAGTGTTAAAGGCTAGTGTTAATTACTTGTTAAATAACCTTGTTTTAGTGTCGTCATATTAAAGAGACAAAGTCAGAGAAACAACTAAAAACTGTTTAAGGTCAATTTTTTTTTAGAGTAGGATGCACCCGTGATTCACTTTTTCGACGCTTTGCAAAAAAAGAAAAAGCGTTTGATGATTGTTTAAGAGTAGTGGAATACCTGGTTTGAGTGGAGGTGGTTGAGTCGGGTTTTTCGACCGTGTAAAAGAGCCGGCAACGGATCAGAGCCGGCAACGGATCGAGAAGTCTTTGTAAATTTATTTAGGGGGTAGGGATGAAACGCAAACTACAACGCGGTTTTACATTGGTCGAAATGGCCATTGTCTTGGTGATCATCGGTCTTATATTAGGCGCGATTACTATCGGCAAAGACGTGCAACGAAATGCCGAATATACCAAGATTAAACAAAAATTTATTGATCAATGGGTGATTGCTTATAACGCGCAAACGCAAAGAAATGGCGTTGTATTAGGTGATAGTCAGGTGGCACCACGATTAATGGTGAATGGTGCGAATTTCGCTCCAGTTGGTACAGTGATTTCTGGTGGCGATATGACTGGGGCTAATGCTGTTTTCCCAGCAATTTGTCGAGGTGCAGCAGGTCCTGGAATGACCCATGCGATGGAAGCGACGGTTGGATTTGATTTGCGTTTAATGATGCAACAAGCAGGTGTTCGTATGCCACCGGGCCGTGCAGAAGGCTCTGAAGATCGTTATGTTTATCTTGATTCGAATGGCAATCCGCAAGAACTGCAAATTTGCTTTCAATGGAATCGTCCAAATGATCCAGCTGGTTCGGGTAACGTGATGGTCATTACTGGTTTAACGCCAGATTTGGCACGAGCCTTAGATCAGATGATCGATGGTAAGCCCGACGCACAGGAAGGCATGTTCCGTCAACAAGGCGTCGCAAATGGTACGGCGAATGCGCCAGGCGTTCAGTGGGCGCGAGACAATCAACACAATATTACACAGAGCGGTGTGGGCGCTGCCCCGGTTGGAACCAATCTTGATGAAAATCAAATCGCGACCTTGGTCGCTTATTACAAGATGAATCAATAATTTCTGGGAGATACGGTCATGGCTAACAATAAAGCGCAACACAGAATCGCCCAGCAGTCTGGTTTTACGCTCGTGGAAATTGCGATTGTTCTGGTGATTATAGGTTTGATTTTAGGGGCATTGGCAGTCGGTAAAGATGTACAACGCAATGCCGAGTATCAAAAAGTTGGAAACAAATTTATCTATGAGTGGAAACGCAGTTACGACGGCTATTACCAGCGTGCGGGTGTGGTTTTAGGCGATAGTCAGGTCGCACCGACGAATATGGTCGATGGTGAAAAAGTGACGATAGGTGGTCAGCCAGCTGCTACCGCAAATTTGAATGGTGCAGTGGCTGGTGTGCCTGCTAGTTATGCAAATTCAGGTGGACGTATCTGCAATGGACAAGGATTCGCGGCGAATTCTGTTGGCACGGGCGACCCCGCTGTCTCGGTGCAGAACTTACGGACTCTGATGCAACAAATCGGTAATCGCATGCCTCCCGGCCGCGGTGAAGGTAAAGAAGATCGTTATGTGTATACCGACAGCAATGGCAATCCGGCAGAGATTCAGGTTTGCTTTCAATGGAATCCGGCTGGCTTGGTGCACGGTGCGGGAAATGCTATGGTGATTCGTGGTTTGACGCCTGATTTAGCGCGCTTTTTGGATCAACTGGTTGATGGTAAGCCAGATGCAATGGAAGGCCGCTTCCGTCAACAAAACATAGCGGCGAACACCACAGCGACAAACAATCAGGCTGGTGTCCAATGGGGTGCGAATAATACCTACAACCAGGCTAACCCTGGTGCCGCCACGGCGACGGGTGTTGGACAAAGACTAGATGAAGATCAGGTCGTGCTGGTGACTGCCATTTGGGTGATGGATCAATGATTGCGGGCGCCCTTGACAAAGGCGCCTCCGCAGGCATACCGCTGAAATTGGTAATGTTGGGAGGCGCGGTCTTGCTATTGCTGGCAGGGGTGGTTTTTTTTGACCGTACCCGTGCGGCGCAATTGCAGGCAGAGAGACAATTGTCGGTGGCCGAAGCACAGCTCGCTGCTGCACATGATCGTCAGCAATTGGCGCAGCGAAATCGTGTCTTGATTCAAGAGGCGCAACAGTTGCAGAAGCAGGCGCAAATTACGGGATACACAGCGGCGACTTGGGGCGAGCGTCAAGTCAATATGAAAATGCTCAATCTGTCGCGCAATCAAGTGAATCCTATGTTGCTCTCTAGTGCCAGAAATAAATACCAATTACTTAAGCTCGAAGAATTTGATCTGGCCGTGACACACGCGGAAGAAGGTTTGTTTGATGTGATACTCGATTCACGTCAACCATTGTTATTAAGCTTTCGCGGCTCGCTGTACTTCAGATTATCTGAAAGGTCTTTATGAAGTCGTCTTTGCTATTAGCATTGCAGGGCAGCTGGCTAAGGTGTCGTGACGGCGTGTGGACGGAAACTTCTGCGTTTCCGCGCATGTCCTCCAACACCAATATTTTGGGGGATTTTGAAAATGCACCGTTTGGTGTCATGCCCGTGGATACGCGTCCAGATTTTGCTGCTGCTGTGATTGAAAAGAGCTTGCGTAGTGAGGGTTTAGTTGATGGTGAAGTGCACATGTTACCGCACCGGATTTTTGCGGTGGGCGGCGGCTCACGTGTGCTCTATACGGCTGTGCCACTCGCAATTTGGCAAAATACCTTTGCTTGGCTGGGCGCACAGACTGAAATTCATCTATTGTTTTCCGTTGAAACAGGTATGCAGGCATTGGCGCAAAAACATGATGCTGTTATATGTCGGATTGGTCGTCAATTTCGTCTGTTGGTATCGAATACGACGACACTAGTTTCGATTTCGGTCAATGCCTACTCGGATGATGTCGATGATATTGAAACTGCCTTGAATAATTTATGTGATCAGGCACGTGCACAATGGTCTCGCAACGACAAGATGCATGTTTTATGGCTGGATCTTCTGGCGCCAGGTAAAAGTGTCGAAACGACGCAAATTGAACACGTCGCAAAGCGACTTGGTGTCAGGGTCGAAGTGGCACCAACAGTCGTTGTGTCGGACAAAGAAGAAAAATCTTTGCATAGTGCTGCAGAGACGATGTTAGCCGAGCTGAATTGGCGCAATGCACTGAATCCAAGAATCGATAGAGTTGCGTCGGCATCCGACCGTTTCGGCATTCCAATTGCTGCGTTGACCGCAGTGTGTGGAGCCAGTTTATTGGCGGTGTCAGGATTTTGGAGTTTGCAGACTGCGCAGTCCGGTGATCGTGAACGAGAGATCGCGCAAGAGATCGCCAAGATTGATGCACAAAATGGGCGCTATGCGATGTCACCAAATGCTATTTTGGAACCCTACGCACAAACTACGGAATTCCTTGATAAGTTGGATGCCGCAGTCAATAGTCCTGATCCTTTAGAGCTCTTGACTGATTTGAGAAGGTCGGCCGAGCGCAAAGTTCGAATTATGCGGGTGCGTTTAATTCCTGCCGATGCCAGCTTTCGGGTAGAAGGTGTGCCCTATAACGATGGGTCGAGCGCACACAGTTTGTCGGGTTTTTTGGCTGAAATGCAAAGTTTAGGTTACCAATTAAAATCAGAAGATCCGGGTACACAAGGTCAACAGACTGGATTTTTCTCCTACTCCGTGATGAAAATAAAAAAAGTCGACAAACGCATCAAGTCGAATGTAGCTGAATCCGGTGCAGGAGGTAAATCATGAAAAAATATGCAGCTTTGAGCATGATCGTGATCAGCCTTTTGGGATTGATTTGGGTAGGACTGGTCTTAGCGAAGATACGCTTTTCCAATGCTTTTTTACGGTCGGATGTGATCGCAAATCAACAAATCGTACGTGAAGGGCAGAACGCCAGTGCGCAACTTCATAATTTGCGTTTGATGCTGACGAATATCGAGCAAATGCGCAACTTCAATGACGCGCAAACTGGTCCCTTGGCGCAAACGACTGAATTAAAACGCGACAAACAGGGCTTTGCCATGAACCCTGCTGCGACTGCTGCAGCCGCGGCTGCAGTGGCAAAAAAAGCCTTACCGGCAATCTCGATGATCTATGTCTCCTCGAGTATGCAAAAGGCGGTGATTAGTGGTCAATCTTATGAAGTCGGTGATCACCTCCCAAATGGCGGAAAGATCGTTGAAATAAGTCTTGATCAAGTTGTGTATGAATTGGGCAAACGTCGATTAACGATGAAAGCCCCGAAGTCACAAATTTTAGGTACGACGGTGAAGCCTTCGCTTGAGTAAGTTCATCCTTGTTTCATTGAACAATCGGGCAGTTGGAATAATGATTTTTTGAGTAAATCACTATTTGCTGAAATGCGTCGGGCAAGGAGTCCAAATGAATTCAAAGCTAATGCTGTTTGTGGGTGCTGCCATCATTGTTGTGCTGGGATTATTCTATGGGATGCGATCCCCCAGTCTCGATAGCAGTCCAAAACCAGCTGCGCTAGCTCAGCCAGGTGCAGTAGTCAACACTTCTCCTGCAACCAACAATGTGCCGGTTGATAACACGCCTTCACCTTGGGCAAACAGCGGCAATAGTTCGACAATTTCAGGGGCAAAAGAGTCCGCAATGAATGCGAATGATGCCAGGAATGTCGGAACTGTAGATGGCAAGAATGATGTGCGAAATGGTCTGACGGTACCCGGGAAAAAACTGACGGCCATTGAACTACAAAAGTTTCAAGATGAACTTTTGGCGACGATGCAGTCAGGTAATCCAGATTCAAAACGACTCAAAGAAATTCTAACAAGGTTAAAACAAACGCAAGGCAATACGATCGGTGGCGTGAATGTGGATGTCTTGTTGAATAATTTGGAAAAGTCACAGCAGATACAGGATGTGGCCGCACAGTTGCAAAAAGAGTCGCAGAAACCAGGCGGGCCGGATCAAAGAAAAATGCAAGACCACATGGACAACTTGAAGAAATTGCAGGCGCAAATGCGTACCGATGTCATGGTTGCTAATCCTGCGATGCAGACCCAAGCGAAGTAATGCAAGTGAAAGACGACGCCCTTACTTTGCGGACTCAGCTTAAGTGCAGCAATCACAGTGAACTTGGGTTTAGCCTTATAGAAGTGGTTCTGGCGATCTTTATACTTGGCATTATCGCGGCCGTTTCTTCCGTGACTTATTTGGGCTTGTGGCGCGATGTGGGTGGTAAGACAGGGATTGATTCTCGCTTGGTGTCATTGTCTGGCAGCGTAATCACTTATGTGAAAACAAATCATCGTTTGCCTTGTCCAGATCAGAATGGGGCAGGCTATGAAACACTGAAAGCTGATGGTACATGTATCGATAATCTGGAGGTTGGCTGGTTGCCTTATGTGAGTTTGGGTTTGAGTCCTCCAGCAGCAAGTCAACGCGCCTATTATGGTGTGCACAGAAATACGATGACGATACCTTCGGCAGATTTAACAGCGTCTGCGGATCTTAATACGCTGAGTGCCGCTGCGCAGGCGCCGCGTAGTTCGTCGTTTGTGTATGTGACTGGCGATGGAAGTACGACCAACGGGGCAGAAGATTGCGCAGCGACAGTTTTAAATAATCCAGCCTTTGTAATTTTATTGGCAGGCGAAGATAGAAATGGTGATGGTTCGAACTTGGATGGTGTCAATGTTGGTTTGGCAACGAGTAGTCGTTGTTTCAGTGCACCTTCCAGAGGCATAGATGCACGTTTTGACGACCGTAGTTTAGCGGTCAGTTTTTATGCTGTGATGGCTGAGCTAAATAAATAGTATCGATCAATAATTTACTAAAAGATTTGAGCAGAACCAGTCGTAGAAAAATCATCGCAAGGAAGTAGTGGATTAGTACGAAGCTCTACAAAATAAGAACAGCAGATAAATAATTATTAGTGAAAAGGCGAGTGAAGCAATGAAGAAATCTCCGTTTTCCCAAAAAACTGGCGCGGCTTACTTTGTCCATACAAAGAGAATCATGGCAGTCGCTAGTGCATCCGTGTTGGTCAGTTGTGCCTCGCCAACTCCTCGAAGCTTATCGACTCTGCCGGAAGTTGAAAAGCAAACGATTACCAAGGTGAATCAAAATATTGCGGAAGAGTCTGCAAAGTTTTCTGCTGCACAAGATGAAATGCGCAAGCTGATGGAAAAAAAGGAAGTGATTCCTATGCCCGAACCTGTGGCACCCAAGCATGACCCCTTGAACGATATTGTCGTGTCAGTGAAATTGCAAAACGCAACTTTGAGTTCGATTTTGCAAGTATTTTCCGAGCAAGCAAAAATGAATATGCTGGTCGATCCCGAGGTCTTGGCTTTGAATCGCCGTGCCAGTTTGTACTTGAATCGTGTCACTGCGCGTGAGCTGTATCGGCATATTCTCGACGTGTTTGATTTGTCGGGAACGGTCGATGGCAACACCATTAAGATCGGTATGTTTGAAGAAAAATTTTACAACATTGATTTCTTGAATTCACGCATGAATTTAGATATCACGTCCGGTGGAAATGTGTTCGGATCTAACTCCGGTGGCGGTGGTGGCGGTGGCGGAGGGAGTGGTGGCGGCGGAGGTGGTGGCGGATCGAGCAGCGATCAGATACGTGGCAATATTTCTCTCAGTGGCGGTAGTGGCAAGCAGGTTGAACCCTACGAACAGCTGGAATTGAATTTAAAGCGCATGATAGGGACCAGCGAAACGAATCAATCTGATAAAGATGATGATGTTAAGCGCAATGTATATACCTTGAATAAGAGCTCTGGCACTTTGTTTGTAAGGGCGCGACCCGCACAAATGAAGATGGTCGACAAAATGATAGAACGCTACAAATTGGTCATGCGTCGTCAGGTGTTGATTGAAGCGCAGTTAATGGATGTGCAATTGAATGATCAGTTTCAATATGGCGTTGATTGGAACGTGTTGCGCAATCATGTGGCTGGATTGGTTGGCGGTGCACCAATCGGTACATCCGCAGTGACTGCGATGTTACCCAATGCCAGTGGCAGCTTGCCAATACGTACCTTGAGTTTTCCATCTGCCAGTTTGGGCTATTCTGAAGGCCGTTCAACAGGACTGGCCTACAGCAATGGTAGTTTTTCAACGGCATTGAGCCTATTGCGTGGGTTCGGCAACGTGAAGATTTTGTCGAATCCTAGTATCCGTGTGCGAAATAATGTTCCCGCCTTACTCAGTGTTGGTAGTGCCAATCGTTACGTTGCTAAATCAACTGTAACGATCAGTAATCCAGGCGGTGGTGCCACTACAACCTCCACTGATGTTCAAACTGATTCAGTCTTTAGTGGTGTGATTATCGGCGTAGTGCCGTTTATTGGTGAGCAAGGCAACGTTGAATTGATGATTAACCCTATGCAGACAGAGGTCGATCAAACTAGTTTGCAATTGCAAGACGTCGGCGCGGGTGGTCGCGTCACTTTGCCCAAGATCAGCTTTAAAGGTATGACCACCACCTTGAATATCAAAGATGGCGATACGGTGATCATCGGTGGATTGATTGATCAAAGTAGTTCTGGAAATGATCGAGGGACGCCGGGACTATCCGACGTGCCACTTTTCGGTAAGTTGTTTGGCAATGAAGCGACGAGTCAACACACCCGAGAATTAGTGATTATCTTGAAAGTGAAATTGCTGTGAGTTTGATCTATAACGCGCTCAGTAAGCTGGAAAAGAAGATAGAAAACGACACGCCCAATATGTTAGGAAAAATGGGTGCTGATCAGTATGTGCTCAGTACTAAGTCTTCTGGCATGCCTGGCTGGGTGAAAATTTTATTGGTATTTTGCGTGCTGGGCGTCGTTGCTGGCTGGTTAGCGATGACCGTCTTAAAGGAACAACTTCAGACTTTGCAAGATAATCTCAAAACTAGTAAAACGCCGTTAGCAGCACAATCGGTACAAGCTGGTACAAAGCAAAGTCCAACTGCGCTCCCTTTAGCGACGGCACCCGCAATTGTCGCGCACGATGCGGGCACGATGCCGGCACCAGTCTTGGGTGGCGACAACGAACAAGCTGTGGCTTCAGTTGTCCCATCAATTACCCAATCAATACCTAGTCTGGAATCCAGATTGAGTATCGAGAAAGGGAATGTAAGCGCCGTCGATGCTGAGAAAAATTTAAAAGCAACGACAAAAAATCAAGGTGAACGAACCGCGGTGGACTCCGACGTAAAACCCGTCGCCACCATCCCTGAAAATGAAGTATCCCTTGTGGAGATTAAGCTTGAGTCCTCAGTCGCTAATCCTCCACCAGATGCGTCTTTGACGAGGCCGGCCAATTTGGTTGATCAAAAAAAGGGGCGCGAGCCAGCGCAAACGCGATCAATTAAGATGTCTAAGTCGGCGGTAGCTGAGCAACAATTAGCGGCTAAGAATGCCATGCTAAATGAGGCGGCGGCTCATGTTGAAAGCATGAATGTGCAGGAAATTTCACGCCTTACGCAAAGTATTAAGTCGGCGATCAGTGCCGGAAAGAAATCCGAAGCTGACGACATGATAGCGCAACTGGAAAAACGCTTAGAACCGGAAAGCTTGACGCTCTTGCATTTGAAAGCCTGGCGCCAGATGCAAGGTGGTAACCCACAGCAAGCGATCAGTTTGTATCAACAGATTTCTGAACGCAATCCCGATGATGAAACAGCGGCGATTAATTTAGCATTGTTACTCTGGCGAAGCGGGCAACAAACTGAGGCCCGTAAAGTGATCAATACTATCGCGGAACGTAAGCCAGATTCAGAAATCGTGCAAAGCTACTACCGTCAGTTTGGAGTGCAGAAATGAGTGAGACTGGCTTACTTCCGAGTCATCTGCTTGCCTTGGGATTTCATCGCAATCCTTTTCCCCAAACGCCGGATGCTGACTGCTATTTTCGTACCGAGAAAATTGCGCAATCGAGTTTGGAGGCATTTCATTGTCTGAAGGCTGGCAAAGGATTCGTCTTGCTGACGGGGGAGGTGGGGACGGGAAAAAGCACCTTCTTACGTTGTATGATGGACGAGCTGCATGCAGCCGACTGCGCGGTGTCGTTTGTTTTCAATACGTTTTTGCAAGGGCGCCATTTACTACTTGCGCTCAACCGCGATTTTGGTGTGGCGACGGGTGCTGATTTTGCCGAAGATATCGAGCTACTCAATCAATATCTGATTGAGCAATATGCAGCTGGCCGGTGTTGTGTATTAGTGATCGATGACGCACAAAATCTGGACGCAGAAAGTTTAGAGCTATTGCGTTTACTATCCAACTTAGAAACGCGTCAAAATAAATTACTACAAATCGTTTTGTCTGGTCAACCTGAATTGTTAGACCTATTAGACAAGCGTGAAACCAGACAATTAACCAGCCGGATTATGCAGCACATTCGATTGTGGTCATTTGATCGTTCTGCCTGCGCGCGTTATGTCAATTTTCGAATTTCCAGAGCGGGGACAGATGGCAGAATCAGTTTGTCGTTTTGGGCCAACCTTGCCTTACATTGGTACTCAAAAGGAAATCCACGCCGCATTCATAGCATTATGGATCGCTGTTTGTACGGCGTCGCGCCCGGTGTGCAGCAAGAGATCGGCGTTAGCTTAATCCGGGCGGGTGCGCGGGAAGGTGGCGTTGCACCGAGATCTCGATTTAAGCGCCCGCTGAGCGCCTTAGCAGTCAGTGTACTTTTTGCGGGCGCGTTCGCTTGGTGGTTGCAGCTAAAACCAGACTTCCAGGCGAATGCTGTGCCAAGAACTGCCATGACACCACAACCATCTTCAATTTCAAGCCGCCCAAAAGCACTTGTGGTATCGACTGCAGATAGAGCACAAATTACGACTTCACAAGTGAATGTGCCAGCGCCAGCTGACACCATAGTGATGAAGTGCCTGAAGAAATTTGATGCAGAATTTTTGTATGCCGATATCAGCAATGGCTTGGACTTACTTAAAAGGCGCACGATACTAAAAACGTTGGCTGATAAAGGTCTTGCTCTGGCATTTTTGCCTTCCGGATTACGCCTCCCAGAAATGACTGTTGACGCCGGATCAGAAGCGCTTTGTAGTGATCTTGGTAAAGCGGGAAGCTGGGTATTATGGCGACCCAAGTATTTGCCCTTTGAACTCAATCGATCCACTGGTACTGAGAAAATACGCTGGCTACAAGCCCAATTGGGCGCGAATAAATTGTATGGCGCCGAGCTTGATGGCATCTTTGGACCGCGCACTGAAAACGCCTTACATCAATTTCAACGCTGGCATGGCTTAGCGGTCGACAGCAGGGTTGATGCCTGGGTCTTGTTTTTGTTGGATCACGAAGTCGGGAAGATAAATACCTGAAGCACGAGTTAAAGATCAGTAATCAATTTGAACGCACGGAAACATCCTGCAGGCTGAACAGTCATATCATGGAAAAAGAGATGATGGTAGAAGATAAAAGTAATCTAATGGCGACAGATGCTGATCTTAGTTTTCTTGGAGAGCGCTTAATTTCCGCTGGGGTTTTAACGCCAGTGCAATTGGAATATGCCCTGCAAAAACAGGTTGTCGAAGGCGGTCGTCTCGGACAAGTGTTGGTGCAGCATGGACTTTTGACGGAACGTGATCTTGCCAAAAATCTGTCCGAACAACGTGGCTTCCCATTTGTCACCGCGGATCAAACTGCGGAGCCTGATCCTCAATTACTTGCGTTGTTTAATCGTGAGCTCTGTCTGACTCGTGGTTTCATGCCCTTGGCACGGAAAGGCGATCAAATCGAAGTCCTTTTGGGAGATGGTGATCCAGAAAAGTTGGTGGAGCTGATACAACGTCGCAGTGGCCATACCCCGATTTTTTATCAAGCAGAATTTACCCATGTATTGCAAAGAGTACGTCAGGTTTATTATTTTGCGCAAAATCCTGCTGAGAGTCTGATTAAACGCGAAATCGATTTGTTGTCTGACGATATTGACCATGCGCGTAGCCCAGAAAAATTACTGGAATATGTTTTGCATTTGGCGGTACGTGAGCGAGCGACCGACATTCATATAGCACCTTCTGTCAGCAGTTATCACATGTTATTTCGTATTGATGGTGTATTGCGTCCGATGTTTGCGTTGCCCAACTCATTATCGCGTTTAGTCGTGTATGTGAAACTGGGCGCAGAAATGGATATTTCCGAACAGCGACGTCCGCAAGATGGCAGCTTTCAAACCACGATTTTGGATACGCCATTTACCGTACGGGTCTCGATCTTGGTGACAGAACATGGCGAGCGCATGGTTTTACGCCTATTGCCAGAGAGTTCCGATTTGTCGCGCCTGGAACATTTGGGTTTTCGTGAAAAGGATATCGCACTACTACAAAGAATTTTCGCAAAGCCTTCGGGAATGGTATTACTTACCGGGCCAACTGGCTCCGGAAAGAGCACTACTTTGCATGCAGCTTTGCGTTTGCAAACCTTAATTGAACGCAATGTCTTGACGGTCGAGGATCCGATTGAATATCGCCTAGCAACTATAGGCCAGACTCAGGTGAATCGACGTGCTGGCTATGAATTTAGTACAGCCTTACGGCATTTTTTAAGACACGATCCTGACGTCATTTTAGTCGGTGAAATTCGTGATTCCGAGACAGCACAAGCAACAGTGACAGCATCCGCGACTGGCCATCTGGTTCTTTCAACCTTACACGTTGCGAGCGCATTCGGGGTGATCACTCGCCTAGTGCCTTTAGGCCTCGAGCCACAAACGATAGCGGAGAATTTGGTTGCCGTGATCAATCAACGTCTGGTGCGCTCTAATTGTCCGCATTGTGCACAGCCGACGCCTTTGACAGAAGCGCAAAATAAGTGGTTGGGTAAATTTGAATGCTTGCATAGCATGCACAGTACAGGTTGTGATCGCTGCGGTCATACAGGATTTTATGGGCGCTTGCCAATTTATGAAATTCTGATTGTGGATGAAATGATGGCGAATGCGATTTCAGAAAGCAATGGCCGTACCGCATTGAAAAAAGTCGCACTTGCTTCAGGTTTTGAACCCATGGTGGAAATGGCTAAATGGCGTATTTCTGAAGGGCAAACAACTTTTGAGGAAGTTTGGCGCGTAATCGGTGAAAGCCCGGAGCAAAGCTGATTATGAATACCTACTTCTATCGCGTGTTATTGGCTAATGGACGCACCCGTTTCGGTATGTTGCGTTTGATGGTGGAACGCGACCTCTCCGCAAAAGTGTGGTTGGAGCGACATTACGAAGCCGTCGTTTTACAATTATATCGATTGCCGTATTGGCTTGCCAGTTTGATTGGTGCCGGCGGTACGATAGGGCAGAAATTACCTCCCGTAGAGTTGAGCGGTCTGTTGCGTGATTTGGCGGTGATGACCAAAGCGGGTGTGCCCATTATTGAATCGCTTAAGGCAATTTCGGAGGAAACTGATACCTCTCAAAAACGGATTGCATCGACGGCGCGTTTGTTAATGTCTGCTTTGGATGCGGGTGCGCCAATTAGCGAAGCTTTTAATCGCCATCCCAATATTTTTCCAGAATCCGTGCGCAATTTGATGGAGATTGGTGAGGAGTCCGGTACTGTCGATAAGATGCTGTTGGAAGCCGCTGAACATATAGAACGCATGACCGCGCTCAGCCGGAATATGCGGCAGGCTTTGATTTATCCGGCTTTTGTCTTTGCGACGATGTTAGGTGCGGCATTATTTTGGATCTATTACGTGATCCCAAATCTGGCGGGCTTGTTTTTGCAAATGCGGGTGAAGTTACCAAAAATTACTCTGCTAGTGCTGGAAATGTCCAAGTGGATGGAAGGGCATGCGAGTGTTTCTTTATTTTTGATTCTGGGTTCTCTGTTTGTGCTCTGGTTATTGATCAAACTCCACCCAGGCGTGCGTAGGCTGACTTTCAGCATCGCGCATCGCTTGCCCATTTTACGAACCCTAGTGACAGCCTCAGGGATGGCATTTATTACAGAACATCTGGCAATTATGATTGCTTCGGGCGTCGATATTATGCGCAGCCTTGGTGTATTGGAGCGCGCCTTGAGCGACGAATACTACAAAGAGCGGATTAAGAATGTACGTACCGCTGTCGAACGAGGTGATCTGCTGGCATCGGCGATGCGTCAGGTCGGCGGCTTCCCGCCGATGGCATTGCGGATGATCGCGGTCGGTGAAGAAACCGGATCCCTGGATATGCAACTTAAGCAATTGGCGCAAGAATATAGGATGCGTCTGGCTCATCTGATTGCATCCTTATCCGAAATTATTAAACCCGTCATCATCTTGATGGCAGGCTTGTTTTTTATCCTGTTAATCGTCGCCTTATTATTGCCAATTTATGATTTGGTTAGACAAGCGTCGCTGATGAATATGGGCTAAGGGTAATAGGCTAAAGGAGGGCGTATGTCAAACAGAGTCAGCAGTCGATTGCGTGCGCAACATGTGCAGCGTATCAACGATCATCGCAAACAGCACGGCTTTTCGCTTTGGGAAATGGCAGTGATGGTTGGTTTGCTGGTGATAGGCATCGTTGCAGGAACCGTTTTTTTGCAATCGGGTGATCGCAGTCAACGCGAAACCGACCGCACCAAATTACTGCAGGCAGCCGATTTTGCGATTGCGGCATTTATTTCTGAACATGGGCGTTTGCCGTGCCCGGCATCGGACTTGTCCGGGTTTGAAGATTGCACCGGCACAGTACAAAAAGGCTGGCTACCAATCGCTTCTTTGGGTTTGGATGCGAGTGTGCCAGCCAAGGGTGCGCAACAAATTCGCTACATTGTTTATCGTGGCGCGAGTTCTGACTTAGCCAAATTGACCGATCAGTTCAATCCTAGTGGTTGGGAAAAGTATGCTAATCCCTCGGCTGGAGACCCGCTGAGTGTAGGGCAATTCAATGCACTGGATTTTTGTGAAGGTCTGAGTGCGGCGCTGCGTGCCAGCGCTAACACATCCAACGCCCATATCATGTTGCCGGGATCGGGTTTTATTAACGTCGCGTATGCTTTGGCAGAAGCAGGTATCGATAAAGATAGCGATGGCAATATTTTCGATGGCAACAAAAATTTCACGTTAAGCGATGCGGGTTTTGAATCCCCATTGCGTGGTGCGGATGGCGATTACGATGACCGTGTGTTAGCGCGTAGTTTCCTCGATGTGACGAATCACTTAAGCTGCCCGCAAAGTACGCGCAGTATGGATGCCTTGGCGCAAGCGGTGGAAACAGCCAATGAAGTAGCCGATCAGAAGCAAGACAATGCCGATGCCGCACGCATCGCTACGATCGTTGAAAGCGTGAAAGCCTTATTGTCTGCTGCCGATATTGCCGGTGGTGTGATTACGATGGTTGCTGCGGTCACCGCGATGGGCGTGGCTACGGCGGGTGTGGCAACTAATGCGGTATTGTGTGCGGCCATCATTACCGCGCCAGTGGGGTGTCCATTGCTGGCGACCTATAGTACCGCCTTAGGAATAGCGATAGCCGCGATAGTCGCGGCGGGGGTTGCGATTGCAGCGAGTACCGCGGCACTGGCATTGCAAATCGTGACGGCAGTGAAGACCTCGATCGTCGCGCAGAAGGCCAAAGCTTTGTCTGAACAAGGTCAGCCAACCGATATGGCGGGCATGATAGAACAAATGCGGCTCGCCTATGAAAGCGCGAAGTCCCGTGCCGCAACTGATTTAGCGCAATCTAATGCAGACAGAGCCGCCGCGAATACCGCTTTGACTAACTACAATAACGCTGTAGCGGATATGTATGCGACTGCACATACGACGGATGTCGCGAAAGCGAATGACCCTGAGTTGGCCATCGTTTTGCAAAACTATAAAGACTACAACGCGGCGTTTTTTGAAAGCCAGCGAGCCAAATCAAATGCTGATACCGCCAGGAAAAAGGCCACTGCTTTAGAAAACAATGTGACGACGGCAAAAACCGAGTGGGATGTCGCCAAAGCGATCACGCCTTCAACTGCCGCGAATATCATCGCCACCACACAAGCTGTAGCCGACCAGGCCGTTGCCGCAGAAACGGCAGCAAAAGCGGCAGCGGATGCCAATCCTAGCGACGCAGGATTGGCACAAGCGGCTGCAACCGCCAGTATGAAGTCGGCGAATGCCCAGATAGATGCAGGCAATGCGCGTTTAGACCCGACGAACTATGTCGCGAATAAACAGAAGGCGTATGAAGACCGTCAAAAAGATTGGGAGGATGCTAAGACCGAGGCAACCAATTTGGAAGCGCTGGCCGTGACCAAAAAAGCGAGTGAAGATGCCTGGGCTGCGACTTATAACAATAGCGTCGATTATGCAAGCAGCAAGAAAGATGCGAATAATAACTTTTATTATAATCAGACACCAACAGATGTGTTTGGCTGTCTCTTTGATAGTGGAAATCATCCCGAATATTGTTATTCTCAGGTAAAAAATAGACTTTTCACCGCTCGAAATAACTATAACGACTGGGTAGCGAAAGAAGACATCGCAGTGAAAAGCAAGCAACTGTCGGATGAATCTGCCAAGGCAGAAGCAGATGCGTTGAAGTCTTATAACGACCTTCGCAATACGCCATCTGGCGGTGACAGCACCGCAACCGGAATTTCACTATTGTCAGGCGCCGCGGCCATATTGGAAGGCGCTGATACGAAAGGAACTGTGAAATGATGAGCTTTTCATATCGGCGTTCTGCGGGTTTTACACTAATTGAGTTTGCTGTGGCGATCACGATCGTCGGCCTATTAGCGGTATCACTGGTGCTGTTTATCCCGAAGATAAAATCTTTACCCGCCTTCTCACAACATTCCGGCAATCCTTTGGATCAGGCAGCCAAAGCCATAGAGGGTTTTGTGATTGCGAATAGTCGTTTACCTTGTCCGGATACCTCTGCCAATAACACTGGCGTAGAAGATTGTACGGATGGCGCGATTACCGGATGGTTGCCTATCCGCACCTTGGGCATCAGTTTAGGTGAACCGATACGCTACGGTGCGTATCGCCAAGCGATGGCATCAACAGCTAACGATTATGACTTGGCGGTATTAAAGGATCGTTTTATTCCACTATTGCCATCAAGTTATGCAGCCGCTTATGGCATCAAGAAAAATGGTTTGGATTTTTGTATCGGACTTTTAAATCTGACAGAGAAAGGCGGAAGTGTGCTGACCGCTGGCGATATGATTCCAATTGCCTATGGAATTGCCTCAGCAGGTGTTGCCAATGCCGATCAACTTGACAATGGTGTGTATTCAAAATTTGATGGCTTGAATGTGGTTGCGAATCGTTTTGAAGTGACCGCTAAACCTAAGACTAATTTGTATGACGATGATACCAAAACAGTCGGCAGCGCTGAGTTTTTTGAACGCCTAGGTTGTACTCAAAAACTGGCGGCGGTGAATTCGGTCGGACGCGCGGCCTATGTCGCCTATGACGTTGATCAAGTCGCAGCTTTTTATGTCAAATTCCGTACCTTCCAAGTGCGTGTGAGCGAACTTGATAATTCTATGGTGGGGACAGCACGTGATCTGGCGATTGCAGATCTGGCGATTTCGATTGCCGGTATGGGGGTGGCAGTGGCGGGCATGTTTGAAAGCCCGGGACCGGCTGGGGCGTTTGGGATTGCCACCGCTGGTGCTGCGATTGCGATGGCCGGTTACTCCATGTCAGAGGCAATAAAAGAAGTCCCGAAAGCCGCCGCGGATCTACAAACGGCGCGTCAACAAAAGACGGCGTCCGATAATTTTAAAGTCCAGACAGGGATTGATTTAAGTACCGCGATCACGACAATTAATACACTGGACGGAAAAGGGATACGGCCATGAAGAAGTCACAGTCAGGTTATACCCTGCTTGAGTTATCGATGGGCCTAGTGATTCTGGGGGTGATCACGGTAGCCGTGATTTATTTCACCCGGATGGCGAATCAACGCGTCGCCCAAATTGAAGTGCCAAGATTATTGCATATCGCCGACGATGCGCTGGTCGGTTTTATCGCGGCTAAACATCGCTTGCCTTGCCCCGATACCGTGGGAGATGGCTTAGAACATTGTGCCGGCGATTTGATCGGTAAGTTGCCGTATAAAACTTTGGGCATTGCGCGTGCCGATATGACAGATATTCGTTACGGTGCCTTTGTCAAAGCGGACACTGTCGCCGCGAATGATATGGATTTGACCGCCGCGAAAGATCGATTTTTACCTTTGCTGGCGAATATCCCGATTGCCGCAGGGATTGCTCCCTTGGCAGTGAGTTCAACCTTAAACCAAATCAACGGTATCGATTTTTGCCAAGCTCTCCGAACCGCGAATGCATTGCCACGTGCGACACCAAGTTCTACCTCGTCGCAAATCACACAAATTGAGAGCAATTTGCATATAAAAAATGCGCTAGGTGTTACCTTGAAAAATGTGGCTTATGCCATTTCGCTGCCGTCTAGTAATAGCGATCCAGTCAATAAAATTAACAGCTTGCCTCGTGCCTTCGCTGCGCCCGCGAATCCGACGTCGGTCACTGACCAAGACACCGTGATTGCCATGGATTTTGCGCAGATCGCGGATCGCCTATCTTGTTCTGGCGTACTAGCGTCGACTAGTCATGCGCATCCGAATGTCGCCAGTGCGGCAGCGATTATGCGTGGCGCCATGCTCGACTATAAGGTGCAATTGGATTTGCAATTAGAAATGGCTGAGTTGAGCGTACTGTCTGCCGGCGTCGGTGTAGCTGGTGCCTTAGGCGCAACTTTAGGCGCGGTCTCAGAAACTCTGACTGCTATTTCAGAAACTATCTCTAGCTTTGGTGGCATGACTCCGGCAATTGCCATTGCGGCGACTGCTACCGCTCTGAGCATTGCTGCCACGGTGACGGCGGGTTTAGGATTGGATAGTGCTTTGACGACACGCACTCAAGCACAAGACAGAGTCAAAGAATTCTCTGGATCTGATGCTAGCAGCAAACATATTTTAGAAGACGCGGGAACGCTGGCAACCACGATACGGGCGCATGCCATTGCCTCCGACGCAGCAGGAATTTATCGATAATGAGGATTACTATGCAGTCCAAGCAATGGGCCAATTATAAGCAGAAGAAGTGCATGAAAAATATCCGCCATCAACGTGGTTTCACGATGATGGAAATGGCGATCGTGTTAGTGATAGTCGGCTTAATCATTGGTGCCGTTTCGATAGGATCGAACGTGCAGCGCGGAGCATCCTATCAACGACTCTCCAGTGATTTTGTGCAAGCGTGGGTGACCGCTTATGATCGTTTTTATGAGGGAACCGGGCGTCCACCTGGCGATGCTGTCGCAGCTCCAACTGGCTTGGTAAATGCCACTGTTGATTCGGAGTTGTGTGGTGCAAACTTGCGGAATGCCATGCTGGCAGCCGGGATAGAACTACCAGCCGGACGAGCTACTGGCTTTGAAGATCATTATGGCTATTTGGATAGTAATGGCAATCCGCAAGATGCCAGTGTTTGTTTTGTTGCGGTTTCATGGAGTGAGGCGGGTGCAACTGAGGGAACGCACGTTTCACGCAATCGAAACGTCTTGGTTTTACGAGGTATAACTCCGTCGGTGGCAAACCTGTTAGACAATATGTTTGATTCGCGATCGAATGCTTCGTTCGGCAAAATGCGTCAAATCGGGCAACATAATATTACTAGCAGCGGTCGTGGCCCTGTCGCATGGAGCAATACGGATCGGGATGATTTTGGCGGCAATACGGTTGATCTTGATGAGGCGCAAGTGGTGACTTTGAATGCCTATATCAAAATGAGTCGGTAAAAAAAGTCGTCCGGGATTTCGTTAAGCGAGATCAGATTTATCTGATTTCTTACGATATAGGTCGAGTCGGTTGATTTCCATCATGATCTGCGGTGATTCTAATGGCGTAAACCCAAAACGCTGATATAAACCGCGTGCATTTGAACTCGCCAGCATAAAGCGGCGCAGGCCCTGTAGTTCTGGGTGTGCCATGATAAATTGCACTAGTTGCAGACTATGCCCTTTGCCTTGATGTATCGGCAAAATGAATACATCCATTAGATAAGCAAATGTGGAGAAGTCGCTGACGACTCTTGCAAAGCCGATCTGAGCCCCGTCTTCATAGATTCCAAAACACAGCGAATTCGCAATGGATTTTTCCACTAATTGCTTTGGTATGCCAAGCGCCCAAGTACTTTGTGTGGACAAAAAATGATGAATCAAGTCTATATTTAGACGACTTTTATCGATACTTATTTCTATCATGCTCTCTGTCATTAAATCTTCGTGGTGTGATGGCTCAGGCGACCACCGCTTACACGCAAAATACCAGCCAAATCAGGCCAGCTTTGGACTTCTGAAAAACCTGCTTGTCGTAACAGATCCTGTATTGCTTCGGATTGATCGTAACCATGCTCGAGTAGTAAATAACCATCCGTCGTTAAGTAACTACGCGCACCATCAATGATGACACGATACGCACTTAATCCGTCAGCGTGATCAGTTAAGGCATCAATAGGCTCGAAGCGTAAATCGCCCTGATTTAAATGTGGATCATGTTGAACGATGTAAGGCGGATTGCTGACAATCGTGTGAAAATCTTTTGTTGGGATTGCTTGATACCAATCGCTGCGATAAAACTGGATAGGCTGACGGACGTTTAGCTTCAATAAACGCGCTGCATTATTTTGCGCAATGGCGAGTGCATCGATGCTAATGTCGCAGGCACTCACTTGTAGCGAGGGAGCGTGCACGGCAACGCTGATCGCGATGGCGCCTGAGCCTGTACCCATATCGAGTAGGCTCCCATTTGGTGGCGTGTGTTGTAAAGCCAATTCGACTAAAAGTTCAGTATCTGCGCGTGGAATTAATACGGCGGGGCTGACGGTGAAGTTGAGTCCATAAAACTCGCGCTCGCCCAACAAATAAGCGATCGGTTCCCCAGCCATTCGTTTCGCAATCAAGGCGTTCAGTGCTTGAATCTGTGTCGCAGTTAAATTATCTTCACTACGCGTGATCAATTGCACTCGGCTCAAACCCGCAACGTGAGAAATAAGCATGCGGGTTTCTAGCGCATCGAGTGGCGATTTTTTCTGACAGGTAGCGATGCTATCGCCAAGGGCAAACCATGTGCTCATCAAAACTTATTGGCGAAGATGCTTTGTTGTTTAGGTTTGTGTACGAGAAAAAAGATCGAGGCAATTGCGAACACCACGAACCAGAGGCAAGCCCAGGCGGGTATCGACAATCCCAGTATAGGGTCATACGGTGTTTCACAAAGACCATTTGCTTTGAACATCAGCGGAAATAATTTCGCCATGAAGAAACTATTCAAAGGACCAGAAATAGGATCGGTGCCACAAGAAGTTAATGGTTGGGAAATCACCCAAAGTTGATAACCCGCAGCACCGCCGCCCGATAAACTAGCCAATAAGCTGAGTGACATCGCGGGTCGTTTAAATTTCGGAGCTAAAAGGCAAATTAAGCAAGCGAGTGCAATTAGTGTAAATGCATAGCGTTGCAAAACGCACAATGGACAGGGCAGCATGTCTAATACTATTTGCAGATACAGCGCGAAGCCGAGTAAGCCTAGGCAGGCAAGAATGATGGCGATCAGAAAGGCTTGAGTACGTTGCATGTGTTTATCCGGAAAAACTTTCTAAATGAGGGCGTAAGGATACTAGATTTATGCGACTTAAAGCAAAACTGCCCGACTAACGGAATCTGCGGTCATCTTTGAGTCGGTTGATCTGACTCTGGCGACTAGAAAAATTCAATCAAGTGTCGCCAAATGCAGTTTGTTAAGGCTAGCTTAGGACTTCAAAGAGGAAATAAAGGTTCCCAACAGTTTTCCAGTGCGCCTGCTGGCAGATACTGGGGAAGCGGTCTATCATCATGGTTTTGGTGTTGATTAATTTATTCACCGCCTTGTCCTTTGCCATAAATGAAAGATTCTTCCATGACCAGTTCCATCGTTCGCGCCGTTTGTCCTCACGATTGCCCTGATACTTGCGCCTTATTGGTGACAGTGAAAGATGGCATCGCGACTGAGGTGAAAGGCGATCCTGATCATCCGACCACCGCTGGCGTTCTATGCACCAAGGTCGCACGTTATACCGAACGGACCTATCATCCAGATCGTTTGCTGTATCCACAAAAGCGAGTCGGCAAAAAGGGCGAAGGCAAATTTGTCAGAATTTCGTGGGAAGAAGCCATCACCACCATTGCCACTCGTCTAAAAGAAATCGCAGCACGTAATCCCTTAGCCATTATGCCGTACAGCTATGCTGGCACGATGGGTTTGGTGCAGGGCGAAAGTATGGCATCACGTGTATTGAACCGGATCGGTGCCTCGTTTCTGGATCGGACGATATGCGCATCGGCTGGTGGTGCTGGGTATAAGTACACTTTAGGCGATCGCATCGGTACGGATGTCGAACAAACCCAAAATGCCCGCTTAATTATTATTTGGGGCGGCAACCCTATTGCATCCAATCTGCATTTTTGGACGCGAGTGCAAGAAGCCAAGCGGAATGGCGCAAAAATTATTGCGATTGATCCCTACCGTTCTTTGAGTGCAGAAAAATGCCATCAGCATATTGCGGTGCGGCCAGGTACAGATTCTGCCTTAGCGCTGGGTCTGATGCATGTACTGATTCAAGAAGACTTGCTGGATCACGACTACATTACGCAATACACGGTGGGATTTGAACAATTAAAACAACGTGTCGCAGAATGGACGCCAGAAAAGGTCGCGGAGATTTGTGGCATCACAGCGGCGGAAGTTCTGGGATTGGCGCGTGACTACGGCGCGGGTGCCAAACGCGGTGAGCCGAGTTTGATTCGCATGAATTACGGCGTGCAAAGGGCGCATGGCGGCGGTATGGCGGTGCGTAATATAAGTTGTTTACCGGCCTTGGTTGGTGCTTGGCGTCACGCGGCTGGCGGTGCCTTGTTATCTTCTTCTGGTGGTTTTGTAAAAAATTCTGCGACCTTAGAGCGTCCAGATTTATTTCCGTCTGGGCAGCCTAGTCGCATCATTAATATGAGCGATATTGGGAATAGCCTGCTACAACAGGGATCGCCTGAATTTGGGCCGAAGATCGAAGCCGTGCTGGTGTATAACTCCAATCCTGTTGCCATTGCACCAGATTCTTCTGTGGTAGCACGTGGCTTTGCACGTGAGGATTTATTCACCGTTGTGCTCGAACATTTTCAAACTGATACTGCTGATTACGCCGATATTTTGTTGCCCGCTACCACACAGTTAGAACACGTGGATGCGCACGCTGCCTACGGACATCGCTATATGATGGCGAATAATGCGGCGATAGCGCCCATGGGGGAAGCGAAATCAAATACGGAGATTTTTCGCTTGTTGGCGAAAGCTTTGGGTTTCGACGATCCTTGTTTTAACGACAGCGACGATCAGATTGCAGCGCAAGCTTTTAATTATCAGCATCCACGTACGCAGCACACCAATTGGGAACAACTCAAACAGCAAGGCTGGTCAAAATTACAGATGCCGGAGGCAGCGTTTGCGCATGGTGGTTTTACGACGCCTTCCGGCAAATGTGAGTTCTATAGCCAGCAAATGGAAGTCGCTGGTCTCGACCCTTTGCCAGCCTACGTAGCACCTTATGAATCGGTAGTGAGTAATCCTGCCTTGGCTGAACGTTATCCGCTGTCCATGATTTCTCCACCGGCGCGTAATTTCTTAAATTCGACTTTCGTTAACGTGCAGAGTTTGCGCGATACCGAAGGCGAGCCACATTTGGATATGCATCCCGACGATGCTGCGCAACGCCAAATTGCGGCGGGCGATATGGTACGCATTTTTAATGACCGCGGCAGCTTTGTTGCGAAAGCGCGATTGACCGATAAGGCGCGTGCCGGCTTGGTCGTGGGTTTATCCATCTGGTGGAAAAAATTCGCTTCGGATCACAAAAACGCAAATGAAGTGACGAGCCAACAATTGACTGATATGGGCGGTGGACCGACATTTTATGATCTGCTGGTGCAGGTCGAAAAAGTCTGAGAGAGCCCATAAGAGTCGACGGCATTTTATGTTGCAACGCAAAAAATCCTAGAACCCTTACTCAGTTTTATCAGTTTTTGCGCGGCTAATTTGCACCAACAATGGTCATAGCACGATGCTTGGTGTATCGTGTTGGTGCAAGATCTTTTTAGAAATCAGCAATGATGCTTAGCTATTTGATGGGACTAAAAATATCCAATTAATGCTAATCAGTAGCGTATCTCCGGTATGGAGCAGGTTCGTACATGAGACCGATACGTTACCGGAGTTCACTGAGTTACTTAGCACGGTGTGACTACCTAATTAAAACAACGGAGACAACAATGACGACAGATACCAGTGCGGCAAGCAATAAATTTTGGCTGAAATCCTATCCGGCAAATGTGCCAGCAGAGATTGATGTTAGTCAGTACAAGTCTTTAGTGCATTTAATGGAAGAGGCGTTTAAGTCATTTGCAGACCGCAATGCTTATGTGTGCATGGATAAATTTTTGACTTATCGTGAAGTCGATGTCATGTCCAAGAAGATTGCTGCGTGGTTGCAAAGTCGGGGCCTAAAATCTGGCGCGCGCGTAGCGGTTATGATGCCAAACGTCTTGCAATATCCGGTTGCACTGGCAGCGATTTTACGTGCTGGTTATATTGTCGTGAACGTCAACCCTTTATATACACATCGTGAACTTGAGCATCAGTTAAAAGATTCTGGTGCGGAAGCGATTTTTGTTTTAGAAAATTTTGCGATTACTTTAGAGCAGGCAATTGCCCACACAGATATCAAACACGTTGTGGTTTGTTCGATGGGTGATTTGCTTGGTGGATTAAAAGGAACAATTGTTAATTTTGTCGTGCGTCATGTGAAGAAACTAGTACCCGCGTTTTCTTTGCAAGGTTCTTTTCGCTTCAATGATATTGTGGCGCAAGGCGCGGGTATGAAATTTCAACCTGTCGACATGAAGCTTGATGATGTCGCTTTCTTGCAATACACAGGTGGTACTACTGGTGTTTCTAAAGGTGCCGTACTCAGCCATAAAAATGTCGTAGCGAACGTCTTGCAAAATCACGCGTGGTTAAAACCTAGTATGGATGCGCATAAAGAGACGCCGCAGCTTGTGTTTGTGTGCGCTTTGCCGCTCTACCATATCTTCGCACTGACTGTCTGCAACATGGTCGGCACGCGCATCGGTGCGTTAAACGTTTTGATTCCAAATCCACGCGACATTCCTGGCTTTGTCAAAGAACTTAAAAAATATAAAGTGAATATTTTCCCGGCAGTGAATACTTTGTATAACGCGCTGCTACATAATCCAGAATTTGCCAATACGGATTTTTCTGGCTATTTGTGCTGCACTGGCGGCGGTATGGCGGTGCAAAAAGCAGTTGCTGAAAAATGGAAAGAAGTCACCGGTTGTGCAATTGCGGAAGGTTATGGTTTGTCCGAAACTTCTCCAGTGGCAACGGCAAATTATGCAGATTCCAAAGAATTCACTGGCAGCATAGGTTTGCCAATTCCTTCAACAGAAATCGCCATTTTGGATGATGATGGAAAGCCAGTTCCTTTGGGTGAAAGCGGTGAAATCGCGATCCGCGGTCCGCAAGTAATGCTGGGTTATTGGAATCGTCCAGATGAAACAGCGAATTCGTTTACAGCGGACGGTTTCTTCAAGTCTGGTGATATTGGTGTGATGGATGAGCGTGGATTTACCAAGATTGTGGATCGCAAGAAAGACATGATTCTAGTGTCAGGCTTTAATGTTTATCCGACAGAGATCGAAGGCGTGATTGCTGGACATCCTGGTGTGTTGGAATGTGCGTGCGTCGGCGTGCCCGACGAAAATTCTGGTGAAGCGGTTAAATTGTTCGTCGTGCGTAAAGATCCATCATTAACGAAAGAGGCACTGATGGCGTTCTGCAAAGAAGAGTTTACGGCGTATAAAAAACCCAAGTACATCGAGTTCCGCACCGAATTACCAAAGACGAATGTAGGCAAGATTTTACGTCGAGCTTTGCGGGATGAAAAAAACGCAGCCTGAAATTGATCTGTATGAATTATTGCACTTAAGTTGAAAAACGCCCGACTCACATCGGGCTTTTTTTTGCTCCGCTATTTTGACCCTCTCCGTTGGGTTGGCGTTGCATTGCCTTCAAATCTCTATTGCAGCGTCAGTGTTTTTCCACGATACGTGGATGTGGGTTTGCATAATGTAATTTTCCAACTAGAGTACTTCGTTAGTAAATTAACTTCGGCACTCACAATGGTTGATCCTATTGAAATTTATTCTGTAAAAGATCTGCTGGCCATTGTTGAAGCGACACCGACGATACCTCGTCGCGCAAGGTATTTGCGCGCTTGTACCGATTTGTTGGTCGTTTTCTTTCGTCTGGGATTTACTGGTTTGGCGTGGAATTCTGTCGATCAGCATATACGTGCCTTGATTTATGGTGGCATTCGTATGAAAGACTAGATATGAGGTATTTTCGGATCGACCATTAGTGGCGTTGATTGAGAAATTTTCGATGGCCAAATGTCTGTGACTGATCACGTTAGCCAATGATATTCTCGTGAAGGGAAAACTCTTGTCAAGCAAGTTGAACATGCCTATTTGCCGTGCGAATCTACTTGCGTCGATCTGCCAGCCGTTAGATGAAAATGCCGCCATATACCGGCCCATGCCACCTGTCTGAGCGACATGTGCTGGTGACTCCGTGCCATTCACACTTCCTGATCAATTGTTCTCAAATTTATTTCTTCACGGCATCACAATTTTGGTAGTAAGCGATCTGCCGAAGTCGCCTGTATTTTGCATATTTGACCGGTGAGAAATTGCATCGAATAGGTATTTTGGTACGACAGTTTCAAAAAGGTGGATTGACCAAAATAGAAATTTTGGTGAACCAAATAAATGTTTTGGTAAGACCAATTGTTGTTTTTTTGCGGTTAACCGAAAAATAAATTTCTCAACTTCTCTATGGTTATTCCTTTCTCCTAAGTAATTTTAGTGAAAATATGTTTATTGTACTAGAGAGTTTTTGAGTGAGGTAGTCGACTTTTTGATGAACTTTAAATGCCATTGAACGAATATAAATGGAAAAACACTAGCGCAAAATATCGCCCAAAATATGACATAAAAAACAATTTTTGTTGAAAATGTCTTTTTTTCTACAATAATAGTTCTCGCCGTATCGACAAAAATACTTTTAGAATCGAATCCAAGTTAGTCAGCAACAAAAACTTGCCCAAAGTTTGACCATTTATTTGCTTGAGAAAGAACTTCACCCAAGCGCCTATCGTCAGCGGCATTTGCTAGGCTACATCACAATAATTATTCGAGACTAAAGGATGACCATCATGCGCAACCGTAATTTGAGAAGAGATATTCAGCGTTTGGCACTAAGTACTTCTGTATTGGCATTGGCTATCAGTAGCGCCTATGCGCAGGAAGCAAAGCCCAAGTCCGACGAACAGCCGACTTTGGTCGTGATTACCGGGCTGCGAGCCTCTCTTGAAAGTGCTTTGAATAAGAAACGTGATGACAATGGCATCGTCGACGTCATTAAATCGGAAGACATGGGGAAGTTCCCGGATACCAATCTGGCTGAATCTTTACAGCGTATTCCGGGTGTCGTGATTGACCGCGATGCAGGTGAAGGGCGCAGTATTACGGTGCGCGGTTTGGGGCAAGATTTCACTCGCGTTCGCATTAATGGTATCGAGGGTTTGGCTACCACAGGTGGTACAGATAGCTCAGGTGGCGCTAATCGTTCACGCGGCTTCGACTTCAATGTGTTCCCTTCTGAATTGTTTAATTCCCTGACCGTGCGCAAGAGCGCTTCAGCTGATGTGGATGAAGGTTCTCTCGGTGCGACTGTCGATTTACAAACCATGCGTCCGTTTGACCTGCGCGGTTTTAATGCGACCGTGATGGCGAAAGGCCGATACAACGATTTGTCGCAAAAAACTGATCCTCGAGTCGGCTTCTTAATTTCCAATACGAATGCGGATAATACTTTTGGCGCTTTACTCTCAGGCGCTTTTTCTAAGCGTCGCGTGTATGAAGAGGGCTTTAGTACCGTACGTTGGGATAATGGGCCATCATCAGGCGGCTGGTGTGCACCGATTGGTATCACGCCTGCGAATCCTACAACTTCGACCGCGACCACCTGTGGTCCAGCCGCGCAAGGCGTGGCGCGTTTGGCGAATACGCCCGAAAATATCGCGGCCTATAACATCGCCAGTTCTGCGAATAATTTTGTCCCCCGCCTGCCACGTTATGGCCGCTTAACGCATGATCAAGATCGCCTTGGATTAACAGCATCGTTGCAATACAAGCCGCAACGTGGCACGGTTTTTTCTTTAGATTTGTTGTACTCCAAATTGGACGCGACACGTCAGGAGGACTTTTTGGAAGCGATCTCGTTTAGCCGTAGTGCCAGCCAGGGAGGCAAGCCGCAAACGAGCGTCGTGAAAACAGAATACGCACCGAACGGTGCATTGCTGTATGGGATGTATAACGGTGTTGATATCCGTGCTGAATCGCGCTTCGATCAGTTATCGACCACCTTTACGCAGCCGACCTTGAGTCTCGATCATCAATTTAGTGAGAGCTTGCGTATGAGTGCCAAGCTAGGCCGCGCTACCTCTAAGTTTGCCAATCCTGTGCAGACTACGACCACTTTGGATGCAATCAATGTAAATGGTTACGCGTTGGATTTTCGTAATAATGATCGACTACCAGTCATCACTTATCCATTTGATCCGGCGTCGAGTTCTGGTCCGATGACTTTGGCGTCGGTGCCGCAGGTAACGAGCGGAACACAAGCAGCAACCGTCGCCAATACAACTACCAGCGAAATCCGCATCCGACCGCAAGGGGCGAATAATCGCAATGATGTCGCGCATCTCGATTTCGCTTGGGATGCGATTGAAGATAAGTTGACCTTGCGTGCTGGTGTTGATGTGAAAAAGTATGCTTTCGATTCGTATGAGTCACGCCGCGTCAATCAAAATGACACCATTTTTGCACCTGCGGCCGGAACGACAATTGCCAGTTTAACGACACAACTCACCGGCTTTGGACGCGGGCAAAATTTGCCTTCCGGCACACCCACCTCTTGGTTGATTCCTGATCTGAACGCGATTGCGAAAGCTTACGATATTTACTGCAATTGTTTGAAAAGTGGTCCAGCAGGTGGTCCAGGCGATTTCACTTTATCCTCGATTACGAATGGCAATGCGCGTGGTAATAACCGCGCCGTGACTGAGAATGATAAGAGCGCGTTTGTCATGGGCGATTTCACAAACAATATTGCGGGCTTCCCAGTACGTGGTAACTTTGGTGTGCGCTATGTGCAAACTGAACAACTTGCTACTGGCTATCAAGCTAACGGTGGCGGCACCGAAGTGACAGTACGTAATTCGTATACCGATACTTTGCCTTCTGTGAATGTCGCGCTGAATCTGACAAGAGATTTTATTGCTCGCTTCGCCGCCGCGAAAGTGATGGCACGGCCGCAGCTCGGTAACCTCAACCCTGGCGGTACGATTTCGACGACTGGTACTTTGTCAGTGACTAGTGGCAATCCTTTATTGGAACCATTCCGTGCGAATACTTTTGATTCGAACTTCGAGTGGTACTTTGGGAAAAATGCCTTCATCGGTCTAGGTTTATTCCAGAAAAATATCAATACTTACATCCAAAGTATACGCACTAATGTCGCGTTTAAAGACACGGGTTTGCCTATGTCTTTGTTACCAACGAACTTCACAGGGGAAGAAGTATTTCAGGTCACAGCGCCAATTAATACCAAGGGCGGCAAATTGAGTGGATTTGAATTGAATTATCAACAGCCATTCACGTTCTTGCCAAGTTGGGGGAAGAATTTCGGTACGCTGCTCAACTACACCTATGTGAAGTCAAAGATTGAATATGTGGTATCACCAACCAGCGCCGTGACGATTACTGATGACTTGCTCAATCTCTCGCCGAAATCTTGGAACGCGACGCTCTATTACGATGATGGTGCTTTCAGTGCTCGCGTGTCTGCATCCAAGCGTTCGTCTTTCTTAACCCGTGTTCCCGGTCAGAATAATAACGATGTCGAAGGCAAAAATGGCACGGTCAACGTTGACATGTCGATGACTTACAAACTGAATGACAAATGGGAATTTAGTTTTGAAGGATCAAACTTGACGAATCAAGCGAATGATCAATTCATCAGTCGCGCACGTGACAGTGTTGTGGTGAATAACGTAACCGGTCGTGAGTTCTTGTTAGGCGTACGTTATAAGTTCTAAGCGTTTGCGTTTTGTTAAACATACGTAACAGCGTGAAGTAAGAGTGGCGCGGCTTAACGAGTAAATTGTTAAGCCGCGTTATTTTTTTACATGAACAAAATGAAGAGGAAATAGTGATGAGTAGACTGAGAAATAAACTGAAGAATCGTTGGTATAGTTGGCGCCTACTATTGACCTGCCTCAGTTTTGCGATGGTATCTGTTCATGTTTGTGCTAGCGATCTGCACAATGCTAAAAATACCGCGCAAAAAACGTACGCTTATCCAAGTGAGATGGCTTGGGTATCATCGATACAAGGTGGGGGCGGTGGACAAATATTACGCGTCACAAATTTGCAGAAAGAGGGGCCGGGCTCTTTGCGCGCCGCAATAGAGACGAAAGGACCTCGTCTTATTGTTTTCGAAGTTGGTGGCGTGATTGATCTGGAGCGTAGTGTCTTGCAAATAACGGAACCCAACGTCACCATCCTTGGGCAAACAGCACCAACGCCAGGCATTACACTTATCCGTGGCGGGATTAATATCCGGGCATCACAAACCATTGTTCAACATTTGCGTGTGCGCACTGGTGTGGATGGTCAAACTAAAGCGAGCGGTTGGGAAGTCGATGGGATTAATGTCTCGGCTGCGCACCATGTCTTAATTGATCATTGCAGCATCAGTTGGGCGATCGATGAAAACATGTCGGCATCAGGGCCGCGCTTTAAAGGTGATACGCCCGACGATTGGCGTAATGGCACCAGCCACCATGTCTTGTTCTCGAATAATCTAGCCGCGGAAGGATTAGCCGAAGCCAGTCATAGCAAGGGTGAACATTCAAAAGGCAGTCTGGTGCACGACAACGTCACGCAGATCGTTTTTTACCGCAATATCTGGGCGCACAATGTAGAACGCAATCCTCTACTCAAAGGTGGTGTGCAAGCGAGTGTGGTGAATAACCTCATCTACAACCCACGCGCAAAAGCGATTCACTACAATCTGATGGCATTGGAGTGGGGCGAGCATGCATATCAACTGGGTAAGTTGAATGTGGTTGGCAATGTGATGCGCGGCGGCTTATCGACTAAAAAAGGATTGCCTTTGATGAGTCTCGGTGGTGATGGTGACCTTGCTTATTTTGAGAAAGATAATATCGCCGTTGATCAATTCGGTGCACCTTTGCCCATGTTAGGACGCTACGGGCAAACTCGAGCACAGCTGTTAATCAAAGAGACACCGATTGATTGGCCTGAAGGTTTGCAAGCAATACCAGCCAAAGATGTAGAAACAGAATTGCTGCGGTATGCAGGCGCACGTCCCTGGGATAGGGATGCGGACGACATTCGTATTCTGTACTTCATCGCCGAAGGACGCGGCACGATTATCAATGATGAACGCGAAGTCAGTAACTATCCAAAAGCCAAGATGGTGCTGGCTGCGTTTAATGAACAAGATTGGGATATGATAAATGGCATACCGAAAGCAGCATCGCAATGAATGAGCGCAAGTGTCAACTCGGGCGTGGATGGTTGTTATGCATGAAATGAGCTTGCTAGCTTGGATAATCTGTGCGGTCGCTATTTTGATTACGGGTATTTCGAAATCTGCATTTGGTGGAGCATTGGGAGGCGTGGGCGTACCTTTGATGGCGATGTTTTTACCACCGCGATTGGTCGTCGCAGTCTTATTGCCGATACTGTGTGTGATGGACGTGTTCGGCGTGAAAGCGTATTGGAAAAAGTGGTCACTCGCGGAGTTAAAAATTATCTTGCCTGGTGGATTAGTCGGGATCGTTCTTGGTTCGTTCGCGATGGGCGTGTTTTCTGACAAACTTATCAAAGGCATGATAGGGGGCATTGCTGTGGCGTTTATGTTGGACAGGATGTTTCAACTGCGCCAGCGTCTGCGTTGGCAACAACAACCGGGCAAATTTTTTGCACGCGTTTGTGCCACGGTTTCGGGTGTGACCAGCACAGTGGCACATGCAGGAGGGCCGCCCATTTTGGTTTATTTGATGGCGAAAAATTTGGCGAAGGAACAATTCGTCGCAACCACAGCAGTGTTCTTTACCGTGGTGAATGCAGGTAAATTATTACCTTATATAGCACTCGGTTTTTTCACTTTGGATAGTTTGCAAATCGCCGCTTGCCTGGCGATTTTTGCACCGCTCGGTGTATGGATGGGTTTGCATGTGCTTCGAGTGATTCCTGAGCGCTATTTCTATTCCTTGGCAACAGGTTTGCTAGGAATTTCGGGCATCAAACTGATTTACGATGCGCTGTGATTTGTTGAAGATTAGACTTTAGCCATTTCTATATCTTCATCATCGGACCGTGCGAGGTGCACGATCCAATGATATCGAGAGAAAACGAAGTCGATAAATTCTCGGTGTAAGTTTTACCGTTAATCTTGATGTTTTCCAACTGTAGATTCTGCACATGATGCAAGAACCAAGGTGCATATTGATTGCGCACTGTACCGAAATCACAGTTACGAATACTGACATTCTGTATCGGTAAAATCGCTTGTTTTGTCTTGCCGTTATAACTCGATGCGACAGGTCCTAATAAGACGAAGGCTTGGTAAGCAGAGTAATTACCACCATCGTTATTCACCGTGCCGACTTTGACGTTTGAAATGTGGATGTCGGAAATCACAGGAGGACGTATGCGGACGCTATCGTCAGCGGGTGCGTAATCGCAATCGATAGTGATGACTGCACCTGCGCTAGAGGAAACCGTCTGCGCTGGAATTTGCGAATCTGGCAAAGGCTTATAGAAGCCTGCCGTCGTCTTCACGCCATTCGGTATCGTGATATTGCGTACATAAAAATGTCGCAAAAATCCACCGCGATTCATATTGGTTTTCATGCGTATCGCTGTGTTTAAAGCATCCTTATCCCAATGCATGTTGCGGAAATCTAAATCTTGCGCATAGATATGTTCGATACCCGCCGCCATTTCGCTACCTAAGGTGACCGCACCATGTCCGCTATTCATCACGCAATGTTGTATGACGATATTGCGTGTCGGGCCAAACTGGGTATCGCGGTTTTTACCAGATTTGATCGCAATGCAATCATCACCCGTGTTGAAGGTGCAATGATCGACTAGCACCGTGTCACAAGCTTCAGGATCGAAGCCATCGCTGTTCGGACCCATACTATCCATGTTCACTTTACTGATGTGCACATTGCGGCATTTGACTGGGTGATGCAACCAGAATGGTGCTGCTTGGATTTTATAGCCTTTTAATTCGACATTGGTACAGCCGATTAGCTCTATCATGCACGGGCGCAGATAATGGCCAACGCCAAAAATACGCGCTGAAGTTGGGATGCCGAGTTCTGACAATACCGGTAAAAAGCGCGAATCTGTGCGCCATTTATCACCAACGCCTTGCACTAGTTTTTTTGCTTCTTCGGTCAGCGATGGTGCTAGTAGATCGAGATTTTCCGGGTTATTCTGATTCACGTTCACTTCGGAATTGAGAATAGGTTTCTTGGGGTTTTTTCTACCTTTCCAATCCCACCAATTGCCCGAACCATCTTCAAACAAAGTACCACCTTGGCCATCTAAAATACTGCTCCAGTCTTCGCCGGTGATAGCAATATTATTCTCACCATAGGCATACACCATGGGTGAATAGTTTAAGCAGTCATTACCTTGCCAACGTGAAATGACCAGCTTGCCATTTTTGCCGCAATCGATATCGCCATATTTTGCATAGTCGGCTGGATTAGCACTAAAGAATACGCGGGCATTCGCTGCCAGATGTAGATGCACATTCGAGCGCAAACGGATGGGACCCGCGCAATACCAATTCCCTGCTGGGATCAGAACGCGACCACCGCCTGATTTGTTGCATGCCTGTATCGCATGTTTAATCGCTTCGTAACAATCGTGCGAGTGAGGTTTAGGTGTCAACACTTCGCCTTCAATAGCGCCTTCGGTATCGGATGCGATTTGCGCGTTGACGGTGAAGACATCACAAGTCATTGCGCCAAATTTCGTAATCGGAAAATCACGTTTGGCGAATTTGATGGGTTTGGAAAATTGTTTAACGATACTTGCAGCACGCTGCCATGGATCGTTTTCTGTTGAACTTGCCAGTTGCGATAAGCTGAGTGCTGGGATGCCGAACAGGCTGGCGGCGCTGGAGAAGCGCAGTAATGCGCGGCGTTTTACATTGATAGAAGTCGTCATATTTTTTTGAATTGGTAGTCTGTGATGTTTCAAACTCCCTTCTCCCGTAAGCGGGAGAAGGGACGGGGATGAGGGGCGTTCACCTTAGCTTTGAAAGAATCCCCAGAATTAGAATGCTTAAGGTTTTGGTCTATGGTTAATTCGAGATTTTGCATTTCTGAATCACCCTCACCCTAACCCTCTCCCGCTTGCGGGAGAGGGGATAGTTCCGAACTTATTTCTTGCCACTACTCAAACTAACTCTTATCGGATCTTGATAACGCGCGGCCATCTTATTCAGATACGCATCCCATTCTTCCTTAGTCTTAATATCACCCCAACGCTCCCAAATCGCACCAGCGTAATAGGTCATGGTTTTGCCGTTGTTCACAGGAGCCAAAATTAAATGATTCAAGTTGTCTTCAGCATACTCAGTGGCAGTCGGCAAAATAATCGCTGTGCCGAATGCGCCTTTAGTTGTCTGCTGTATCCATTGCGAGAGTGAGGTCGATTTAAGATTTTTTTCAATAATGATCTTTGGTTCTTGTCCTTTATCTGACGGCGTTTTATTTAAGCCCACAGCCGCGGTCAATGCAGTACTACCTGTGTACTGAAAAGTACTTTCTATTTTGTCGAGATAATGACCAGCATCTACCGTAAAACGTTTGGTTTCGGTGATCGCTACACCCGCTGCATCCCAGCTTTGATAGCTGAGTTCAAACACGGTACGTACTGGGCCATTGGCCAGGATTTTCCATTTTTCATAATTGATGCTGGTATAGAGTTGTTTGCCATCCCAGATGCCAGTACCACCGCAGCCGCGCGATTTGCCGACGTTGTACATGTCTAAGCCTTCGCCTTCATCTTTGTGGTAGTGGTCGTGACCTTTGTTGTACCAACGATCCACAATAGGGTAGGGCACACGCTTAAACCAGATATCAATTCCACTAGTGACTAAGACTTCTTTGGTGACGCCCACTGGCGCTGGTGCGGCTAAGGCCAGGCCATAAGTGCGATGAGCTATTTTGTCATTCTCCCACGCGAAATCATCGAGCCGCTCAGGCACATGACGGCCGAAGGCCTTGGTTTCAAATACGGGCGCTACCGTATCAATTTTCTCTATCGTGAAATCCGCTGCTTTCTCACCTGCGGCGAAGTTGTGTTGAAAGATCAATTCACCATAAGCGATACCTACGCCTTGGGGGTCTTTGGCCTGGGGTGCGACATTGGTAACTTGATAGGGCAATACTTTGCCGTTTTTATCCTTGACCGCGATTCTTTGTATCAAAGCATTGGGTAAGTATTGATTGACCTGTGACCAGGGAATCGTGATGGTCTCGGATGGGCGCGCATCGTTTAATTGATGCGTGACTGTGACCGTCAATCGTTCTTGTGCTTGGCTGTGCAGGGCAAACAAGCTAAGAGGAAGTAGACCTAAGCTGAGTGCAATGGCTTTACATTGGAGACGCATAATGGTGATCCTAAAGTGAAATTTAGTGATGTTCGCGATAGTCAGTTTTATCCGCACCAGTCGGTACGTAGTGATACGTTCTGACTTTATGCTCGACATTGAAAGCTGGATTTTTCAGCATCTGCAAAATCTCTGCACCCGCCATTAGCATGGGCCCATAGCCGTGCAATGCTTCAACACTAGTCGGGCGGTGATAGTAGTAAGTTTGATCGCTGGCAAAGGTCGTGCCTACGCAGATGCCTTCGATCTCGCCTTTCTCGGTGATTCGAGTGGATAAACCCGCCCAACCTGCTTGTGCGATTGAGCCCCAAGTCGTTGGACTGATCCAGCCTTGATTCACCGCGTGCGCAATCGCATAGACAAACATCGCACTTGCGGAGGTTTCTAAATAGGAGTCATGGCGGTCTAACATTTGATGCCACAGCCCTTGTCCCGATTGTTGTTCAGCGATGCCTTTCAAACTCAAACGTAGTTGGTTTAAGACTTTTGGGTAACCAGGATGATCTTTCGGTAAAACGTCGAGTAAATCCGACATCGCCAGCACGGCCCAGCCGTTAGCACGTGCCCAATAGAAGCGTGGTGCATCGGGATTGTTTGCGTTCCAGCCGTGTGTATACAAGTTGTTTTGTTGGTTGAACATGTAAGCAGACATCTGCAAGACATTGCGTACCGCATCATCAAAATAGGATTTGTCGCCCGTCAATCGTCCGATCTCTGCCAATGCGGGAACGCCCATATACATATCATCCGCCCACAGAGAAACTGCTTGTGGACGTTTGCGTGCCAACGTGCCATCGCTCAAACGGAATTGCTGTTTACTGACCCAATTGCTGCATGTTTGTATCATGCTATTCAGATCGGGGCCGACTTTTGCGAGGCGAACGCGTATCAATGCGGCGCACATCGAACCCACATCGTCGAGCGAACGTGGATCTAAAAAACGCGAAAAACTATTGCCACGTTCGAGGTGAAATTGATCTTCCTGCGCTTTGAAATAAGGCATCGTTTGCGCGAAGAACCCAAGGTGACGCTCGGTCATGTCCGTAAAACGCTTGTCATTGGTGGCAGCACGCACCTTCAATAGACCCGAATGGACCACGCCCATCTCATAGACCATGATGCCGTAGTCACCTTTACTCGGTTCAAAGATCGCTTCCTTGATTGGCATTTTAAAGTCAGTGATTACTGCGCCAGTCGATTTATTGATTACGCGGGTCGGTGTAGTGGATTCCAAATAGGTGCGAATTCTATGCAAGGCATCGGTCACTTCCTTAGCGACGGGCTTCTTGTAAGGGACAGGGTAAGTGCCTTCACCAGAATCAGCTAGATTGGAATTATCTGGATTACGGAATTTCCCATCTGCCATTGCGGCATTTTGAATAAACAGCGTACAAAGTGCAGCGCACAGAATTTTTACCTGAAGTTTCATAGTCGTCTCGAGTCGTTTTTATAAAATCGATGAAATACCTAAATTTGGTCAGACCATTTTAATGTGGTAAGACCAAATATGCAATGTGGACTAGCCGAATTTTGTGTTTTTGCTGAAGAATATTTTCAAATAAGTATCTGATTTATAAGCATAAGGGGCTTAGTTGTCATCATAGTCAATTTACTGTGGGTGTGAGAGGCGGACTGTGTGAACGCGGTACAAATGGTTTCACGAGATGGACATTGTGTGAGATTGATTGAACAGCGGTGATGAATGTTCGCTACGAAGAAGTGTAGGACAGTAGGGATAATTGTCGGGAGGGATAAAGTTCAAAATGAGCCGTGGGCCCAATGGATATTATGTTCCCGCCCCTTCAAGGGGCGGGTTAAGGTGGGGATGGGTTCGATTGGAGTAAGAGTTATCTTTATTTTCCCGACCAAAACCCATCCCCATCCCTAATGCTGTTCAGTTAAGCTCAAAATATCGAGGCGTCATCCCTGCGAAGGCAGGGATCCAGTGTCTTTAGGCTTTTACGTCGCTGGATTCCCGCCTTCGCGGGAATGACGATACGTGAAATTAGACTTAACTGAATGGGATTACATCCCATCACAGCCTTTTCATTGAAGGAGAAAAGCGAAGTATCTTAATAGATCCAATTTGATTTACTTAGCGCCAACTGAAATTAACCGCGAGAGAAAGTCCGGCTAACGCGATCCAAATGTGCCCGCATCGCCTGCTTAGCACCATTCGCGTCATGTGCGGCAATCGCTTCTAAGATGGCACGGTGATCGAGCAAGGTTTGTTTGCGTAATTCTTCCGTCTGAAAATGTTCTTTTAACTTGTGCCACAAGCTGCCGCGTTGATTCCATAAGTATTCAATCACACCAACCAGCGCGCTGTTGCCCGTTGCACGTGCAATCGCCAGATGAAAATTTCTATCTGCCATCTCGTTCTCATTGCGATTATCGTGATGGCGTTCCATTTCCAATACGGCTTTTAAAATTGCATCAATCGCCGAGTCTGTCGCATTTTTAGCGGCAATCGCAGCAACTTCGGATTCGATTAAGCGACGTGCTGACAACACTTCAAAAGGACCGGGGCCAACTTCGATTACATCGGCTTCCGCTTTTGCCTGTTCGCTGACGTAGACACCAGAGCCGCCTCTTACCTCGACGATGCCTCCGAGCTCTAAGGCGATCAATGCTTCACGCAAAGAAGCGCGGCTGACATTGAGTTTACTGGCCAAATCGCGTTCAGAGGGTAGGCGTTCACCTGCAGCGATGTTTTCCTCTTTGATCAGTTGTTGAATGCGGGCGGAGACTACGCGATACAAGCGTGGTTCAGGGGTGAGTGTGTCGACTGCAGCAGCAACTTTTTTCATTGAATCTAAGTGGATAAGAGAAGTAGGTGGGGATATAAATGACAAGGTTTATTCTAAATTGGTCTGTCCAATGTCGCAAGCGCTGTCGTCGTCTATGAACCTCAATTCGCGATTAAATCTGACGATAGCCCAGTTTTTTCCCGTGATCCAGCCCTCATGCCGATTATTGCGGATTGGCGACCCAGTTTTTGGTGTCTCTCAACATTTTCTCTAAGCTTGCTTTGTCAAAGATTTTACCCCGACTCATAACTAGATAAATATCCCGTGTGGCTTGAATATTTCTTAAGGGATTAGTATTTAAGACTAATAAATCCGCTACTTTATTTTCGCTGACGCTGCCATAGCGATCTGTTTTTCCCAGAAGACGCGGGCCAGCCTGTATTGCACTTTGCAAGGCCTGTGCCGGCGTTAAACCATACTTCACATACAAGGCAATTTCATCGTGTAAAGCGATCCCGGGATAGTCAAATGAGTTGAGAAATCCCGCATCCGTGCCAGCGATAATGCTGACGCCCTCTTGCGCCAGAAGCGGCAATAAAGAAGCCGATTTTTCGAATAGTGCGTGGCGCGTCTTAATCGCCTCGGCGTCATCTTGCGCCGCGCGTTGTACGCGCCAGTCATAAGTCGCGCGTAAACCTTTGCCTATGTATTGCAGATAAGCATCGTGACTGTGATCGTTTTGATCGAGATAAGCCGTCACGTAAGAACCATACAGGGTAGGCACAATCGCGGTGCCCGCCGCAGCCATGCGCCTAAAAGCAGCTCGTGCAGTTGCTTCGTCATAACTCGCAAGACTACGTTTCATCGCCTCCTTGCTGGTGATTTTTCCTTGAGCGACAGCTTCGGTCAACGTCGCCTCTTCCGGTGTGGCGGTGCGCAACAAATATGACTGATGTTCTATGCTACTTAATCCTGCCGCGAAAACCTGATCTAAAGTGAGTTGCACAGGAATATGCGCGGAACTGGCCATGCCACGGGCTTTGACTTGCTTTAGGCTCTCGAGATAGATCGCAGGGGTCATGGTGTTTTCTGTGATCTTCACAAAATCGACCTGCTGTCCTTGCAGCTTGTCGAGTGCTGCACTGACCTCTTCAGGTGTGCCAACTTCTATCGTTCCCTTCCAGAGAGGCTTGTAACCTTCTAACTTAGCGCCTGAAGTGAAAATGGTTGGGCCTTGCATTTGCCCACTCGCGATTTGCCCACGCCATGTCAATACTGTCTCGGACAAATCTCCGGCGCAATCGCGCACCGCGGTAATTCCATGCGCCAGATAGAGCGGCAATAGACGTTTATTTTCTTCAATTAATTCTGCGCCACCACCAAAATGCACATGCGTATCCCACAAACCTGGCATCAAATATTTGCCGCGCAAATTCACTGTGCGTTTTGGTGCATAGCGATTTAGGCCTTTTTGATCAACCACCGCCAAGATACTATCGCCACGAACCAAAACTGTTTTCCCTTGCAGGGTGCGACCGTTGGTCACGTCAATGATGCGTGCGCCAGTCAACGACAAATCGGCAGAGATTTTGTCGTGCGCAAATACCTCCATGCTGAATGCGATGGCGATGAGAAATGTCGATAGTGATTTGCGTTTGAACATAAGTGGCGGAATGTCTGAGAGTAGTTTTGAAAACTTAGCTTATACCCAATCGGTTCGCACGTCCTAGTATCCCGGACCTTGGCTTGAGCTTTTGCGAGAAATTCTTGTGACAGGTTTGACATTGATCTGCCAATTAAGTTGCGACACATTGCCGTCGTGGATGCTCACTTGTTTCCCAGTTTCACCTGCTGTCATTCCCATCCCCGGGTGCCAAATGCGCATTTGATAGTCGCCTTCCGGCAGGCCATCAATCAAGATCGTGCCATCCGCTTTCGATTTGGCAAAATAGGGTGTGTCAGCGACATAAATATACCCAAGCATCCAATCATGAATATTGCAACCAAGAACAACGATGCCGGGTTTTTCTAGTACTACTGGTGCGGCGGATTTACCCGAATACAGTTGGATTTCAAACGATTTTGCCGGCGAAAACGAATACACGTGATGACGCACATTGTCTTTGTTGGGAAAGAATACTTTTGATCCTGCGACCACAGGTTTGACGTAGGGCATAAACTCTTTATCAATTTGATCCACCACCTCATCTTTCGGTTTGAGTCGCGGCATTTTTGTTGGATCGACAGGTGTTAGCAGCAGCACCGCATCTTCCACCGGTTTCGCGTGTTGGTCTTTGACATTGACGCGAATCTCGCCTGCCTGCGCCAAACTTGAAAGGCATAAGAAAATTGCCGTCCATCCTTTGAAATTTAATATTTGCATGGCAATGGTCCTTAAAATTAAACCTTAAAATTAAACCTTAAAATTGATAGCTGGCGCTGAGGGTGAGGCCATCACGTTGATAGTTCACGCCACCCGGAATCGAGGTCCAGTTTTTTTGAAGATTGATATTCATGGACCAGTGAGCGTCTAGGCTTCGAGTGAATCCAACGGATATGGTCTGCGTGCTGCCATTTAAACGATAGATGTCGCGATCTGCACCAAAACTTTTGTCGGGTCGAATCGCGCGGGCAATCGCGTAGTTGTAAAGCAAATCCGCCTTGGTGGTGACTAAGACGTCGCCCTGACGCATTGCATAGCTCAGATTCCAGATACTTGATCCACTTTGAGCAAAATCAAGATTGAGTTTGTAGATACGATTACTAGTTTCAAATGTGTTGCCAGGAAAGTAGTACTCAACGCGCTCCTGATGGTCGGAGTGATTTTTTTCTGTAGTGACCGATGCCCAGAGATTAAAGCTGTCAGAAAGACGTTTGCTGGCTTTGAGTTCAATCTGATGCAATGTCGCATTACGCTCTTTGTCTCGAAACGCCTGACGTTCTAAGCCTAAACCCATACTCACGCTCGGTGAGTATGGACCGATGCCGAATTTTTGCTTTCCATTGATTTGCAGGCCGGCACTGGATCGACTTAATCCCGTGAGTTGATTGAAACTTTCATTTGAGAGCTTGGCCGCGTAGGAGAAATTGAGATTGCTATCATCGATAAAATGCTGTTTGCCGAAGGTAAAACTTGTCATTAGACTGCTATCGCTAACGATATAAGGCCGCTTCGCATTGCCGAGATTACTGTCGTAACGTAAGCGTGTATCGAATTGCGCGAAATTGTCGGCTTGTGCTATCGCTGAACTCGCGGTGACAAGCAATGTCGCGATGGATAAGAACAGGTGTTTATGAAGAGACATGGTTGGCGCCTGTTGGTAGATGACGATGAGCTGCAGGGCTAAATTTCCAATTTGCGTGCTGTAACCATTGCATTAATTTTTCGGCCGCTAATGGTCTGCTGACAAAATAACCTTGAATGGAGTCGCAACCCATCGCCATCAAAGCATCCCAGGTCGCTTGGTTTTCTACCCCTTCTGCAATGACTCGTAAGCCCATATTGTGGCCTAAATCGATGGTTGAGCGCACGATGATGGCATCGTCGGGATTGTTCTCCATATCGGTGATGAAGGACTTATCGATTTTGAGTTCATTCACCGGTAATTTTTTGAGGTAAGCGAGTGACGAATAGCCAGTACCAAAATCATCAATCGACATGTGTAGACCACTTTGATGCAATTGATTGAGTACATGCATTGCACCTTCGGGATCGGTCATGATGGCACTCTCCGTGATCTCAAGGCTAAGCCAATCCGGTGACGCATTATGCGTTTGCATCAACTGCGCAAATTTTGCAGGTAGTTTTGCATTCAACAAATCACGCGCAGAAATATTGACCGATATAGACAATGGGAAGCCCGCCGCTTGCCATGCACCACGCTGTTCTAGTGCACGTTCGATCACCCATTCGGTGATCGTCGCAATAAAGCCGGTACTTTCCGCAAATGGAATAAATTGATCAGGGGGAATGACACCGCGTTTCGGATGTATCCAGCGAATTAGCGCCTCAACTTCACTAATAGTATTACTGCGCAGATCTACTTTAGGTTGATAGTAAAGCTGTAGTTCATGATGCTCGATCGCGTGCTTCAGCTCCGCCATCAAAGATAAGTTTTGTTGCGTTGTACTTTCCAGACTTGGATCATACAACGCAAAGCCGCTGTTGCTGCGTTTTGCGGTGTACATCGCTAATTCAGCGTGGCGCAATAGCGCATTAAAATCCGCGCCATCCGTTGGAAATTGCACTACACCGATGCTGCCGCTGGCGATGAGTTGATGTCCTTCGAGCGAAATTGCCTGGTCAAGTGCGGCTAAGATAAGTTGCGACAATTTGATCGTTTCGTCTTGGTCTATGGTTGGAATAAAGATGCCGAATTCATCTCCGCCAAGGCGAGCAACAAGAACGTGGTTTTGATCAAGTGTTGTTTGCAAACGGTGTGAGATTTCTTGTAATAGCAGGTCGCCGATGTGATGACCCAGAATATCATTGACCTCTTTAAATCGATCAATATCGATGAGTAGAATGGAAAAGTTGTTCGTTTGCCCGGAGGGTTTACTGATCTCCTGATTGACGGCAATGCTAAACGAAGTGCGGTTGGCAAGCCCGGTCAATCGGTCTCGATAAGCGAGTTCACTGATTTTCTCCTCGCGACTCGCAATCCCTTTGGACATGTTTTGAAATGCTGTCGCAAGTTGCCCGACCTCATCGTCTCGCGATACGACCATCGCTTGAGAATAGTGTCCCGCTTCGATATCTTGTGCGACCAAACTTAAATCCACCAAAGGCTTGGAGATATTTCGTGCAATTTTGTATCCCGCGATCAAAGTCGCTATCAACGCGAAAAGGCCGAGTCCAGTTAGAATCCAACGCAAATTAAATAGCGGGGCGAGAGCAACATCAAGTGACTGCTGTAAAACCGTAATCGCTGCTGTGCCATCATCGATTTTTAAATGATCGATACGCGCTAAGTATTCTTCCTTGGCGAGTGTTAAAACCTTGGTGCTGGCACCGGAGGTTTCTGAAACTTTTTTTAGATCACTCGATAAATCTGAAGCACGATTTGCACTCAGCGTAGTGGCGAGTACATTCAGACGTTCTTGTCCAGAGACAGGTGTTAAAAAAGAAACCTCTAGCCCTGTCAATTCTTTCAGATTCTTCGCGAATTTATCATCGATCACAAAGCCTAAAGCGAGCCAGGCAACTGGTAACGGTGCCATGACAGGAACGACGATTAATTGGTAAAGCTTGCCATCTAGCATCACGATAGACGTGGTTTGCCCATGCTGCTCGGCACGTTTGATCAATTCGGGAAAGGGAAACTTTTGATCGGAAGCGCTGCTGCGAAAGGTATCGGCGATCAGGCGATTATCAGGGGCGACCAACATAGAGATGTCAGCATTAATTCGCCCACCATGATTGAGCAACACAGACACAATCGTATTGTGGTCCCCCGTTGCTGTTGCTTTAATAAACGCAAAATCGGAGGTCAGAATGCCAGCCGACTGCGAAAGGCGCTTGATATTGTCTTTTTGTATGGAGTTAAAAAGCCGTTCGCCCGCCAACAAATTATGCTCAACCGCCTCGTTCGCGCTCTGAGAAACTACACTATTCACCACTGCCAGTTCGACAATCAACACGATCGATAGCAATACAGAAAAGGCAAAGATGATCCGTGTATGCAGTTTGCGAATACGCATCATGTTAATTCCCAATAGCGGCAAGAAGAGACTGATTTCAATAAGTCACGAACGAGTCGCATAACTTAATAGAAAGAAACATCATAGCGCACTATTTGTGGGTAACAAAGAGAAGCCGTGTAGGGCGTGGTGTGCCAGATGAAAAAATAGGCAGGGAGACGCAGGCGATAAACAGCATCGAGAAGGTCAGGGCGAAAAAATGGCCTGCATTTCTGCAAGCCATTTTCTTTAATACGAATTTCTTGGTGGCCCGGGGCGGAATCGAACCACCGACACAAGGATTTTCAATCCTCTGCTCTACCGACTGAGCTACCAGGCCAAGACCAAGAATTATAGACACTTATCTTTGAAAAAGCAAATAATTTCTGTTTTGACCTTATCGATAAGCGCATATCAGTAGATATCAAGGCGTTCTTAATAAGAGAATTAGCTCACGTATAATAGGCGGCGAATGTGGGTTTCGCTGGATTTAGTTATATAAAGGTTAGCCATGAGTCATCAGATGATTCTTTCGGATATTTGTGTCGTCGGCGATGGTGCAGTCGGGAAGGCTGCGGCTTTGGGGTTGGCGCAGGCAGGGTTGTCGGTGACTTTGTTGAGCGCCGCTGCGACGCAGCGCAATACGGCACGGGCGTTACCTAAGGAATGGGATGTGCGGGTTTTTGCTTTAAATCATATTGCACATGACTTGCTCGATGGTCTCAAAGTATGGAATGCCTTGGATGCAACACGGATTGCGCCAGTGACTGCGATGCAAGTGCATGATGCGGCTGAGGCGGTGGACGGTAAGCTCGACTTCGATGCCTATGGTGCTTATATCAATGAGTTGGCATGGATAGTTGAAGATAGTAATTTGAACCATGCTTTGGATGCGGCGCTGGGTTTTGCACCGAATATTCAATATGTGGTTGGCCAAGCCGAAAAGCTTATTACAGACTCAAGCAGTGCCCGCATTAGTTTAACGGATGGCCGGCAGATACAGGCGCAGTTGGTTGTTGGTGCAGATGGCGCGCAATCGTGGGTGCGCGGTCAGGCCGATATCGGTTTGGATTACCGCTCCTATGGGCAGCAAGGGGTGGTCACGAATTTTGCCTGTGAAAAACCACATCATGGCATCGCCCGTCAGTGGTTTGTGGAAGCGCAGGGCATCATTGCCTTATTACCTTTGCCGGGAAATCAGGTATCCCTAGTATGGTCAGCACCAGATGCATTGGCTGCTGAGTTGATGCAGGGTTCTTTAGGAGAATTGACGCAACGCTTGGCGCCTTACGCTGCGTCAGCCTTGGGACAATTGACGCCTTTGCAACCAGAATCCATCAAAGCCTTTCCATTGCGTCTGATTCGCCCGCATAGCATGGTGGCAGAACGGATCGCTTTAATTGGTGATGCGGCGCATGCGGTTCATCCTTTGGCTGGACACGGCATGAATCTGGGTTTTGGCGATGTGCAGGGATTGTTGAAGATTTTGAATGAGCGTGAGGCGCATCGAGATTGTGGTGATACGAGACTATTGAGCCGCTATCGTCGTGCTCGCAGTGAAGAAGTCGCGTTGATGCAAATCACAACAGATGGCTTGGCGCGGCTCTTTGGTAGCGAATTTCCTGCCGTTCGTCTGGTGCGCAATGTGGGAATGAACTTACTGAACAGCTTGCCTGTCCTAAAAAGAAAATTGATTTCCCATGCGATGGGAAAATAAGCAAAACATGAATTTATTTGAGAAAGCTATTATGAAAAAGAATTTTTTTGCGCTCGCTATCACTGCGCTGATGACCGTCGGATCTGTTGGTGTTGCCGGAGCACAAACGCAAACAGAGGCGTATATCAAAAAAATGATTTCTACGAATATTGGCGGTGGGGTGAAGGTGGATTCCGTCACCAAAACGCCATATAGCGGCTTGTATGAAGTGCGTATGGGTAATGAGATTGTGTACACCGATGAGAAAGCCAAATACGTTTTTGTCGGTAGCATCATTGATGTCAAAGGAACTGTGAATTTTACGAAACAGCGTACCGATGAATTGAATCGCGTGAATTTTTCCGAGCTGCCTTTAGATGCCGCGGTTAAGTATGTGAAGGGTGACGGCAAGCGCGTCATAGCAATTTTTGAAGATCCGAATTGTGGTTATTGCAAAAAATTTAGAAAAACATTGCAGGCGGTCGATAACATCACGGTCTACACGTTTATGTACAATATTTTGGCAGAAGATTCGATTACGAAGTCACGTGACATCTGGTGTTCTGCCGATCGTAGTAAAGCCTGGGATGATTGGATGCTGAACGGCAAAGTAGCACCGGCTGCTGCCACTAGCTGTACGACTCCGCATGAAAAAGTACTAGCATTGGGCAAGAAAATGCGCGTTTCTGGTACGCCTACGGTGATTTTTACTGACGGTTCACGTCTGCCCGGGATGGTAGATGTGAAGGCTCTGGAAGAGAAATTTGCCAACCTGAAGACTTCTGCTCCGGCTGTGGCAGTGAAATAAACTAGTGTTTCTGGCTCCCCCACTAAGCCCTCACTAAAGCATGTCAAAGCCTTTTCTCTGTTACGGTGTCTTACTGGCCGCTGGGCAAGGGAAACGCTTTGACCCCAGTGGTTTGCAACATAAGCTTTTGCAGCAATTAGCTAACGGACGCTCGATTCTCAATACCAGTGCCATGAATTTGCAACAGGCGCTGCCACATTCCATCGCGGTAGTGGCGCGAGAAGCAGACGCAGTACACGATACGCTCAAGGTTTTAGCTATGTCGATGGTGATCTGCGAAGATGCACGATTGGGAATGTCAAACTCACTGCGTACGGGATTGCAGCATTTACCTGCACAGGTCGACGCTTTTATCATCGCGTTAGCGGATATGCCATTTGTTCGCGTGGAGACAATTCAGTCCATTGCGGCAAGCTTGGCCGCGGGTGCTGAGATTGTGGTGCCAGTTTTCGGCGGGCGGCGTGGCAATCCAGTCGGTTTTGCAAATAAATATCGTCAGCCGTTGTGTCAAGTAGAGGGTGATCGCGGCGCGCGTGAGTTATTGCAAAAATTTCCCGTGACTGAATTGATCGTGGCTGATCCTGGGATTTTGCGTGACATCGATCGCCCTGAAGATTTGATTTAAGCGTTTTAACAGTGATTTAGTGCATTTACCTCATTTACGTCATAGGTAGTTAAATAAGTTCCCTAGCTTTCATGGTAAATCGTCGCAAGCCCCTGCTATTTCGCCTAAAATAGCGGCTTTCTTTCTACGTTCGCTGCGACGCGATCTTCTTGCGCCTGATATGGATAATCTTGATAAACAATTTGCCACGCGACTCGGCTTGCTTGGCTTGGTTCCTTTCGTCTTATTGACTTTGTTGTGCTGGATAGTTCATCCAGAATGGATGCCGTTCTTTGTGGAAGCGCAACTGGTCTACGGAATCGCCATTTTGGGATTTCTCGGCGGCTTGCACTGGGGCTTGGCATTGATAGGTAAGGAGCGGAGTGCACAAGATGCGAAACGAGATTTATTGTCGGGTGTATTACCAGTCATTATTGCTTGGTTCGCGATGTCGCAAATAACAGTCGTGGGCTTTTTGGTGCAAATGGCAGCGTTCATTTACTCTTATCAATACGATAAACGCATGTACCAGCGTTTCGCAATGCCATCTTGGTTTGTCGAATTGCGCTTCCGTTTGACAGCGGTAGTGGTGACGACGCAAGTGTTTACCTTCCTTGCTGCAAATATTCGTTTATAACTTGGGGGAATAGTAATCATGACTAAGCAAACCCCCGCGGTGCACTACAGCATCACCTCACACGATTTGGCTGCTCATTTATTTCAAGTTACGTTGACGATCGCTGCGCCTGATCCTGCCGGACAAATTGCGTCCTTGCCGGTGTGGATCCCGGGCAGTTATATGGTGCGTGAATTCGCCCGCAATATCATTCGTATCAGTGCATCAGCCAATGGCAAAAAAGTCGCGCTGAAAAAATTGAATAAAACTAGCTGGCGGGCAGCGCCATGCGAAGGTGTTTTACAGATTTCATATGAAGTCTATGCCTGGGATTTATCGGTGCGGGCTGCGCATCTCGATCAGAGCCATGGCTTCTTTAATGGCACCAGCGTGTTTTTACAGGTGCATGGTCAAGAGCATTCGCCACACGTGTTGGAGATTCAAAAACCAGTCGATGCAGCGGCGAAAAACTGGCGAGTCGCGACTTCTTTGCCGGAATTAAAAGCCAAACGCTACGGCTTTGGTTCGTATATCGCTAGCGATTATGATGACTTAATCGATCATCCTGTAGAGATGGGCGAATTTGCCTTGGTCAGTTTTAAGGCGCATGGAGTACCACACGATTTCGTCGTGACCGGTAAAGTGCCGAATCTCGATCTCGCGCGCCTTGCTAAGGATTTGCAGAAAATATGTGAAACCGAAATCGCTTTCTTTGAACCTCGCAGCAAACAAGCACCGATGTCGCGCTATGTCTTTATGACGATGGCAGTCGGCGATGGCTATGGGGGTTTAGAGCATCGTGCATCGACCGCGTTAATTTGTAACCGTGCCGATTTGCCGACCAAGAATGATGCGAGTATGAGCGAGGGCTATCGTAGCTTTTTGGCCTTGTGTAGTCACGAATACTTCCATACTTGGAATGTGAAACGCATTAAGCCCGCAGTATTTGCGAACTACGATTTAAGTCAGGAAAACTACACGAGTTTGTTATGGTTGTTTGAAGGCTTTACTAGCTATTACGATGACTTGATTTTACGTCGCTGTGGATTGATTGACGAAGATGCATATCTGAAACTGATCGCCAAGACGGTCAACTCTGTGCAGCGCGGTAGTGGGCGCAAGAAACAAAGTTTGGCAGATTCTAGTTTTGATGCTTGGACGAAGTATTATCGACAAGATGAAAATTCACCGAACGCCATCGTCAGTTATTACGCGAAAGGTTCTTTGGTCGCACTCGGTCTTGATCTAAGTATACGTGCAGAAACTCAAGGGAAAAAATCACTCGATGATGTGATGCGCGCTTTGTGGAAAAAATTCGGTAAAGATTTTTATGCGAAAGTGCCATCAGGTAAGCAACAAGGCTTAGGTGAAGAAGAATTCGCAGGCTTGGTTGAGCAAGCAACGGGCGTCAATGTCAAACGCTTTATCGATAAATACATCAAAGGCACAGAAGACGTGCCATTGGCGAAACTGTATGCTGAATTTGCGGTGGATTGTCTGGATGCCGGTTCTGCGAAAAAAGCATCGTTGAATGTACGTTTTTCTAAGAGCGGTGCAGATTGCAAACTCGCGCACGTCTACGAGCAGGGCGCTGCGCATAGAGCAGGATTGTCGGCCGGTGATTTGCTAGTCGCGATCAATGGCTTGCGCGTGACTGCAGCTGATGTGGCAAATGGCGTGAGTAATCTGTTAGCGGCGTACAACATCGGTGAAACGGTGCAAGTACACGTTTTCCGTCGCGACGAATTGCTGAACGTAGATCTTAAATTGCAGGCGGATGACGCTCCGGCGCTGACGATTACTTTGGCCTCGAATCAAAAATTTGCGGGGGCAAAGAAACGCCCGTCGGCCTGATTCATCTTGGAAATATGTCAGCCATGGTCGCTCCTGTGTGGGCAGGAGCTCCATGTCTTTGTTGGCGCGTGGGGCAAACCGTTAAACGGTAAAGTCTAGCGCCAACCAAACATCAACTGCTCAGCTAATAATTTCTTCACAGGTGGCAGGAGATCGACCGCACACAAACTCATGCCGAGTAGACCTTGTACAAAGCTTCCATCCTGGCTGCTAGCGAAAATTTTCGCCATGGTGTCGGTGAGTTTGATTGTGGCTTGGCGATCTACTTTGCGTAAGTTTAAAAATTCTTGCAGTGCTGCTGCATTCGATGCATCCAGCGCTGAATGACGGTTCAGGCATTGCGCCAGTACATAGGCATCGCGTAACCCGAGATTCAAACCTTGTCCCGCGACAGGATGTAATGTTTGCGCTGCATTTCCTATACGTACGATGTGTTGACTAGCCTGTGGTTGCGCGTTTAGTCCTAATGGAAACGATACGCGTGGACTAACACTGAGAAAGCTCCCCAATCGATCACCAAAAGCTAGCTGCAGTGCAGACAGAAATTCGTAGTCGTTCAGGTTTAGGGCAGCGGTGGCTTGCGTTGGACGCATACACCACACTAGTGCATAGCCCTCTGCCTCAGGTAGCAAAGCAATCGGCCCCTGATCACTGAATCGCTCAAACGCACGATGGGCGATGGCACGTTCGACTTTAACATGTGCAATCACAGCGGTTTGTTGATAGTCGTGGTGTTGTATTCGTTTTTCTTGGTCGGCGAAAGTGCCACCTTCTGCTTGTATTACCACGTCAGCGGTACAGCGGCTTCCATCTTGTAACGCTATCTCGGCGTATTGCGCATGTTCAATGATACTAGTCACATGCACCGGTCTGTGAGTCACGATGGATGCGGTATGCAATGCCCGTTCTAAAGGGCTGATGATGTCACCATAGCGTGCAACATAGCCAAGTGCAGGCAGTTTGTAATCGTTGGCGCTGATAAAACTGCGCCCAAAATGACGACGGCGTGATACATGGATTTCTGTAATCGCAGTCGTTTTTTCTGGTTTGGCGCCAAGTTTGCTCAGGATCCGTTCACTGCCATAAGATAAGGCGATACTACGGGCATCTTGGCCGACTTGCGCATGCGTTTTCGCATCAAACAGCAGAATATCCTTCGCCGCGATGCCCGCCTGATGCAGGAGTAAAGCCAAAGCTTGTCCCACGGGGCCTGCGCCGCAAATGGCAAATCGTGTGTGATGAGGTAATGGCGCTAAGTTAGACATGCTGATGATCGAGAAGGTTTAGTGAGATGCATCCAGATTGATTTTACTTAAAGCGGAGTGTCCCAGTGGTGAATTTAAGGCCACCAATTGCTCTGGTGTACCGACGTTATGCCATTCGCCCCGATAAAGTTCGCCACCAAGTTGGCCTCGATCAGCATAGTCGCGCATGATCGGCGCCAATTTGGCGTAACTGCCAGCTTGAATACCCGAAAACATCTCAGGGCGATAGACGCCGATGTTGCCAAAAGTGAGTCTCTGCATATCGACGCGCACCTCATTTTTAAGTCCCATCAGACTTAAGGAGAAATCGCCCTGCGGATGAAATTCAGGATTTTTCACCATGTATAACCATGCCACATCGCGTTGATCGAGAGGATGTGGATTTCCCCACATATCTTTATCTTCCAGCGTATTCAGACATTCTGCAAAATTAAAGTGCGGAATATAAATATCTCCAGAGACAACGATAAAAGGGTCGATACCATCGCTGAGTAATGGCAGCGCTTTGGCGATGCCTCCTGCAGTTTCTAAGGCTGTTTCTTCTGCCGAGTAAGTCAGTTTGGCGCCGAATTTGCTGCCATCGCCGAGTGTGTCAACGATCATTTGACCGAGATGTGCGTGATTGATGACGATATCGGTTATACCTGCTTTTACTAAATTTAAAATGTGCCAGACGATTAAAGGTCTGCCACGTACTTTCAACAAAGGTTTGGGGCAGGTGTCGGTTAAAGGTCGCATACGTTCACCGCGACCAGCGGCCAATATCATTGCTTTCATCGGAGGACCTGAAGTAATTAAAATGTATAGCCGAACTTAGGCGCTGTTTCTTCCAGTACGTCCAATAAGCGCAGCAATGGGATCAGTTCTTTATAACGATGCGATGTTTTGCGTACGTATTCCATCACAGTCGGTATATCGTCGAGATAATGCTGTTTGCCATCACGGTGTGCGAGGCGGGCGAAAATGCCGAGAATTTTTAAATGACGTTGCAAGCCCATGAACTCGAAGTCGCGATAGAAACTGTCGATATCTGGGGCGACTGGCAAGCCAGCTTTTTTGGCTTTTTCCCAGTAACGAATCGCCCAGTCGAGTACCATTTCTTCGTCCCATTGCACATATGCATCGCGCAACAAAGAGACCAGATCGTAAGTCAAAGGCCCGTATAAAGCGCCCTGAAAATCGAGGATGCCGGGATTGCCTTTGTCCATCAACATCAAATTGCGTGAATGAAAGTCACGGTGTACAAAAACCTGTGGTTGTGCCACGATATTTGCCAACAAGGCATCAAATACTTGATGCAAACTGGCTTCTTGTGCTTCGGTCAGTGTCACGCCTAAATGCTGATTGATATACCACTCTGGGAAAATCATCAATTCACGTTTTAAGAATTCTCTGTCGTATTCTGCCAAAACATCGGGCTGGCTTTGGGTTTGTAACAAGATCAGGGAATCAATCGCATCTAGGTATAACTTATGCGCAGTGTCGCTATTGAGTACATGCGAATACATGGTTGTGCCCAGGTCCGTTAGTAGCAAAAAACCTTGCGCAGTATCTTGCGCCAACACTTCCGGCACAGTCAGGTTGATCTGTTTAAATAATGCTGCGACCTGGATAAAAGGTTTGACATCCTCCTGCGGTTGCGGGGCATCCATCACGATAAAGCTGTAGCGATGTCCTTCTGCTTCGCCATCAATCCGGAAGTAGCGGCGGAAGCTGGCATCGGCGGAAGCAATCCGCAAGCTGGCAAGATCGAGCTTAGGACTGACAATGCTGGCTAACCAAGTGTTTAATTCTTGCAGGCGTTGTGCATCTTGGGGAGTAGAGGCGGAGATCATAAAAGTATCAATAACAGAAAGTGTGAAGTGGAATCGTTGATGTTGGAATTGGTGTGGAATGAAAATATATTTTAATAACAAAAATAAACGCGCTTCGTTGAAGCAGTCTTACTAATCCACGCACGAAAGCGAAGTCAACAAGCGTTTGCGCTTGGTTTACGCCTATAATAGGCGGCTTTTGTAGACTGTAAAATTGCTATCATTGCTATCGGAAGCCAGCGTTGTGCTTAATTTCATAGCAAGGTAATTCACAAGTCTGTCAGCTCAAACGTAAGTGCCAGAGAAACATTTAATTTAATGTCATCAAATAACCATTCCATGCGCCGGAAAAGTCATCCAATAAAAACGCTATTATCGCATTCATCGACGCAAGCAGCTATGTTTCCGGCAGGTTCGGTATATGCTCGCACTTTGATGGCAAGTGTTTTGCTAACTGCCTTTGGTGCGGCACAAGCACAACAAGTCGTTCCAGCGCAAACCGCGAATACAAAAGAACAGTCTGGTCAGGACAAGAAAAGCACAGTGACAGAACCGATGATAACGCCTGTTCTGATCGGAAAAACAGACAACGCAGCCGCATTGACGACCGTCCTTAAAGCAGAACAAGTCTCGGGTCAGCCAGACCGTATGATCCAACTTGAACATCAGGTTGAAGTGACTCGCGGCAATTTAAATTTTAGTGCGGATCAGGCAACCTACTTGCAATTAGATGATCAATTAGATGCGGTCGGTAAAGTGACATTGAAGCGTAATGGCGACTGTTATCGCGGCGATGTGATGAGTTTTATTTTGGAAACAGGCGCAGGATTTGTACAAAATCCTAGCTATTTTTTCGCTAAAAATAATGGTCAGGGACGCGCTGAAAAAATTGAATTTGAAAGTGAAGAAAGAGCGAGAATTTCTAACGGAACTTACAGTACTTGTGAAGGTTTAGATCCGGACTGGTATTTGCGTGCGGATACCATGAGCCTAGATACGGGGTTAGATACCGGCGTGGCTGGTAAATCCGTCCTGTACTTTAAAGGCGTGCCGATTATGGGTACCCCATCGTGGCTGAATTTTAGTTTCCCTCTCTCTGGTGCGCGTCACTCAGGTTTATTGCCGCCCACGGTCGGGCATTCAAATAAAGGGGGTATCGAATTTGGTACGCCATACTATTTCAATATCGCCCCCAATCGTGATTTCACTTTGCATCCAAAATTCATCGCACGACGCGGCCTGCAGTTGGGAATGGAAGGTCGGTACTTAGGTGAGACTTATGCCGGTGAAACGGCAGTCGAAGTGATTCGCGATAAATTGACTGACACGACCCGTTATTCCGGTAGCTCTGTGCATCGGCAAAATTTTACGCCTGAATTGGTCTTGTCTTGGAATTTGAACAAGGCATCTGACAACGATTATCCTGCTGATTTTTCGAATTCGACAACCAAGACTGCGCAACGTTTGTTAGTGCGCGATATCGGATTTGATTATTATGGCAGTTTCTGGAATGCCGCCTTGCGCTCTACCAGCTATCAGGTTTTGCAAGATATTACAGCGCCGATTACGCTGCCTTACGAGCGTCTGCCACAACTTAGTTTCCACGCTGGACAGAGCGATGTGGCTGGCTTGGATTGGTCCGTCGATGCCTCAATGACGCGCTTTTGGCATCCCACTTTTACCCGTGGTCAGCGTGCGGTATTTAATCCACAAATCTCTTTGCCGTATATACAGCCTGCTTACTTTATTGTGCCGAAGCTGGCGTTTCATGCGACTAGCTACCAAATTGATAATCCCGCAGTTGGTAAGCCGGATAGTTTGCAAAGAACCGTGCCGATTTTCTCTATCGACAGCGGTTTAGTGTTTGAACGTCGCGCCAGCTTATTAGGTGAAAAAATGACACAGACGCTAGAGCCGCGTTTGTTCTATGTGAATACGCCATATCGCGATCAAAAAGATTATCCACTGTTTGATACCGCACTTGCTGATTTTAACTTCGCACAAATTTTTAGTGAAAATCGTTTCACTGGACATGATCGTATCGGGGATTCAAATCAAGTCACGACGGCGCTGGTGTCCCGTTTTATTGAAGACAATGGCGCAGAGCGCTTTAAATTTGCATTGGGGCAGCGCTTTTATTTCAATACGCAAAAAGTCAGTCTGGATGGTAAATCGAACCCTAGTCGCTCTGATCTATTATTGGCTGGTACAGGTCAGGTATCAGATACTTTGAATGTCGAAGCAGCTCTGCAGGTGAGTCAGAGTGATCGCCAGTCAGTGCGCTCGAATTACGCAATTCGCTGGCAACCCGCACCGAAGAAAATACTGAATTTGCAATATCAATTTCAGCGTGAAGTGTTGAAGCAATTGGAATTGTCTGGACAGTGGCCAATGGCGCATCGTTGGTATGTCGTCGGTAAGAGTAACTATTCTTTGCAAAACAATAAGTTGGTCGAAGGTCTCGCGGGCTTTGAATATCGCGCCGACTGCTGGGCTTTGCGCTTTGTTGCGCATAGGTTTGCGACAACTAACTTATCGAATAATTCCGGTTTTTCGATACAGCTAGAATTAAATGGCTTGGCAAGAATCGGTTTTGGCTCAAATCCGGTTGAAACTTTGAAAAAGAATATTTCAGGTTATCAGGCTACGAATTAGCGTGTATATTGCAGCTTTCGCCAGAAAATGGCGATAAAAGTCGAGGATGAATAGCTAGCGCCTCATTTTTATTATGAATTTTGGATCACTATGCGACACAATTTGCACATGAATCAATGGAAACGTCCGGCAGCTTTGACTCTTTCAGTTTGCCTGACAGCATTATTTGGACTTTCTTTTTCTGTCACCGCCGGCGCACAGACGGCCAGCAAGCCTGCAAGCCAATCTGCTTCACCCGTAGCGCCGATTGAAGATCCGTTGGCTGCAAGCGCGAAAGTTGCTCCGAAAAAAGCTTCTAAAAACCAAGTAATCAATGGCATTGCTGTCGTGGTGAACGATGAAGTCATTACTAAAATGGAAGTGGATGAACGGATCAACTCGATCGAACGTAACTTAAAAGCGCAAGGCACACCATTGCCTGCACGCGCTGATCTGGAAAAGCAAATTCTGGAACGCATGATTATTGATAGGCTGCAGGTTCAGCTCGCGAAAGAGCAAGGTATGCGCGTTGATGACATCATGCTTGATCGCGCTTTGCAAAGAATGGCAGAACAAAATAAAACGACGCTGCAAGAAATGCGCAATCAGATTGAACGCGAAGGTGCTTCGTTCGCTTCTTTCCGCGAAGAAATCCGCGACGATATTATGATGCAGCGTGTACGTGAACGTGAAGTCGATAGCAAATTACAAGTCTCCGAATTAGAAGTAGATAATTTCCTCGCAGCCGAAGCAGTGTCTCCAAGCAAAAATCAGGAAATTAATCTTGGTCACATCATGGTGCGTATTCCAGAAAATGCGACACCAGAAATCATCGCACAGCGCAATGCCCGCGCTCAGGAAGTCTACAAAAAATTGCGTATTGGCGACGATTTCGCGAAGTTGGCAGCGACTTATTCTGATTCAAATGAAGCTTTAAAAGGCGGTGAAGTCGGCTGGCGCGAACAAGATAAGATTCCGACGATCTTCGTGGAAGCTGTGAACAAGATCAGCTTCGTTGGTGGCTTCTCAGAAATCATCCGTAGCCCGAATGGTTTCCATATTTTTAAACTCTTAGGTAAGCGCGATATCGCTCCGGTTGCCGCTGCGAACACCGTACAAGAAACCAATGTGCGGCATATTCTGATGCGTCCTACTCAATTGATGACAGCCGCGCAAATAAAGAGCACGCTGGCAGAGTTGAAGCAAAAGATCGCGAATAAAACGGCGACTTTTGAAGAGTTGGCGAAGGCTAATTCTGTCGATTCTTCTGCATCAAAAGGTGGCGATCTAGGGTGGGTACATCCGGGCGACACTTTCCCTGATTTCGAAACGACTATGAATAAATTGGCGGTGAACGAAGTCAGCGATCCAGTCGAAACACAAATGGGTTTTCACTTGATTCAAGTGTTGGATCGTAAAGTGAGTGATGATTCAAAAGAACGTAAACGTGTCGCTGCTCGTCAATCAGTACGTGCTCGCAAATCAGAAGAAGCATTGCAAGACTGGTTACGTCAATTACGTGACCGTGCTTATGTTGAATTCCGAAATGAACAGAAGTAAGAATAAAAATTAAAAGCAAGCATCAAAAATAATGGGATCGAATCTACCTGTCATCGCGATTACTGTTGGTGAACCCGCCGGCATAGGACCAGAAATTTCCTTACTGGCGGCGTGGGAATTGCGTGCGCAGGTTAGACCCATATTGATAGGCGATGCCGCTTATCTGGCGATGTTGGCACATGATTTGGATAAAAATATCCGCCTCATGGGCGTTTCACAACAAGCTCTTCGACATAATGGTTTGCCGGGATGTGGCAAGGATCAAATCACCGTCATCGATTGCCCCCTGTCGGCGCATGTGCAAGCTGGGCAGCTTGATCCGCGCAATGGTCGGGCGGTATTGGCGACTTTAGATGTAGCGATTGACGCAATACAACGTGGCTGGTGCGATGCGATGGTTACCGCGCCACTTCAAAAGAGCACGATCAACGATGCGGGTGTCGCTTTCACCGGACATACTGAATATCTGGCACAGCAAACCCACACGCCCCAAGTGGTGATGATGCTGGCATGTGAGGCGTCCAAGCATTTACCTCAAGCTTTACGGGTAGCGTTAGCGACGACACATTTGCCCTTGCGCGAAGTACCTGATGCGATTCAATTCGATGACTTATTGCGGACATTGCAGATTATTCATCATGATTTACAAGAAAAATTTGGCATCGCTAAACCCAAGATTTTTGTTACTGGTTTAAATCCGCATGCAGGTGAAAATGGCTATCTGGGGCGCGAAGAAATTGACGTCATCAATCCCGTTATTCAACATGCACGCAGTTTGGGTATGGACGTACACGGAGCATTTCCGGCTGACACATTGTTCCAGCAAAAATACTTGAAAGATGCTGATTGCGTATTGGCGATGTACCACGATCAAGGCTTGTCGGTTTTGAAGTACGCTAGTTTTGGATTGGGCGTGAATATCACTTTGGGCCTGCCCTTGATCCGTACTTCAGTTGACCATGGTACCGCTTTAGATCTGGCAAAATTAGGTACCGGCTTAGCCGACGCTGGCAGTATGAAGGTCGCAATTCGTATTGCTGCAGAAATGGTAGCGCGCCAAAATGCCGGTCGAAATCAGGCTGCGAATCACAGTTAAAGCCTGTCATCGATCGCGATCAATACCGCCGAGCAGCATTTAGTGAGCATCGGATCATCGGGGCATCGGACCATCGATTAATCAATAAATAGTCAGACAATATAAAAATATGAAGCACATCGCACGTAAACGTTTTGGACAAAATTTTCTGACCGATCAGCAGGTGTTGAATGACATTATCAGTGTCATTAATCCGCAGCGCGGTGAGAGCATGGTCGAGATTGGCCCTGGCCTGGCGGCGATGACACGTCTGTTACTTGAAGGTTTGGACCAACTGCATGTCGTCGAACTTGATCGCGATCTGGTTGCGCGTTTGAAAAAAAGTTTTGATCCCACCAAACTAGTTATTCATGAAGGCGATGCACTGCAATTTGATTTTGCGTCAATTCCTGTGAATGAAGGTAAGAAGCTGCGCATCGTTGGCAATCTTCCATACAATATTTCCAGTCCATTATTATTTCATCTCGCTGAGTATGCGGAACAAGTAGAAGACCAACATTTTATGTTGCAAAAAGAGGTCGTTGAGCGCATGGTGGCAGAGCCGGGCGGTAAAGAATACGGTCGCTTATCCGTCATGCTGCAATGGCGCTATCACATGGAGTTGCTCTTTATCGTACCGCCAACGGCGTTTGATCCGCCACCGCGCGTTGACTCCGCCATTGTGCGTATGATTCCAAAAAAAGAAAAACTGCCGTGTAAATTGCAGAATTTGGAACAAGTCGTGACCAAGTCATTTTCGCAGCGTCGTAAAACTATACGCAACTGTGTCGCGGGTCTTTTCACTGAGCAGCAGTTGATGGAAGTCGGCATTGATCCGCAATTACGTGCGGAAGCGATTCCACTAGAACAGTATGTCGCACTCGCGAATTTGTTACCCGTTTAATTATGTAATTCAGATACGATGAGCCCGACATTATGAACCTGACGAATACACCAGAATGGCAAGCTTTGTTGGGTCACAAAGCGCGTTTGCAAAATCAACATTTACGTAATTTGTTTGCCGATGATGCAGAGCGTTTTAAACATTTTTCCTTAGAGCTCAATGGCTTGCTGGTCGATTATTCCAAGCAGCGTATCGATGTTGCGGCATTGAATGATTTGATCAAGTTGGCACAGCATTCTCAGGTTGAAGACTGGCGTGATCGCATGTTTGCCGGTGAAAAAATTAACTTCAGCGAAAACCGCGCCGTCTTGCACACAGCGTTGCGCCATACCGATTTCACGCCCTTCCCGAATGCGGAAAATGATGTCATGCCCGAAGTGCATGCAGTGCGCAAACAAATGCGCGATATCGTTGAGCGCGTGCGCAGTGGTTTGTGGCGTGGCTTCAAAGGTGACGCAATTCAGAATATTGTGAACATCGGTATTGGCGGTTCTGATCTCGGTCCGAAATTAGCGACACGCGCCTTGTCGGCGCTGCAGCATCCTGGATTGAATTTCTATTATGTGTCGAATCTGGATAGTGCTCATCTCGCGCCGCTGCTAGAAAAACTTGATCCGCATACGACTTTATTTATTGTGGCGTCGAAGACTTTCACCACACAAGAAACCAGTATTAATGCACATACAGCACGTACGTGGTTGTTGGCTGCAGCGATGGAAGAATGGGCAATTGCAAAGCACTTTATTGCGGTTACATCAAACCCGAGCAAAGCCCACGAATTTGGTATCCCAGATGCGAATATTTTGCAGATCTGGGATTGGGTGGGCGGTCGCTATTCCTTATGGTCTGCGGTTGGCTTGTCAGTCGCATTGGCAATCGGTATGCGCGGTTTTGAGCGTTTGCTTGAAGGCGCGGAAACCATGGATAAACATTTTTGTAGTGCGCCTTTGGACAAAAATTTGCCAGTATTGCTTGCACTTATGTCGATCTGGAACACCAACTTTCTCGGTGCAGAAACCACCGCAGTATTGCCCTACAATGAATCCATGCGGCATCTGCCCGGCTTTTTACAACAGCTAGAAATGGAATCGAATGGCAAGACAGTAGGGCGTGATGGCGAGCCCTTGAGTTGCCGCGCGAACCCGATTGTCTGGGGTGAAATCGGCGTGAATGGTCAACATGCTTTCTTCCAGTTATTGCACCAAGGCGGTTGGTTAATTCCTTGCGATTTTGTGGTTGCCGCTAGCAGCGATTACCCATTACCTGGACATCAAGCACCATTGTTAGCAAATTGCCTAGCGCAGAGTTCCGCTTTGGCATTTGGAAAAACTGAGCAACAGGCACGCATAGAATTAGCGGCCGCAGGTTTGCAGGAAGCTGAGATTGCGAAACTCTTGCCACATAAGGTTTTTGCCGGTAATCAACCATCGACTACGATTTTGATGACTAGCCTCGATCCATTTCAGTTGGGCATGTTACTGGCTTTGTATGAGCACAAGGTCTTTGTGCAAGGTGTGGTGTGGGGCTTGAATTCTTTTGATCAATGGGGCGTGGAGTTAGGCAAACAATTAGCGAATAGTTTGTTGCCGGCGCTTAAAGGTGATCAAGCATATGACGCGCAGCTCGATGATTCGACACGCGGATTGATTTCCTACTTCAGGCGTTATGGAAATAATTAAGTTTTGCAATCACCCTCGCCCACAAGTGAGTGAGGGTTGGGGGAAGGGCGATTCCGTTTAGAAAAATGTTTCGTTACGAAGACGAAAATTCTCGATGTATTCGTTTACAGCGTCACAGGCGTATCAAACTCACGCTCGATCAATTCTACTTTATAGCCATCCGGATCTTGCACAAACGCGATCACGGTGCGGCCACCTTTGACCGGACCAGCTTCGCGTGTGACATTCCCACCGCGCGCTTTGGCTGCGGCGCAGGCCGCAGCTGCATCTGGCACCGAAATCGCGATATGACCATAGGCGGTACCCATTTCATACGACTCAACACCGTAGTTGTAAGTTAATTCCAATTCAGCATGGTCGGGATTGCTGCCAAACCCTAAGAAGGCGAGCGTGTATTGATATTCTGGATTGTCGGAGGTGCGGAGTAATTTCATTCCTAATACTTCAGTATAGAAATCGATAGAGCGTTGCAGGTTGCCGACGCGTAGCATCGTGTGGAGTAAGCGCATGGAAGCCTCGAAAAAAAGTAGGGAAGGCAGGGATTGTACTCGCAAATAAAGTTGACTGCCTTGACGCAGCGATTCTGGAACTGAATCTGAATTTTAGTTTGCGTCTGCTGAGGTAGACGCAAACTAAAATCGAGTAGGGCGATCAGAACACAGGTAAATCAGCACTCGCATGTTGCCGCAATTGTTGCTTTGCGTGTTCATATTCTGGGTAGATGGATTCGACTGTCGCCCAAAAATCTGCGCTGTGATTCATCTCGCGTAAATGCGAAAGTTCGTGTGCCACGACATAGTCGATAATCGCTGGTGAGAAATGAATTAATCGCCAATTTAATCGTATCTTGCCTTGCGAGGTACAAGAACCCCAGCGTGTTCCAGCCGACGATAAACTCATGGAATGATACGTCACACCCAGACGCTGCGCGAAGATAGGAAGACGTTGATTAAAGATGCGTTTAGCTTCCTGTTGTAACCAGCTTTGCACGCGGTCTTTGAGTTGTTGCTCGTCGAAATCAGGCGGTAAGGATATCTGTAATATTCCTTGTTCTGCATCATGGGTGACTGCGGTACGACCCTGATGGGCGATACGCAAAGTCAGATGGCTACCTAAGTAAGGCAGATGAGCGCCATCTTCCCAGCGCATGGTTGCTCTTATACGTCGCTTAGCCAGCTCGCGTTTTTCTCTTAGTTTGCTGATGATCCACTGTTGTTTTTCAACGATGGCTTGCTCGATATCAGCCAGTATCACCCAGCGCGGCGCAGTGATGCGCAATCCTTCATCTGCAATCAAAAAACCTATGCTGCGGCGTTTGGAGCGTCGTAGTTCGTATTCGAGGACTTGGTCTTGGATTAGAATCTGGCGTTTGCGTGAGCCAACGCTGCTGCCGTGTTCCGGCGATTGAGGTGTCGGGGGACGCTTCTCAATGAAGACGTCCTTGTTCCCAAACAAATCATTGAAAAAATCTAATTGTAGTGCGCGTTGCAGGCCTTGTATCAAGGAAGGCTGTGATAACTTGCGGGCGGTAATTGGTTTTGCAGCGGTCATGCGATGTCTCTCAAAACGATGTAGCTATGAGCGCGCCGAAGAGAAAAATTGAAGCTCTAGAGCGCGTTCTAAGAGTGTAGCACGGCTGCAATGGAATATTTTATGCGTGATTTATTTACGGTTTTATGCGCATTTTTATTCGCATTTCTATTTGTAAATTTGCGGAGAAATCACCCGCATTTCGGCTTCTATCCACTCTTCCACTTTGGCCATTAATTCCGTCGCATTCATGTCACCTGGCGCAATTGGTTTGCCGACGGATACCGTGATGATGCCTGGACGCTTAATGAAAGAATTCTTAGGCCAGCATTCTCCAGAATTTAAGGCGATAGGAATCACAGGTGTATTTGTTTCAATAGCAAGGCGAGTACCGCCACCTTTGTAATTGCCTTTTTGCCCGACCGGAATACGTGTACCTTCAGGGAACATAATCACCCATTGGCCATCGGCTAAACGTTTGCGACCTATGGTGACCACTTGCGCAAACGCGTCCTTGCCTTTGCTACGGTCGATAGGAATCATCTTCATTAAAGAAATCGCCCAGCCAAAGAAGGGAATGTATGTGATGGATTTCTTAAAAACGAAAACTAGCGGACGTGGCGTCGACATCAAAAGAAAGATGGTTTCCCAAGCCGATTGGTGTTTGGACAAAACGATCACAGGGCCGTCGGGAAAATTTTCATAACCACGGGTTTGATAACGGATGCCGCAGATGACTTTTGCCGCCCAGATGATAAATACATTCCAACGCGCAGTTGCCCAATAACGCTGGTTATATGGCAGCGGTGCAAACAAGAAGCAAATTGGTGCCCAGATCACCGTCGCGATGATCATCACGAGGGCAAAAATTAAAGAGCGGATAAAACAAAAAGCTGAATACATTATGTGTCCTGAATTGAAATTTCAATATATGTCTTTAGTTATCAAAGTCGATAACGAATCGCTAATCAATCGTCAAACAATCGTCAATCAATCGTCTGCATCGGTCTGCGTGCTAAGCAAGGCATCCACCATGGCGGCCAAATCAGAGTGAATTTGCGTGCATGGCGGCAAACCGCCTTTGTTCATCGTGCCTTGGCCTTTGCCCGTTAACACTAAATTTGGTATGCAGCCGACCACAAATCCCGATTGCAAATCACGCAGCGAATCACCAACACAATGCACGCCTTTAAGCGAAATGTTGTAACGCGTTGCGATCTCCTGCAGCATGCCCGGTTTAGGTTTGCGGCAATCACAATTATCATCGGCGCTATGTGGGCAGAAAAAAACGGCGTCGATCACGCCGCCCACTTGCTCTACCGTTGCATGCATTTTTTGGTGAATTGCATTTAAGGTTGTCATTGGAAATAACTTACGCGCCACACCCGATTGATTCGTCGCTACCACGACCGTGTATCCAGCCTGATTCAAACGCGCAATAGCCTGCGCTGAGCCAGGAATGATATGCCATTCATCAGGAGATTTGATGAAAGCGTCGGAGTCCTGATTAATCACGCCATCGCGGTCGAGAATGATGAGTTTGGTGGTAGGGGTCATCATGGTTGCCTAATATTTTTCAATGCGGTTCAGAATGCTGTCGGTTTAAGTCTCCCTTCTCCCGCAAGCGGGAGAAGGGGCGGGGATGAGGGAGGTTCAGATTCGTCAACATGATATTGAAAGCAGAACTTGTCGATATTTTGCGACCTTGCACCTAAATGCTGTGCTGCTTCTGAACTTCCTTCACCCTAACCCCCTCCCGCAAGCGGGAGAGGGGATTTCAAGCTTACTTACGCCGCCAACTTAGAAATATCCGCGACCTGATTCAACATGCCATGCAAAGATGCCAGCAAGGCTAAACGATTATTGCGTAGCGCCAGATCTTCTGCATTCACCATTACGTCATTGAAGAAGCTATCAACGCCTTCGCGTAAAGCAGCGAGCGTCTTCAATGCACCTGTAAAGTCACCTGCGGCGTATGCGGCATCGACGCCAGGTTTAACATCAGCCATCGCTTTATACAGCGCTTGTTCAGCAGCTTCTTGCAATAGTGCTGGATTGATCGCTCCAGGTGTACCTTCGGCTTTTTTCAAAATATTCGTAATGCGTTTATTCGCTGCTGCCAGCGATGCAGATTCTGGCAATGCTGCAAAACTTTGCACCGCTTGCAAACGCTCGACAATGTTATCTAGCGTATCTGGATTTTGTGCTACGACCGCCTCGACTTCATTTTGAGAGAAACCGCGTTCACGTAATTGTCCGCGCAAACGGTCATACAAGAAAGCTAAGACATCGACACTGGGATCTTTGAAATTGCTATTACTTGTGAATAGATTTGTCGCTGTTGCGATTAAAGCTTGCAGAGAAATTGACAAACGGTTTTCCACTAACATACGCAAAATGCCGAGTGCATGACGACGCAAAGCAAATGGATCTTTGTCGCCAGTTGGTTGTAAACCGATACCCCAGATACCTACCAGAGTTTCAAGTTTGTCAGCCAAGGCAACGGCAGTGCCCGTCGCAGTCGCTGGCAACGCATCACCGGCGAAACGCGGTTGATAATGTTCAGAGGCTGCAGCGGCGACTTCAGGATGTTCGCCATCATGTAAAGCGTAGTAAGTTCCCATGATGCCTTGCAGCTCCGGGAATTCTCCAACCATGTCGGTCAATAAGTCCGCTTTCGCCAACAAGGCACCACGTTCTGCGATATTCTCATCGGCACCGACCATAGGCGCGATATGACGTGCCAAAGACATGACCCTGTGGGTGCGATCAGCCTGACTACCGAGCTTGTTGTGATACACAACATTGGATAATTGACCTAAGCGATCGCCTAGCGTTTTTTTCTTATCTTGTTCAAAGAAAAATTTCGCATCCGACAAGCGTGGTCGCACGACGCGCTCATTACCTTGAATGATGTGTTCTGGTGTATCGGTCGCTAAGTTAGACACGATCAAAAAGCGTGAACGCAATTTACCAGCAGCATCGGTCACAGCAAAATATTTCTGATTCGTTTGCATAGTCAGAATCAGACATTCTTGCGGCACAGCCAAGAACTCCTCTTCGAAGTGACATTCATACACGACTGGCCATTCAACCAACGCGGCAACTTCATCGAGCAAAGATTCAGGCATCAATACTAAGTCACCATTGGCTTTCGTCAGTAGCGCAGCACGGATTTTTTCTTTGCGTTCAGTGACGTTGGCGATGACCTTGCCTTGCTCTGCGAGCGCTGCAGCGTAGTGGTCGGCATGAACTATGGAAACTTCACCAGCTGATAAAAAACGATGACCTTGTGTCACCCGACCTGCGGTCAATCCGAGTGCCGCCAAAGGCAAAATGTCTGCACCATGCAAAGCAATAATGCTGTGGACTGGGCGTACAAAATGCACGGTCTCGCCATCAGGGCGTTGATAGCTCATGACTTTAGGGATAGGCAATTTGCTGATGGACTCTTCCAACGCCAATTGAAGACTGCCAGCCAACGCTGTACCTGGTGCGGTGTAGCTGTAAAAAAAGCTCTCTGCTTTACCATCAATCGCACGCTCCAACTCAGCAATTTGCAAATTCGGGAACCCCAATGCAGCGAGTTTTTTTGTCAGTGGTGGTGTTGCATTGCCATTGGCATCTAACGCAACAGCTACCGGCAAGACCTTCTCGCGCATTTGCTTATCGGGAGAAGTCGCGCGCACTTTGGTAATGCTCACCGCCAAACGGCGTGGAGAAGCAAAACTAGTTGCAATCGAATCTACCTCCAAGAAATCACGGGATTTCAAACCATTGACAATGCCAGCGGCGAAGGCTTCACCAAGTTTCGCTAACGCTTTAGGTGGTAGTTCTTCTGTAAAAAATTCTAGTAAAAGTGTTTGATTCATAGTCGATCTCGATTCTGTACTTGCGATGTTGCGTCAGTGGTGGCTAAGCTAGTTTAGTTTGTATTGTTTGCTTATTTAATCTAGTTAGTAGCAGTGGCTTGTGCGGCGGCTTTCGCTAATTGTGCTTCGATGGCCGCGACGACCTCGCGTTTATGCTGATCATCTTCCGCACACATAGGGAAACCGAGTTGGTAACGTGCCGACAGGTAAGCAGCTGCAACAGCCCGTGACAGATTACGAATACGTCCGATATACGCCGCACGTTCAGTGACCGAGATCGCACCGCGTGCATCGAGCAAGTTGAAAGTATGTGCTGCTTTCAAAATCATTTCGTAAGCGGGTAAAGCCAAAGATTTTTCAGTGACTGTTTCTGTAATTTCTAATAAGCGTTTCGCTTCAGATTCGTAATTGCCGAACAGAGAAAACAAGAAATCCGTATTCGAATATTCGAAATTGAAAGTGGATTGTTCCACTTCGTTTTGGTGGAATACATCACCATACGACAAGCGCACAGTTTTGCCATTTTCTTCTCGCTCAGTCCAGACTAAATCGTAGACGTTTTCTACGCCCTGCAAATACATCGCCAGACGTTCGATGCCGTAAGTGATTTCACCGAGAATAGGTTTGCAATCTAGGCCGCCGACTTGCTGGAAGTAAGTAAATTGCGTCACTTCCATGCCATTTAGCCAGACTTCCCATCCCAAGCCCCACGCGCCCAGTGTTGGGTTTTCCCAATCATCTTCTACAAAGCGAATATCGTTTTGTTGCAAATCCAAGCCTAAGGCCTTCAAAGAGCCAAGGTAGAGATCCAGAATATTTTCTGGTGCTGGTTTCAGTACGACTTGGTATTGATAGTAGTGCTGCAAGCGATTCGGATTTTCGCCATAGCGTCCATCTTTAGGGCGGCGTGATGGTTGCACATAGGCTGCGCGCCAAGGCTCAGGGCCAATCGCGCGTAAAAAAGTACCTGTGTGTGAAGTCCCCGCACCCACTTCCATATCAATCGGTTGCAACAACGCGCAACCTTGTTTGTCCCAATAGTCTTGTAAAGTCAAAATGATTTGTTGAAAAGTGAGCATAGCTCTTCTGCCTTTTTTGCTGGATGGTGACTTAATTCGCTCGCACAGGAATCGACATTGCCGCACGGAATTAAGGAATTTATAAACCTTTAATTTTAACCTTTTTTTGTCATGATTCGACGGCTTTACCCTAGCTTTTCACTCTAATTCCATGCTTTTTCTAGGAACTTTTCTAAACCTGTCGTCAAGCTGCATCTCAAAGAAGTTTTTTTTGTCAGTTAGCCTATACTTTCGAGACTCTGGCGCGAAGCACTTTTGCCTTGGCTCAAGTGTTACCTTAATCAATAAATTGCCTGCGGTGCTTATACGTTGGTTCTCCTTTTTTATTATTCATTATTCATTGTTCATTGTAGGGATAGGCATGAAAAATCTGTATTTGTCACTTAAGTCATGGGGTGTAGGTACATCTTTACTGATTAGCTTGGCTGGGATCTCATTGCTTTCTCAAGCACAGGAAGCCGTTTTGGAAGTTAAGACTGGTACCCAGGTGACACAATGGAGCCGCGAAAGACTTTTGGCAGAAGCGGTCAATATCTCCATCGCAAAAGACTCTGCTTATCAACGCAGCATGCATTACCGTGCCGTACCGTTCTCCAAATTGATGCCCGATGCTGGTCAATATAGCTCGGTGCAATTTGTTGCTTTGGACGGCTTTGTGGCGAACATCGCGGGTCGTGATTTGGTGGGGGCAGGGCAGCCATACCTCGCGGTCGAAATGCCGGACCAAGCTTGGCCATCAGTTAAACCAGATAATCCTGCTAACACTGCCAGTGCAGGTCCCTTCTATTTGGTGTGGTTAAACCCGACCGCAGGCAAAATCACGAATGAACAATGGCCGTACCAAGTTGTCAAAATCAGCGTTGAATTGCCTTTACAGCAAAGACATCCGCAGATCGTTCCACTGCCTAAGTCACAAGCTGGCTATACCCAAGCAATGCGTGGCATGCAGGTCTATATCAAAAATTGTGCGGTGTGCCATACGATGAATGGCGGCGGTGATGCCGCAATCGGGCCAGATTTGAATCTGCCGTTTAATCCGACTGAATACTTGCGTGAGCCGTTTTTGCGCCAGCTAATACGCCAGCCGGGATCCGTCCGTAGCTGGAAACAGTCCTTAATGCCGAGGTTCGATGAACAAACTCTCTCTAAGCAAGAGCTCGATGACTTAGTCACCTATTTGAAGCGCATGGCGAGCCAGCGTAAATCAAAATAAAAGCGGAAATAGCAAAAGCGAATGCGAAAGTCAGAGCAAATGACGATCTATTCCCCCTTTTTTGCAGTCTGTCGCAATCCACTGGAAGCGTCGAGGATGAATGCTTAGACTACAAACATCCGATAAGTACTCAGCAAAAAACAAAAAGCACTTATCGCTACAGGTAGTCATCAGTAATCATTCGGTAGTTAAAAAAGGGGAACTAAAATGAAAACTAATCAACGCAATATTTTTATCGCAATCGCTATTATTTTTACTCTGTTATTTTTGAGCTATCTATCTTTGGATACTTCACACATCGTCATCGACGGTGAAGAGATTGGTGATATCGGCGGTTTTGCCGGGTTCTTGATTGCTTGTGCGGTTGGGATCTGCGCGCTCTTCTTTGCTTTAAGTCTCACGGGTTTAATTTTGGCGGTAGTTGCCCTAGTAATGGTGGTTGTTTTAGGTGCGGTATTAGGTTCGTTCGCGCTCGCCTTATTGCCTTTGATGATTCCATTCTTGATTTTGTACGGCTTGTTCGCTTTGATTTCTCGTAGCTCACGTAAGAAAACTGTTTAAGCCAGACATACACGCATCGCAGCATTTCGTTAATCAAAGAGGAAATCATGTCTACATCTCATTTACGCCGTCACTTTTTGAGTTTGGCTTTACTCACGACCGCATTTACCGCGATGCCTGCCTCAGCCGACTGGAGTAGCTGGTGGGGCAAAGGTGTCGAAGGCTCTGGCAAGATTATCAAACAAGATCGCCCCGCCAAGGATTTTCGTGCGATACAGATATCCGTACCCGGCAAAGTGGAATTAAAGCAAGGTACGCAGGAGGGCGTGCAGATAGAAACCGATGACAATATTCAAGCGCTATTGGAAGTGGTAGTCGAAGGCAATACTTTGAAAATTCGCTCTAAAGAAAAGAACGTCTATCCAAAAACACGCAATCTTGTGGTTGTCGTGAACTTCAAAAATTTGGATGACTTTGCCTTAGAAAGCTCTGGCAGCGTGAAGAGCGACAGAATTGTCAGTACCGATCTGAAATTGCGGATAGGCGGTTCCGGCGAGATGGAAGTGACTGACCTCAAAGCAGAGACTCTGAAAGTGGCGATTGGTGGCAGCGGCAACTTCACAGCACGTGGAAGTGTGCCACAGATTTCCGGTTCAATTGGTGGTTCGGGCGAATTGGATCTCTCCCGTTTAGCCGCGAAAGATGTGCGTATCAGCATCGGTGGTTCAGGTTCAGTACAAACCTGGGTAAGTGACAATTTAAACGTCAGTATTGGTGGTTCGGGCAATGTCAGCTATTACGGCGATCCACGTGTGAATAAATCGATTGGTGGTTCCGGCAGTGTCACGCGCAAAGGTGCGCAGCCATAATTTTGTTTTCGTGAATGCAGACTATCGTGGTGGTATCTGAGTATAGATTCTCACATTGATAGTCTGCTCTCGTTCTTAGATCAGAGCTACCTCTTAGCACACTGGCCGTGGATTGTGAGTTACCTGTCAACCATCGCCATTCTTTCTGGACTATAACGCGACCCCGCCACTTGGCTTAGCGCCTTTTCTAACTGCGCCATTTCTTCTTGATTCAACTGAATTTTGGTTGCGCCGACATTTTCTTCCAAATAGCTTCGACGCTTAGTTCCAGGGATGGCGACGATGTCGTCACCTCGTTGCATCACCCAGGCGAGGGCAATTTGTCCCGCAGTGACTTGCTTACTGTGCGCGAGCTTGTGAACGGCTTGTGCCGCTTGCATATTGAGATCAAAATTCTCTCCCTGCAAGCGTGGATCAAGATGACGAAAGTCGCTTTCTGGATATTCCTCGGCACGTTTCATATTACCGCTTAAAAAACCGCGTCCCAATGGCGCGAATGGTACCAGACCAATTCCGAGCTCACGCAAGACCGGTAACACATCGAGCTCAAGATTGCGTTCCCATAAAGAATACTCACTCTGCAGCGCACTGATGGGATGCACCGCATGGGCTCGCCGGATATTGCTGACACCAGCTTCTGATAAACCTAAATACAAAACCTTACCTTCTTTGACCAAATCTGCCATAACGCCAACGACATCTTCAATGGGCACTTCGGGGTCGATACGGTGTTGATATAGCAAATCGATGTAATCCGTATTGAGCCGCTTTAAGCTGCCTTCGACGACTTCACGAATCTGGTGTGGATCGCTGCTTACTCCGGTCACCTCACCTTCTTCGATACGAAAACCAAACTTGGTCGCCAATACAACTTCCTGGCGACGGCCTCGTAGTGCTCGGCCTAAAAATTCTTCGTTGCGATATGGACCGTACACCGCCGCTGTGTCCAAAAAATTTACGCCCAATTCCAACGCGCGATACAAAGTCGCAACCGCCTCAGCATGATCTACCTGACCATAAGCATCGTCGCTCATTCCCATGCAACCAAGTCCGATTGCGGAGACACTCAAGCCCTGCGTACCAAGGCGACGTTGTCGAAGCAGTGTGGTGTTCATGCGCGTCCTTATTTAAGAATGTGGAGTGCGAAAGTGTAATCCAATTTTCTTTAGGCGATATTTTCTCGGTGCAAAGCACAGATCCAGGTGGTTACATAGCTGAGTTATAAGGAGTAAAGATTTTCTGGCGGGAGCCCAATGGAGGTCCAATGCGCACCTGCGCGGTTAACAAAAGCTTTTGACTAAGTCTTGATAAGTCTCTGACTAGATTATTTGGCTAGTCAGTTTTTGGTTTGTTGTTTCTCGACCAAAGTCATCTCTATGTCCTCAATAAAACAAGAGTGTCCTGGCGCTATTCAGGCACAATCCAACAGTATTTTTCAATTAACCGACTGGAGAAATCATCTTGAAATCGACATCGCAGTTTATCCCAAAAAGTTTGCGACCTTTTGGTCTGGCAATGGCAATCGCTACTGCTTTCAGTAGCGCCGCTTTTGCTGCAGACAGCGAATTGAAACTCGCTATCGCCAAAAATTACAACGCGCAACTCAAACCCTTGTTCGAGTATTTTCACCAAAACCCCGAACTGTCTTTTATGGAGACCAACACCTCCGCCAGACTCGCCAAAGAATTACGCGCGGCCGGCTTTGAAGTGACGGAAGGTGTAGGCAAAACTGGTGTAGTGGCGATGCTAAAAAATGGGCCAGGCCCTCTGGTCATGTTACGCGCTGATATGGATGGTCTGCCACTCGAAGAAAAAACGGGTTTATCCTACGCCTCGAAAGTGCAGCAAAAAGATCCCGACGGTAAACTACAAAACGTGATGCACGCCTGTGGTCATGATGTGCATATCACTAGTTTAGTCGGCACTGCGGTACAAATGGCCGCACGCAAAAATCAATGGTCGGGTACGTTGATGTTGGTTGGTCAGCCGGCAGAAGAGCGCGTTGGTGGTGCCGCGTTGATGATGAAAGATCAGATTTGGAAACGCTTCGGCCAGCCTAAATATGCGCTTGCCTTCCACGTCGATTCTGGCTCGGAAGCGGGCAAGATCACAGCAGAAGAAGGTTCGCCCTATTCAGGTGTCGATACGGTAGAAATTATTGTGCACGGCGTTGGTACGCATGGCGCCTATCCACATTTGGGCAAAGATCCCGTGGTGATCGGCGCGCAAATTGTAATGGCCCTGCAAGCCATCGTCACACGTGAAGTCGCGCCGCGTGAGCCAGCGGTGATCACGGTAGGTTCCTTCCATTCAGGCACGAAATCCAACATCATTTCCGACGAGGCAAAGCTGCAATTAAGTGTGCGCAGTGAAAGCAAAGAAACGCGCGCCTTACTGCTGTCCGCTATTAAGCGCGTTGCGATTAATACAGGGCGTGCCGCAGGCTTGCCAGAAAATCTCTTGCCGGAAGTATTTGAACGCGACACGCCAACACCGCCAACGCTCAATGACATTCCCTTAACTCAGCACTTGAAAAAAGTCTGGACTGAAAAACTAGGTAAAGACGCTTTTTCTAAACCGAAAATGCGCGACGGTATGGGGGCGGAGGACTTCCCATTCTTCGTCAGTGATCCGTATATTCCTAGCGTGTATTTTTCCATCGGTGGAACACCTAAGGAAGACTTTGAACGAGAAAGCAAAGGCGGGCCAGCGGTGCCGGGTCATCACAGTCCAATCTTCAAAATTACACCTGAGCCGGCAGTGCGAGCTGGAGTGGAAGCGAGTGTGATTGCTTTGATGGATTTGTTGAAGAAATAGTAGACGGGTCTTAGATATCCAAGCCGCTTGATGATTTTTATCGAGCGGCTTTTTTTGTGTTAAAAGGATTTAAAATTTGTGTTCGAGATTCAAAGATAACTTGCGATAGACGGGGCTGAAGGAATTGCTTGATGTGCGTAAATCTGAGAACCGTTGTTCTGACAAAGACAGCGATTGGCGTTTCAGTAGATTATCAACAGAAGCACGTAAGAGTGTCTTCTGATTCAATTTCCATAAAAAATACAAATCAAGTTCAAGCGGTGTTGTCGAGAAGCTGCGCTCACTAGCGCTGGTTTGCTGCCAATGGCTATCGCTATAGCGGAGGTTGTATCCTAAAGTTAGAGGTAAATTCTTGGCACGAAAATCCATACTCAGTTTCGCGTTGACAGTATTCGGGCTTAGAATATTATCCGGCGCCGGAAGATAATAAACCTTAGACCAATTTTTATTGAGGTCAAAACTGATATCTATATTCGGGGCACCTTCGATGAAGCACTTGAGCGGAAATTGTGTGTCGAATTCTAAGCTTTTACTGATGGCATCACCCGCATTGATAAAAGTTCGCCACCATGCATCTGCGTAAAAACTGATACTTTCCCTATGTAAATCTGAAATTCTGCGAAATTTGCTGCGGATCGTATAGTTCCACTCATTGTTCCCATTATGTTCATACGCAGCATCGAGTGACCACGCTAATTCTGATCGTAAGGCCGGATTTCCTCGAAAATTTGTCGATAGAATAGAATTGTTCAGAGACTTATAAATTGGTGATACCAAGAGAATTTCCGCAGGCGCCTGAAAACTTCTAGACAAGCCTAAACGTAGGCGATCGGTGTTATCTGGATTGAGTTGCCATAAGCCTTGAACAATGGGGCTGAGTATAGTCGATTGATGCTGCAACTTTTCCTGTAGCGTGCCATTGCTCACTATTTTGATTGACTCCCAACGCAAGCCGAAATAGGCGGATGATTGTTTGCGAAATCTCCATTCATCTTGAATGAAGAAGGCAACTTTATCGATAACAGCGCGGGTGGCTTGAAAATCCTCAGTCGTTGAAACAGGTAAATAATTCCATTGTGTTTCTTTCCTGTGAGTATCGTCTAGGGATTTTGAAGCAGTCCAGCCACCGACAATATCATGTGCTTCGCTGCTTGGCGCTGTGATTTTTCCAGTGTTGTTGTAGGCGCTTGTCTTGCGATGAGTGTAGACATTCCGATCAAAAAAGGATTTGTCTCGTGGATCGAATGTTCGGTCTTTGGAAGTGCTCGCGCTTGTGGATAAATTGACGCCTGCAATAATATCGAGCTTCAAGTCACCCGTACTGCTTAAGACGCGTAAGCTTGTATTTCCAAAGTTGCTATCGCTTCGATAATCCCGTAATATTTTTCCGATTGGGAGGGGCGATCCCAATTGAAAATCATATTCCGACTTGCTCATGAAACCAACACGATTAAGTATCAGTGACGAGGTTGAGGTGAGTGTCGTGCCAGCCTCAGAGTTGTAGTTAACGCGTGGATTGATACGGAGCGAGTATGCGTTAGCATCTCTCCTCATTATCTGCACGTATTTTTGAGTGGTTTGGTTTGTATCATCAAGAAAATCGTTAGCAATAAATGTTGGTCCAGATAGTGTTCCGCCACTATCCCTTATGTTGAGCGATAAAGAATAAGATAGATTTTTATGCTTATCGGATGCGAGCCATTCGAGTCCGCTGGTAGTTTTATAACTATTTGCAATATTCGCTTTAATCTGTGCCTGCGTGTTGCTCGGCACCCTCTTCAAAACAATATTAATTGTCCCCGCCATTGCTTGACTACTGAACTGTGCGTTACCGCCGCGATAGATTTCTACTCTATCAATGATATTCATGGGCAAGTCGGTAATCGCAATGCCACGCGGCGGTTCGCCATCAATTAAAATTTGTGTGTAACCCGCATTCATGCCCGGCAGCTGTAGCTGATCTTTAACGACAAGAACACCTGGAACCCGTTTCATTGCGTCGTTAATATTGGTGTCGCCAAAGCGCATTAATACTTCATTCGTAATAACCGTCTTTGCTGCGGTATCACGCTTAGCATTATCGACTTCGCTCTTAGCTTTGATGTCGACTTGTTGTGGCTTGTCTTTTGTTTCTACTGGGCTTACTTTTATCTCTGGCGTGACCTCCTTGCTCTCTTGTGCATGTGTCGATGTAATTGAAGACAGAAATAGAAAACCTGAGGTGGATAGGATAGAAAATTGGCTTGCGAGTGTTGGCATGAGATGTCGGCGTGATTGAGGCTATTTTTCAATTCACTATTTTCTTTCATGCATGCAAAACGGTCAATTTTTAATTACTATTTTTATAGGAGGTCACTTTTTTTGCGTTTGGCCGAATTTAATTGATTTTGCTTAATTCACTTCATCCAACATCGCGTCACCCAAATGCTCAATATCACCCCAACTGATCAATGATAGGCGTCCGCCTTGGTAGGAAAAACGATTGATGCTCGCGTTGAAAATCGTAATCGTGCGTTCGGCATTTAAGGGTAAATTCATCGCGGCGCGATACGCACATTCGAGTACGCCGCCGTGGGCGACTAAGGCGATTTTTTGACCCGCGAATTGTTCTGCGTAATGCACAATACAGTTTAATGTTCGATGCTGAAATTCACGGATGCTTTCGCCAACATTCTTGCTGTCATCAGGTTTCGGCGGGAAATGAAAATCAGGGTCACGCAGACGCCAGTGTGCGTATTCTTCGGGGTAAATTTCTGGTAATTCGCTATACAACTTACCTTCAAAATCACCAAAGCAACGTTCGCGTAATGCTGCATCAATGCGGGTTGGCAAGCCTTGCAGTCTAGCGATTTCGCCGGCGGTTTGTATGGCGCGTTGTAAGTCGCTGGAGATAATCGCAGTGAGTTTCTCTTGTTGCAAACCTGTGGCCAAGGCTTTTGCTTGGCGACGTCCTTCGGCATTTAGCGGGATATCTAAATGCCCTTGTAATTTGCGTACAGCATTCCAGGCGGTTTCGCCGTGGCGTATTAATAAAATTTCGGTCACGCTGATTTTTCTGATTTTTCTGACTTGGATTTGGTTTGTAACCAGAAGGTCACCGGGCCATCATTGGTGAGCGAGACTTGCATGTCCGCGCCAAATTGGCCGGTCTCAACTGCCGCATGTTTGCTGCGTGCCTGCGCAACAAAATAGTCAAATAATTGTTTACCCAATTCAGGTGGTGCGGCGGGTGTGAATGAGGGGCGGGTACCGGATTGCGTGTCGGCTGCCAAGGTGAATTGGGGTACTAACAACAAGCCACCTTGCACGTCAGTGACGCTGCGATTCATCTTGCCAGCTTCATCGGAAAATACACGATAGCTAAGCAATTTCGTTAGTAATTGCGCAGCATCTTTTTCTGTGTCATGGCGTTCAGCGCAAATCAGCACCATCAAACCTGCATTAATGGCGCCTATCGTTGCGCCCTCAACGACAACACTGGCCTGCGTAACTCTTTGCAGTAAAGCGATCATGCCGTCAACGTCACTTTTGCGAATTTACGCTTACCGACCTGCAGTACAACCGTGCCAGCTTGGACTTGACATTGTTTATCGCTGATCACTGCGCCATCAATGCGTACACCACCTTGGTCAACCATACGCATGGCTTCAGAGGTGGAGGCGCACAGATTTGCTTGCTTCAACAATTGTGCGATACCGACGGGTGCGCCGCTCAATGTGATTTCAGCGATGTCGTCGGGAATCCCACCTTTAGAGCGATTGACGAAATCCGCCAAGGCATCTTCTGCCGCTTGTTTGCTGTGGAAGCGCGTCACGATTTCTTGGGCGATGGCGACTTTGATATCGCGCGGGTTTTGTCCTTCTGCGACGGATTTCTTGTATTGTGCGATTTGTTCTAAAGAGCAGAATGAGAGCAAATCATAGTAACGCCACATCATTTCGTCAGAAATGCTCATGACTTTGGCAAACATCGTATTTGCTGGCTCAGTAATCGCAATGTAATTGTTCTTGGACTTGGACATCTTTTCGACGCCATCCAAGCCTTGTAATAGAGGCATGGTCAAAATACACTGCTGCTCTTGACCATAATCTTTTTGTAATTCGCGACCTACCAGCAAGTTAAATTTTTGATCAGTGCCACCCAGCTCCAGATCTGCATGCAAGGCGACAGAGTCGTAACCTTGCATTAATGGATACAAGAATTCATGCACAGAAATTGGCGTGCCTGCCTTAAAGCGCTTGGTGAAATCATCGCGTTCCATCATGCGTGCCACGGTGTATTTTGATGACAATTGAATTAAGCCACGGGAGCCAAGTGGATCGCACCATTCAGAGTTGTAGCGAATTTCAGTTTTGCTTGCATCTAAGACTAACGATGCTTGCTTGAAGTAGGTCTGGGCGTTGGCTTCGATTTGCTCGCGGGTCAAGGGTGGACGCGTAGCATTGCGGCCGGATGGATCACCAATCATGGAGGTGAAGTCGCCGATCAGGAAAATGACCGTGTGTCCCAAATCTTGCAGTTGGCGCATTTTATTTAGCACCACGGTGTGACCAAGATGTAAATCCGGGGCTGTAGGATCAAGTCCTAGTTTAATACGTAATGGCTTGCCCGATTTTTCGCTGCGCGCGAGTTTTTGCGCGAATTCGGATTCAATCAAGAGTTCATCCACGCCACGCTTGGTAACTGCTAATGCATGCTGCACCGCATCGGAAAGTGGCAAAAGAGTGGTCGCGCCTGGCGCTTTGTCATTGTGTTGTGGCGAAGTCATGATTTATTCAGCTAATTAATTAAACAAAATATTTAAACGAAATATTTAAACAAAATTCAAGATGGATCAAACGAGATCAAATAAGATTAAAAAGTTTTGTAACAGAGCTAGCGAAAAAAGTGCGCTCCTCGCATAATCGGCAGCTTGCATTATTCGCCGTTTGCTTTACAATCAGGCGACAATTTTTAAGCCCCACCTTAAGCTAATAAAAATAAAAGGAGTGGGTTTGCTAACACTCTGTTAACTGCCAGCCCCAAGATCCGGCAGCGAAACATCAATTTTAACTTATTGCATGCGTTTATCCGATAAATTCCGTCATTTAGCTGCAACTACACAAGTTAAAGCCCAGTCTTTGATTGCAATCAGTATTGCGAATTTGCGCGGTATGCGTGCTTCGCGTGTGATTCCTTTCACTGGCCTGTTCTTTGCTGTGTGTGCAGTCGGTGCGGTCGGTGTTGCTCCTTTAGCACCTGACGCCGCCAATCTTCCTGTTAAAACAATTAGTCAAGAATTGCAGATGCCATCTTTGGATGAGCAAATTTCTAAGATTATTTTGCAACAACAGCATTATGTCAAAGAAGAAAAGATTCAGCGTGGCGATAGCCTTGCATCGTTATTGCAGCGTTTGGGCGTCGATGACGTGAATGCTGCAAACTTCTTGAAAACAGATCCTGTCGCACGCAGTGTCTTACAAGCCCGCGCTGGCAAATCTATTCGTGTGAAGACTACCGATGAAGGTACGCTAGAGTGGTTGCGAGTAGGTTTAGATGGCAACGACAATGGCGCTAAGACTTTATTAGTGTCACGCAATGAACAAAATGGCTTTAAAGCGACGGAGGTCGTTGAGCAGTTAGAGCGCCGTATAGAAATGCGTTCAGGTGATATTCAATCGTCCCTTTTCGTGGCAACGGATAAAGCTTTAATTCCAGCACCAATTGCTGATCAAATCGTCAAAATGTTTGAAACCAGTATTGATTTTCGTCGTTTACAGCGTGGCGACTATTTCAATGTGGTGTACGAAACATTTTGGTTGAATGGTGAACTAGTTAAAACGGGTCGTTTGTTATCCGGTGAATTTAAAAATTCTGGCAAATTAGCGCAAGCGGTCTGGTTTGATGAAGGCGCTGGCGAAGGTGGTTACTATAGTTTTGATGGTAAGTCTTTGAAAAAAGCTTTCTTGAAATCACCGTTGGAATTCTCTCGCGTATCGTCTGGTTTTTCTATGCGTGTCCATCCGATTTCCGGTAAATGGAAACGTCATACAGGCATTGATTTTGCAGCAGTCAGCGGTACACCGATTCGTGCTTCCGCCGATGGTACGATTGAACATGCAGGTCCACAAGGCGGTTACGGCAATATGGTCATCGTCAAGCACTGGAATGGTTACAGTACCGCGTATGCGCACATGAGTCGTTTTGCACCGGGTTCACGTAAAGGCACGCGCGTCAGTCAAGGTCAAGTGATTGGTTATGTGGGCTCTACAGGGTGGTCAACTGGACCGCATCTGCATTATGAATTCCGTGTGAATAATGAACCACGTGATCCGAATACCATCAGCGTACAAAGCGCTGCTGCACTGGCAGCACATGAATTGACGCGTTTCAGAGTGGTCGCTGCAGACATGGGGCATCGTTTTGATTTACTGCGACCAGAACGAAACTCAGCAGCGTTGATGGCGGCGCGCTAAATTCTCAAGTTGTAAAAAGCCGAACCTAGTTCGGCTTTTTTATTGTCAAAAATTTAGAATTGATTGCTGCAGTAAAAACATAGAACTGACAAATTCAATGAATCTCAAAAATTACATAGGCCTGATGTCAGGTACCAGCTTGGATGGGGTCGATGGTGTATTGGTCGCCTTACCTGACAGTGCAGGAGAATATAATCACGCCGCCATGCAGCTATTGGCGAGCGCGCATATTCCATTTTCTGCAGAATTGAAACAGCAAGCGATGAGCTTACAGCAAGCTGGCGACAATGAAATTGAACGCGAAGCTTTGTTAGCAAATCAATTAGCCAGTATTTACGCCCAATGCGTGGCGGTATTGTGCCGACAACATCCGACTTTACACATTCAAGCGATAGGTGTGCACGGACAAACGACACGACATAGGCCTGAATTAGGCTTCACCCGTCAAACTAATAATCCCGCTCTATTGGCTGAATTGACTGGAATTGATGTGATCGCTGATTTTCGCAGCCGTGATATTGCTGCCGGTGGGCAGGGCGCACCGCTGGTGCCTGCCTTTCATCGTGCGGTGTTTGCTAAGACGGGAGAGTGCCGCGTGGTGTTGAATATCGGAGGCATCAGTAATATCAGTGTGTTGCATGCGGATGGTCGCACCACAGGATTTGATACCGGCCCCGGCAACGTCTTGATGGACGTTTGGATACAGCAGCATCAGGGCTTAGCCTATGACGCGAACGGTGTCTGGGCAGCGCAAGGTAAACCTGACCAGCAGTTATTGGCTAACCTGAGTGACGAAGTTTTCTTGCGTCAATCTCCACCGAAAAGTACAGGGCGTGACCTTTTTCATCTAACGTGGTTGCAACAAAAATTGCAAGCTTTTGCGCACCTCGCTGCGGTCGATGTGCAAGCGACTCTATGTGCGTTTACCGCCCAAAGTATTACGGACGCAATACGTCAGTTCGCGCCAGAATGTACCGCTGTCTACGTGTGTGGCGGCGGCGCATATAATGCCAGCCTGATGCACGCTTTAGCACAGGCTCTGCCGCAAGTGCATTGGGATACTACTGAGATTCTCGGCGTTGAAGTTCATCATGTAGAAGCACTCGCCTTTGCCTGGTTGGCGCAACGATTTGTTCAGCGTCAGTCAGGCAATCTTAGCGATGTTACCGCAGCGCGTGGTGAACGAATTCTCGGTGCTTTATACCCTGCATAATTGACTCGGACGGATAAATCGTATGACAAATAAATTCCTCTATATTGCCGACCCTATGTGCTCCTGGTGCTACGGATTTAGTCATGAGTTACAGAAGTTTTTAGCGGAAATTCCCGATGTTGAACTTGATATCGTATTGGGTGGATTACGCGCTTACAACACGCAGCGCATGGATGCGGATCAACGTGAAATGATTTTGTCGCACTGGGAAAAAGTGCGACAAGCGAGTGGATTACCGTTTGATATGACAGGTCTTGATAAGCCTGATTTTATCTATGATACCGAACCAGCATGCCGGGCAGTGGTTACCGCAAAAATCTTAACGGAAGACTTGCCGACTAAGATTAACTTCGCAGTTTTTCAGGCAATACAGCAGGCGTTTTATGCTGAAGCTAAAGATGTGACGAATGAAATGGTCTTAGCGGAAGTTGCAGTGCAAGCTTTGAATGCCTATGAAAACAGCGATGTTTTCGATGTTGTCAGCTTTTTAGAAACCTTGCGTTCCGCAGAAAGCAAAGACGAAACGCGTCAACATTTCGAGCAAGTTCAACGCTGGGGTGTACGCGGCTTTCCTATGTTGCTATTGGTGAAGGAAGACGGCTTGCATACCCTAAGTTCGGGCTATACCAAAGTGCAAGAGCTGACCGATAGTTTTCGAGATGTTCTTAAACGAACTTAGTTTTCAACTTGGTTTTCAATTTTATTCTCAACTTAATTATTTAAATCAAAAAATTCTGAATAAAGTATAAATATTCGTCAATTAAAATTAAACAAATAACATTGTTCGATATATAATTTCGCTTCAAAATTTTTTGAAAAACGTAAATCTAAAAAGATTGGAAATTCTCTAATGAAAAAAACTGTCTTATTGACTTCTTTGTTCGCGGTGTTTGCATTGTCTGGTTGCGCATCTATTTTGAACGACAAAACACAAGCGCTAGGAAACTAATGTGCTCCTATGAGAAAGCCCCTTAAAAACTATCAAGCCAGCTTTTTCATCTTTGGCACATTGTGGTCGTTAAAGTTCCAATGTGCGATTCCTTTGCTTTGATATTCAACAAAAGCATAGTAATAGTTTTCGAGAAATCCCCCTAATTTAGCTTTCCTATCCATTCGCCAATCGCAGTTTAAGTACTAACGATTGGCTAGTGCTGAGTTCTATTACATCTCACTCACTATTTTTACGCGCTTAGTTTCATATTCCTCTTTCGTGATCAGGCCTTTATCCAATAGGCCTTTAAGTTCGACGAGCTTCTGCGCGGGTGTCGATCCACCCTTAACGTTCCCTGTCTGGTCACCTTGTGAGCATCCCTTGTGAAGGTAGAGAGTGCTTAAATTCGATGAGCGTAAGTTAGCCGCTGCAATAGCTTCATTCGCGTTTGAATATGTTCCAATCATTGCAGGCCAGAATAGCAAAGCGGCGGCAATGTTTGTACCAGTAACTCCTTTTTCTTTCTCTGCTTCAGTGCGGAATCGTGCTGCCTCATTCATCTCTATCTCTATCTGATTGCAGCTGAGCATGTTGTCAGTGGGTTTGGTCGCTTGCACGACATGCGGACTTGCACACCCGCTCAGATAAATTGAAACACAAAGAACTGCCAAGAATTTGGACTTGCACATATTTGTTTTACCTTTTGATTTAAATTGAGTTTTGATTGGAAAGCCTGAGTGAGTTTGATGTCCAGCTTGTTACTCGTCAATAAAAAAATAGGTAGCTTAGCGACGAACAAGAAAGTAAAAGTGAAGTAGGAAAAAACGATGTTTTTACCCATCATTACATGTAAAAAAATTAGCCGTTTACATGTTAAAAAAGCGACTTTCTAAATATGTACATCGCCCATACTAATCGCTTTACCAAGTTAGTACGATTGCCGCATACTGCCGAGGGTAATCTTTAATTTTTTTGCATTACCCAGTAGCCGAAATCGATTTTTCTCAGAAATGTTTTTTCGATTTACCTTAAAATTTGATAGGATATTTATGTTTAGTTTGGACGAATTTGCTCGATGGACTCTAGTTCCGATTGTTTTTACTGTCGCGTTAAATGCAGCTCATGCTCAATCAAAACAAAATTCTCCTTTAGCAGAAGTACAAAAGACCTCTTCAATCGGTATCGAACAGCAATGGGAATATATTGTTGTTTCCTACGGAAAAACATTATTTGCCAGCCCGCAAAAGACACTGGCTTATAGATCGATAGGGTTAGTTAGTGGTCAAGAGGCTCCTGACTTGGAAAATAGTTTAGATATTTTGGGGCGTTTCGGATGGGAAGTTATCACTATCGTAGGTTCAATTGGAGGAGATCAACAGGTTGTATTGAAGCGAAAGTACAATCGAAATCTTGTCAGCAATGAATATAATGCCATCATCAAGGGTAAGGATCTGTATATTAAAGACCTTATCGATATTATGGAACGCGAACAGCGACTCCGAGAGCAAGCTGAGAAGAATGCTGCAATCGATAGAAATAAGCCACGCCTAATCAATTTAGATGAAGTCGACGCTCTGGCAAGAAAATTAGAAAATGATGCAGAATTAAAAGCCGCTTATCAAGAAGCTTTTGCAAAGACAAAAATGTCCAAGTATTCGACGATTGAAATAGATACGAGATATGGCGTTAACATTATATTAAACGCTGACGTCACAAAAATGTACTTGCAGAATGGCAATTCATATCGAAAATCCGATGTGGAATTATTTGTAGAGGCTCTATTGGCCTCATTTCGCTTCATGCACCCCGCCGTAGCCCGCTACAACACTGTTCGAATAAATTTGAATGCAATAATTATGTTCGAGGGAAATCCGATAATTGTCGCTAAGCGCAGCACATCAAAATATCAAGGATCATCATCCGATTGGGTAGATCAATAAATATCTAAGTTGTTACAAAATTCAAGCTTGTATTCAGCTATAGCGGCAGGTGTGAGTTTATTCATGCTGTAATTCACAAGCTTAATTCGCTGCACAAAACCTATTCATTCAGATTCACGCTGCCTGCTTCTTTTTGTTGGTGTGACCTCTATTAAGTATCTATTCAATACCTCACTAAATAATATGTGATTTTGTTCTGTTTGTTGTTGCTACTCGCCTTTATACATTGTTGATTCAATGCTTCTAGAACGTCCACAAGCTCTCGAAGTTGATGCTTACTTTCAACTCGCTGCGCAAAAGAAGCTGGCGGATCATCCAGTATGGTCGGCACTACTGCACGTCAGTGAAGGAAAGGCTAATATACGCAGCCAATCTTTTTTGTTGAGTGCTGCAGGTTTTTCTTTGACAAAAGAGCTTGATGCCACATTGAGGCTGCTGTAGGGCGGTGATCCTAAACAAGTCTGTCGCTTTACTGGGTATTGGTTTGGGACTAGGTTGGCGCATCGGTTGCACGCAATGCTATGTACAGCCAGAAGTTGGTGTCATTGCGCGTGAGATTTTAGATATGAAATCACGCCTTTCTGTGCAGCTGAAATCGAATCTGAGCGGCGACCAGGCACATTATGTGCAATATCATTTTGTACAGTCGAAATATTTTAAGGAAAAAGATTTTACGCTGCAGTTGAGTGTAGATACCTACAAAATGGGGCGGCGACAACAGCAAAGCTATGAGCTGAGTTTGAAAAAGATGTTTTAGCGCATAGCGGTGGTGAATTGAAAAATCGAAGATAATGGTACAACTCCCATTTTTCATTTTTTCAGACAGGATCAACGCGCTATGTCTATGATCAGTTCACGTATCAAAATTGCCCCGCAAGGACCAGAATTTTCTCGCATTGTCCTCGGTCTATGGCGTCTGTCTTCATGGCAGATGTCACCCGCCGAGCGCGTGCAATTTTTGCGAGCCGCGCTGGACTTAGGAATTACCACGATAGACCAAGCAGATATTTATGGTGATTATACGAGCGAGACTTTGCTTGGTGAGGCATTTGCATTAGCACCGGAATTACGCCAACAATTTCAGATTGTGACCAAGTGCGGTATCCAGTTTCCATCTGCACAAAGACCGCAACAACGAGCGCATATTTACAATACCAGCGCTTCACATATCATCGCTTCTGTGGAAAATTCTTTGCGTAGTATGCAAGTAGAAAAGATCGATTTACTGCTGATTCATCGACCAGATCCTTTGATGGATGCTGACGAAATCGCTGAGGCATTTACGCAATTACAGCAAAGTGGCAAGGTGACATATTTTGGCGTATCTAACTTTACTGCAGCACAGTTCGACTTGTTAGATTCACGTTTTCCTTTGATGACAAATCAGCTTGAATGTTCTTTGCTACAGCACGCACCCATCTATGATGGCACTTTTGACTTATGTCAGCGTAAGCGCGTGGTTCCTATGATATGGTCTGCTTTAGCTGGTGGTCGATTATTTAGTGACCTTGGCGAGCAACATCCACAAGGGCAAAAACTCCATCAAGTCTTAAATCGAATTGCCGACGAGCTTGGCCTGAGTCCCGCGACTATTGCTATCTCTTGGGTATTACATTTGCCGTCTAAACCCATGGTATTGACCGGTTCAAGCCGGGTGAAAGTGTTGGCCGAAGCAGTGCAAGCACTGGAATGTCACCTATCGCGAGAGCAGTGGTTCGATCTGTGGCGTGCTGCCACCGGGCTGGAGTTGCCATAAATTTGGCTGTAGTGAGGGCTTTTGCTGTGAACTTTAAAAAATACTTTTCAGCAAGTTAGAAACGGCGTATAAAAGAAGACTTGCTAGTCTTGACACCTTGCAATCCAATTGGGAGCTGATGCGCCTAGAATATATTTTGTGAAAAATATATTTTTTTACATGTCTATGTGGATCTTTGCAGCACTAGGGGGCAGTAATTGAAGATAGTTCGTCCTTTTCTACGTCGTTTTTTACGCGCCCAGCGCTTGCCGACAAGAGAACTGCAGTTCTGGCGTGATCAGATGCTTAGTGCGATTCTGTCTGTCGCCTTGGTGTTGGGTAGTGTGACTGCCATTCCTAGCGTATTAATGGCGATACGCGATCAACTTTATTCCATCGTGTTGATCGATGTGCTAGCGATAGGTTGGTTGCTTGTTCTATGGCGCTGGCGTACCTTGAGTTTCGCAGCACGTAGCTGGAACTTTTTGCTTATTGTCTATAGCGTTGGTGTATTTTTTCTATTTAAGGTTGGACCGGTAAGCCAGATTTATTTGATGGCAGTTCCGGTATTGGCTGCTTTGTTATTGGGCTTGCGACCGGCGGTGTTTGTGCTGGCGCTGAATGCGGTCACGTTGATTTCGATTGGCTATGCCTTTGATATCGATTTGCAATTTGATCGCTACCACGATAGACCTTTTCTGCGCTGGGTCATCATCACTCTAAATTTTTCCTTTATTAGTTCGGTTATCACAGTTTCTTGTGCGGTGTTGTTACGCCGTTTAGAAGAGTCTTTGCGGAAGCAAATGCAGATTAGCGTTTCCTTGCAAGAGGAGCAGCAATCTTTGCGGGACGCGAATGAAGATCTACGATTGATCTCAGCGGCAGTTGAAAATCTCAATGACATGGTGATGATCACCGACAATAATCTGCGTGATAATGGTCCACACCTCGTGTTTGTAAATAAAGCTTTTGAACGTAGCACCGGTTATAGCCGCGATGAAGCGCTAGGTAGCAATTTGGAAATGCTATATGGCCCAAATTCGGATATTCATGAAATTCACAGAATCCGTTCGGCGATGAGCACACGCCATGCGATACGTTCAGAAATTATTAGTTACACTAAATCCAAAGAAGAGTTTTGGTTGGAAGTGGATATTCGTCCTATCAATAATCAACAAGGACAATGCACCCACTACGTCGCGATTGAGCGTGATATTACGGATAGAAAAAAAGCGGAACTGGATATTTATCGATTGGCGTTCTTTGACGTATTGACGGGTTTGCCAAATCGCCGTCTTTTGCGTGATCGTATGAGCGTTCAACTCGCAAATGCGCAGCGCACTGGTAATTATAGTGCGGTCTTATTCATCGACTTAGACCATTTTAAAACGATCAATGATGCGCGTGGACATGCAACTGGCGACATTCTTTTAATTGAAGTCGCGAATCGCCTCAGTAATCTTTTGCGCGAAGTGGATACCGTAGCGCGTATCGGTGGAGATGAGTTCGTGGTATTAGTCGACAGCTTAGATCCACATATAGAAGTTGCTGGAAAATTAGCATTGACGATCGCTGAAAAAATTCGACACGCACTTTCACAAGACTTTTTGATTAACGATCAGGCTTACAGTTCTAGTTGTAGCATTGGCGTGAGCTTGATGCAAAAAGTTGGACAAAATGTGGATGATTTGTTGCGTGAATCCGATACTGCGATGTATCGCGCAAAATCAGCGGGACGCAATCAGATCGCGTTTTTTGAAGGGAATATGCAAACCGAAGTTGAGCATCGCCTCACTTTGGAGCGCGACCTGACAAAAGCCTTGGAACAAAATGAATTGCAAATGGTGATGCAAGCGCAAGTGAACTACGCAGGTATCGCTGTCGGTGCAGAATTATTGATGCGTTGGCATAGTAAAGAGCGAGGCATGGTTTCGCCAGCGATATTTATTCCATTAGCAGAAGAATCTGGTTTGATTGTAAGGATGGGTGATTGGGTTCTGGCGCAAGCCTGTTCGATCTTGAAACTCTTGCAGAATGAGGGACATCAATTTCCTTTGTCTATTAATGTCAGTCCTAAACAATTCAGACAAAAAGATTTTGTTGATAAAGTGACTGCCACTTTAGCGGCGCAAGAAATTAGCGGTCAATATTTAATCTTTGAAGTGACTGAAGGATTGTTTATCGACGATCTGCAAGAGACCATATCGCGCATGAGTAAATTGTCGGCGTTGGGAATTCGCTTTTCCATCGATGATTTTGGAACCGGTTATTCTAGTTTGAATTACTTGAAACGACTGCCATTGTATGAGTTGAAGATTGACAAGAGTTTTGTGCAAGATATCCCCGATGATGCGAACGGTACTGCGATTGTGGGTTCAATTTTATCTATGGCAAAACAATTTGGCTTGAAAGTGGTCGCTGAAGGGGTGGAAACCGAAGAACAGGCAAATTACTTAATTGCTAACGATTGTGACTCGATGCAAGGATTTTTATATTCGCGTCCGACCGCTCCAGAATTATGGCTGGCAAACCAAACCAGGCTCAAAGATCAGTTGCAAGCATTAACTATTTCTGTTTAAGAGAATCGTAGTCCAGCCTGCCACCTGAAGAGAAGCAAAGTATAATTTCGTCCAAATCGATTTATCTATAAAAAAACAACAAGCGATAAACAAATATAAAACGCTCATGACATCATCAAAATTAAATCAAATGAAACAATCGGGTTCTTTCAAACTAGGGGTATTGGTCGCTGTGGCGTTACTGCTGGCCGCTATCTTTTTCTATCAGTCTCTGGGTGGAAAGCAAGCAGCACCGAAATTGGATTTTACAAATATTCGAGGCGAAAAAATTAGCCAGCAAACTTTGCAAGGTAAAGTGTATATGGTCAATTTCTGGGCCACGTCTTGTGCGACTTGTATCAAAGAGATGCCGCAAATGATTGCCAGCTATGAAAAATTTCGTGCTCAGGGCTTAGAGTTTGTCGCAGTCGCAATGAGCTATGACCCGCCTAACTACGTACTCAATTTTACTGAAACCCGGCAATTACCTTTTCAGGTCGTACTTGATCTGGAAGGAAAAATTGCTCAGGCATTTGGCGATGTAAGATTAACGCCGACGACCTTCGTCATTGATAAACAAGGAAACATTATCAAGCGCTATGTTGGCGAGCCTTCTTTTGATGAATTAAATCAATTACTTGCTAAAGAATTGGCAAAGACCTGAACTAGCATTTCAGATTGTTTTAGTTGATCAAAATATCGCATCACAAATTGCCTCAGCAACCGACAAGCGCGCAGCACACCGCCAATGAGCAACAAGTCTCAAAAAAGTCTATCGAAAAACTGTTCTACATTTAAAAAAATTGTGCGCCTGAATCTGCAGTTTCGCGCAGTTTTGCTAATTATTTAGGCAGCTTTTCAGGTAGAATAGCGCTTCTCCGAAATCCCTCTTGACTCCCCAAGGTTTTAACATCGTGCAAATTGGCTCCTATCAGCTAAAGAATAATATTTTTGTCGCGCCTATGGCAGGTGTGACAGATAGACCATTTCGTCAATTGTGCAAAGATCTTGGTGCCGGTTATGCGGTGTCGGAAATGGCAGCGTCGAACCCTAAATTGTGGGAAACCGAAAAGTCTACGCGTCGTACCAATCACGAAGGCGAAATGGAACCTAAGGCGGTACAGATCGCCGGTGCTGATCCCAAAATGTTAGCAGAGTGTGCCAAATACAATGTTGATAAAGGTGCGCAAATCATCGATATCAATATGGGCTGCCCGGTGAAAAAAGTCTGTAATGCCTGGTGTGGATCGGCCTTGTTGCAAGATGAAAAATTAGTTGGTGAAATTCTTGATGCGGTAGTCTCTGCCGTTGATGTGCCTGTTACTTTGAAATTTCGAACCGGTTGGGATCGCTCAAATAAAAATGCGCTGCAGATTGCCCGTATCGCAGAATCAGCTGGCATCGCGATGTTGACTTTGCATGGGCGCACGCGTGCGGATGGTTATAAAGGTGCGGCTGAGTACGACACTATTGCTGCAGTCAAAGCATTGGTCAGAATTCCAGTAGTTGCCAATGGTGATATCACGACGCCGGAGAAAGCGAAGTATGTATTGGAAGTGACTGGTGCTGATGCGATTATGGTTGGACGTGCGGCGCAAGGCAGGCCATGGATTTTCCGCGAGATTGAGCATTATTTAAAGACGGGAACTTACCTGCCAGCGCCTTTGGTATCGGAGGTTAGTGCCTTATTAGATCGTCATTTGCGCGAACACTATGCGTTTTATGGTGAGTTTATGGGTGTGCGCACAGCACGCAAACACATTGGCTGGTATGTCGAAGATTTGGTGGATGGCGAAGCCTTCCGGCAGCAAATGAATAAGTTAGAAACTTGCGAGGAACAATTGGCGGCGGTCAAAATGTTTTTTGATAGTCGACCTGCAGAACGGTTACAATACCGCCCCTCCGAGGTGAACGCGAACGATGAATTAACTCAAGCATTGGCAGCTTGACTCAGTTTTGTCGATCTTGTTAGTACAATTTTGGTGGAAGTTTTATTTAGTTTAACCCTTGAATTCCCTGTCGTTTTTTTAAAGAGGAATTCATTAATAAGAAGAAAATTCAGTATGAGTAAAGAAAGCATTCAAGAAGCCGTCCACAAAAATCTGGAAAAATATTTCCGTGATTTAGGTGAACAACCCGCTTCAAATATTTACGATATGGTGGTGTTAGCGGTTGAAAAGCCGATGTTAGAAATGGTTATGACACGCACCGATAGTAATCAATCTCAGGCTGCAGATATGCTCGGCATTAATCGCAATACCTTGCGCAAAAAACTGCAGCAACACGGTCTTCTTTAATTTCATTTATCTATTTCAATCATGATCAAACAAGCTCTCCTGTCCGTGTCGGACAAAACTGGTGTTCTCGAATTTGCACGTGAACTCAATGCTATGGGCGTCAAACTCTTGTCCACAGGCGGCACTGCTAAGCTTTTGGCTGACAATGGTTTGCCAGTCACCGAAGTCGCAGATTACACAGGTTTTCCAGAGATGCTTGATGGTCGTGTGAAGACCCTGCACCCTAAAGTACACGGTGGTATTTTGGCGCGTCGCGATTTCCCTGAGCACCAAGCTGCTTTAGAAAAACACGGTATTCCAACCATTGATATGGTAGTGGTCAATCTCTACCCATTCCAGGCAACAGTCGCGAAAGCGGAATGTTCGTTGGAAGACGCGATTGAAAATATCGATATCGGTGGACCGACGATGTTGCGCTCGTCTGCGAAGAATCACAAAGACGTGGTCGTAATTTGTGACCCGATCGATTACGCAACGGTCTTGGTGGAAATGAAAGCCGGTAACAATGTAGTGTCTTATGACACTAAATTCATGCTGGCGAAAAAAGTGTTTGCGCACACGGCACAATACGACGGCGCGATCACTAATTATTTGACGAGTTTGGGCGAAGATAAAGCACACACAACACGTAGTGCTTATCCACAAACTTTGAATATGCATTTCGAAAAAGTTCAAGAGATGCGTTACGGTGAAAACCCGCATCAATCCGCTTCTTTCTACCGCGACCTGGCACCAGTGGTAGGCGCATTGGCGAACTACACGCAATTGCAAGGTAAAGAGCTGTCTTACAACAATATCGCTGATGCCGATGCAGCGTGGGAATGTGTAAAGTCTTTCGATACAGGCGCATGCGTGATCGTTAAACATGCGAATCCTTGTGGCGTGGCAATCGGTGCGACAGCATTGGAAGCCTACAGCAAAGCATTGCAAACAGACCCGACTTCAGCCTTCGGCGGCATTATCGCGTTTAACACCGTATGTGACGGCGCAGCAGCAGAAGCAGTTGCCAAACAATTCGTCGAAGTCTTGATCGCACCATCTTTCACTGCGGAAGCGAAGCAAATTTTTGCGGCAAAACAAAACGTGCGTTTGTTAGAAATCCCTCTCGGTTCTGGCGTCAATCAATATGACGTGAAACGTGTCGGTGGTGGCTTGTTAGTGCAAGCACCAGATGCGAAAAACGTCTTGCCAGCCGATGTGCGCGTCGTCAGCAAATTGCAACCTACACCGCAACAAATGGCCGACATGATGTTCGCATGGCGCGTCGCTAAATATGTTAAATCAAACGCGATTGTCTTCTGCGGCAATGGCATGACTTTGGGCGTAGGCGCTGGTCAAATGAGCCGTATCGATTCCGCTCGTATCGCGTCGATTAAAGCGCAAAATGCTGGTTTAACTTTGCAAGGTTCCGCAGTCGCGTCCGACGCTTTCTTCCCATTCCGCGATGGTCTCGATGTTGTGGTGGATGCTGGCGCAACTTGCGTGATTCATCCAGGTGGCTCTATGCGTGATCAAGAAGTGATTGATGCCGCGGATGAGCGTGGTGTGGTGATGTTGTACACTGGTGTGCGTCACTTCCGTCATTAATTTGTACTCAGAACGTCGTTAATCAAATGGCGTTCGTCTACATTCTCGCTAGTGATCTGATTTAACTCGTAGGTTGGCGCTGAGCGACGTGAAGCCCAACAATTGATGAACATGATTAGTTGTAGGGCGGGTGAAACCCGCGCCGCCAAAGTTGTGAGCACCTGAGCAGCGCGGGTTTCACCCGCCCTACGAAAACTCATTGAGATAATCAAATCTACGCGCATGTTTATGCGCTTAGATTTTTCTGAGAAAACGTCTAAATGAAAATCCTAGGCATAGACCCCGGCTTACGCACCACAGGTTTTGGTGTCATACATAAGCAGGGCAGTAAGCTCACTTACATCGCCTCAGGGACTATCAAAACAGTCGAAGGCACTTTGCCGGAACGCCTAAAAACTATCCTCTCCGGCGTTACCCAAATCATCCAAACCTACCAACCCGATTGTGCTGCGATTGAGAAAGTGTTCGTTAACGTCAATCCGCAATCAACACTACTACTCGGTCAAGCACGTGGTGCTGCGATCTGTGCTTTGGTGAGTGCTAACTTAGATGTCGCTGAGTACACTGCTTTGCAGGTTAAGCAGGGTGTAGTTGGTCACGGTAAGGCGAAGAAAGAACAAGTGCAGGATATGGTGCAGCGTTTGTTGAGTTTGTCTGGCACACCGAGTTCTGACGCAGCTGATGCGCTGGGTGTGGCGATTTGTCATGCGCATAGTGGGGATACTTTGAAGACGCTTGGGGCTATTGCGCCTGAGTTGGCTAAGAAGGGTTTGCGGGTTAAGGGCGGTAGGTTGATTGGCTGACTTAGCCCAGCAGGGATGTAAAAGTGAGATATTTAAAATTGATGGCCGATTATCAGTGTTTCCCACTTTGGGAGAATTCGTCAGATCTTGTAGGAAATGTTGATCCAACATCTCTCCCAATTTCTGAAAATTTGATCTCAAAGTTAAATGAATGGGCCGAAATATTTGATGCTGTACTAAATCTCGATGATCCAGTCCAATCAGGTTTCTTGTCAGAGAAATTGAAGATTGAGTTTCATGATAAAGGGCATGATCTATGTCTTTTACTTAAATCGGAACTTGGTAGTAATTATTCGGTCATTTATGTTTAGGCAATGTTGTGAAAAATGAGGTTAGAAAAAATTTAAAATTTAATTCTAAAATCGACTTGTAATAATTAGATCTAACCCTACTATTTTGTACTCACTTTAAATTAGATTTCTGTCCTCTGTGGCGACCTAAATTTTGTAAGTGATTTTTAGCTTGCAGGTCGGGCCACACCCGACCTGTGAACGTTCAGTTGAGCTAAGCAGTGGCAGGTGTTGAATTCAACAATTCAACAAAAACATCGCCACCACAAGACTTCAAGAATAGTTTACTATCACTGCTTATTTATACAGTACGAAAGCCCAGCATGATAGGTCGTATCGCCGGAACCCTAGTCGAAAAGAACCCACCGCAGATCATGGTTGATTGCCAAGGCGTGGGCTACGAAATCGACGTCCCTATGAGTACTTTCTATAATTTGCCGGCGCTCGGTGAGAAGGTGGCCTTGTTGACCCATTTAGCGATCCGTGAAGATGCGCATGTTTTGTTTGGCTTTGGTACAGCAGAAGAACGCACGACCTTTAAACAATTAATCAAAATCAGCGGCGTCGGTGCGCGTACTGCTTTGTCAATTTTGTCTGGCATGTCAGTGGCTGATTTGGCACAAGCGATTACTTTGCAGGAAGCAGGGCGTTTAACGCGCGTGCCTGGCATAGGCAAGAAAACGGCAGAGCGTTTGTTGCTTGAGCTCAAAGGAAAACTAGGCGCAGATCTCGGCGCCGCTGGCGTTGCAACAGCGGCTGGCGATCATAGTTCGGATATTTTGAATGCTTTATTGGCGCTCGGTTATTCCGACAAAGAAGCATTAGCCGCTTTGAAATTGGTGCCAGCTGGTTCTGGTGTATCCGACGGTATCAAAGCTGCTCTTAAAGCTTTGTCGAAGAGTTAAAACACGAATAGATAAACATGAGCATACAAACCGACAATCTTTCCACACAATTCGTGGATACCCGCATTATCGCGGCGACGCCATCTTCACCTAACGAAGAAGCGATAGAACGTGCTTTGCGTCCTAAGCAGTTGGATGAATATGTAGGGCAAGAGAAAATTCGTGATCAGTTGGAAATCTTCATCGGCGCGGCGCGTCAGCGTAAAGAAGCGCTCGATCACACGCTGTTGTTCGGTCCACCAGGTTTGGGTAAAACGACCTTGGCGCACATTATTGCGCGTGAGATGGGTGTGAATTTGCGTCAGACCTCCGGGCCAGTGCTGGAGCGTGCTGGTGATCTGGCGGCTTTGCTTACCAATTTGGAAGCGAATGATGTTTTATTTATCGATGAAATTCATCGCTTATCGCCAGTGGTAGAAGAGATTTTATATCCCGCTTTAGAAGACTATCAAATCGATATCATGATAGGCGAAGGCCCCGCAGCGCGTTCAGTCAAGCTCGATTTGCAGCCGTTCACCCTAGTCGGTGCGACTACCCGTGCTGGGATGCTCACCAATCCTTTGCGTGATCGTTTCGGCATCGTGGCGCGTTTGGAATTTTATACTTCGGAAGAACTGAGTCGCATCGTCACGCGCTCTGCCTCGCTGCTGCAAGTGCCGATTGACGATGAGGGTGCTTTTGAGATTGCTAAACGGGCGCGCGGCACACCAAGGATTGCGAATCGCTTATTGCGCCGCGTACGTGATTATGTCCAAGTCAAAGGCAATGGCGAAATTACTAAACCCATGGCAGATGCAGCATTGAAAATGTTGGATGTCGACGCGGTCGGATTTGATTTGATGGATAGAAAATTGCTCGAAGCTATCTTGTTTAAATTTGGTGGTGGTCCGGTCGGTTTAGATAACGTTGCCGCAGCCATTGGTGAAGAACGCGATACGATAGAAGATGTGTTGGAGCCTTATCTGATTCAACAAGGCTATTTGCAACGCACACCACGTGGCCGTATCGCTACTGCCAGCGCTTATGAACATTTCGGTTTGACTGCGCCGCGTATTAGTCCGAATGGAGATTTGTGGGGGGCTTAAATTTTCATCCTGTATTGTCAGCTTTGAGCACTTGTTTCTAATACTTAATTTGTTCTAAATTCAATACGCTGTATCAAATATAGTACGGTGGGCGTAAATCTCGCTTCTATGCAGAGGAAAATCTATTTTTCCTATCTCTATTCTTTTTGATTGTATTTATTTCGATACAGTCTATTCTGTTAAAATTCCCCGAGGATTCACTAAGTCATTGATTTCCGTCTTAAAATATAGCGACAAGCTATGTGGCACGGCGATTGCTAATGAAAAGCAGGTTTAGTTTGACAGAGGTCATCATGCAACAAGAAGCTGGGCGCGCTGGCGCTCTTCTCACTATCGATTTGAAAGCCTTACGGGCGAATTATCGATTTTTACAATCCCGTCTTGGCGCTGCGCAATGTGGTGCTGCCGTGAAAGCCGATGCTTATGGCTTGGGTGCCATTCCCGTTTCTAAAGCTTTAGTGGCAGAAGGTTGTCGTCATTTGTTTGTGGCGCAATTGGAAGAAGCCATCAGTTTACGTGCGCACATCGCGCGTGATGTGGCGATTTATGTCATGCATGGCTCCCCCGTGGGATATGAGGCAGAATTTATTGAATACGGCTGCACACCGGTACTCAATAGTCTGGAACAAATCACCGCTTGGCGTAATTTGGCCAAGGAACGCATGATCAATCTGCCTGCGATTATCCAAATCGATACTGGGATGGCTCGTATGGGCTTGTCTCAAGCAGAACTGTGGACTTGGTTGAATGATTTTTCTATCACCGAAGGCATAGATCTACGCTACGTGATGAGTCATTTGGCCTGCGCCGAAGATCAGCTTGACCCAATGAATCAAATGCAATTGAGTGCCTTCAAAAACCTGCTCGCGCAATTGCGTCAACAGTATCCTGACGTGAAGGCGAGTTTTTCGAATTCTTCCGGTATTTTCCTCGGATCAGAATTTCACTTTGATTTGGCGCGCCCTGGTGCTGCCTTGTACGGTGTCGCCCCAGTTGCGGGGCAAGAAAGCCCTATGGAGTCGGTGGTTCAATTGCAGGGTCGTATTATTCAGACGCGCGAAATTCCTATGGGTGCTTCAGTCGGCTACAGTAAAACGTGGCGCGCGACTCAGCCATCTCGTATTGCCACGGTGTCAGTTGGTTACGCCGATGGCTGGTTGCGTAGTTTAAGCAATTGCGGTGTCGCCCATATCGCTGGGATAGAAGTGCCTATGGTGGGTAATGTGTCGATGGATACGATTACTCTGAATGTGAGTCACGTTGATCCGCAACTTTTATACCCTGGTGCTTTGGTTGATTTGATCTGTCCAGACAATACCGTCGATCAGGTGGCAAAGCAAGCCGGTACGATAGGCTATGAAATTTTGACCAGCTTAGGGCCGCGCTACCAACGTCACTACGTTGATGTTTAGCAGCCATTCAAACAATTCATCAGATTCACCTTTACAGGAATTAGCACATGAAAATAGTTATCTTGGGAGCAGGCGTTATCGGTACGTCTACTGCCTATTATCTGGCCAAAGCCGGACATGAAGTCACGGTGATTGAGCGTCAAAGCGGTGCGGCTTTAGAAACTAGTTTTGCGAATGCCGGAGAAGTTTCTCCCGGTTACTCGGCACCATGGGCAGGACCCGGTGTGCCAATGAAAGCGATCAAGTGGTTGATGATGGAACATAGTCCATTGGCGATACGTCCAAGCACTGATCCAGCCATGTGGCGTTGGGTGTTTCAGATGTTGATGAATTGCACGACTAAGCGTTACGAAATCAATAAAGGTCGCATGTTGCGCATGGCGCAATACAGTCGAGACGTCTTGCAACAATTGCGTGAAGATACTGGTATTGCTTACGACCAGCGTACGCAAGGGACTTTGCAATTGTTCCGCAATCAGCAACAACTCGATGGTTCACAAGCGGATATCGATATTCTCAAACGCTATGGCGTGCCTTACGAAACTTTGAGTGGCGATGACTGTTTGCGGGTGGAACCAGCATTGAAAAATGTGCGTGAAAAATTCGTCGGTGCTTTGCGTTTGCCTGGTGACGAGACTGGCGATTGTTTTAAATTCACTCAGAATCTGGCGAAATTGGCTGAAGGTCTAGGTGTTAAATTTGAATATGGCGTGAGCATAGAACGTATCATCGCCGAAGGCGATCAGGTCAAGAGCGTACAAACTTCTAAAGGACATTTCACCGCAGATAAGTTTGTATTGGCGCTCGGTAGCTATTCACCGATCTTGTTGCGCGAACTGGGTATCAAAATCCCTGTATATCCGATCAAGGGTTATTCAATCACGGTACCGATTACTGATGCGACAGGCGCACCGGAATCGACGGTCATGGATGAAACCTACAAAGTGGCGATTACCCGATTGGGCGACCGTATCCGTGTTGGTGGAACCGCCGAAATCACCGGTTACGATTTGCGCTTGCGCGAATCTCGCCGCAAAACTCTCGTACATTCCGTGACGGATTTATTCCCGCATGGCGGCGATGTCAGTAAAGCAGAATTTTGGACCGGCTTACGCCCGATGACCCCCGACGGAACGCCGATTGTTGGGCCTACGCCATACCGTAACTTGTTCTTGAATACGGGACATGGCACCTTGGGTTGGACCATGTCTTGTGGCTCCGGTCAATTCTTGGCGGATCTAATTTCCGGCAAAAAACCAGCGATTTCGACCGAAGGCTTGTACATGGATCGTTATGGAAGCATGAATCGGCCGATAGCGATTTAAGATGCAGTGAGTCGCAGAGGCGCAGAGGCGCAGAGAACGCAGGGTGATTTGTGTATTTTTCTCGGTGTACTCTGCGCCTCTGCGGCAAGATGTTTTTGATTTCTTAATCCAGAAGGTCAAGTAAAGTATGCGCGTCAACATTCCCTTTGAAGATCGAGTTGGTATCGCTCACGAGATTCTCGCGGTGTTGGCACGTCAGGGATTGAATGTGCAGGCGGTGGAAGTTGATCCGCCAAATATCTATATCGATATTCCCGAATTAAAACAAAGCATGTTGGCCAGCTTGCAGGCCGACTGTGATCAGGTCGCGGGTGTTGGCACTATCGAAGTCGTCGATATCTTGCCCGGCATGCGGCGCAGCTTAAATCTCGACACGATTATGGCGGTGATGGAAGATCCAGTACTGGCGATCGATGCTCTCGGGCGTATTGTGATTGCCAACGCGGCAGCAGCGGAAGTGGCGCGTTGCAGCGAAAAAGAGTTGTGTCAAAAGTCCCTCTATCAAGTGTTGCAAGATAGCACTATCCAACACGAACTGATTGCCAATGAATTTTGTGCTCCAACGCGCGAAGTGCTGTTGAATGGCGAACCCTTCTTGATGGATGTCACACCCGTATTTGAACCCTTATCGGCGGGTACCGCCAGCGATGGCATGGCGGTAGGTGCATTGCTAACCCTGACAGCACCGAAACGCATAGGCGAGCGTTTGCATGCGATCTCGCGCGCCGAAATTGGTGGCTTTGAAGCCATTATCGGCGACTCGGAACAAATCCGAGTTTTGAAAAAACGCGCAGCGCGGGTGGCAGTGGTGGATGCGCCTTTGTTGATCACAGGTGAAACTGGCACTGGTAAAGAATTGTTGGCGCAAGCCTGCCATGGCGTCAGTGCGCGCAGCAATGCGCCGTTTTTGGAATTGAATTGCGCTGCCTTACCTGAAAGTCTGGCTGAGAGCGAATTGTTCGGTTATATGGCGGGGGCATTTACCGGCGCGAATCGTGGTGGTAAGCCAGGTTTATTTGAAATGGCGGATGGCGGAACTGTATTCTTGGATGAAGTCGGCGAAATGTCTCTGTATTTGCAAGCCAAACTACTACGCTTTTTGAACGACGGAAAATTTCGCCGGATTGGTGGAGACAAAGAAATTCAGGTTGATGTGCGTATCATCAGTGCGACTCATAGAAATCTACGAAAAATGGTACAGGAAGGCAGTTTTCGCGAAGATTTATTCTATCGCTTAAATGTCCTACATCTGGAAATGCCACCTTTGCGCGAGCGATCGGATGATATTTTACTGCTGGCGCGCCACTTCATCGAACGTGCATGTACGCAGGCCCAAAAGCCGGTCTCTAGACTGAATCAAGCGGCAACGGCTGCGATGTTAAATAATCGTTGGCCGGGGAATGTGCGGCAATTGCAGAATGTGGTCTTCCGTGCGATTACGATGTCAGATCAGCGCGTGCTCGATGCAGCCGATCTGGATTGGGCGGAAGATTCTATGCAAGCTGAAACGGTGGTGTTTGAGGAGGCGGATACTTGGGAAGCCTCAGTCAATCAATTTGAAACCGCCTTGTTGACCAAGCTGTACCAAGAGTTTCCATCCAGTCGCAAACTAGCAGCACGTCTCGATACTTCACATTCCATGATTGCCGCAAAATTACGCAAGCATGGAATTCCTAAGAAATAGCTTAATCGTTGGCAGGCCCTAAATCGGGATTATCAGGATCTTCAGGCAAATTCACCGCAGGAATTGTGTACTTCTCTTCAGCCCAGGCGCCCAGATCAATTTGTTTACAGCGATCAGAGCAAAACGGACGAAAAGCACTTTCAGGAGACCAAACGACTTTAGCCGCACAAGTCGGACAGGAGACAACAGTTGCCATAATGAAGTAGATTAAAAGTTACAGAGTTAGAAGTTACAGAGCGTCAGATCAAACGGCACGTCACCTTCGAACGGTTTCGGTTTCATATCACCATCTTGCGACATGATGCGTATCCACAACATGTATTTATTCGCTGAAATTTCAGGAATAGCACCCAAGCCTTGATCGATCGATACGCGTAATAATTGATATACCTTACCCTGTAGCATTTGTTGATAGCTGCCAGCTTGCGCGATGACTTTGCTAGTGCTGCCTGACTCGCGCAATAGGCGCAATACTACCCCAATGGCATCAAACAATGGCGCAATGGGTGCAAACCAAGTTGTAATGTCGGCAAAGCGCTTTTCTGCGGGAAGTTTTTTCCAAGCGTGATAACTCGGCAAATCAAATTCACACGCGCCACCAGGAATAATGGTTCGGCCACGTATACTCATCAGCCATTCGTTGTCACGAATATGTTGTCCGGTTTTACCGGTGGATGCCATCAAATTACTGCTGGCACGTTCGACGTCACTGATCACTTGATCTAGCATGTCTGCTTGAACATTCGGATTCGATTTAAAGCCAATCAAGGTATTTTTCTGTCTGTCCAATTCTTGGAGTAGATCAGATTTTAAGTCAGCGCGGCCTGCCACTTCAAGCATCTCAAAGATGGTAGCGATAGCGACGTGATGTTGCAGTGGATCAGACTGGTGCAAGAAAAACGAAAACTTTTCGTACAGGTCTTCTAACCGCAACAACGTGCGAATACGCTCGTTGAAAGGGTATTCGTAAACAATCAAAATAAATTCCCTGTAAATATGATGCCAAAGTAGTGCGCAATAAGTTTCACGTGATTCTGAACCAAGCTGAGGAAAATTACAAACATTGCGTGCGTTTGTTTAGCCTTGTACGCACATTTGTAGGTATTTTTGGTGCAGCAACTCGACATGCCGCTGTACTTGCACCAATTCTTGCTGAGAATTGATGACATCATCAGCATGTTCTAAACGTATTTCGCGCGTTACCTGGGTACGCATGATGCTACAAACCTGGTCTCGACTAAATTGGTTACGCTGCATCACGCGGGCAATTTGAGTTTCTTCATCACAGTCGACAACTAAAACCCTATTCACCCTTTGCAGCCAACTGCCCGATTCAATTAATAAAGGAACGACAAAGACGAGATACTTACCTTCAGCTGCTTCCGCAGCGTTTTCGCAAGCTAGGCGAATTGTCGGATGTAGAATATTTTCCAAACGTCGTTTTGCTTCGGGATCGTTGAATACACAGGCGCGCATTTTTTGTCGATCCATCGCATTATCGACGGTAATAAATTCTTCGCCAAACTCTTTCCGTATGGCTGGAATCGCAGCACCACCTGCCATTGTTAGGCTGTGCGCAATCAAATCGGTATCGATGACGCTGGCACCAAGATCTGCCAAGAAATTAGCCACGGTTGTCTTGCCACTGCCGATGCCACCAGTCAATCCCACCCTAAACATTTCGGTTTCCAGATGCACGGATTGCGCCCTGATTGACGTGGAAGTTGACATCGGTTTTGGCGCACTTCAATAGAATAAACCTAAATATTGGCTGTTGATGCTTTGTCCCCACAGTAAAGCGATCAAGCCAGCAATTGCCAGGTAGGGGCCGAATGGAATCGGCTTACCTTTGCCAAGTCTGCCAAACATCATCATGGAAATACCAATAACTGCGCCGACCGCGGAAGACAGCAAAATAATCAGGGGAAGCATACTCCACCCCATCCAAGCTCCCAGTGCTGCCAGCAACTTAAAGTCGCCGTAGCCCATGCCTTCTTTGCCAGTCACAAGCTTAAATACCCAATATACAGACCATAGGGACATATAACCGACCGCTGCGCCAATAACCGCATTGTCCAATGAACTGAAAGTGCCGTGCAGGTTGACCAATAGACCTAGCCACATCAAAGACAGTGTCAGATCATCTGGCAACAATTGGGTATCGGCATCGATGAAGGTCATCGCTACCAAGAGCCAGACAAACACTACGGCGGACATTCCTGCAAAACCGCTTCCAAAATGCCAAATCATGAAGGCACTAAGCAAGCCTGTTAGCGCCTCAATGATCGGATATCGAATTGAAATGGGTGCTTTGCAACCACGGCACTTACCGCCTATGATCAGGTAGCTGATCACAGGAATGTTTTCTAATGCGCTTATCTGATGGTTGCAGTGCGGGCATGCTGAGCGCGGAACAATCAGATTGTAGGGTGTTTGATGAGCGGGTTCTTTGCCACTTTCGATGGCGACATAGTTGTCCGATTCTCTTTGCATCATAATCGGTAGCCGATGAATGACAACATTCAAAAAACTACCGATTAATAGTCCAAATACGGCAAAAAAAACTGTGCTGGCGAGATTTTCTGGAGCGGTAAATAAAAATAACTCAAGCATCAGACCACCGAACCGAGTTTGAAGATAGGCAGATACATTGCGACCACCAAGCCACCAATGATGACACCCAGAATTGCCATAATCATCGGTTCCATTAAGGAGGATAAGTTGGCAACGGCTTCGTCGACTTCTTCCTCGTAGAAATCGGCGACTTTGCTTAACATGCCGTCTAATGCGCCGGATTCTTCCCCAATCGCCACCATTTGAGTAACCATGCTCGGGAACACGTTAGCGTTTTGCATAGCAACAGTTAAACTAGTACCAGTCGTGACTTCTGTCTGGATTTTGATGGTCGCATCAAGATAAACCGCATTGCCAGACGCGCCGCCAACTGAATCAAGAGCTTCCACCAAGGGAACACCAGCGGCAAACATGGTGGCTAAAGTGCGGGTCCAGCGCGCAATCGTTGCTTTACGTATGACGTCGCCGAAAATGGGAGCTTGTAGCAATATCCTATCCATGAAACGCTGCATTTCTAGTGAGCGTTGCCATGATTGGAAAAAGAAATATAAGGCACCGAAAATGCCACCGAATATCAAGTACCAGTTCGCCACAACGAAATCAGAAATACCCATGACAATTAAGGTTGGTGCTGGTAAGTCAGCACCAAAACTCTTAAATACTTCTTTAAAAGCTGGCACCACCCAAATCATGATCACCGCAGTGACGATAAAAGCAATGGTTAAAATTGCGATCGGATAAGTCAGAGCAGATTTGATTTTGGCTTTGATGGCCAAAGTTTTTTCTTTGTAGATCGCTAAACGGGTTAATAAATCTTCCAAAATACCAGCTTGCTCACCAGCACCGACTAGATTACAAAATAGTGGATCAAAGTACAGCGGATACTTGCGGAAAGCTTGGTTCAAACTTGTTCCAGTCTCGATGTCAGCGCGGATATCCAGTAATAGCTTCGACACGGAGGGGTTGGAGTGTCCTTTACCAACAATATCAAAAGATTGCAATAAAGGTACGCCAGCCTTCATCATCGTTGCTAACTGACGAGTAAACAAAGTGATGTCTTTGTCAGTAATTTTTTTGCCAGAGCTATAACTTTTCTTTTTTATTTTGGTGACCATCACACCCTGCCGACGCAAGGTTGCGCTGACTATGGCCTCACCGCCGGCACGTAATTCGCCTTTAACGTTTTTACCTTGCTTGTCTTTGCCTTCCCAAGAATATAGATGCTCCTTGATTTGCGAAGGTTTCGTACTTCTAGTTGCTGGCGTTGCCATCTCCGGATCCTTGTATTTTTATTCGTTGGTACAGCCAAGTACTTCTTCTAAACTGGTCAAGCCCTGGCGCACTTTTTGCAATCCAGAGCGGCGCAATCCCTTGACGCCTTCAGCTTCCGATTGTTTGCGAATTTCGAGCCCAGTGCCATTTGCCAGAATAATTTTTTCGATAGCTTCTGTGATCGGCATAATTTGATAAATACCAACACGACCCTTATAGCCTGAACCATTGCAGCGTTCGCAACCTATTGGACCATAGGGTTTCCAAGTGCCGTCTAATTCTTCTTCCAAAAATCCGGCTTGTAATAACACTTCATCCAAAATCTCAACGGGCTTTTTACACGTACAGAGGCGTCGCGTTAAGCGTTGTGCTGTGATCAAAATGACAGACGACGCAATATTGAACGGTGCGACACCCATGTTCATCAGGCGGGTTAAAGTTGAGGGCGCATCGTTCGTATGCAGAGTGGAAAAAACCATGTGGCCAGTCTGTGCAGCTTTGATGGCAATATCCGCAGTTTCGAGATCACGAATCTCGCCGACCATAATGATGTCTGGATCTTGGCGCAAGAAAGACTTAAGTGCAACCGGGAAAGTTAAGCCCGCTTTGTCATTAATATTGACCTGATTGACACCTGGCAAGTTAATCTCGGCAGGATCTTCAGCAGTGGAAATATTGATGCCAGGTTTATTGATGACATTCAAACAGGTGTACAAAGAAACCGTCTTACCCGAGCCTGTCGGTCCTGTCACCAGTACCATTCCGTATGGACGTTGAATCGCGTCCATTAGTATTTCTTTCTGGTCAGGATCGTAACCTAGGGCGTCAATACCCATCTGCGCTTGAGAACCATCCAAAATACGCATAACGATTTTTTCACCGAACAAGGTCGGCAAGGTGCTTACGCGGAAATCAATTGCTTTGGTGGGCGACATCACCAATTTCATGCGACCGTCTTGCGGAACACGCTTTTCCGAGATATCGAGCTTTGAGATAACTTTGATTCGTGACACCAATTTGTCTTTGATTGCTAATGGTGGTTGGGCGATTTCCCGTAACTCACCATCGACACGAAAACGAATCCGATAAAATTTCTCAAAAGGCTCAAAATGAAGATCGGATGCGCCCATGTTAATTGCGTCAACTAACATCTTTTGCAAGAACTTAACGACAGGAGCGTCATCAATTTCGGCAGCCTGTGTATCAGCGATACCAGAATTAAGGTCTTCTTCTTTGAATTCAAGTTCAAAGTCATCGCCGGCAAGATCCGCAATCGATTGTTCTGAAGACTTACTAAATTTCTCCACGAGTTTTTGCAATAAATCGTGTTGCACAATCACGATATCGACGCTTAACCCGGTCTGAAATTTAATTTGATCAATTGCAATTGTATTGGTGGGATCTGAAATCCCAATTGAAACTTTGTTACCTTTCTTAGAGAGCGCGATGACTCGTTGCGTCATCATCATCTTTGCATCGATGATTTTTTCCGGAAGCATTGCTTCGTCAAATACGCCCAAATCGAGTTGTGGATAGCCAAAAGTTTCTGAACAGAATGTAGCTAAGTCGCGAGCATTGATGGCGCCATTTTGTAAAAGAGCGTCGAGAAAATGACTTTTCTCAAGCGCCACCTTCTTCTGAATTACATCAAGTTGAGCAGGCGATACCAAATTTGCCTGTGCTAGTGCACGAGCTAGGCCCGAAGCGGGTGGAGCGGAAGCGGAATTTGGTGGGACAGCAGACATAGGTTTCGATAGTTAATAAAGGCTAAAGATGGTTGCTTTGTGATAATGCAACTAAGTAAGACTTTTGTAAACAGGCATCTTACTGTAAAGATACAGAGTACGTTTTTGCATATGTTTTCTTCTGGGGGTATTCGGCAGGCTTTAGTTTGTAAAAATAGCTAAAAATTTACATTTTTAATTCTATCTTTAGAAGATTTGACCCGGCGAATTGCGAAGATTGTACTCAAGTTTGTCGCAAATACACGCATGGACACCGACTAAGCATTTCTGCGATTGACACGACCATGATGCAGCCGTAAATTGACTTGTGAATCACTGGCTGTCAATGGTCGTCGGAAGGCGCAACTTGTTAGATTGAGGTGATAAATTTTTGATGTTTGCTAATGATTGCGATTTACCGCTAAAAATGCCAAATCCATCAAGGCCTGTTTGTAAGGTGAGGGCGTCAAATCCCCGATTGCCTGTGCCGCTCGTTCGGCCGCTTTGTCTGCCTCCGCTTTGGTGTAGTCTAATGCGCCGGACTGGGTAATCGCGCTCAAAATAGCATCAAACTTAGATTCATCACCTTGTTCAATGCAAGCTTTCACCAAAGCTTGCTCTTCGGCGCTACCATTTTTCATCAGATAAATCAGAGGTAAAGTAGGTTTGCCTTCACGAAGATCATCCCCCACATTTTTACCGATCTCTTCTGCTTTGCCTGAGTAGTCGAGAACATCGTCGATCAATTGAAAGGCTGTCCCTAAAGACCGGCCATATTCACCGGCTGCTGCGATTTGTGTCGGCGATGCGCCGCTAACTACGGCACCTATCTCCGCTGCCGCTTCGAACAATTTAGCAGTTTTGCAGCGGATTACCTCAAGATAACGCTCTTCTGTTACGTCAGGGTCATGCATATTCAGAAGTTGCAAGACTTCACCTTCTGCAATCACATTCGTGGCATCAGCGAGAATCTGCATGATTTGCATACTATTGATGGTCACCATCATCTGAAACGCACGTGAGTACAAGAAGTCACCTACTAAGACCGAGGCCGCGTTGCCAAACAAGGCATTGGCAGTCTGGCGTCCGCGCCGCATCGAGGATTCATCAACCACATCGTCATGCAATAGGGTTGCGGTGTGAATAAATTCGACAATCGCCGCCAGATCGTAATGGTGTTTGCCTTGGTATCCATAGGCATTTGCCATAAGCAGTACCAGTACCGGGCGAATACGTTTGCCGCCAGCATTGATAATGTATTCGGAAATCTGGCTTACCAGTGCGACATCAGAATGCAATTGTTGACGAATGACCAAATTAACCGCGTCCATTTCGGGTGCGATCAATTGGTTGATAGTGTTTTGGTTAGGCGTGGCAGACAAGAGTGTATCCCGCAAGAAAAGCAAAATTAAAAGGTGGCGTGATTATACGATGTTAGTGCACGATGCCAGAGCGAGGCAGTGTAAAAAGCCTGGTTTTACATTTGATTTTTGATGAATAGTCTGTTTTTCCTGCCTTGAATAATTAGTTCAGATTAGAAATCAACAATCTCGTTGTCAGCGCGCTGCAGACCAATATCCGAATTTGAAGGACAAAATCCAATCAGTTTTGTGAGAAAGAGTCATTATTTTTCAATACCAGTCAAATGCCAATTGAAAATTATTTGAATCTCTTCAAGAATGGCATCTGATTTTCTTTTCTCACTATTTATTATGGCCAAGTATCTAAAGCTGCTCTCGTTAGTATTGCTTTTGCAAATTTTATTTTTGAGTTGGCAGGCATCAGCTCAAAGCGCACAAACACAAGTGATCGGCTGGATTCCTGCCTATGGCTATGAGAAATCGATGCAAGCGTTGGAGGAAAACCCGCATGTCTCCGCTGGATTAACGCGGATTGGTCTGCAATTCTGGAATCCCTCAGCCGATGGTAAAAGTGTCGTGTTGGCTCCGGTGAATCACGACGGAGTTTTGCTGGAAGCTTCAAAAGTACGGCGCATAATTGCTTGGGCAAAAAAACGCAGGATACAAGTGCTCCTGACTGTCTATAACAATTCACAAGTAATGAAAAAATGGGATTGGGATTTGGCGAGGCGCGCTTTTAGAGATCATCCTCATGAATTTTCTGCCTCTTTAATTGGGATTATGCGGGAGTTTGACTTGGATGGCATTGATCTCGATTTGGAAGGTGAAGGGGAACTGGACTCAGATCGCGCTGACTATGCAAAATTTGTGAAAGCTTTAAGCAAACAGCTTAAAAAACAAAAGAAATTATTGACGGTTGATAGCTTTCACAGCCCATGCATCAACGCGCCGAATATGCGCTGGTGGAGTGATTGGCAGGGGCATATCAATGCAATTCATAGTATGGGTTATCAAGACTTATACGAAGGAAATACCAGAAGCTTCACGCCGGAAGGCAAAGCTGTGTGTGAGGGCGGCGCACCAATCTTTAAATATAGTTGGCAACTGGCCTATGCAAAGAAAGCAGGCTATCGTACTGATCAAATTGTGCTTGGCATGCCAACCTGGTTAGCGAATTGGGGCGAGTCCGGTTTAGGGTCAACTATTTCCGCACATCTGCAGGAGGCAAGGAACTTAGGACTAGGAATTGCATTGTGGGATTTGCAATTGGGTGCAGCAGATTGGCGTAGCCCGCAAACTTGGGCCGAAATACGGCAATTGCGCCAGACTAAGGATTACGTAAAAACAACTTCCCCATAATTATTGATTATTCGTTATGCCTTCATATTGTTCTGCTGAAAATTTACGCAAAAGTCTTTGACCGGCCATCCTAAGCTATGTATAATCCGCAGTTCCCTTGATTTTTTGTTGATGATTTCAGTATCTGTCAGTAAAGGCACTCGGGAATCCCTATTATTTATTTGATGAGGTTTCACATGTACGCGGTCATAAAAACCGGTGGCAAACAATATAAAGTTGTCGCTGGTGAAAAACTTAAAGTAGAACAGATACCTGCAGACATTGGCTCCGAATTCACTATCGATCAAGTACTCGCTATGGGTGCTGGAGAAACCATTAAATTTGGTACTCCGCTGGTCGCAGGTGCAACGGTGCTAGTTAAGGTAATCGACCAAGGTCGTCACGACAAAGTTCGTATTTTCAAAATGCGTCGTCGTAAGCATTACCAAAAGCGCCAAGGTCATCGCCAAAACTATACTGAACTGCAAATCGTTTCGATCAACGGTTAATTCCGTCGAACTACGTTAGCAATTTCACCAGAATATTCAAGGAGCTATTAAATGGCACATAAAAAAGGCGGCGGCACCACGCGCAACGGCCGTGACTCAGAGTCAAAACGCTTAGGCGTTAAAGTTTACGGCGGCCAAGCTATCAATGCTGGCGGTATCATCATTCGTCAACGCGGTACAAAAGTACACGCCGGTGAAGGTGTTGGTATGGGTAAAGATCACACTTTGTACGCTCTGGTAACAGGCAAAGTACAATTTGCAATCAAAGGCGCGTTACGTCGCCAAACAGTAATGGTTGTTGCTTAATTCATTAAGCGTACAATTTGCTGAACAAAAAGGCTCTGCCATAGGTAGAGCCTTTTTGGTTTTCAGAGGATTTATAATTTTCAGAGAATTGATCATTAAACCTTACATCTACATGCTAGAAGTTGGTGTTAGTGAATTTTCTTGCGAAAAACGATGGTCGTTCCGATCATCAAAGCTAATTGCCTTAGTCAATTAGCATACTTTGTCTTAGAACATTGCCTATTGCTGTGAGTGAAATAAAACAGCACAATAGCCCGTTCAGACTCTCAATTCGTAATCGCCCAGTGTTCAGTTTTTAAGCGCGTCTAGATCACATTAGATGCCACCAAAAAGAAAGACTGGGAATCAAGGCTGAAAAGCCCTTTCGTTTAGGCGGCAAACATGAAATTTATTGACGAAGCAAGAATCGAAGTCATTGCAGGTGACGGCGGCAACGGTGTCGCGTCCTTCTGTCGTGAGAAATTCCGTCCGTTCGGCGGTCCTGATGGTGGTGACGGCGGCAAAGGCGGAAGTATCTTCGCCGTCGGCGACCGTAACATCAATACCCTGGTCGATTTCCGCTATTCCAAATTACACAAAGCCAAAGACGGTGAAAACGGTCGTGGCGCAGATTGCTACGGCAAAGGCGCGGACGATATCCGCTTGCGTATGCCGGTTGGTACTTTGATTATGGATCGAGATACCGATGAAGTCATTGCCGATATCACGGAACATGGACAAGAAGTTTTATTGGCGCGTGGCGGCGAAGGTGGTTGGGGCAACATCCATTTCAAGTCTTCGACTAACCGTGCACCACGCCAACGCAGTGATGGTAAAGAAGGCGAACGCCGCGAACTGAAACTTGAATTAAAAGTGCTGGCAGACGTTGGTCTGTTGGGTTTGCCAAATGCTGGTAAATCGACTTTTATCACAGCTGTTTCCAATGCACGCCCTAAAATCGCTGATTATCCTTTCACGACTTTGCATCCAAACTTGGGTATGGTTCGCGTTAGTCACGAGAAGAGTTTCGTGATTGCCGATATTCCTGGCTTGATCGAAGGCGCAGCGGATGGTATCGGCCTCGGCGTACAATTTCTCAAGCATTTACAACGCACAGGTTTGCTCTTGCACATCGTTGATTTGGCGCCGTTCGATGATGATGTCGATCCAGTTAAAGACGCGAAAGCTTTGATTAAAGAATTAGCCAAGTACGACGAATCGCTGGCAGAAAAACCACGCTGGTTAGTCTTGAATAAGCTCGACGTTTTAAGTGCAGAAGATCGCAAAAAACGCGTCAAAGATTTCGTTAAGCGCTTCGGATGGAAAGGCCCAGTATTTGAAATTTCCGCCTTGAATCACGAAGGTTGCCAAGCTTTGGTCAACGATATATATGCGCATTTAGCAGAGAAGCGCCAAGCAGAACAACGTTCACAAGAAACCCAGATGAAAGAAGAAGCGCAGGGGATTTTGTCGATTGATCCGGATGACCCGCGTTTTAAAGTGATTGATTAATTTCGTCTTAATCGAATCGATTTTGATGCAAAAAAAGAGCCGACTCGTTCGGCTCTTTTTACGTTTGCCGCTCATTTTCACCATTTTAAATCAAAATAAAATTCCGAAAATTAAAACAAATTCAGAATAATGTATAATTTACGTCATTCAATTCCGAATGAAAACGTAATCTCTTATTCCTCATGCAATCCCTCATTCAAAACGCAAATCGCCTGATTATCAAAGTCGGCTCCTCACTCGTCACCAATGAAGGTCGTGGCCTTGATCGGGATGCTATCGCTAATTGGGCGCAACAAATTGCTGCCTTAAGAGCAATGGGTAAAGAGGTGGTGCTGGTCAGCTCCGGGGCGATTGCTGAAGGGCGACAGCGTTTAGGGTTTGAAGCACGCCCTACGGGTGTACATGAATTGCAGGCTTGTGCGGCGGTGGGGCAGATGGGTTTGGCACAGATTTATGAGACCAGCTTTCGCGCCCATGATTTGGGAACCGCACAAATCTTGTTGACGCATGCTGATCTGGCGGATCGTGAACGTTACTTGAATGCCCGCTCCACTCTGTTGACCTTGCTTGGTTTTGGCATCGTGCCCGTGATTAATGAGAATGATACGGTGGTGACAGATGAAATCAAATTTGGCGACAACGATACGCTCGGGGCATTAGTGGCGAATTTGGTAGAAGCCGACGCTTTGATTATTTTGACTGATCAACAAGGTTTATACACTGCCGATCCGCGCAAAAATCCCGATGCGCAATTTGTGCATGAAGCACGGGCTGGTGATGTGGCATTGGAGGCGATGGCAGGCGGTGCTGGTTCTAGTCTTGGTAGTGGTGGCATGCTGACTAAAATTCTTGCGGCAAAACGTGCTGCGCGTTCTGGTGCACATACCGTGATTGCATGGGGCCGTGAAGAAAATGTATTGGTGCGTCTGGCGAATGGTGAGGCGATAGGTACACAATTGAGTTCGGATATGGCGCCACTTGCAGCGCGTAAGCAATGGATGATGGACCATTTACAGACTTCGGGTCAAGTCGTGCTGGATGCTGGTGCAGTACTTAAACTACGGGATGAAGGTAAGTCTTTACTGGCGATCGGTGTCTGTGACGTTAGGGGTGAGTTTGGTCGTGGCGCAGTGGTCACTTGCGTGGATGAAAGTGGGGAGGCGATCGCAAAAGGATTAAGTAATTACAGTAGTGGTGACGCTCGCAGAATTATGCGCAAAGCTTCATCAGAGATAGAAAGTATTTTGGGATTTGTGGAAGAGCCTGAATTAATTCATCGCGATAATTTGGTATTGCAATAGGACTCAGTAGATTGTTATCTGCAGTGACCACCGGCGACAATTGGCGTCGATTGGTGTCGATTCGACTAGCTACTAAATTTGCCTAGTGAAGTTTTTGTTATGCTTTATTGATGTGTTTTTTGATACGGTAAAAGATATAAAAATGGGCAGAAAACGTTGCTTGGACGCGCCGTCACAAGTTGCGAATCGTGGGTTGGCGATCGTTAGAATTAGCGTTCGCTGATAATTTTGATGCATCCGCTACACGGATTTTGGCACCCCGAAAACTTGCCGCCGTTAGGCGAATTCTTATTTTCCTTGGGTTACCACGTGAGCACCGCATGAGCATGGACGGTGATAGTGATTCAGGCACCCGTCAGCCTCGCATCACTAGTGAGTCGATGCGCGATCGTCGCTTGTCTTGCACACACAATTGTCGTGTGGTTGGCATCCTGGATGTGCATGCACAAAACGCTTGGTGTGTCGCGGGGCCAGGAAGTGGTGGTATGGAGTGAGGATCTATTTTGCTGACTTGCTTGATTGGCGTGGTATGGGCACATTGGCCAAAATCTTCGGGTGCTTTGGGTGCTTCGGGTGCTAACTTATGATGTAGTCGATGGCCCTGATCTTTAAATCAAAACGAAACCTGAATCGATCTATGTAAGCCGTATCAATTCAGGTTTTGATCACCTTATTTTCCAAATGCTTCCTTCAAACTATTTTTTGAGACAGGTCGACATAAATTTTTTGCGCTCGTCGCCTTTCATTCCTTTTGCATCAACATTACAAGTTTTCATTTTTGATTGTTGTTCTGTCATTTCTTTTTCTTCCACGGCTGGTTTTGCGGACAAGCATGTTTTCATGAAGGCTTTGCGCTCATCGCCTTTTTTGCCGGTTGCTTCCTTATTGCATGTCGTCATTTTAGACTGCTGCGCGGTAGCAGCATGTGCCATCATCATTGGGCAAATCAAAGCGATTGCAAGTAATAGTTTTTTCATGCGAAACTCCATAGAAGAGATGGTAAAAAGTAAAGGGAGAAATAGACTAAAGGAAATGCAGAATCACTATAGAAGAGTTCTGCATTGAACGCAATTGTCGTGATTAATTTCTTATAACGCCTTGAGCTGGAACACATCTGTTTCAGGCATGCAAAAAGTGTGAATGCTGAAGTGATGATGACAAACGATTGCGTCAGGAAAGCTCTCTTAAAAAAGAGCTCCTTATGTCACCATGTAGTTTATTGTTAGAAAAGTTGATTTCACCGCGAACTGGACGTTAGCGCAAAATATTGTGGGTCGATACAGACATGCCGCGCTCTATTCGACGACTTCTGAGTTGATCTTCTTTTGGATTTCTTGCAGCGGTCTTGAACACGTAATATGTGATCATTACTTAACGTAGCCCAGCATTTTCTAGTAATTGTTGATAGGAAGGCGAATTCCGAACGGATTTAATTGCATTCCAAATTGCTTGAAACCGTTTAGGCTCGCGTTGATAGCGCTGTTGATTGATCGGCAGATACAAATGCAGACTAAGGTAAGGCAATGGCAGGCTTTGTAATTGGTCTTTAAAGCGAGGATCCTGTTTAGTCAAGTAGAGTGCATCAATGCCTTGCAAAATCGCAACTTCAGCATCGCCGTTGGCGAGTAGTTTTAAACCCTCTTCAAGCGTACGAATCTCTCGTATCTTGTAGCCTTTTTTTTCTAGAATTGTGCCAATCAAATAACCGCGTTGAACGATAATCGGTGAATTCACTTTTGTTAAGGATTTGCCGTCCCAACTCACTTTACTGGACTTATTAATAAAAACTCTGGTGTCGTCGACATTTAAGGCGCTCCCGGTGTCGATACTGCCATCTGCTAAGCTTGGATAAACACTAAAACGTTGGCGGTCAGCAGAGACGGCGGCGCCAAAATATCCGTCAATCACGCCAGTACGCACTTCTTCTTGACAACGTTTCCAAGGTTTAGAAATGAATTCAAAGTGTTCGCCTAATAACTCCTCCACCCGTTTTAATAACTCGATGTTGAGGCCAGTGCCATCGGGAACAGTCCATGGCTCCTGCGCTACATCTTCAAAGCAAAACTTGAGTGTTGTTTGTGCATGTAACGATGCCGTGCAGCTCATGCACAAAGAAAATATCAAACTGGTGATCGAACGTCGCGCCAATGTCATTGAAGTGCCCTGCTAAGGTCGATCGATTGGGGGAGTTGGCAGAATTATCCACTTATATCTTCGCATAAGATTTGGCTAGCGGCAATATGGATGTTGAATTTGTGAAGCACCAGACTGAACCAGAATGATGAACACCACAATAATTACAATAATTGCCGTAATGATAATTGGCTACGTTTTTACAACAATTTGTTTGGCGCGTCTTACAGCGAGATTATTGGGGTGACGGCTAAGCCATAAAATCAGCTAAGATGCTGAAAGAACAGTCATAAAGAAGTCCTCATGATCAATATCAAAAAGATTTTTTTGAGTGCACTGCCAGAGCGAAACATTCGCTTGAACATTTTATTCTTTGTAGTGATTATTGCAGTATCTCTATTGGCAGGAGCGCAATCGGCGCATGCGCAGTTTGTCGCGACGGCTCAAACACCGCAAACCGTAATCTATGCTTGGGCCGCCTCTATGGCAAAAGATGAACGCGGTCATTATCCAATTTCCCTTTTGAAATTAGCATTGGAGAAATCCGGTGCATCCTACGAAATCCAGCCTAGCAAGCATGATATGCCACAGTGGCGCACGTTACGCCATGTGCAAATGGGTAGAGAGTTGGATGTGGTTTGGACTTTTACGACGCCAGAGCGTGAGCAAACTCTACTGCCGATACGCATTCCGATAGATCGCGGTTTGCTGGGTTGGCGCCTTTTGTTGATTAATGCAGCCGATGCTGAGCGGTTCGCAAAATTAGATAGTGCTGAACAATTGCGTGAATTACGATCTGGGCAAGGACATGATTGGCCCGATTTTCCTATACTAAAAGCGAATGGATTTAACGTCAGCCCAAGTTCTAGTTATCAAGGATTGTTTGCAATGTTACAGCGTCGACGCATCGCTTACTTTCCGCGCTCTATGACTGAGATCGAACCTGAAGTGCGTGCGCATCAGAATCAGGCGTTGGTGGTAGCACCGCGTTGGGTTCTACATTATCCAGCACCACTATATTTCTTTGTCTCGAGAGAGAAACCAGCTTTGGCAGCCGCAATCGAACGTGGATTGCTCGTAGCCATAAAGGATGGAAGTATGCGACGATTGTTTCAATTACATTTTGGTGAAGCAATTGCCAAAGCTGATTTGAATCATCGTTCGGTACTGACTCTGAGCAATCCGTTTTTGACCAACGCCACACCTTTGCAGCGCACCGACTTGTGGTTTTCTCCCACGTTAGGATTCTGAGCATGCATGCAGAGACTTTTTACCCCGATACCGACCAGCAACGCAAACATATAGGTAGCAAAATTGTGTTGGTGGTGTTGGTCTACACGATCGTTGTCGCAAGCATAGTGACTGGCATACAAATTTATCGTGCTTATCAACTCGCCTTTGATAATTTGGAACAGCGTTTCGTAGAAATTGAGAATAGCTATCTACCTAGTTTAGCAGCAGGTTTATGGTCAGTCGACATGCCGCGCATAGAGGCTTTGTTAGACGGTATAGCGAAAGTCCCAGATGTGGGAAGTTTACGTTTGCAGGGTGAGTTACAAGATAGTTGGGAGCGGAAAAATCCCGGACACAACAAAACCTTGGCTGCACGTCGCTTTCAAATTGTGTATCGCGAAGGACAAGATGATTTTGTGATGGGAACCTTGTACGTTGAATTAATGGCGAAAAATATTGAGAATCGTATGTGGGATACCGCGACTAGTATCGCGATTACAACAACAGTAAGTTTGCTGATGTCGGCATTATTCGTGTTATTCATTATTCGTCGTTGGATAGGGCGACATCTCGAAAAAACGGCGAATTATCTCCAACAATTGGATCTCTCCAATTTAGAGTGTGAATTAACACTGGATCGCCCAAAAAGTGGAACTCAAGATGAGTTGGATTTAGTGGTATTTGCGATCAATGCAATGCGTACCAGTATAAAAAATGATATTCACAAGCGAGATTTATTAGATAAAGAATTGGTACTGTATCGCGAGCAATTGGAGCAATTGGTCGCAGAACGGACGCTTGATTTACAAAATAAAACTGTGCTCTTGGAGACTAAATCAGAAGAACTCATTTTACAAAATCGAGAATTGGATGCGTATGCCCATACTGTTGCGCATGATCTCAAACAGCCTATCAGTAATTTGATGGGTGCGTCCACTTTGTTAACGGCAGAAAATCTAGAGTTATCAGCAGAAAAGAATCGTGCTCTGTTAGCGAGCATCCAACAGTCATCGAAAAAAATGCACGCTATTATCGACTCTTTATTGTTGTTAGCCAGCGTTCGAAAAAATGATAATTTAAAGTTGGAAAAAATTAATCTTGAACATACTGCGCATGAAGCTTATCAACGTTTGTTTTCAATGACATTGGAACGTCATGCACACGTGGCGTTTACAGGTCATTGGCCGTATGTGATGGCGAACCCTCAATGGGTTGAAGAGGTGTGGGTAAATTATTTATCGAATGCGATTAAATATGGTGGCGATAGACCAGAAATTGAAATTGGCGTGACTAATTTAGCAAACGGTTTCGTGAAGTGTTGGGTCCAAGATTCTGGAATCGGACTGAATCTGGAACAGCAAGGCAAATTATTCGAACAATTTATACGTCTGGACGCCGCTGTGTCTGAGGGGCATGGGTTGGGGCTCTCGATAGTGCAACGTATTGTGCATAAATTGGGAGGGGAAGTTGGCTACGAAAGGTCATTGCGGGGCGGGAGTATTTTTTGGTTCACCTTAGCCCTTTCAGAATAATTTGATGGAGACAGAAGAGAGACGAAACTTGCTCTTACATTAATTGAAGTTTAATTTGCTGTGACATTTTATGATTTTAGTTCACGTCGAGAGCTGAAAAAAGCGCGCAGTTATCAAAACTCATTTCTTCAATAGAGGCGAGCTCCACTTGCACGTTTCACCAAGATTGTCGTCATCAATAAATGTTATTTATCGAGGAGGTTGGTATGTTGCAAAACTTAGCTATTCGCGCAAAACTGATTGCCAGTCTGGTGACTTTGAGCTTGGTCGAATTTTTTATCGGTGTCGGTGGATATACCAGCTTAGTCTGCAATTTGCATTACTTTCTTGAATACGAGAAGACGATTGTTCGCTGGCATTTCTGAATCTTCATGCAGATTGAACTGGTGTTGCATTGCAAGTTTTTGTAAATCACCGATATCTCGGATGCCACGATGACTTGCTTGCTGCTTCAATGCGGCGTCGAATTCCTGGTTGCTTAAACAGGTAAATTGTCCACCATAATTGAACGGGCCGTAGATGACGAATGTTCCTTCCAGCGGAAGCAACATACTGACACCGCCAAACATTTTTTCTACTTCTTCCCAATGCATAATGTGGCAGGTATTGGCGGTAAAAACAGCATCGTAAGTCGCCACAGGCCATGCCCCATCGGCCACGTCCAGCGCTAATGGCGCAAGTGTACGAGCACTTCCCTCTTCTGAAATCCACGCGTGAATGCTGGGATGATTTTCTAACCGATCACTCGTTTGCCAAATCAGGTGCGGTAAATGTTGGCTGAAATAGATGGCATGCTGACCAGTGCCACTACCAATTTCCAACACATGCTGGGCATGAGCAAAATGCGTTTTTAATTGCTGCAATATGGGTTCCTGATTGCGCTCGCAAGCAAGGGAGAATTGTTTTTGTGTGGACATAGATTGAATATCGAATTGAATGGTTTTAATTTGATCAATTTGTTAGGGAAAATAACCTGCATAGATTTACATTTCCGGTTTTAGCTCAGTTCAAGTGCGCTCGCATGGTGCGCGCTTGTCTTTTTCTGGTGCGTACCTGCGAACATAGTTGTTCTTAGTGAATGTCAATTGCACTGTTTTCGCACTGTATCAGATTCAGCTTGGGTTATTGTTGTATCCATGTGGACTTAAATTGACTTCGGTTTTTCTTGGTGTCATGATGAATTCACGTCTTTTGTCTGCGCACCCCATTTCTTTTTTCCACTTTGTGTGATTTTTTTGTTTGGAGGTTTTCAATGCAGCATTTCAGCCCCAAAAAATCAGTATTAGCAATCGCTATTACTTCTCTCTTTTGTGTTCCATTTGGTTTGGCACAGACCGCGCTCGCACAATCAGCACAAACCTCGCAGGTGCAAGACGAAAAACCCGTAGCGGTGATCGTGACCGGTACCCGCATGCAGAACCGGTCTGCGACGAATACCTCTGCGCCGGTCGACGTTATCTCTGCTGAGTCTTTACAAAATCTCGGCGTGAGCGAAATCAATCAAGCATTGTCCGTTGCATTACCTTCGCTAAATTTTCCGCGACCTGGTTTAACAGATGGTACCGATACGATACGACCTGCGACATTAAGAGGACTAGGACCTGATCAGACCTTGGTATTGGTTAATTCTAAACGTCGCCATTCGTCAGCGTTGGTGAATGTGAATGGTACGGTGGGACGTGGTGCCGCCGCGGTGGATCTCAATACTATCCCAAGCGCGATCGTCAAAAATATTGAGGTATTGCGTGATGGCGCATCCGCGCAATACGGTTCTGATGCGTTGTCAGGTGTTATCAACTTACGTCTACGGCAGGACCGCGATGGCGGCGAGGCGACTGCGAGCTATGGTGAACGTATCACTGAGTATGACTATATCCCGAGCGCACCGCCAACGGGTGCCAGTTGGACTGCACCAGCGACTTCTCGTAGTCGGCATGATGGCAATACCTCGACGATCAGTATTTGGAAGGGCTTGTCTTTCGGTGAAACTGGTTACGTCACTGTTGCTGCTGAATTGAAAGATCAAAAACATACTGAGCGTGCAGGGTGGGATTTTCGCCAACAATATCCTTTGGTGAATGGTGCTTTTGATCCGCGTGAAAAAAACTTCAATCGATTTGACGCATGGTACGGCGAACCACAACTCAAACAATCCACTGCGTTTATTAATGCGGGTGAGACTTTGGCGGGTGGTGTCAAAATTTATGGCTGGTCTAGTTATCAACGCCGAGATGCGATCTCGGCTGGTTTTTTCCGGAGACCATTGCAAGATCAAAATATCCTAGCAATTTATCCGGATGGATTTTTACCAAAAATCGCACCGCAGGTGGACGACTATAGTGCTACCGCTGGTGTCAGTTGGTTAGCAGGTGAATGGGATTTGGATGCCTCGCTCGGTTATGGTAAGAATAAAATGCAGTTCACAATCAAAGATACTTTGAACCGTTCAATTGGACCAAGCAGTAAAACACAGTTTGATGCCGGTGGGTTTTCTTACGATCAGTTGGTATTCAATTTGTCTGCGGTCAGAAGTTTTAACATGCCTGAATTTTCGTCTCCCCTGAGTTTCGCGACTGGTTTCGAGGCGCGTCGTGAAGGATATACTTTGTTTGCTGGTGAACCAGATTCGTATCGTTTTGGTGGCGAAAAGTTGGCCAACGGTAGTCCTACAGCACCAGGGGCACAAGTTTTCCCAGGGTTCACACCAGCGAATGCATCGAACAATAACCGTAGTGCGATCGGTGCCTACATTGATCTCGAAACCAATCTTGCCAAAGATTGGCAAGCGTCGGCGGCGGTGCGAGCTGAGCATTATTCAGATTTTGGGAATAACGTTACCGGAAAAATTGCGACACGCTACGATTTTAGTAAAGAATTCGGACTTCGAGGTTCCTTGCAAAACGGTTTCCGTGCACCTTCACCACAACAACAATTCTTTACGTCGACCGCGACCAATTTTATCAACGGCGTACCGTTTGAAATCACGACTTTTAAGCCGACTGATCCAGCCGCAGTTGCATTGGGCGCTAAACCTCTAGATGCGGAAAAATCTTTTAATCAGTCGCTAGGTGCTGTGTTTACGTTGGGGAAACTTGGCGTGACGGTGGATGCCTACCGGATTCAACTCAGTAACCGTATCGTACTTTCGGAAAATCTGACTGCAGCCAATGTCCGTAATTATTTAACGGCACAAGGTTTCATTGGTGTCGGTGGTGGTCGATTCTTTATCAACGGTGTTGATACCACGACTAAAGGTCTTGATATTGTATCGAATTGGCCTATGTTGACGGACTCTGTTGGGCGTTTCGATTTTACTTTGGCGGGTAATTTTACCAAAACAGAAGTGACCAAAGTACCGCAGACTGCGCAGTTAGCTGCCTTGACGCCAGCTCCAGTTTTGTTTGATCGTATTAATGTGCTGTCATTAGAACGTGGTCAGCCGCGCAGTAAAATTAATGCCAGTATTGATTGGAAGCTGGCTGACTACGCCGCCACAATTCGTGCAACGCGTTATGGTGAGGTGTTAGATCCGGGTACTACTGCGGCTCTCGATCAGACGCTTTCGCCTAAAACCTTGGTGGATATGGAATTTCGTTATTCCCTGACAAAACGATTGAAATTGGCTGTCGGCGCTGACAATATTTTTGATGTTTATGCTGACACCCGTCTACCCGTACTAAATACGACGGGAGCAACGTCGTTTTCTAATTATTCACCATTTGGACGTTCAGGACGCTTTGTCTATGCACGATTAAGTTATAGCCTATAAAGATTGATGAAGACTAATAACAGCGAGTTGGTGTGATGACACGCTGGGTGGAAAAGGGTTGAATTTGCTTCGATTTTTGTTCGCACAACATGTCTTGGGTGCATGAATAAAGGTCGAAGCGATTCAAGTTATCCCTAGAAGGGGACGATCCGCGATTGCAGCGGATGATACGAATTTATCGGACAAAGCGATATACTGAGGTTTTTCTGCCGATTACAGTAATCGTTCTCATCATGACCATCACGATTTATCACAATCCGAAATGCGGTACATCCCGCAATACTTTGGCTCTCGTTCGCAATAGCGGCAATGAGCCAGAAATCATTGAATATCTCAGCCATCCACCTAGTAAAAAAACTCTGCAAGAAATGATTCACGCGATGGGCCTTAGCGTACGTGAAGTTATGCGGCAAAAAGAAAACCTGTTTGAAGAGTTACAACTGGCGGATGCAAAATGGAGTGATGATGCACTGATTGATTTTATGATCGCACATCCGGTATTGATTAATCGTCCAATTGTCGTTACTTCTTTGGGAGTACGCCTGTGCCGACCATCTGAATTAGTCCTTGATATCTTACCTGGACCGCAGCTTGGTGCATTCAATAAAGAAGATGGTGAAGCGGTGATTGATGCGCATGGCCAACGTATTGTCTGAACACGCGATTTCGGCATCACAGGCGTAAGTCATTGCACCGTAATGACTTATACACATGTGCCTGTTGCGAGGATATGTGATCATTTCCTGAACTAAGTTGGCCGAGCTTACTTTTCACTCAACGTTTCGTGAATACGACCCACATCCATCATCGCGGCAGAGCCATACCATTTATGATATTCGGCGATCATTTCTCCCTTAATAATAACAGGGTCGGTCGCCGTCAATTGTTTCGCTTCTTCAATATCTTTGACAGCAAAAATAAATAATCCGCGCCAGCCATCAATGCCGTCAAAAGGCCCTGCTGCGGCAAGTTTACCTTCCGTCGCCAAGCGTGTCATGTTCGCGAAGTGACCAGCAAACATGTCATCTCTTTCCTTGCCGGCTGCAATTTTATTGGGACCAGTTTTGAGGACCACTAAGACATAACTGCGCATGCCACGTTGATCAGCACCTAATCGTCGTGCAGTCTCCGCATCATATTTAGGATTTTGGGCGAAGGCGCTGAAGCTTAGCAAAACGGCCAATAGGGAAAAAATAACTCTTGCTGTTGTAGACATGATGTCCTCACTAGTCGTAATAAATATTGTTATTTATAAATTTTAAATTTTTACATTGTCGTATTCGGCAGACAGGTTTCGCTTCACGCATAGCAATTATTGACGTTCACGCCAGTTCGCGTAGGCAAGTTGCTACTTTCGGCGCACAATAGAATCAACTCTCTTGCAACAATATGTAGGCTATTGCTATGTCGTGCGCCTTAACTCGTGCGCCTTAGTGATCGCACAGAATAGATGATAGCAAACTTCAGGTGTAGCAATTACATTGGAATCAAATTGAGCACTTGCCACCTATTAGCCAGCCGGCGAAATCGATGGATTTTTTTGACGCATTTGGTTTGCGTGCTGGGTCTTTTTTTTCTCGCGATTCACGCCGAGGCTGGCTGCTCCAGACCGATTCAGGTTCCAGTGGCTGTGGCAGGACTAAACGTGGTGTTTAAAGACAATAAATATAGTGGCATCATGCCTGACTTTTTGAGATTAATTGAGACTAAGTCTAATTGTCGCTTTGTTTATTACTACGTCCCGAAGAGCCGTCAAGAGAACCTGTTTGAAAGTGGTAACGCTGATCTGTTGATTGCTACCGTGAAAACGACACGACGCGAAAAATTAGGAACTTTCATCTCATTGGTGCAGCTGCGTGCAACCGTCATTTCTATCGATGATCAGCATCTTGCGATACAGAATGTGCGGGATCTGTTTGCGCGTAGTGAACTGCGTCTGGTTGTCGTTAGAGCATACGATTATGGTCCCGGTTATCAGGCAATCCTGGAGGAAATGAATCGGCAAGGTCGACTGACAATCGAGCCTGACCCCGTATCGGTGGCACGGACCATGTTGAATAATCCGCGTTATGTGACCATCATGGCGCCTACTTTATTTTCAGGTGTGGTACAAACGGAAGCAATGCTAAAACCGTTGATTGGTAAGTTACGTTATGACAAACTGGATGAACTACCTTGGACAGCGAGTGGTATTTATATATCCAACTCAGCGTTAAATATCAGTGATCAAATATATTTAAAAGCGCAATTGGAAAAGTATGCGGCGAGCGATGTCGTATGGAAGTCTTACCAAAGCCTTTATCCTCCTGAAGTCGTGAAAATAGGATTACGCCAGCGCGACACTGTCCCCTAGAGCGACAATTCTTTATAAAAACTTCAAGAAGCCATGCATGCCAAATGGCTGCGAATTACTGATGCTCATCTAGCAGCAAATTTTCAATGACAAATTAGCTTGAGTTGAACAGGAACTAAGCCAAGATTTGATGGTCAACATAAATTCGCTACTAATTTTACCAATCTGATCGGAGTGTGTAATGCATCCAGTTTATCCTGCAGTAACTTTAAGTTTTCTGTTAGCCAGCGTAGAAGCAATCGCGCAAGTAACAGCGACTACGAATAAAACTTCAGAGCCAGTGGCGCAAAAAACGGCACAAAGTGCGGACAATAAAGAGCAGGAAAAATCCGAAATCAAGGTCGATGCTAAGGTCACTATGCCAGCGATACCGAGGCCAGTTGACATTGCCGATATGGCGGCATGGAAAGCCATAAACTCTGTCGTTGTTTCTGCGAATGGTGCATGGGCAGCTTGGCGTCTGGCGGAAGCAGATGGCGATGCGAATATGGTTGTCAAATCTTTGTCTGATAAAGAAGAATATGTTTTCCCTGCAGGGCAGGGCACTGGAACGATTGAATTTTCAGAGGATGGGCAGTGGATGGCATTTACTGCACACATGACGAAAAAAGAGCAAGATGCCGCAAAAAAAGCGAAGAAACCAATACAAGCGAAAGTCACATTGGTTGATCTGAAAACGGGCAAAGCAACCACGCTAGAAAAAATCGCTAAGTTTGCTTTTGCGAATGAACGTGGCGGCTGGATAGCACTTCATAAAGCATCAGATGTTGCAGCCCCACCCACAGCGCCAGCATCGCCTGTTGTACCGGCTGGTGCAGCGCCTACTCCGGCGCGCGCTAAAGGCACAGATCTGCTACTCAAAAATTTGAAGACAGGTAGTTCACTTAACATTGGTAATGTGTCCGAATTCGAATTCGATCACCAAGGTCGTTACTTGGCATATATCGTTGACGCAAACGACAAAGCTGGAAATAGTATCGTCGTACATACAGTGGATAGTGGTGTGAGTCAGGTGCTGGATGATGGTGACGCTAACTATCAAAAATTGCTCTGGAACGATAAGGGCAATGGCTTGACCGTGCTTAAAGGTATTGAAGATAAATCGTACGAAGACAAATTATGGAATGCGCTTGGCTTCCGATTAGAAGCCAATCATCAGTTTACGAAGACGCTCGTCGATCCCCTGAAATTAAAAGATTTTCCCGTCGAGATGACGATATCTGGTGATGCGCAACCGCGTTGGAGTCAAGATTTTGCATGGATTTCTTTCGGCATTAAAGAGACAAAGAAGAAACCCAAAGATGATAAGAAAGATGCCGCTCCCGAAGCTGACGAAAAAGTAAATCTCGTCTTGTGGCATCACCAGGATAAACGTCTGCCAACACAACAGAAAGTTCAGCAAGAGACCGATAAGAAACGTTCTGCGGCAGCGATTTATCGTATTGCAGAACAGAAGTTCATTCGCGTGGGAGATGAAAAACTCACCATGGTGAATCTGCCATTGATTGGAGACTGGGCTCTGGCACAAGATGATAGTGAATATCAGCGTCAGACGAGTATGGACGGGCGTCGTTTCAGTGATGTGTATTCGGTAAGTTTAAAAACTGGCGAGCGCCGCTTGTTGAATAAGCAGGCTAGCTGGACTTTTGGTCTCGCCAACGATGGTCGCCATTATTTGCACTATGAAGATGGGCAATTTATTAGCATAGAAATGGCAACTGGTAAGCGTCATAATCTCACCGCCAATTTGAACACTAGCTTTGTCAATGTTGAAGATGATCACAATATCGCGAAGCCGCCTGTTGTTCCGTTTGGCTGGAGTACTGATAGCCGTTTTGTTTTGTTAAGCGATGGCTGGGATATTTGGAAACTTGCAGTCGATGGTAGTAAGGCGATACAACTGAGTACTGACGGTAAGCGCGATCAGATTAGGTATCAACGCCGGTTGACGCTCGATCCAAATGAAAAGGGAATTGATCTCAGTAAGCCGCAATACTTTAGTGCTTATGGCGAGTGGACGAAAAAAGCCGGCTTTTTACGACTTGATGTGAACGGGAATACGAAACGTCTCGCTTACGATGATGTGTCGTATCGCCGTTTATTGAAGGCAGAAAAAGCGGAAGTGTTTTTGCTCTCAAAAGAGACTGCGATCGCTGCACCGGATTTGTATGTGAGCGGTGATCAATTCAATGATGCACGCAAACTCACTGACCTGAGCGCGCAGGAAAAAAATTACACCATGGGTAGTGGTGCGATGTTAGTAAATTATGTGGGTACCGATGGTAAAAAACTGCAAGGCGCTTTATTTTTGCCTGCGAATTATCAAGCGGGAAAATCTTATCCGACAGTTGTGTATATCTATGAAAAACTCAGTCAGGGCTTAAATGCCTACGTGCAGCCAGCAGTCGGAGGAGGTGGATTTAATCGCGCCTATTACACCAGTCATGGCTACGCGGTGTTTAATCCGGATATCGCCTATCGCTTGAATGATCCAGGTGTTAGCGCTAAAGAAAGCGTGTTGCCAGCTTTGGAGGCTGCGATTGCCACAGGCGTCGTTGATGCGAAACGCGTTGGTTTGCAAGGACATAGTTGGGGAGGTTACCAAACCGCATTTTTGGTGACGCAAACCGATGCGTTTAAAGCTGCATCTGCAGGGGCTGCTTTAACCAATATGATCAGTATGTACAGCCTGGTTTATAAAAACTCAGGTAGCACAAATCAGGCGATCTTTGAGAGTAGTCAGGGACGTTTTCTCGGTGCTTACAACGATCATTGGGAAGCCTATGTGCGAAATAGTCCTGTCTTCTTTGCGAAGAAAGTTAACACGCCATTGTTGATGCTACAAAACGATGTCGACGGTGCGGTTGATTACACCCAAGGCGTTGAATATTTCAATACCCTGCGTCGGGCCGGTAAAAATGTCATTATGCTTGAGTACCCTGGTGAAAATCATGGCTTGGTGAAGAAGCCAAATCAAAAAGACTATATGCAACGCATGAAGGAATTTTTTGATTTCCATCTAAAAGATAAAACAGCGCCAGAGTGGTTAAATAAAGGTGTGGCGTGGCTGAAAATGGAAGAGCATTTGAAAGATCGAGCTAGCTTGGTCAAAGCTGCTGAGCCGAAGCCTGAAGTGAAGGCTGACACGAAAGCGGATGACAAGAAAGCGCCGGAAGTAAAAACGCAGTAGCCTGATTTGGTTTATCTGTTTGAATTCGGATTATAAAAAAAGCCATGGCAGCGAAATCTGCCATGGCTTTTTTATGTAAGCGCTGAAAGTTTGTGGAACGGCTTACTTTTTCGCGCTCTTTAGTTTATTTGCCCATGCCAGCATCTCGCTTTCTAAGATTGACAAAGGTACAGAACCCAAGCTCAACAACTTATCGTGAAATGCTTTTAAGTCAAATCGATCGCCAAGAATTGTTGCGGTTTTTTGGCGTACTTCTCGTATTTTCAATTCCCCTAATTTGTAGGCAAGTGCCTGGCCCGGCCACGAAATATAGCGATCAATTTCAGTCGTAATTTCATGTTCGGAAAGCGCGGTATTTTCACGCATAAATTCTAGGGCTTGATCGCGTGTCCAGCCTTTTGCATGCATGCCAGTGTCGACTACTAGACGAGATGCACGCCACATTTCGTACACTAGGCGTCCAAAATGTTGATACGGCGTTTCGTAAAATCCCATCTCCACACCCAGATGTTCTGCATACAGTGCCCAACCCTCACCAAATGCTGAGATGTAAGCTTTGCGGCGGAACTCTGGCTGCTCCGCTTGTTCTCCAGCTAAGGCGATTTGCAGATGATGACCAGGTACAGCTTCGTGTAAGGTAAGGGCTGGAAGCGCCCACATTGGACGTTGATCTAACAGTGAAGTATTCACCCAATAGTTTGATGGACGTTTTGGATCGCCACTACCAGCATAACGTCCAGCAGTGTATGTCGGCGCAATATCTGCTGGGACGGCTTGTATCCCATATGGTTTGCGTGGTAATTGACCAAAATAGCGTATCAGCATTCCATCTGACTTTTTTGCCCAGTACGAAGCTTCAGCCAATAATTCGTGCGGTGACTTGGCATAAAATTGTGGATCAGTGCGTAAGAAATGCAAAAATGCTTTGAAGTCGCCATTGAACTTTAAGTCGCTGATAATCTTCACCATATCACCGCGAATCCGTGATACTTCCGCTAAACCAACTGCGTGAATTTCGTCAGGTGTATTTTCTAAAGTAGTGTATTCAAAAATTTGCGCTTGATAGAAGGCCTTGCCGTTCGGCAGGTCGTAAGCCGCGATGGATTTGCGTGCTTTCGGCATGTATTCATTGCGAATAAAGCCGAGTAAATTTTGGTACGCTGGGATCACTTTCTCAGCGATTAAAGTCTTGGCGCGCTTTTGTAAATCGGCTTGTTGGCTTGGACTAATTGTGGAGGGTAATTGAGTGAACGTCTTGTAGAAAACACTATCACCAACATCCGCCACGACATGCCTTTGAATGCTGGCATCGCGACCATTTAGTACAACCTGTGGCATGGTCATGCCACGCGCTATTCCCAACTTCATTAACGCGATTTTTTGTTCAAAAGTATGTGGGATGCTTGAAAGTTGCTTTAAAAAGTGTTCACAGTTCTTAAGTGAAGTGCAGCGCGTTGATTCCGCAGCGCCTGCTGTCCCCGCCCAAAATTGACTGTCAGAATTAAATGTCAACAAATGCGCGTCGAGGCTAGTGGCATTAATCCGATTCGTAATCTGGTCTGAAAATATTTTGAAATTGATGCGCGACTCGCTAGATAAGGCTGCGGCATCAATCTTTTTTAAATCTTCGGCAAGGCTGCGCCAGACTTTCAGGCGGCGTTGTTCGGCTGCATCGCTGAAATCAGCTTGGGTAATTTCGTCCTCGTCATCTGCAGCACGTCGACCGGGGAATTCCTTATTTCTGAAAATGGCTTCTTTTTGAAAAATGGTCTTAAAGGCATTCTCTGCTTTAGTTTGCTTGCCAGGCATCGCAACGCCACTAATCTCGATGGTTTGCTCAGCCGCGTGCGCTTCCAGGGTCGTGCTAATGCAAGCTAAAGCGATAGCTGCACTGAGCGCCGTGAGGCCACAATAATGTGTCGGGGTTTTCTTGATCGATTGAATGTGCTTGGTGCGCGAGTGCGGCATGCTGGCTCCTAATTGCAAGGTGAAAGAATAATCGAGGAAATAAATATACTACGGATATACGATTCAAAGCTCTTGCTATCCGATTGCATAGCCGCCAATAAGTTCAGTGTTGTTGAAAAACGGCACTATGCTGAATTAAGGAGTACTTATTACATAGCAAATGCATCAATAAACGATAAAGATAGATAAATTTTAGACGGCAAGTGGGTGGCTTGATACACTCAAGATTCAATAATAGATGAAGAAAGAATATGCAGTATGACAACCTTAGCCTCCTATACCGCCGATTTTTGGTCGAGTGCTGAATTAGGCGCCAACACGATTATTTTCTTGAACCTAACCGGTGCCATGCTATTGGGCTTTGTGGTCGGGTATGAGCGTTCCTACCACGGAAGGGCCGCCGGAATGCGTACATATGGCCTAGTTTGTATGGCTTCAGCGGCGTTGGTTGTGATTGCTGGTTATCCTGACTTCTGGTTTGGTGGACGCGCACTGACTCCAGTGGCACTAGATCCATCCCGAACGATACAAGGTGTTGTGACTGGCATAGGCTTCTTGGGTGCTGGCGTCATCATGAAAGAGGGCTTTAGTATTAGTGGTTTAACGACTGCTGCATCATTATGGGCATCGTCAGCGATAGGAATTTTGGTTGGGGTGGGGTTTTACGCTGCGGCAATTTTACTTGCCTTTCTGTCAGCGGCATGCATGATCTGGGTGTTTAAATTGGAAGCTTGGCTGCCAGCGCGTCAGGCGATCTCAATCGTCATGCAATTTCGGGAAGGTTTTGTCGCAAGTGAGTCAGCTATCCGCCAACTGGCAATTGCGCGTGGCTACGATGTTGCCGGTGGTACTATTATCATTTCCTCAAAGGAGGGGAAGACCGAATGGCGTTTCGTGGCCGTTGCCTTAAATCGCAAGCAAGCGACCTCGATCAGTTCACTTTCTGAAGAAATGAATAAGTTTGAAGGATTAATTTCCTATCAGTTGGCGCATGCCCGAAATTAACTAAGTATTTGAATTATCGATGTAAATCTAATAGCATTAGCCGTCGCTTGAAAAGGTCAAAACAAAAAAATAGATTTCGACATTAAAAAGCTATTGACAGCTAAATCAAACATCTCCATAATTCGGGGTTCCCTGGGAGGGGTGGCCGAGTGGTTAAAGGCGACAGACTGTAAATCTGTTCTCTCTGAGTACGCTGGTTCGAATCCAGCCCCCTCCACCAGGCAGAATTTTGTGGCTGAAGTTTTTTCGAATCAGTTTCGTATGCGGGTGTAGCTCAATGGTAGAGCCGAAGCCTTCCAAGCTTAAGACGAGGGTTCGATTCCCTTCACCCGCTCCAAGTTTAAAGTTTTGTCTCTGCATGTGTGTTGTGCAAAGAGCTGCCCTTGTAGCTCAGTGGTAGAGCACTCCCTTGGTAAGGGAGAGGCCACGTGTTCAATCCACGTCAAGGGCACCAGTGTAGTTTTAAATCATCGTCTTCGCATTGTTATTATCAGGTGTGTGCCTGGTAGCTTAAGAAGATCTCTCACAATCGTTAGGAGTCTAAAATGGCAAAAGGTAAGTTCGAACGCACCAAGCCGCACGTTAACGTCGGTACAATTGGTCACGTGGATCACGGTAAAACGACATTGACAGCAGCGATTGCGACAGTATTGTCTAAGAAATTTGGCGGCGAAGCTAAAGCATACGATCAGATCGATGCAGCTCCAGAAGAAAAAGCGCGCGGTATTACAATTAATACAGCCCACGTAGAATACGAAACAGCAGCGCGTCACTATGCGCACGTTGACTGCCCAGGCCATGCTGATTATGTTAAAAACATGATTACTGGTGCTGCTCAGATGGACGGCGCGATATTGGTTTGCTCCGCAGCTGACGGCCCAATGCCGCAAACGCGTGAACATATCTTGTTGGCACGTCAAGTTGGTGTTCCATACATCATCGTTTTCTTGAACAAATGCGACATGGTTGATGACGCTGAGTTGTTGGAATTGGTTGAAATGGAAGTTCGTGAGTTATTGTCTAAATACGAATTCCCGGGCGATGATTTGCCTATCATCCAAGGTTCTGCAAAGTTGGCGCTCGAAGGCGACAAAGGCCCATTGGGCGAAGAAGCAATCATGAAATTGGCTGATGCTTTGGATTCTTACATCCCAACTCCAGAACGTGCTGTTGACGGCGCATTCTTGTTGCCAGTAGAAGACGTATTCTCAATCTCTGGTCGCGGTACAGTTGTGACTGGTCGTATCGAACGCGGTATCGTTAAAGTCGGCGAAGAGATCGAAATCGTTGGTATTAAAGACACAGTAAAAACAACATGTACTGGTGTTGAAATGTTCCGCAAATTGCTCGACCAAGGTCAAGCAGGCGATAACGTTGGTGTATTGTTGCGCGGTACTAAGCGTGAAGATATTCAACGTGGTCAAGTTTTGGCGAAGCCAGGTTCAATCAAGCCGCATGATCATTTCACAGGCGAGATCTACGTTTTGTCTAAAGATGAAGGTGGTCGTCATACGCCATTCTTTAACAACTATCGTCCACAGTTCTACTTCCGTACAACGGACGTAACAGGTTCGATCGAGTTGCCAAAAGATAAAGAAATGGTTATGCCAGGTGATAACGTTTCTATCACAGTTAAGTTGATCAACCCGATCGCGATGGAAGAAGGTCTCCGTTTCGCGATTCGTGAAGGTGGTCGTACTGTTGGTGCGGGTGTTGTTGCTAAAATTATCGTTGGTTAATAGTTTTAAGTAGTAAAGATGAGTTGGGTAGTTGCTTGAAAAAGTTGCTATCCCTCTCGTTTGTAAAAGCTGTAGGGGTGTAGCTCAACTGGCAGAGCGTCGGTCTCCAAAACCGAAGGTCGTAAGTTCGATCCTTACCGCCCCTGCCACCATCAAGGCCAAAAGGCATCGAAAGTAAAAATCAGCATGTCTAACCAAACCGTTCAAACTGTCAGCACTTCTAATGATAAATATAAAATCATTTTGGCGGTGATTGCTGCTGTTGCTGGTGTTGTTGCATTTTATGTTCTCGCTGGTCAGGCGAAATATGTGCGTTTAGGTGCTTTGTTTGGTGGTCTCGCATTAGCTCTGGTGCTGGTCTTTATTTCTGAGACTGGTCGTGAGTTGGTGTCGTTTGCCAAAGAATCGATTCGTGAAGCTAAGAAGGTGGTTTGGCCAACTCGTAAAGAGGCTGGACAGATGACGGCAGTGGTATTCGGATTTGTATTGATTATGTCAATCTTCTTGTTTACGACTGATAAAGTTCTTGAATATTTGATTATGAACGTAATTCTTGGGCTTAAATAATGAGCGAACAAATCTCAGATAAAAATACGGATGGCGCGCCAGAGCAGGACTCTGGTGTTTCTGTCCCTAAGAGTGCAAAAAAATGGTATGCTGTGCATGCCTATTCTGGTATGGAGAAAAGTGTTCATCGTGCATTGGTAGAGCGTATTGAGCGCGCCGAAATGCAAGATTTATTTGGACAAATTTTGGTTCCTACCGAAGAAGTGATAGAAGTTAAGAATGGCAAGAAAAGTGTTACAGAGCGTCGTTTGTTTCCTAGTTATGTGTTCGTGGAAATGGAAATGACGGATGATACCTGGCACTTAGTAAAGAACACGAGCAAGGTTACTGGTTTTATTGGAGGTAAATCGAATAAGCCAGCACCAATTCCGCGTCACGAAATAGAAAAAGTTCTGCAGCAGGTGCAGGATGGAGTAGAAAAGCCAAGGCCAAAAGTATTGTACGAAGTTGGTGAAGTAGTTCGTATTAAAGAAGGTCCGTTCACAGATTTCAACGGTAATGTCGAAGAAGTGAATTACGCTAAATCTAAAGTGCGTGTGAATGTCACTATCTTTGGGCGCGCAACTCCGGTAGATCTGGAATTTGGTCAAGTCGAAAAAGTATAAGCAGCAAATGTAGTAAGCGGGGCTGACACCGTACAGAAATGTGAATGTTGGTGAAAAAAAGCGAGGAGCCTGTTGGTTGGTCATCTGACCAAAAGGCGCTACCACTCAACCATAGAAGGAGCCATCATGGCAAAGAAAATTATTGGTTTTATCAAGCTGCAAGTCCCAGCTGGTAAAGCAAATCCATCCCCACCAATCGGTCCAGCATTGGGTCAACGTGGTTTGAATATCATGGAATTCTGTAAAGCATTTAATGCGCAGACTCAAGGTATGGAACCAGGTATGCCAATTCCAGTTGTGATCACCGCATTTGCTGATAAGTCTTTCACATTCGTGATGAAGACGCCACCAGCAACTTACATGATCAAAAAAGCAGCTGGCATCACTAAAGGTTCTGCTAAACCACATACAGACAAGGTTGGCAAAATCAGTCGTGCGCAAGCCGAAGAAATCGCAACAGCTAAGCAAAAAGACTTGACTGCTGCAGATATGGAAGCAGCTGTGCGTACAATCGCGGGTTCTGCTCGTTCCATGGGCATCACGGTGGAGGGTCTGTAATGGCTAAGTTATCTAAAAAAGCAAAATTGCTGAAAACAAAAGTAGATCGTTTGAAAGTTTATCCATTCGATAACGCTATCGCGTTGATCAAAGAATGCGCAACTGCGAAATTCAACGAATCTATCGACGTTTCTGTTCAACTCGGTGTTGATCCTAAGAAATCTGACCAAGTTGTTCGTGGCGCGGTTGTGTTGCCAGCTGGTACAGGTAAGACAGTTCGCGTAGCGGTATTTGCTCAAGGCGCAAAAGCTGAAGAAGCTAAAGCAGCTGGTGCTGATATCGTTGGTATGGAAGATTTGGCTGAGCGTATCAAAGCTGGCGATATGCCATTTGACATCGTGATCGCATCTCCAGACACTATGCGTATCGTTGGTACTTTGGGTCAAGTTTTGGGGCCACGCGGTTTGATGCCAAATCCAAAAGTTGGTACTGTAACTCCTGACGTGGCAACAGCGGTCAAAAACGCCAAAGCCGGTCAAGTTCAATACCGTACTGACAAGGCTGGTATTATCCACACAACAATCGGTCGTAAATCTTTCGCTGATGGCGATTTGAAGTCGAACTTGTTGGCCTTGATCGAAGCATTGAACAAAGCTAAACCAGCGACGAGCAAAGGTGTCTATCTGCGTAAAATCTCCATCTCATCCACTATGGGTGCTGGTGTGCGCGTAGATCACATCAATTTGTCTGCGTAATATTAAGAATTAAGCCCATTCATTTTTTTGGTGGATGGCGCATCTTTGGGCTGTTTGGTATTGCTTATTTTGGTAGGTAGTAGCAAACAGAGTGTCAAAGACCGTTGGGCTTTTTAAATTCGTTTAGAAAGTTAATTATTGAGAAGTGATTCTTGATGCCCAACGCAGATGGTGTACCCGAGTAAGTTTTGTAGTGACTACTGGTGATCCAGTGAAGCTCCTAACTTCGGACGCCGTGTTCGAAACGATATGAGGGAAGTGCATCATTGTGGTGTATCGACTGAATATCATTTAAGGAGGTTGACCGTGAGTCTCAATCTGAATGACAAAAAGGCTGTTGTCGCTGAAGTCTCTGCAAAAGTAGCAAAAGCACAGACTATCGTCGTAGCCGAATACCGTGGCATACAGGTCGGTCATTTGACGCAGTTACGTGCAAGCGCACGTGCTCAAGGCGTATATATGCGCGTGTTGAAAAACACACTCGCACGTCGCGCTGTTGAGGGAACTGTATTTGCAAGCCTCGCTGATGAAATGACAGGTCCGTTGATCTATGCGATCTCGGAAGATGCTGTTGCTGCTGCTAAAGTCGTTCAAGACTTTGCAAAAAGCAATGACAAGTTAGTCGTTAAAGCGGGTAACTACGCTGGTAAATCTTTGGATAAAGCTGGTGTTGTTGCGTTGGCAAGCATTCCTGCTCGTGAAGTATTGTTGGCGCAAGTGTTGGGTATGATGCAGGCTCCTGTATCGGCATTCGCACGTGCATTGGCAGCACTCGCAGCAAAACAAGAATCTGGTTCACCAGCAGCGCCGGCAGCAGAAGTTGCCGAAGCAGCAGCTGAATAAGATTTTCGTCAAATACCGAATCATAGTAATTTAAATATTGGAGTTTCAAATGGCAATTAGCAAAGACGATATCCTGGAAGCCGTAGGCGCGATGTCCGTAATGGACTTGAACGACTTGGTTAAAGCATTCGAAGAAAAATTTGGCGTTTCCGCTGCTGCAATGTCAGCTGGTCCAGCTGCTGGTGCTGCTGCCGCTGCTGTTGAAGAGCAAACAGAATTCAACGTAATTCTGTCTGAAGTTGGCGCAAACAAAGTTGGCGTTATTAAAGCAGTTCGTGAATTGACAGGTCTGGGCTTGAAAGAAGCTAAAGACGTAGTTGATGGCGCGCCAAAAACAGTTAAAGAAGCTGTTTCTAAAGCGGATGCTGAAGCTGCTAAGAAAAAATTGGAAGAAGCTGGTGCGAAAGCAGACATCAAGTAATTCCATGTTATACTGGCAGACTTTCGAGTTTGCCTAAGTCAAAGGAAGGAATCTTCTTGCAAGAGAAGGTTCCTCTTTGGCTTCTCTGTCGTTCTCGCGGCCGAAATGTTTGTAATTTGTAAATTTGTTGAAATTTCCTAAGCCGAATCTCATAAGGTGAGGGCTGAGACTTGAGGTTTCTTGATGGTTTTTCTTGTAGTGTCATTTACCTGGAAAAAAGTTTTGAAATCTGAATTCTCCATCCTTCCTTGCCACTCACGGAGTGTCCATGCACTACTCATTTACTGAGAAGAAGCGCATTCGTAAATCTTTTGCGAAACGCGCTAACGTCCACAACGTTCCGTTCCTGCTGGCGACCCAGCTCGAGTCATATTTGGGCTTTTTGCAAGCCGACAAAGCACCGTCGACGCGCAAAAACGAGGGCTTGCAGTCAGCCTTCACGTCCATTTTTCCGATCGTGTCGCACAATGGGTTCGCTCGTTTAGAATTTCTCTCCTACGTTTTAGGCGATCCAGCCTTTGACGTCAAGGAATGTCAACTGCGCGGTTTGACATTTGCCTCTCCTTTGCGTGCCAAAGTACGTTTGGTGATTCTGGATAAAGAATCTCCAACAAAACCTGTCGTTAAAGAAATGAAAGAACAAGAAGTGTACATGGGTGAATTGCCACTCATGACTAGCACGGGTTCTTTCGTCATTAACGGTACTGAGCGGGTGATCGTATCTCAGTTGCACCGTTCCCCTGGTGTGTTCTTTGAACATGACCGCGGCAAAACACATTCCTCCGGTAAGTTGCTGTTTTCAGCAAGAATTATTCCTTACCGTGGTTCATGGCTCGATTTTGAGTTCGATCCAAAAGATATTTTGTTCTTCCGTATTGACCGTCGTCGTAAGATGCCAGTAACAATTTTGTTGCGTGCTATTGGCATGACAAATGAGCAGATTTTGGCGAACTTCTTCGTCTTTGATAATTTCGGCTTGCATAGCGATGGCGCGGAAATGGAATTTGTTGCAGAACGTCTACGCGGTGAAGTTGCGCGTTTTGATATCTCTGACAAAGCTGGCAAGTTGATCGTAGCGAAAGACAAGCGTATCAATTCCAAGCATGTGCGTGAAATCGAATCCGCTGGTATCAAGATGATTTCTGTACCAGAAGACTACTTGCTCGGTCGCGTTTTGGCGAAAAATATCGTTGATGCCGATACTGGCGAAGTAGTAGCGAATGCGAACGATGAGTTGACAGAAGAATTGTTGGCGAAGTTGCGTGGTGCGAAGGTCTATGATATTCAGACTTTGTACACCAATGATCTCGATCAAGGTGCTTACATTTCACAGACTTTGCGTGCTGATGATACTGCCGATCAAATGGCTGCGCGTGTAGCGATCTATCGTATGATGCGTCCTGGTGAGCCGCCAACAGAAGATTCTGTAGAAGCTTTGTTTAATGGTTTGTTCTACAACGAAGATCGTTACGATCTGTCTGCCGTTGGTCGTATGAAATTTAACCGCCGTATCGGGCGTGATGAATTGACTGGCGCGATGACTTTGTCAGACGACGACGTTTTGGCCGTGATTAAGATCTTGGTTGAGTTGCGCAATGGTCGCGGCGAAGTCGATGACATCGATCACTTAGGTAATCGCCGTGTACGTTGCGTTGGTGAATTAGCTGAGAATCAATTCCGTGCTGGTTTGGTGCGTGTTGAACGTGCGGTCAAAGAGCGTTTAGGTCAAGCCGAAGCGGATAATTTAATGCCGCATGATTTGATCAACTCTAAGCCAATTTCCGCAGCGATTCGTGAGTTCTTCGGTTCATCACAATTGTCCCAGTTTATGGATCAAACTAACCCATTGTCTGAGATCACGCATAAGCGTCGTATTTCTGCTCTGGGACCTGGTGGTTTGACACGTGAACGTGCAGGCTTTGAAGTACGTGACGTTCATCCAACTCACTACGGTCGTGTATGTCCGATCGAAACGCCAGAGGGACCGAACATTGGTTTGATCAACTCATTGGCGTTGTACGCTCGTTTGAATGAATACGGTTTCTTGGAAACACCATACCGTAAAGTTATCGACGGTAAGATCACTAATCAGATCGATTACTTGTCCGCGATCGAAGAAGGTCGATACATTATCGCTCAGGCGAATGCGACTATCGATGCTGCTGGTATGTTAAGCGATGAGTTGGTTTCATCTCGTCAAGCTGGTGAAACGATTTTGGTCTCTCCAGAGCGCGTTCAGTACATGGACGTTGCGACAGGTCAGGTTGTTTCCGTTGCGGCTTCATTGATTCCGTTCCTCGAACACGATGATGCGAACCGTGCGTTGATGGGTGCCAACATGCAACGTCAAGCTGTTCCTTGCTTGCGTCCAGAAAAAGCTTTGGTCGGTACAGGTATCGAACGTACAGTGGCAGTCGATTCCGGCACAACTGTGCAAGCATTGCGCGGCGGTAAAGTCGATTATATCGATGCGGGTCGTATCGTTATTCGCGTGAATGACGCAGAAGCGCAAGCTGGTGAAGTCGGTGTTGATATCTACAATTTGATTAAGTACACGCGTTCTAACCAAAACACGAACATCAATCAACGTCCTATCGTTAAAGTTGGCGACATCGTTGCTAAAGGTGACGTATTGGCTGATGGCGCTTCCACCGATTTGGGTGAATTGGCGCTCGGTCAAAACATGTTGATCGCGTTTATGCCGTGGAATGGTTACAACTTCGAAGATTCGATTCTGATCTCTGAAAAAGTTGTGGCTGATGATCGCTACACCTCGATTCATATCGAAGAGTTGTCTGCTGTTGCTCGTGATACGAAGTTGGGTGCGGAAGAAATCACACGTGATATCTCCAACCTCGCTGAAAATCAATTGGCGCGTCTGGATGAATCCGGTATTGTCTACATCGGTGCAGAAGTGACTGCTGGTGATACGCTGGTCGGTAAAGTGACGCCAAAAGGCGAAACACAATTGACTCCAGAAGAAAAACTCTTGCGTGCGATCTTCGGTGAGAAAGCTTCTGACGTTAAAGATACTTCCCTGCGCGTGCCTTCTGGCATGGTTGGTACTGTCATCGACGTGCAAGTCTTCACACGTGAAGGCATCCAACGCGACAAACGTGCACAGCAAATTATCGATGACGAATTGAAGCGCTATCGCCTCGATTTGAACGATCAGTTGCGTATTGTTGAAGGCGATGCTTTCGAACGTTTGCAACGTATGTTGGTCGGTAAAGTTGCTAACGGCGGTCCAAATAAATTGGCTAAAGGCGCAACGATCACTAAGGAATACTTAGCAGAAGTTGATAAGTACCACTGGTTTGATATTCGTCCAGCTGATGAAGATGCAGCACGTTCTATCGAAGCGATTAAAGATTCTATCGCTGAAAAACGTCACCAGTTTGATCTGGCGTTTGAAGAGAAGCGTACTAAGTTGACGCAAGGCGATGAATTGCCACCAGGCGTACAAAAAATGGTTAAGGTCTACTTAGCTGTTAAGCGTCGTTTGCAACCAGGTGACAAGATGGCGGGTCGTCACGGTAACAAGGGTGTGGTTTCACGCATTGTTCCAGTTGAAGATATGCCTTACATGGCTGACGGTACACCAGCTGACATCGTGTTGAACCCATTGGGTGTTCCATCACGTATGAACGTGGGTCAGGTTTTGGAAGTTCACTTAGGTTGGGCTGCAAAAGGTCTGGGCTTGCGTATCGGCGAAATGCTGAAGGCGCAAGCAAAAGTGGAAGAGTTGCGTGGTTTCTTGAAACAGATCTATAACGAGTCTGGTAAGTCTGAAGATATCGATGGTTTGTCTGATCATGAAATCATGGAATTGACGTCCAATTTGAAAAATGGTGTCCCATTCGCAACGCCAGTGTTTGACGGTGCGCATGAATCCGAAATTCGACGTATGCTGGATCTGGCTTACCCAGACCATATCGCGAAACAACTCGGTATGACACCTTCGAAGAATCAGGTTACCTTGTATGACGGTCGTACAGGCGAAGCCTTTGAACGTAATGTCACAGTCGGTTATATGCACGTCTTGAAATTGCATCATTTGGTCGATGACAAGATGCATGCACGTTCGACCGGTCCTTACTCTCTCGTAACACAGCAACCATTGGGCGGTAAAGCACAATTCGGTGGCCAGCGTTTCGGTGAGATGGAGGTATGGGCACTCGAAGCATACGGCGCGTCTTATGTCTTGCAAGAGATGTTGACTGTGAAGTCCGATGACGTGAATGGCCGTACTAAAGTGTACGAAAATCTCGTTAAGGGTGATCACGTGATCGATGCTGGTATGCCAGAGTCCTTCAACGTTCTCGTTAAAGAGATTCGTTCTTTGGGTATCGATATCGATCTCGAACGTAATTGATTAGTTTTGAAAAAGTAGTTTAGTTGTAAAAACCATCGCCCGAATTCGTTTCGGGCGTTGGTCATTCAGATGGCGGTTATGTTTGGCGGTAGGCGTGGTTTGTTGTTCCCGGTATTGGCGGAACCTGTGTTAATTCATTCATTGACCAGGCTCTCCCGCGAATGCGAACAGGGTTAGACAGTAAGCTGCTTATTGGCATGGATAGCACCATTAGCTAAAAAAGCGTTTTGAGACCTTGCAAGAGGTTGCAAACACTTCACCGGAGTGAAATACATGAAAGCACTGCTCGATCTATTCAAGCAAGTTCAGCCTAACGAACAATTCGACGCCATTAAAATTGGTCTCGCCTCCCCTGAAAAAATCCGTTCTTGGTCCTACGGCGAAGTCAAAAAGCCGGAAACCATCAACTATCGTACCTTCAAGCCTGAGCGCGACGGCTTGTTCTGCGCCAAAATTTTTGGCCCAATTAAAGATTACGAATGCTTGTGCGGTAAATACAAGCGTTTGAAACATCGCGGTGTGATCTGCGAAAAATGCGGCGTTGAAGTGACGTTGGCAAAAGTGCGTCGTGAACGCATGGGCCACATCGAGTTGGCTTCCCCAACAGCCCATATCTGGTTCTTGAAATCCTTGCCATCCCGTTTGGGTATGGTGCTCGATATGACTTTGCGCGATATCGAACGCGTATTGTATTTTGAAGCCTACGTTGTGACCGATCCAGGTATGACGCCGCTGAAAAAATGCCAGATCATGTCTGAAGATGATTACGCAGCGAAGTACGAAGAGCATGGTGATGAATTCACCGCGTTCATGGGTGCTGAAGGTATCCGTGAATTGTTGCGCTCTATCGATATCGATCGTGATGCAGAAACTTTGCGTACAGAACTCAAAGAATCTAAATCTGAAGCGAAGATCAAAAAGTATTCCAAGCGTCTGAAAGTCTTGGAAGCCTTCCAACGTTCTGGCATTAAGCCGGACTGGATGATCATGGAAGTGTTGCCAGTATTGCCGCCAGAACTGCGTCCATTGGTACCTTTGGATGGTGGCCGTTTTGCGACTTCCGATTTGAACGATTTGTATCGTCGCGTTATTAACCGTAATAACCGTTTGAAGCGCCTGATGGAATTGCGCGCTCCGGAAATTATTACGCGCAATGAAAAGCGTATGTTGCAAGAAGCGGTCGATTCCTTGTTGGATAACGGTCGTCGCGGTAAAGCAATGACTGGTGCGAATAAGCGTCCATTGAAATCTCTCGCTGAGATGATCAAAGGTAAAGGCGGTCGTTTCCGTCAAAACTTGTTGGGTAAGCGCGTCGATTACTCTGGCCGTTCAGTTATCGTGGTTGGTCCACAACTGAAATTGCATCAATGCGGTTTGCCGAAATTGATGGCTTTGGAATTGTTCAAACCATTCATTTTCAATAAATTGGAATTGATGGGTTTAGCGACAACGATCAAAGCAGCGAAGAAACTCGTTGAAATTCAAGAGCCAGTGGTTTGGGATATCTTGGAAGAAGTGATTCGCGAACATCCGATCATGTTGAACCGTGCACCTACTTTGCATCGTTTAGGTATTCAAGCGTTTGAGCCAGTTCTGATTGAAGGTAAAGCGATCCAGTTGCATCCACTGGTCTGCGCAGCATTCAATGCCGACTTTGACGGCGATCAAATGGCGGTTCACGTACCTTTGTCTATCGAAGCACAAATGGAAGCACGCACATTGATGCTGGCTTCTAACAATATTTTGTTCCCATCAAACGGTGAACCATCTATCGTGCCTTCTCAAGATATCGTGTTGGGTCTCTACTACGCATCGCGCGAAGCCATCAATGGCAAGGGCGAGGGCATGATGTTCCCAGACGTTTCAGAAGCGATTCGTGCTTGGGATAATAAAGAAGTGGAATTGGCGACACGTATTACTGTACGTATTACTGAATATCCAAAAGACAAAGAGACTGGCGAATTCGTTAAAACGATTAAACGTTACGAAACTACAGTTGGTCGTGCGATCTTGTCTGAGATTTTGCCAAAAGGCTTGCCATTCTCAGTTTTGAATCGTCCTTTGAAGAAGAAAGAAATTTCTAAGTTGATCGATACATCTTTCCGTAAGTGCGGTTTGCGCGCGACGGTGGTGTTTGCGGATCAATTGATGCAGTCTGGTTTCCGTTTGGCGACTCGTGCTGGTATTTCTATCTGTATCGACGATATGTTGGTACCACCACAAAAAGTCACTTTGTTGGCAGCGGCTGAGCACGAAGTTAAACAGATCGAACAGCAATACGCGTCCGGTTTGGTGACTGCTGGCGAACGTTACAACAAGGTTGTTGATATTTGGGGTAAGACCGGTGATGAAGTTGGTAAGGCGATGATGGAACAACTGAAAGTTGAACCAGTCACACGTCGTGACGGCACAGTCGGTACGCAAGAATCCTTCAACGCGATTTACATGATGGCTGACTCCGGTGCGCGTGGTTCTGCAGCACAGATTCGTCAGTTGGCAGGTATGCGGGGATTGATGGCGAAACCGGATGGTTCGATTATCGAAACACCGATTACTGCGAACTTCCGCGAAGGTTTGAACGTTCTCCAGTACTTTATTTCCACTCACGGTGCGCGTAAAGGTCTGGCCGATACGGCGTTGAAGACAGCGAACTCCGGTTACTTGACTCGTCGTTTGGTCGACGTTACGCAAGATCTGGTTGTGATCGAAGATGATTGCGGTACAGCGAACGGCGCTTCCATGAAAGCCATCGTTGAAGGCGGTGAAGTTAACGTGCCTTTGCGTGATTTGATCTTGGGTCGTGTTGCTGCGAATGATATCGTTAATCCAGAAACACAAGAAACTTTGTATGCTGCCGGAACTTTGCTCGACGAAGTCATGGTAGAAGAAATCGAAGCCTTGGGTATTGATGAAGTCAAAGTACGTACGCCATTGACATGTGATACACGCTACGGTCTGTGCGCCATGTGCTACGGTCGTGATCTTGGTCGCGGATCCATGGTTAACGCTGGTGAAGCAGTCGGTGTTATCGCTGCGCAGTCCATTGGTGAACCAGGTACACAGTTGACGATGCGTACGTTCCATATTGGTGGTGCAGCTTCTCGTGCAGCGATTGCTTCTTCAGTGGAAGCAAAATCCAACGGTACGATTCGTTTCACAGCAACGATGCGTTATGTCACTAACGGTAAAGGCGATCAAATCGTGATTTCCCGTTCTGGTGAAGTCTTGATCACCGATGATCATGGCCGTGAACGTGAACGTCATAAAGTCCCTTACGGTGCAACTCTGATCGTTAAAGATGGCATGACAATTCGTGCTGGTACGGATTTGGCGACTTGGGATCCATTGACACGTCCTATCATTACTGAATACACCGGTCAGGTTAAGTTTGAGAACGTCGAAGAAGGCGTGACTGTTGCTAAGCAGGTTGATGATGTCACTGGTTTGTCCACTTTGGTGGTAATCGATGCGAAACGTCGTGGTTCTGCTGCTGGTAAGAGCTTGCGTCCACAAGTTAAATTGTTGAACGAAGCTGGCGAAGAAGTGAAAATTTCTGGTACTGAGCACGCGGTAACAATCGGCTTCCAAGTCGGCGCTTTGATTACGGTGAAAGACGGTCAACAAGTACACGTTGGTGAAGTATTAGCGCGTATTCCAACTGAATCACAAAAAACTCGTGATATTACTGGTGGTCTCCCACGTGTTGCTGAGTTGTTCGAAGCTCGTTCACCAAAAGACGCTGGTATGTTGGCAGAAGTGACTGGTACGGTTGCGTTTGGTAAGGAAACCAAAGGTAAGCAACGTCTGGAAATCACCGACATGGACGGCGAGAAGCACGAGTTCTTGATCACCAAAGACAAACAAGTCTTGGTGCATGACGGCCAAGTTGTAAATAAAGGTGAGATGATTGTTGACGGCCCAGCTGATCCACAAGACATCTTGCGTTTGTTGGGTATCGAAGCTTTGGCACGCTACATCGTTGATGAAGTTCAAGACGTTTATCGCTTACAAGGCGTTAAGATCAATGACAAGCACATCGAAGTGATCGTACGTCAAATGTTGCGTCGTGTTGTAGTGACTCAACCTGGTGATGCGAATTACATCATGGGCGAGCAAGTAGAGCGCTCTGATTTGTTGGGTGAAAATGATCGTGTTGTTGCACGTGGCGGTATCCCTGCAACGTATGAAAATATTTTGCTCGGTATTACTAAAGCTTCTTTGTCGACAGATTCCTTCATCTCTGCCGCTTCCTTCCAAGAGACCACACGTGTTCTCACCGAAGCAGCGATCATGGGCAAGAAAGATACTTTGCGCGGCTTGAAAGAAAACGTCATCGTTGGTCGTTTGATTCCAGCTGGTACAGGTTTGGCGTATCACCGCGCTCGCAAGATGAAAGAATCTTGGGAAGCGGACGAACGTGCAGCCTTGTTGCAAGCTGAGAAAGAAATTTTTGCTCCAGCAGCAGAAGTGACCACAACAGATGTAAATGCAGGCGAAGCATAAGGTTTAGAGCGCGTTGCTCAGACTCAAAAACGGCACCGTAGAACTTCTGCGGTGCCGTTTTTGTTTATCGAGTCGGTAATTACGAATAAAATTTGAATTGAAAATAGCTGAATAGTGGATAGGGCGCGTAATTGAAAAGAGCAAATATGGAGAGGATGCACATAGACGAAAAAGCGATAGAGCAAGCCTTATATCATCTCAATCAAGCGAATGAGTATCCCGCGCTCTCAATAGAAGTGGTGGAGCAGACGGGTTCAACTAACGCAGACCTGATGCAAAGAGCGAAAAGCTTAAACACACCGACTCTGTTGGTGGCCCGCCATCAGACAGCAGGAAAAGGTCGTGCTGGTCGTAGCTGGCTGTCAGCGCCAGATGGGGTGCTGACCTTTTCTTTGGCGTGGGAATTCACCAGTGGTGCCCAAACATTAATCGGATTGCCTTTAGCAGTCGGCGTGGCGATTGCCGAACGACTGCAGCAACTAGGTGTACCTGTTAAATTGAAATGGCCTAACGACATTCTCAAAGAGTCAAAAAAATTAGCCGGCATTTTGGTCGAATCGCAAGTAAGCAACACGGGCAGTACCTGGGCGATCATTGGCATAGGCCTAAATTTACGTGTGCCGGAGGCGCTGGAAAAAAGTATAGGACAAGCTGTAGCAGAAGCGACTTGGTTAGCGCAGATGGATAGAAATCAATTGATCGCGCAATTACTTCAAGCACTCCAAGTTGCATTGACGGAGTTTACAATGCAGGGTTTCGCTGTCTTCAATGAGCGATGGAATCGCTTGCATGCACATGCACAACAATTGGTGATGATTGTCGATCAGCAGGTTCTTGTGCAGCAAGGGATTGCAATAGGGGTCGATCATCAGGGAAGTTTAATTTTACAAACGGAAAATGGACCGGTGTTGATCCATTCTGGAGATGTCTCTTTGCGGCCTTTGCCGTAAAATGCTGATTTCTGAAAATCTATTTGGCGATAAATCAAGATGACTGCAAAGTGCCCGATGTTGCTAATGATTGACGCCGGTAATACGCGGGTGAAATGGTCATGCATTTCAAACGAAGCACCTTTGCAATTTCCACCTGCCTGGCAAGGGGTGGGGTCAGTATTGCATCAGGATCTTGGACAGATTGCACAATCAATTGCTCACTATCACATCACACGTTGTAAGATCTCAAACGTGGCTGGTGCAGGATTGCAACAAAGCTTGGAGCAACTGGTCCGGTCTCATTCACCTGACATCGCGATAGAGTCGTTTAGTGCAGCCGATCCAATTGCCGGTGTTCATAATCATTATCGCGAACCCATCAAATTGGGGGCAGACCGTTTTGCGTCGGCAATCGCCGCGCATTATCAATTTCCTGATGTTGATTTGGTCGTCGCTACTTGCGGCACTGCAACGACAATCGATGCGATTACGGCACAAGGTGATTTTCTGGGTGGTATGATTTTGCCGGGACTGCAGTTGATGGCGAGCGCACTGGCAAAAAACACAGCACAGCTACCGCAGATTGCGCAGCATTTTGAATTGCAGGATCTATTTGCCAATCATACCGACCAGGCGATTGCGAGTGGCTGCATCCACGCACAAATTGGCGCTATGCTGTGCGCGGTGCGTGATTTAGAACGAAAGCGTGGTAATGCCAAGCTAATTATTTCGGGTGGTGCAGCTCCCTATCTGTTGCCGCAACTTACCCATTGTCAGGCGATAGATTGGCAGGACGTAGAGAATTTGGTATTGACTGGCTTATGGGTGGCCGCCAAGTCATCTTAGTGTGCAAGCTTCTTACTTTGAAAATACATCATGTTGCGATTTTTCCTCTGGATTTTTTTGATCATCAATGCCTTGCTATTGGCCTTAAATTTTGGTTTTTTGGGAAAGTGGCCAACTGAGGAACGTGAGCCATCGCGTTTGAAACTGCAGAAAAATGCGGATCAAATCAAACTAATGAGTCCGAATGCGGCGCAAGATTTAATCGATGCTCAGACAAAAAGAACTGAACCTGTAATGGCTTGTGTGGAATTAAATGGATTCTCAACTGCGGACAGCAAGAGTTTTGATGAAAAGATCAAAGCATTATCCTTGGCGGCACGTTTAACCCGCACAGAAATGGCCGAGGTCGCCACGAATATGGTCTATATTCCTTCCCTCGGAAGCAAAGATGCTGCGGACAAAAAAGCCGCGCAGATACGTAAATTGGGATTCACTGAGTTCTATATCGTACAAGATCAAACACCGATGCGTTGGGCGATTTCCATGGGCGTTTTTAAAACGCCCGAAGCTGCCAAAGCGCACTTAGCCAATCTACAGAAAAAAGGTCTGAAAGAGGCTAAGTTGGCGCCGCGTACGGTCAGTGCCGCGAAAGTCAATTATCGTTTGCAAGATCTCAATCCAGAAGAAAAACAAACGGTTGATCAAATCAAGGCCAGTTTCGCTAGCGCACAAAGTCATGAGTGCAAGGCGAAGACCGAATAGGCACCCACATATTGCCTAAGTTGATTCTCATTTTCTGCACTAGCAACCACTTCGACTATCAGAGAAAAATATCATGTCTGCCGCTTTTCATTTCAAACAAGGAAGCCTTCCTTTGTTGATCTCTATGCCGCATGTTGGCACAGAGATTCCGGAACAAGTACTAGCTCAACTCGATCCTGTCGCGCAAGTCAAAGCCGATACGGATTGGCATTTACCCTTGCTTTACAACATGCTCGATGAACTAGGTGCTTCGTGCATTCATGCCAAATATTCGCGCTACGTCATCGACCTGAATCGCCCTTCCGATGATATGAATTTATATCCGGGTCAAGATACGACGGGATTATGTCCGGTAGATACTTTTGCTAAAGAGCCTCTATATAAAAACGGTCAGGGACCCGACGCTGCCGAAGTGCAGAACCGCATACAGCAATACTGGCAACCTTATCATCAACAACTACAGGCCGAGCTAATGCGTATGCGTGATCGGCACGGCATTGCGATTTTGTGGGATGCACACTCTATTGCCTCCGAAGTGCCGCGTTTTTTTGCAGGACGATTGCCAGATTTAAATTTTGGTACAGCTGATCAAAAATCGTGTGATCACGGATTGCAAACTGCCTTAGCGAATGTGATGCGCGATCATACTGCAACCGACAGCAATCCTTATACACATGTGTTTAACGGCCGATTTAAAGGTGGGCATATTACTCGTCAATACGGCCAGCCAGTGCAGAATATTCATGCTGTGCAATTAGAAATGAGTCAGTGTGTCTACATGAACGAGCAGTCGCCATTTGCGTATCGCGCAGATCTGGCGGAGCAGGTGCAACCTTTACTCAAACAACTTTTACAAACCTGTCTGAACTGGGCAGCAAAGTCTGCAAAGACGGCTAGTACCGGAAAATAATCATGAACACATCAACATCCAACACGGCGCAGACCTTGTATGCCAAGCAGGCACTATTACCGACTGGTTGGGCGAGTCAGGTGCGCTTGCATTGGGATGTAACAGGTAATTTTACCAAGATCGAAACCGATGTGACACCGGCAACGTATGAAATCCAGCATGGATTCGTTTCTGCAGGCATGACGAATTTGCATTCGCATGCGTTTCAGCGGGCGATGGCGGGCATGACAGAAATTGCGGGCGAAGGTCCGGATAGTTTTTGGACCTGGCGCGACCTAATGTATCGCTATGCATTGTCGATTTCACCTGAACAAATGCAGGCGATTGCTGCACAGTTATATTCAGAATGCCTGCGCCATGGCTATACATCCGTTTGTGAATTCCATTATGTGCATCGTGCGCCGGATGGCGCGTTCTATGCGGATATGGCAGAGACCGCGAAGCAAGTCATTGCCGCCGCCAATATGACGGGGATGGGCATCAGCATGTTGCCGGTGCTGTACAGTTACGCGGATTTTAAACAACTGCCTTTGCGTGAAGATCAGCGCCGGTTCAATACCAATGTTGAGCAAATCTTAAATATCATCAGCGCACTTGACGGGCAACGAAATGCGCAGGTGGAAATCGGGGTTGCTCCCCATTCATTACGTGCTGCTAGCACTGATCAGATACGCGAACTGGTGATAGGAATGCCCGCTGGACGTCCTATTCATATCCATATCGCGGAGCAAATGCGCGAAGTGAATGCATGTGTGGCAGCCACAGGAAAGCGTCCGGTCGAATTGTTATTTGATACGCAGACTGTGGATGAGCGTTGGTGCTTAGTGCATGCGACTCATTTAAATCAGCAGGAAGTGGCGAGCATGGCGGCAAGTAAATCTGTGGCCGGTATTTGTACTTCGACTGAAGGCAATCTTGGTGATGGTTTTTTTGAATTGTCTGACTACATCGCGGCAAGTGGACGCTTCGGCATAGGCACTGATAGTCACGCTTCGCAAAGTGTCGTGGAAGAAATTCGTTGGCTAGAATATGGACAACGCCTCAAGCAGCAAGGCCGTAACATTGCGAGTGTCAAAGGGCAGCGACGGGTTGCCGATTACATGTGGCAACAATGTTTGCTTGGTGGTGCGCAAGCAGCGGGGCGCAATGTTGGACAATTACAGCTTGGATGCCGTGCGGATTTCATCATCTTTGATGATCAGCATCCGAATTTACAAAACATCGATGTGGCGGATGTATTGAGTAGTGTGGTGTTTACCGGCAACGATAATTTGATCCGTGATGTGTATGTCGGTGGCCAAAAAGTGGTTGAAGCAGGACGACATCGCGAACAGGCACAAATCAATGCGAACTACGTGCGTTGCATGCAGCAACTGCGGCAACTTTGATCGCGGTAAAAACTAAAGTGACGGAAATAAGAACGGCAGAAATAAGAACGACAGAAATAAGAACGACAGAAATAAGTCGAAATCATTTAACAATAAAAGGGGAAGTTATGAAGAAATTTGCGATTAACAATTTAACTGGATTATTGATCAGTATCGGCATTTTAAGCGCTCCAGCATTTGCTGTGACGGCACAGGCAGAAACCAACATGCCTGCGGTTACCGTTGCAAAGGCGGATCGTCAAGATGCGACCTTGGCTGCGCGTCTGCAAGCCTTAGACAAGTTATTGGCTGAACAATGGGAATACGGTCTGCGTACCAACCCAGAATACGCCTCCATGTTGGGCGACAAGCGCTATAACGATCAGCTACGCGATTTTTCACAGGCAGCGATCGATCAAAATCTTAAGATGACGCGTGCGTTCTTAAAGCGTTTTCAAGCCATTGATACTAAGGGATTTAACGTCCAACAAAAACTCAATAAAGATTTGATGGTGCGTCAGCTACAAGAGGAAATAGAAGGTGCCCGCTTCAAGGGGTGGCAAATGCCCGTTCTGCAAAATTCTGGCTTGCATTTGGATACGCCAGAGTTAGTCACGATGCTGAGTTTTACCACGGTTAAAGATTACGAAGACTATATTGCGCGCTTACAAAAACTGCCAGCGCTGTTTGAGCAAACGATCGTACAGATGCGATTAGGCGTAAAAAACAAAATTATGCCGCCGCAATTTTTATTGCCAAAGATCGCCCGTCAATGTGACGATCTAGTTGCCATGAATATGGAAACTTCGCCATTCGCAAAACCAGTGGCGCAATTTCCGGCGGATATTTCTGCAGCGGATCAACAGCGTCTGAAAACTGCGGTATTGGATGCAATCAAAATCAAGGTGCTCCCTGCATATCAAAATTTTTCCAACTTTGTGCGTAGCGATTACGCACCTTATGGTCGTAAAGACGTCGGTTTATGGTCCTTGCCGGATGGGGCAGCTCGTTACAAATTGCAAGTGAAAACACAAACCACGACGAACAAAACGCCGGAAGAAATCCATCAAATCGGTTTGCGTGAAGTCGCACGTATCGAAGGACAGATGTTAGAAGTCGCAACGAAATTAGGTTTCGCCGACCTGAAATCCTTCAATGCTGCTATGGAAAAAAATCCTGATTTGCATCCAAAGTCACGGCAAGAAATTCTGGATCTGTACAACAAGTACACCGACCAAATGTATGCAAAAATTCCAGAGCTATTCGGTCGCTTGCCGAAGGCTAAAGTGAAGATCATGGCGGTGGAAGAATTCCGCGAAAAAGAGGCTGCAGGTGCTTCGTATAATCCAGGTGCGGCAGATGGATCTCGCCCAGGGCACGTGATGGTCAATACCGGTGACTTTGCGAATCGCATGACGCTGTCGATAGAAACTACGGCCTTGCATGAAGGTGTACCTGGACATCACATGCAAATCGCGATTGCTCAAGAGCTGGAAGGTTTGCCTCCCTATCGTCAACAAGGTGGCAATAACGCCTACGTAGAAGGCTGGGCTTTGTACTCTGAACGATTGGGGCGTGAGTTAGGATTCTTTAAAGATCCTTACAGCTACTATGGTCACTTGCAAGATGAAATGCTGCGCGCTATTCGCCTGGTGGTAGACACTGGTTTGCACTACAAAAAATGGGATAGACAACAAGTCGTCGATTTTTTCCGCAATCATTCTGGGATCGAAGAAGTAGAAATCCAGAGCGAAACTGATCGCTACATCGTCTGGCCAGGGCAGGCTTTGGGATATAAAATTGGCCAGTTGAAAATTTTGGAATTGCGCGATTATGCTAGCAAAGCATTAGGCACTCGTTTTAGTTTGAAAGAGTTCCATGACGAAGTGTTAGGCGCAGGCGCATTGCCGCTCGACGTCTTGGAAAGTCGGATTAAGGCGTGGGTCGCAACAAAGAAATGAATTCAAATCTTTAAATTAATTTAATTAGTTGAACAATGGGCAGCAAAACGGTGTGGTTTTGTTGCCCATTTTATTTTCCCAAGCGGAAAATAATTTCCTGAATCGAAGTTGCGCGAGTAGAATCAAAAGATTCACTTCGTTTCGACGTGTTACAAACAAGGAGCTGCCATGGGTGCCTTTGCGATGCCAGTTTATATGTTGGAATTTACGCCAAAAACCATAGCATCCCTGTTGTCGCCTGCGGCGATAGAAGGATCCTTAGTTGACTTGGATGTCTATGATAGACAAAACCTCGAGCTGAAACTGGAAGCGAAGGGCCAACGATTAAAAGATAATCCTGAGATGTTTCGAATTACGACCCTATACAATGGGGTTAGCAATGAACATGACTGGAATTTCACGATTTTGCGTGAATCCGCGGATCGTAGTCGTAAGAAAAAATAAGTGACTGCCAGTAAGAGTAAGCGCGGATTGATTCCTTTATCGCACTAACCTTTCCAGGTTCTCTGCAAGCCAGTATCCGTATGTACCCAGCCACCTTTGCTGCTGGCGCGAAAATAAAAGCCAACCCCACCTTGCTTAAAGCTTTGGATTAATTCGCCTAAAACTTCTTCATGCAAGTCGCCGATACGAATATCCGCGGCCCTGCCTTCCAAATGCAAAGATTTGCGAGCAGCCGGAATACCTTCTTCACGCAAGCGCTGATTCGACTCAGGCGTCCGGTAGCCGGACAATACTTCCAGTGGCTTGGTCATGCCGAAGCGTGCGATGAATGCTTGGGTAGCCCACAGTGTCTCTAATAGTTTAGGGTCAATCGCGGCGCTCTTTTTGCCATTCACGTCACGCAGTAAGTGACAAAATTGCTGGTAGGCGGAGTCAAGTACATCGCCATCCTTCCAATACAATAATTTGATCCGTTCGCCGCTTGCAGGCCGGATCAGGTCCAGGGTGCGGGGCTTCAACCAAAAATCAACATCTAGCACCTGTGCATCAAACAGATCTGGCGGCGGTGTTAATTTGCTGACCTTGGTGTCGCCATCCTGCGCCAAACTTAATAATGGACGGCTACCAATCAATAAACCACCGGCGGTCAGTAACAGGGACTTCTTAAAAAACTGGCGGCGATTATGCATGTTCTGAATGGCGAAAAACGAAGATAAGAAATTCTAACGGGTATCTGTTAGCTTGCGTACTTTCTATCGATTTTTCTTTAGAATGATTCAACATTCATGACCCACATGCTGCACGATCTGATTTCAACTTCCTACTATAATGCAGTTTTATGCCTGACTCTTTTAACCCCATGCTTACCTCCATCCAAATCGCGCAATTTCAGCAACAAGGTTTTTTGGTGCTGCCAGCTTTTAGTTCGCCAGACTATTGTCAGCAAGTGTTGGACTTTGCGCAGCAACAGTTAGATCAAGTCGTACTGCCGATTGAGTATGAAGCCGACACCCGTTATCCTGGAGCGCCAGCTTCACGCGATGCCGAAGGCGGGCAAACAGCGCGACGCCTATTACAGGCTTACGGGCGCTCTCCCTTGTTGGCTGATTGGGCGACACAAACCACGTTGAGTGTCGTGTTGAAGCAGCTATTGGGCGAAGGCGCAAAAATGTCGCAAGTTCACCATAATTGCATCATGACTAAGCAAGCACGATTTTCCAGCTTGACCGGTTGGCATAGAGATAGTCGTTACTGGAACTTTCAAAAGCCAGAACTGATCAGCGTCTGGCTAGCTTTGCGTGACGAGAAAATCGAAAATGGTTGTTTGTTAGTTTTGCCGGGATCGCACCAATGGCAAATCGACGCAGAACAATTGGACGGCGCGCAATTTTTACGTGCCGACCTGCAACGCAATCAAGACTTGCTGGCGCAAGCACAACCCGTACCTTTGCGGCAAGGTGATGTCTTGTTATTTTCAAGTAATTTGTTTCATGCCGCAGGTTGCAATCAAACCGGGCAGACTAAGTTTTCTATGGTGTTCACATATCGGGCGCAGGACAATCCGCCTACAGCGGGTACGCGTTCGGCAAGTTTGCCTGAGATCGTGATTTAAGTCGGTACACAGATTAGACCATCAATGCTTTGAGTTTATTAATATTCAACTGTATCGAAGCTAATAAAGTAGTCAGTATTGGCCTATTGTTTCAAACTTTCATGAGCATATTCCCACTCATAAAATCGAATCGCAGGATTCTGGGAGTAGCTTCCGCACAATGATCAATAATTTTCAGGGAATAAATAATTTTCGATTATTATGTATTTTTCATTTTAATTTCAATAAATTCCATCATTCCATGAAAGCTAAATTACTCTCAGCGTTCGCAATTACAATCGCACTTAGCGCGTGTGGCGGTGGCTCACCCGATGTGCCCAATAATCAAGCTTTCTCGACTGCCAGTTCAGCCACTGGTTCCAGTTCCGCAGCAAGCACTTCTGGAGCATCCGGCAGCTCGTCCAATACCACGTCTACCAATACACCATCAACACCCCTGATTACTTTGCGCAATCAGAGCGAAAGCCAAGCGCTGTTGCTATTAACTGAAGCTGCGAAAAAGAAAATAGGGCCTGAATTTCTCAGTCGAATTTTTAGAGAAGAGAAAACGGATTTTTTGATCGAGTTTGTCAATGACGTACCGTTGAACCTGGATCCAACGCAGGCAGCCTTGAAATTTGTGGAAATAAAAAATGCAGTATTTGCCGTCTTTTTAGCATCCGATTATGTTTTGCTCAAAGACTATAGCGCACTGCCGATGAGCTTCATAAGAACCAATGATCGCACTACCTTGGTTAATTTCCTTAATCACAATGGGGTTAAGGCGATTTACGAAAATGAAACGCTGGTTTTGAATTAAGTGTCTTTGCTCAGTAAGAAAACTGATTATTGTTGTGTACAACTTGAATTAATTGTTTGTTTGGTTCTAGTACAAATGATGTTACTGTTTTCGCCTAGATAGCGCCGCTACTCCAGAACCATCTTAGTATGCATCTCATTGCATTCTGCGCTACGCAAAATTATGTGTAAGCTTGAACTTAGCTTAATGAAAACTTGTAGAAAACCACTAAACCCAAGCCCAAGCATGAGCCGGATTAGTCGCTAATGATTTCTAGGTTCATCAATTCCTGAATAGTCTGCCGACGACGTATCAATCGCATCTCATCGCCATCCACCAACACCTCAGGAATCAAAGGTCGCGAATTGTAATTCGACGACATGCTGGCACCATAAGCACCGGCATCGTGAAATACCACTAAATCACCGACTTCGCAGGCGGGTAAATCTTGGTGTGTGACGACGCCACCTTCTTCTTGGGTGAAGACATCACCCGATTCGCAAAGTGGACCAGCCACGACGGTAGGGCGGGTATTACCCGTGCGTAGCTCGCCATTTGAAGTGTGGGCGCTGATACGGTGAAAGCTGCCATACATGGATGGACGTACCAAATCGTTGAAGCCGGCATCGACGAAGACGAAGAAATTACTACCGACTTGTTTCTGCGCGCGCAGCTCAGAGATCAAAATACCCGATTGCGCAACTAAGAAACGTCCCGGTTCGATTTCCATACTGATCTTGTGACCGAGATGCGCTTCTATCTGTTGACGTGCCAGATTCCAAATTTCAAAGTAATGCGCAGTATCTACTTCCGGTTCGCCAGCTTGATACGGGATTGATAAACCGCCACCGATAGAAATGGCTTGCAGGTCTAGCGGGCAGTTTTTAACTTGTGTGATCATGGCGTCACAGACGCTTTGTAAGTGATCGTAATCGACTCCGGAACCGATATGCATGTGCAAGCCAACTAATTGCAAACCATATTGACGGATTAAGGTGTACGCCTGTGGCAGTTCTTCATGCCAGATGCCGTGTTTACTTTGTTCGCCACCGGTATTCGTTTTACGGCTATGACCATGCCCGAAGCCAGGATTGATGCGTAACCACACTGGATGGCCGGGATGTGCTGCGCCTAGCTGTTCTAGCATTTGCGGTGAGCCGCAATTGACAGGAATATTTAATTCCACCACGCGTTTTAAGGCATGTTGGTCGAGGAGGTCAGCGGTGAATACGATAGGTGCATGTGCCGACGCCACGCTTGGATCAAAACCCGCCACCAAGGCGCGCTCGACTTCACCCAGCGAAACCGAATCCACCAACACGCCTTGTTCGCGCATTAAACGCAAGATATGAATATTGCTGCAGGATTTCTGCGCAAAGCGAATGACATCAAACTGACGCAACTGCGCAATTTGGGCACGAATCAAGGCAGCATCATAAGCCCAGCAAGGCGTCTGATAAGTTTGTGCGATGTGCTGTATTTGTGCTGCGGAGATGGCGTTAGACATAAAGAATTCCAGATCAAGTAAGGACATTTGAGATGCACTACTGTAACGCGTACAATGCCAAAACTAAATGGGCATTCAAAGGTGAAATTGCGCTTTCACCGTGGATTCACTAAAAATCATGAGGTTTTACTTATGAATCAAAAAATCGATCAATTCGACAAAAAGATCCTGCAATTATTGCAAGAAGATGCCCGCATGTCGCATGCGGAAATTGGCCGTCAGGTGCATTTGAGCCAGCCTGCGGTATCTGAACGCATCAAGCGCTTAGAAAGCAGTAATATCATTCGTGGCTATCGCGCCGATATTAACCCCAAGGCTTTGGGCTATGACATCACTGCAATGATACGGGTCTCGACCCAGCAAGGACGGCCGTATGCACAATATGTCGCGAATTGCCCTGAGATCATCGATTGCTATACGGTGACTGGTGAAGATGGTGCGGTGATGAAGGTGTTGGCGACGGATGTTGAGCACCTGCAGCGCATTATCAATGAACTCAATGCCTTTGGATCGACATCGACCGCGATTGTGCTGACCACGCATGTGGCTGGCAAGGTGATTGCAGTGCCGACTTTAGACGACAAATCTTCATAATAAATATGAACTGCTATACCAGCGATAAATATACCAGCGACAAATGAAAAAAGACATTCGAACAAATTACTTACTGCGCGCTTTGAACAATCAGGACTCTTTGAAGGTGACGGTGATGACCGGCGCTTTGGTAGCTGCCATGATTTTGTTGTACTTGTTCCCGCTATATTTTTGGGCGGGGCAAGGTGGATTTTTTGAAAAAATCGATGCGTCGCAGCATATCGCTGGTTGGCAATTTTATGCGCAAGATGAGTGGCACTTTCCATTATTGAAAACGACGCGGATTAATAGCCCAGATGGTGTGAACATCGCCTTCATGGATAGTATTCCTTTGGCGGCTTTGTTATTCAAACCGTTTGTCAATTGGTTGCCTGCGCAATTTCACTATATCGCTTTGTGGCATATCCTTGCCTTCCTTGGGCAAGGGATTGCCGCTAGTGTGTTAATGCGTAGCCTTGGCGCGCGTTCACTTTTTGCCGGTGCGGTCGCAGCGTTCTTTGCTTGTTTATGGCCTGCATTGATGTGGCGTTTCGGGCATACAGCTCTGATGACGCAGTGCCTGGTGTTGTTTGGACTTGCCGTGTATTTTCAAAAGCGCCGTGCGGGTATGGCGGTTGATACGGCGCAGCGCTATTTGTTGTTATTGAGTCTATTGGGATTACTCATCCACCCGTATTTCTTTGCGATGCTGTATTCCTTCTTTTTGTTTAGTCTCGTAGAAGAAGTGATTTTGCACCGAAGTTGGCGTCAGAGTGCAATGTATCTAGTCGCCTCGCTGCTGGTGTTTGCCTTCATTTTTTATGTACTCGGCTATGGTGGTCAACACACGACAAGCTTTGGGTTTGGTGAATACTCGATGAACCTGAGTTCGCCATTTTGCGGTAGTCATTTTTATTCCTGCGCCGCTAACGAGTCCGCACATCAGTTTGCCGCTTATCACTTTGCAGATCCAACGCGTGGACAATATGAAGGTTTGAATTACTTGGGACTCGGTGTTTTAATGCTTCTGCCCTTGAGCCTATTCACCATGCGTCAAAGGCTTTTAAGTCTGGCCCCGGAATATCGGTGGTTCATCGTATTTTTGTTAGCGTTGACCTTATATGCTTGTGCGAATCGCGTATTTTGGAACGAGCATCTATTATTTGAATACCAGGTTCCAGCAATCCTGCACAAAATTACAGACACCTTTCGTAGTAGCGGTCGTTTCTTTTGGCCAGTTGCTTATACCTTGTTGTTCATCGCTCTGGCGGGTTTGCTACAAACGTTGACGAGAGCAAAAGTGGCTATCGTTTTGCTTGCGTGTGCTGTGCAATTTGTCGATACGCGAGATTTTAGCCAACGCCTTTCTAACATCGCGAGTGAACCAAGTCAGGGCGACTTGACAGCATGGGAGCCTGTGATGCGCACGGTCGACGATATACATGTCTATCCAGCTTTTTCTTGCGGGGCAAATAATGAAAATATGGTTTGGTTTTTTCAGCGACTTGCAGCACATTATCGAAAACGGATAGACACTGGCTACATCGCGCGCGACCAAGTCGATTGCGTTAAAAATCGTGATTATTTCGCAGCGGATTTCGCGCAAAGTGCGCTGTATGTGATGGCCTTAAAAGATGTATTGAAAGCGCCGGCGGGCTTTGTGCGTGCGGCACATCAACATGCCTGTGTACAGTGGCAAACTTATCTTGTCTGTGTACCCGATGGGCAAGTACCACGGATGGAGCAACAGGCATTAGGCGCTGCGTTTCAGGGGAGCTTAGATGTGTTGCATTGGTCGGGTAAAGAATTATTTACCCAAGTTGGCGAGTATCAATCCGTCGACCAGGTTCAATTCCTAGTGAGCAATGGCAAGGCGGGCGTTCTCAGCTTTGGCCCGTATGCGCAACTACTGGAAGGGAACTATGAATTTGTGCTTGATTATCAGGCTGATTTATCCGAGCAAACTGAGCAAGCCAACTGGGAAGTTTGGGTGAATTTACCGGACGGGAAAGATCGTGGAAGACGTCTAGCAAGCGGTGTATTGATGGGAACAAAAAATCTACCAGCGAGTTTGACTGTGCCATTTGCCATCGCGAAAGACATCGTCAATCAAACGCTAGAATTTCGGACGTTTTATCATGCTCAAGGCAAGCTCACGATTCGTGCTTTGCATCTGAAGAAACAAGAAGTCATTAATAAATGGCCTACCAAATGAATGACCAAATAAGTCACCAAATAAGTCACCAAATAAGTCAGCCACTATCGCCGACAGGACCGCAATCTATGAAATCCGTGAGTATCGTCATCCCTGTGTATAACGAAGCACAAATGATACAGACCAGTATTCCCCATATACTTTCCGTGCTCGAATCGGCATTAGCCAGCGCGGGCAAGAGTGAGAATTATCAGCTGGAAGTAATTGCCGTGGATGATGGTTCGGTGGATCGTACGCCACAAGTGTTGGCAGCGATGCAGCAACAAGAACCACGTCTGAAAGCTCTGAGTTTTACGCGCAATTTTGGTAAAGAGGCTGCCATTTTAGCCGGCTTGCAGGCGGCAACTGGTGATGCGGTGATCGTGATTGACGGCGATCTCCAGCACCCGCCAGAATTGATGGCGTCTATGCTGCAATTGTGGGAAAACGGTTTGTTAGTGGTGCATGCAGTCAAAGTCCAGCGTGCGCGCGAAACCTGGTTGCAGAAACAATTAGCGCGCGCTTTTTATGCCGTGTTTAAGTCTATGTCTGGCCTTGATTTGCGCGGACACTCTGATTACAAATTGCTGGATAAACAGGTTGTCCAAATACTGCTGGCTCTGCCGGAGCGACAACGTTTTTTTCGCGGCTTGATTTCGTGGGCGAACTTCCCAAGTGGCCAATTGCCATTTGAAGTAGCCGATCGCCCAGATGGTAGCCACAGTAAGTGGAATCGAATCAAACTGTTGCGCTACGCGATTAATAACATCACGAGTTTTTCAAGCTTGCCTTTAAAGCTGGTCACTTATGTGGGCGCAACGACTTTCTTGTTTGGATTGATCATTGGCGTGATTAGCCTGATTCAAAAAATTGAAGGTAAGGCGATGGACGGTTTCACTACGGTGAATTTGTTGATCATCATTATTGGCGGCGCGATCTTGTTAAGTCTGGGTGTCATCGGCCATTATCTGGCACGCCTGTACGATGAAGTGAAAGGGCGTCCAGCCTTCTTAATCAAGCAGAATCTCACTCAGGAGGACAAATGAATTCCTTACTGTACGCTTTATTCGCGGTGGTCTGTAATGTGTCGGCGCAAGTGATGATGAAATTCGCCAGTCAGCGAGGATTTCAGTTATCCAACCTGCAAACTTATTTCACTTGGCAACTGCTTGTTAGTTTAGCGTTGTATGGACTGAGTTTTCTATTGACCTTACAAGTTTTGTCGAATACCGCGCTCAGCGTCGCATCGCCTTTGATGGCGGGACTGACTTTTATTTTCGTGGCGCTTTTGAGTAAGCTTGTCTTTGGTGATAATTTCGATACACAAAAAATCTTAGGTTTGGCGATGATTTTGCTCGGCATTTTGGTGCTGACTATCCGGCGCACCTAATTGACGGCGACTGTCGGACTCTTCCATTTTTATGAAGAGGGTTTGTATCATAGGAGTCGTAACAGGTTGAGAGTCGGATTGTTGCTCAGCGCTGAAATGTCTAAATCGCCACAGAAAAGTGTAAATACAGTTTGAAACGCGCCATTTCGAAATCAAAAAATCGTCTCGCGTGAATTGATGCTGTTACTAAGCTATGCATGCGCACCGTTTTGAGTACTGGGAATATTCTCGTGACAAGTCCACGGTGCGCGGACAACGGACGCTGGGATCTAATTCCGGACACTTTCAAAATTCTCAATAAGAAATTTATCTTATAAAAATCAATCAGTTAAGTGCGATCGCGTGATTGGCACGCTTCCTGCTAAAGCCTTGGTATTCGAACCACTTTGCTGAGGAAGTTCCATGATTCGTGATACATCAGGTCAAGATGCGGTGATTGCTGCAGTGCCCGTCTGGCGTCAAAAGAAATTGGTCGTTGGCATCGTGCTGGCGCTCGTTTTGCTGATTGCTTGTTTTTTCTTGTTTCGTGCTTTTGCCAACGGCAGTAAGTCAATCAATGCATCGCGTATCAAAATCGCCCAAGTGACTCGCGGCACTTTGGTGCGCGATGTGGCGGTGAATGGTCGCATGGTTGCAGCGATTAGCCCCACCTTGTATTCGACCGCATCGAGTACCGTTACTTTGAAAGTAAAAGCGGGCGATATGGTAAAAAAAGGCGACATCGTTGCTGAACTCGAATCGCCCGACCTCACCAATTTACTCAAACGCGAACAAGCGAATTACGACCAATTAGAAGCCGAAGTCGCGCGTCAAAAAATTCTGGCACGCAAACAAAAACTTATTGCCCGCCGTGATGCGGATCAAGCTGAAATCGAACGCATTACCGCTGCCCGTACATTTGAGCGCTTTGAAAAAGCGGGACCTTCTGGTGTGATTTCCAAAATTGATTACATGCGTGCACAAGACGCTTTGAAAACCGCTGAAATCCGCGCCAAACACGCAGAAGCCGCCACCAGTTTGGAAAATGAAGATGTCGATCTGAATCTCAAAACGAAAAGCGCGCAATTAGAACAGCAGCGTTTGGTACGTGACGATGCAAAACGTAAAGTGGAAGAGCTGCGTTTAAAAGCACCGGTGGATGGCATGGTCGGCACTTTGTCGGTTGCCAATCGTAGTGTTGTTGCGGCGAATACTGCCTTGATGACCTTGGTCGATTTATCGCAGTTAGAAGTCGAGTTAGAAATTCCAGAAACTTATGTCGCTGATTTGGGCTTAGGCATGACTGCAGAAATCACGATCAACGGCGTAACGACCAAAGGGAAATTGTCTGCTTTGTCACCTGAGGTCGTAAAAAATCAAGTGTTGGCGCGAGTCCGTTTTGATGGTGCACAACCGTCAGGCTTACGTCAAAGTCAGCGTGTTTCAGCGCGCCTCTTAATTGAAGAAAAACCGAATGTACTAATGTTGGCGCGCGGTCCATTTGTAGAAAGCGAAGGCGGTCGTTTTGTCTATGTGGTGGACAACAACGTCGCAACCCGTCGCCCATTCAAATTGGGCGCCACCAGTATCTCCGCTGTAGAAATTGTGGAAGGTTTGAAAGTAGGCGATAAAGTCGTCGTCGCCGGTACCGATCAGTTTGAAAACGCAGAAAAAGTCTCTCTCAATAATTGACCCTTAATTAATCCTTAATTAACCCTTAATTAATCTTATTGCCGTCAACAAGAATAAAGGAATCGCTATGTTACACATGAAAAATCTCAGCAAAGTTTATCGTACACACATGATAGAAACCCATGCTTTGCGCGGGTTTGAAATCCACGTCAAACAAGGTGAATTCGTGACCGTGACCGGCCCATCGGGTTCAGGCAAAACCACCTTTCTGAATATTGCTGGTTTGTTGGAAGAATATACCGGTGGTGAATATTTTCTGGATGGCGTGAATGTCACCGGTATGGATGACAATGCCCGCACACGTTTGCGTAATGAAAAGCTAGGCTTTATTTTTCAAGGCTTTAATTTAATTCCTGATTTGAATTTATTCGATAACGTCGATGTGCCTTTGCGCTACCGTGGCTTCGCTGCGAAAGAACGTAAGGAGCGTATCGAAGACGCTTTGACGCAGGTGGGTCTTTCTTCGCGGATGAAACACTATCCGGCTGAATTGTCTGGCGGTCAGCAACAAAGGGTCGCGATTGCACGTGCTTTAGCAGGATCACCACGTTTGTTGTTAGCCGATGAACCGACTGGTAACTTGGATACGCAAATGGCGCGCAGCGTGATGGAATTGCTGGAAGAAATCAATGCCAAAGGAACGACGATTTTGATGGTCACACATGATCCTGAACTGGCATTACGTTCACAGCGCAATGTGCACATTATTGATGGTCAGGTTTCGGATCTGGTGCGCAAAACACCGAGCCTGGTGGTCGAGCATCACAACGTAGAAACCAATTTGCACATCGCTTAAATTCATCAGGACTAATCATGTTTCGATACTATTTTTTATTGGGCATCAAAAGCCTGCGGCGCAATCCCGCTCTGACTGCATTGATGGTGTTAACACTTGCGATTGGTGTTGCTGCAAGCGTGTCAACACTGACAATCTTGCATGTGATGTCGGGTGATCCGATTCCACAAAAAAGCGATCGCCTCTTTACCGCAATCATCGACCCAGGTCAAAAAGAAGGTTACACGCCCGGTGACGAGCCAAATGACCATCAATTTACCTACAAAGATGTGATCAATTTGCTCGCAAGTCAGCAAGGTGTGCGACGTGCTGCGATGTATGGCATAGAGACGACACTTGAGCCAGCGCGTAAGGACTTGGGCGCGATGTCGATAGAAGGTTTAGCCGTGACTGCGGATACCTTTCCTATGTTTGAAATTCCATTTCTTTATGGCCAAGGATGGCAAGCCAGCGAGGACAAGAGCTCCGCAGATGTAGTTGTATTAAGTAAGCGTATCGCGGATAAATTGTTCGGAACGACCAATCCTATCGGGCAAAAAGTACGCATGCTGAAAGGTGATTTTACGGTCATCGGCGTGAGCGATAATTGGGCACCAAAACCAAAATTTTATATTTTTAACGGTCGTGAAGGCGCGTTTATGGATGAACCTGATTTCTTGCTGCCGATGAGCAATGCGATTCGGCGTGAGACGGCGCATAGCGGCAGCATGGGATGTACCGCCCGTTCGGAACCGGGTTGGGAAGGACGCTTGAATTCTGAATGTACTTGGTTTCATTTTTGGTTTGAATTGAAATCCTCGGCGCAGCGTGCCGATTTGCAAAACTATCTCGATAGTTATGTTGCTGAACAATTCAAATTGGGACGCTTTCAACGCCAAGCGAAAAATCGCTTGTTTAATGTGCGTGAGTTTTTGGTTGAAATGCAAGTGATCGGTGATGACAGTCGCCTTTCAGCATGGCTCGCTTTTGGCTTCTTGTTGTTGTGTTTAGTGAATACGGTCGGTCTGTTGCTCGCAAAATTCTCTGTGCGGGCATCTGAAGTCGGCGTGCGTCGCGCGCTGGGTGCTTCGCGTAGAGAGATATTCACACAATTTTTGATTGAGACCGCGGTGGTTGGTTTAGTCGGTGCCTTGCTCGGTGTCTTGCTGGCGATGGGGGCCTTGCAATTAATCGCCTTGCAATCAAAGGCATTGGCGGTGGTAGCACACATGGACTGGGAAATGCTGGGATTGACTTTCTTTATGTCAGTTAGCGCGGCCATGCTGGCAGGTTTGTTGCCAACTTGGCGCGCCTGTCAGGTAACACCAGCAATACAACTGAAATCTCAATAAAGATGGAAGCTTAAGATCATGAAAACATTATTTGAATTAAGACCGATTTTCTCCGCCTTGATGCGGAATAAGTTAGGCCCAGTATTGGTGGCAATGCAAGTTGCTTTGAGTTTGGCAATTCTTGCGAATGCTATCTACATTGTCAATCTGCGCCTTGAAGTGGCGGCGCGCCCAAGTGGTATTGGTGATGAGTTGGAAGTCTTTCGTGCACATGTCAGCAATCAAGTCTTGGGTGGCCATGAGGATCAGGTCGCTCTGCAAAAGCGCGAAGCCGAAACTATACGTGCTGTGCCAGGCGTGGTGTCTGTGGCGCGTGTCAGCTCTTTTCCCGTATCGCGTTCCGGCAGCAATACTTCGGTGTCAGTCGATCGTAAGCAGGAAGTGCCCACTGCGGTGACTGGCATGTTCGTTTCTGCTGATTCTTTGGTGAAAACTTGGAAGTTGCGATTGGTCGAGGGTAGAGATTTTCTGCCCGATGACTATGTGGAATTAAATCCTAGTGTGACGAATGATTTCGTGAAAAAAGTTATCGTCAGTAAGGCACTCGCTGAGAAATTGTTTCCAGGACAGAGCAGTTTTGTTGGTAAGGAATTTTTCTTTGGAACGGGGAGTAATGCGAATGGTGTGACGATTGTCGGCGTGGTCGAAACACTGCAAACTTCAGGTGCACAAGCTGGTCAACGCGGGGAATTGAGTACCATTCTGCCTGCCCGTTTATCTGGTCAGATTTATGATGGCTATGCGGTACGTGCTGAGGCAGGACAACGCGACCGCGTCATGAAAGAAGTGGAAGAAGCCTTACGCAAGGCATCGGCCACCCCGATCTATGTGAAAGCCAAAAGTGTGGAAGAATTCCGTACGGATCGCTATCGTAGTGAGAAAGGTCTAGCGTGGATGCTGCTCGCTGTCAGCAGTTTGTTGGTTGTTGTGACTGCCAGTGGTATCGTCGGGATGAGTACTTTATGGGTGGCGCAACGTCGCAAACAAATTGGTATCCGTCGTGCTTTAGGCGCTAGGCGAGTCGATGTGTTGGCCTATTTTATTGCTGAAAATTGGTTGATTACGACATGCGGTATTGTCTTCGGCATTGCATTGGCTGTAGGCTTAAATCATGTCTTGGTAGGGCAGTTTGAATTGCCTAAACTGCCGGTCAGCTATTTGTTATTTTCGCCGCTGTTATTTTGGATTTTGGGTGTGCTTGCAGTATATGCACCAGCTTGGCGTGCCGCAAGTATTTCGCCAGCAACGGCAACCCGTGGCGTATAGTATTGTGATTTGCTAATATCGCATTTCAGATAGCGATGTTGTGGAGCGCACGATGCTCCACAACATGCAAACTATTTTGACTATTTCTGATGATATGTGTCCCTTGCCTTTTTGATGCGAACCCATGCCCAATGTCTTAATTATTGATGATAATCCCTCCATTGCGATGGCTCTCGACGTCCTGTTGTCTTTGCATGACATCAACAGTTTTAGCGCGCAATCGCCGGAGCAAGGATTAGCTCTGCTAGAACAACAGGCGATTGATCTGGTGATACAGGATATGAATTTTACCGAGGACACAACTTCAGGTGAAGAGGGCGTCGCTTTATTTAAAAAAATCCGCGCCCGCCATCCTGACCTGCCTGTGATTCTGTTGACGGCGTGGACGCATCTGGATGCGGCGGTCGACTTGATTAAAGCTGGTGCAGCCGATTATCTGGCAAAGCCATGGCATGATCAACGTCTGGTCGCCAGTGTCAAAAATCTGATCGAGCTTGGGCAGGTCAACCGCGCTCTGCAGCATCGTGTGCAACGTGAGCGCAAGCAAAAGCGCGAGTTGGAAACTAAATACGATCTGCGCAATTTTGTGTGGCAAGACCCCGCGACCGAACGTGTATTGGGGATGGCCTGTCAGGTCGCGAAATCGGATGTCTCGATTTTGATCACCGGTCCAAATGGCGCTGGGAAAGAGCGGATTGCTGAAATCGTTCAGGCTAATTCTAAAGTCAAAGATGGTGCGTTCGTGATACTTAATTGCGGCGCCATACCGGCCGAACTCATTGAGGCAGAATTATTTGGTGCGGAAGCTGGTGCCTATACGGGTGCTACCAAAGCACGTGAAGGTAAGTTCGAAGCGGCAGATGGTGGCACTTTGTTTTTGGATGAAATTGGGAATTTGCCCTTAGCTGGACAAATCAAATTACTGCGGGTGTTGGAAACCGGTCGCTTTGAAAGATTGGGATCGAATAAAGAACGGCAGGTGAAGGTGAGAGTGATCAGTGCTACGAATGCGGATTTGCCTGCAATGATCAAGTCTGGCCAGTTCAGAGAAGATTTGTTTTATCGCTTAAACGTTATACAACTTAATTTACCCGCCCTAGCAGAACGTCCTGAAGATATCTTACCTCTAGCGGAAGCATTTCTGGAAGAGGGTAAGACTTTGCACGCGACCGCACGCAGCAGTTTGCTTGCGCATACTTGGCCCGGCAATGTGAGGGAATTAAAGAATGTGATGCAAAGAGCTTGTTTGTTAGCAAGTAACGACGATATTAAAGCCGACGACTTAGGTTTGCCCGTTGCTTCAAATGTGTTGAATCAAAACGATGCGGAGCCTGATCGCGAGGCGATCGAGCTGGCCTTAAGTAAGGCGCGTGGTGTCGTGGCACAGGCGGCTGCAGAATTGGGTTTGAGCCGCCAGGCGCTGTATCGACGCATGGATAGATTAAATATCAGCCGTTCTTGAGAGCACCTGTTGTTTCCACAATTTAGCGATCCGCGGCATAATCAGTTTTTCGCATAATTTCTTCTGGCTATGAATCTGCCTCCCGGTAATCTGAATTCTAATTCATCCATTAAGAAACCACGTCGTGGCTGGCGTGTGTCGCTGGCTGCGCGATGGTCGATGCTGATGATCTCAGTTTGCATGGCTTCCCTATCTTGCGCTGCGATTCTGGATTATTTTTTTCCGCATGAACTCTTGTTGGTGGCGGGAATTTGTTTAATGATTTTTGTCCCGATCTCGATCGCGTTGGTGCGAGCGCAGTTACGCCCAGCACTGGAATTATTTCGGGCGATGAGCGGCACGGTACTCAGTTATCAGGATAGAGATTTTTCCTTTGGTTTGCATTGGCAGCGCAATGACGAATTAGCCGATTTAGTCGATGCCCACAATGATCTAGGACATGTCTTGCGTGAACAACGTCTGGATTTGGTGCAGCGCGAATTGCTACTCGATAGTATGTTGCAAAATACGCCTGTGGCGATGCTCTTGGTTGGCTTGCGTGGACATGTAGTCTTCGGCAATATCACAGCAAGACAATTGTTGAATAATGGACGCAAGCTTGAAGGTCTAACGTTAGAAGAAATATTGCAACAAGTCTCGCATTCACTGCGGGAAGCGATGGAGCATGGTGGCGATGGTTTATTTACCGTGAACGCAAGTAAATCGCCGGCCGAAGATCATGCCGCCGATGACAGTGATGAAGATGAAATCTATCACTTGTCCCGTCGTAGTTTCACTTTGAATGGTACTGAGCACGAATTGTTTTTAATTCGTCATCTGACGGTAGAGCTACGCCGGCAAGAAGTGCAAACCTGGAAAAAAGTGATACGCGTGATTAGCCATGAACTGAATAATTCTCTGGCGCCGGTCGCTTCGTTGGCGAATTCTGCCGGTGCTTTAATCAGCCGTGGACAATATGAACGCTTGCCTGAGATCATGCAGATTATCGAAGAGCGTGCCAAGCATTTGGAAAGCTTCATACATGGTTATGCGCGTTTTGCGAAGCTCCCGACGCCACGCTTGGAAAGCATACATTGGCATAGCTTTATCGGACGTCTGCAATCACAGCTGAGTTTTCAATTGGTTGGCCGTTTGCCGGAAGAACAAGCGATGTTCGATGTGGCGCAAATGGAGCAGGCACTACTTAACCTTTTAAAGAATGCGCTGGAATCGGGTTCTCCTACTTCTGGCGTGACGCTGGAAGTGAAGCCGATGGTCGAAGGCGTACGTATCGAAGTCAGTGATCAGGGCAGTGGCATGAGCGATACCGTGATGTCGAATGCCTTGGTTCCTTTCTATTCCACTAAGCGTCATGGCACCGGTTTGGGTCTGGCACTCGCGCGTGAAATTATCGAAGCGCATGGTGGGCGCATCATGTTGAATAATCGTGAAGGCGGCGGCCTGACTGTCAGCTTGATTTTACCGGTTTAAATTTGATCTAAACACCGATACTCTTGGTGTTGTGAAACGCTACTTCTGTGGTGATTGGTCGCCATTAAGTTGTTTTGCCTTAGTATCGTTAGATATTTTCTGGGACACTAATTTTCTTCCCACGATTCTTTCCATTCACTTCACTACGGTATCCAAAGTCATGCTTACAGCCTCGCTATTCTTTGCGCTGACGATCATTGCTTACTTACTTGGGTGCCTAAATGCCAGTTTTTATCTTGCACGTTGGGCGGCGAAGGTCGATATCCGTGAGTTTGGCAGTGGCAATGCGGGTAGCCGTAATCTGTTGCGCAGTTTAGGTCGTGGTTATGCAATTTCCGCTTTTGTATGGGATGCTGCCAAAGCATTTTTTGCGGTATATGGCGCGATCCGTCTGTATCACCCGATGGCGCCGATGGCGTTGAGTTACTTGCCCTTGGTTTGTCTGTGCGCGGTAGTTGCGGGGCATATTTGGCCTATACAGTTGGGATGGCGTGGTGGCAAAGGGCTAGCATGTTTAATAGGAGGATTAGGCGCTTTCGATCCTCTTTTATTGGGTTTTTGCTTATTGCTGTGCCTGGTCATTATTATCATTTGTTGGCTGGGGTTTGCTTGGCGCCAATTTGATGCGGCTGTGTATCTGAGTGTATTGTTGGTGCCGTTGGTATTTCCTATTTATCGAATTGTTTATGCGCACTCTTCATTTCAAGAATTGTTGATAGAGGACTTTTTGTTAATGGGAGTGAGTGCGATAGTGTTGTACGCACATCGCAAGAATATTCGTGATTTATATGCGGGATCTGATGTGATTCAAAGTGTTGGTACCGAAAAATAAGAGAGTGTTTGATGATTTTCAGATCTAAAGACGAATGAAGAATTTGCACAAAGAGTTTTATCACCGTGATGTTTGTCGTTTCGAGTTGAAAATTGAGGTTGAAAGGATAATGCAGATGAAACAGTCGTCGATAGTGTTTAAAATCGCTGATCAAGAACACGAATTTGAGCAGATACATGGGTTGAATTATCGTACTTTTGTAGAAGAAATTCCTCAGCACGCCGCAAATCAAACGCGCCGACTGGTGGATAAATTTCATGCCGAAAATACGTATTTCATTGCGCTGCAAGATCAGCGTTTAATCGGCATGTTGACCTTGCGTGCAGTTCGCCCGTTTTCGTTAGACGATAAGGTCAGTAACTTAGATCAGTATTTGCCCGAAGCGACAGCGAAGACCGCCCATAAGATGTGTGAGATACGCTTGCTGGCGGTAGAGCCAGCCTATCGTCATACCCGTGTTTTTGCACGCTTGTTCAACTTTGTGTTGCAAAGCTGTTTGCAACAAGGTTTCACGCTTGCCTTGGTATCTGCGACTGTCTTACAAGAGAAGTTGTACGCGAATATGGGTTTTACGCCATTTGCCAATTTAGTGGGTAAGCCTGGTGCGATGTATCAACCTATGTATTTGGTCTTATCTTCGGCATTACGTATGCAGCAACGTTTGCAACGTAGTCGCCTAGCAGCAACCCATGCAAACAAGGATCAAACTTCGCACGCAGGTGGTGAGCTCTCTGCGCAATCGACTATCAGTTTTTTGCCAGGGCCGGTGGAGATTCATGCTGCTGTGCAAGCGGTATTTGCACGTGCACCGGTCTCACATCGCGCGCAAGAATTTCATACCCTGCTACAGCATACTAAGTCACGGCTTTGCCAATTGATCAAAGCGCGTGATGTTGAAGTCTTTCTTGGTAGCGGCACACTGGCAAATGATGTGGTGGCAGCGCAGATTAAGCGTTTGAATAGCCATGGTGTGATCCTGGTGAACGGAGAGTTCGGCGAGCGTTTATGTGATCACGCCCAGCGTTTTGGTATCGTATTCAAGTCATTTCATGCAGAGTTTGCGCATAGCTTTGATTTGGATGCCTTGTATCAGACTTTGAAAAAACAAAACCCGGGCTGGTTATGGATGACGCATTGTGAAACTTCCAGCGGCATTTTGAATCCGCTCAAGGCCATTCAAGCAATATGCGATAGTTTGCACATTAAACTCTGTGTCGATTGCACCAGCTCGGTTGCCTGTGTGCCGGTCGATGTGAGTCGCGCGTATCTTGCCAGCACTGTCAGTGGTAAAGCGATTGCGGCGTATCCTGGATTAGCCATCGTTGCTTATTCCCATGCGGTGGAACCTGACCAGCAAATTCCACGCTACCTCGACCTGGGTGTCTATCGTGCGAATGCAGGCATCCCCTACACGCATTCGTCGAATTTGGTAGCGGCTTTGCATCAAGCTTTGTCGCTGATTTCACCGACGCGCTTAGATGAGATCGCCCAAGCATCTCGCAGTTTGCGTACCAGACTTGAACTCGCCGGAATCGCGATTGTGAATCCGGCGCAGGAAAGTTCGCCTGCGGTAATCACTGTATGTTTGCCCAACCAACTTGATTCTGTTGCTTGCGGCGATGCGATGTCTGAGTGTGGTTTTTTGCTCAGCTATCGAAGTGGCTATCTGATAAAAGGGAATTTATTGCAAATATGTTTAATGGGACATACCGATCAAATGCAACAAGAGGACTTAGTGAAGCAGTTAATAGCTTACTGTACACAAACGGTCGGCTCTGCCGATCGGTATGCTGCATAGGAGACATAATCAACGCCTGTCGTGGGCAATAGCAACGCCAGCAATAGTGGTATCCACATGAGTTCAAAATTTGCCTGTTAAAATGCGTTTTCTTCCAGGCATCTGTTTAGTCACATATGCTGTGGTTGACATTTTTTTGCTATTAGATATGGGATAGATAGATGGGTAATCGACTTTCAAAAATTGCTACACGTACCGGTGACGCGGGGACCACGGGTTTGGGTGATGGATCGCGTATCGACAAGGACGCTTTACGGGTGCACGCGATGGGCGACGTCGATGAGCTCAATTCGCATATCGGCGCCTTGATCTGCGAAGATATTCCTGACGCACTGAAACAGGAATTATTTTCCATCCAACATGATTTGTTTGATATGGGCGGTGAGTTGTGTATTCCTGGATACACCATGATTACTGAGGCACAAGTTTTGCGCTTAGACGCTTTACTCGCTAAATACAACGCCGATTTGCCACCATTGAAAGATTTTATCCTGCCTGGTGGCTCCAGAGCTGCCTCGATGGCCCATGTTTGCCGTACCGTTTGTCGCCGTGCAGAACGGGCGATCGTGAGTGTGGGAAAGGCTGAACAAATTAACGAAGCGCCACGCCAATATATGAATCGTTTGTCAGATTTGTTGTTCGTGTTATCACGAGTGCTCAATCGTTTCGCTGGCGGGAGCGACGTTTTGTGGGAAAAAGAACGTCAACGCTAGTTAAAACTTGCAGCCTGTTTTATGATGGACATGAAGTCTCAAGGTGCGTCATAGCAATGGAGGTGGATTATGCCGAAATGGTTAGAACAGGCAGCAAAAAATGAGTTGGAGATCCTCGAAGATGGTCAGTGCCAGCTTTGTGGTTCAGATACTTTTCATGGCATCACCGAATGTGTGAGCACCGCGGGTAAGATAACCCATAAGATCAGTCAGGAAAAAGGCATACAGCATCAGACAATTTTCTTATGCGTGGACGCACATGCCTTACAACATACCTTGATCCATGGTCGCTGGAACAATCACTTCCATCTCGCGCGATTACATCTCATCTTGGTAGACCACATTCAATGGACTTATGATCTCACGACGATCTTGAATGAAGTGTTAGATGACCATAAGAAGCAGCATCCTAACGAAAAAATTGCCGAACCAGATCAAGCACACCAAGCAAAGCTAACGGTGATTGATGTCGACGCTAGCCATGACGATGATGAATATGTCCGACTGGTGTGGGAATGGGCGCAGCAAGTGTATGCTTCCTTTGCCGAACACGATGCCATCAATCATGCCATCGCGCAGCGTTTGGCGGATTCATTCAAACAAAAAAATCTGGCAATTACATCACAATAGAGTGAGGCTAGTTTGTCGCTATCTCTACTCCTCAGATGCCAAAATTTAATTCACACACGTGACTATTATCGTGACGCATTGGAATTCAACGTCACTGAAACCAGCGACTTGTCTTTAGTTATCAGTCGCTTCGATGTGAGCATCATGTTCACCGAGCTCAATCTGTGGGAAAACGATTTGCAGATGTCTGGGACGATCTATATCAGCGTGCCCGATGTTGATCGCTATTTCGCTCAAGTTAAAAATAAAGTCGATTTGGCGTGGGAGTTACAAGACATGCCCTATGGCACGCGAGAATTTGCGCTCAGAGATTGCAATGGCTACTATCTTGCTTTCATGCAAGGAGACTAAAGGTTAGTCATGGAGACGGATTTCACATCACAAGCGACTATAGCAAGGCTCAGGTTTTACTATGTAGATATCTTTTTGGGTAGCAAGAAATTGTCACATGACGATTTCTTTATTTTCCTCAACTGATGCAAAATAGAACTAACATCAACGCAAGTTTAGCTGCGTTCACTGCAACAATTACTCCAAAAAAATCGAGCCTATCTTTGGTGTCGGTGGCTTGGATTTTTCTGTTTTTTGCGCCTGTCGCCTATTTGTTCTCAACTCTAATAAATGGCCCCTTATCAATCGATGAGCGTGACTTGATTCCAGTAAACGTGCACACGCTGCTGTCACCGGAAATCATCCAGCCGACTAGGGGCGGAGATCGTTCACCATACCTTCAATTGTCGCTACAAGAGTCTGACCAGCTGCGGTTTATAGGTGTCGTGCGTGGTTGGGAGTTTCTGCAAAAGGAAACAAGCCAGATTCAGTTGTTAGCATTGCATGAAAATGAGTCGTTGGTGATTTTTGTCGCAGCAGAACATCAGAATAAAGATCTGCGCAGAATTTGGAAGATTCAAAAAAATGGGCAGGTAATTCTAGACTTAAAAGCAACGCAAAGAGCCGAGCGCTTTTTGGCAGAGTATAAGCAAGGGTCAGCTAATGTCATGATTTTTTTCTTCGCGGTGTTAGGATTGTGTGTCTTATCCATTGCAGGCTTACGTAAGTTTCGAAGAACGCAGGGGAATGGAAATTCTGACTTTGTGAGATAGCAGCAGGCTACTGCACTTGAATAATCCCAAGACCACCCCATAACCATTAGCGTGAACAAGCATAAATATTCTTAATTCGGTGTAAATGATGATGTTAACTCCATGCAATTTTTAAAACCTCGCAGTTCCTTTCTTGATCTTCCTGTGATTGGATTGCCTGCGCAGGCAATCGATATCCTCACTACTGCGGCTGCCTTTAAGCAAAGTCTCTTGCAGCAAATCAGTGACGCCAAAAGCAGAATTTTTTTATGCAGTTTGTATTTACAAAATGACGAAGCAGGGCAGCAAATTTTGGATGCCTTGTATGCGGCGAAACGTCGTCATCCTGCATTAGAAATCGGTGTGTTTGTCGATTGGCATCGAGCGCAACGCGGGCTCATCGGCGAAAAGAAAACTCCAGGGAAAGTGGCTGGGAACGCTGCTTGGTATCAAGCCCAAAGTCAGTTACATGAAGTTGCCGTTCCGATCTACGGTGTGCCAGTGCAAACGCGCGAATTGTTTGGTGTTCTGCATTTGAAGGGCTTCGTGATTGACGATGTGGTGACCTATAGCGGCGCCAGTATGAATAATGTTTATCTGCATCAGTTCGAAAAATATAGACATGATCGCTATTGGTTAATTCACGATCAGCGCTTAGCCGATAGCATGGTCACTTGGTTGCAGCATAATTTTTTGAATGCTAAGGCTGTGCATCGCCTCGATCAAGAGGAGGTGCCGCAGACGCGGGCAATTCGTTCCGAGATCCGTGATTTACGAGATAGCTTGAAGAAGGCCAGCTACACTTTGCCGGACGAGGGCATCTTGCGAGAGGCGCCGAAATTAAGTGTGACTTGCCTTTCTGGGGTTGGAAAAAACAATGCATTGAACCGTCATCTGTGTCAGTTGATTGCGGCAGCGAAAACGCAAATCAGAATTTGCACGCCCTATTTTAATTTCCCACTAGCCATCACCCGAGAAATCAATCGTGCTCTCAAGCGCGGAGTCCAGGTGCAGATCATCCTCGGAGATAAGACCGCGAATGATTTTTACATCCCACCCGAACAGGAATTTAAGGCAATTGGGTGTTTACCTTATTTGTACGAAATGAATTTACGGCGTTTCGCAAAAAAACATCAGGCAGAAATGGCGGACGGAGGTTTGCAATTCCATTTGTGGAAAGATGCCGAGAATAGCTATCACTTAAAAGGATTGTGGATAGATCAGCTTTACACGGTCGTGACCGGAAATAATTTGAACCCACGGGCGTTCCGCTTAGATTTGGAAAATGCCTTGTTGTTCACTGATCCAAAAGGGGAGTTGCATCAACAAACCGATGCGGAATTTTCCAGTATCATGCAGCACACCAGCTTGCTCACACATTATCGTCATTTGGAAAAATTGTCAGATTACCCGCCGCAAGTGCGTCAGCTCTTAAGTCGTTTGAGCAGGGTACGTCTAGATCATTTAGCTTATCGCGTGCTGTAAGGTCTTGCATTTAGGGTGGAACGCCAGCCGTTTGCCAGCATTCCACCCCAATTACCTACTGAACCACCAAGTTCGAACTGAGCGTAAAGTAAGTCGGCTTAACGCAAACGACGATTAAATAATTCCAAGGTTCTGCTCCACGCTAATGTGGCTGCATTCGCATCAAAACGTGGTGTGGTGTCGTTATTAAACCCATGCTCAACACCTTCATAGATAAATCCTTGATACTTCACGCCGGCGGCTTTTAACGCTTCTTCATATTTAGGCCAAGCCGCCACTAAGCGTTCGTCTTTGCTAGCATGGTGGACTAAAATTTCAGCTTTAATATTGGGCACTGCATCGAGTGCCGGAGCGCCGCCATAGAAAGGTACCGCGGCGGCGAGATCAGGAATTTTGCTCGCAAGGAAATTCGCAATTGAGCCGCCGTAGCAAAAGCCAACTACACCAACTTTACCGTTGCCACCCGCGATTGTTTTTAGAATGCTAGCAGCAGTGATAAAGTCTTCGCGGGTCTTGGCCTGATCAAGCTTAGGGAATAATTCACGCGCTTTATCTTCAGTGCCAGGATAACCACCAAGAGGGAATAAAGCATCTGGCGCGAACGCGATGAAGTTATCCAGCGCCAGTCTGCGTGCCACGTCTTCGATGTGTGGATTCAAACCACGATTTTCATGCACGACTAACACGGTTGGCAAGGGGCCTTTCGCATTCGCTGGCTTGACCAGATAGCCTCGCAAAGTACCATAGCCGTTGGGTGATGGATATTCTACGTAGCTGGCGACTATGCGCGCATCATCCGCTTTGACCTGCTGCGCCTGTGCAAAATTCGGACTTAACGCTAATAGCAAACCTTCGGCGGTGACAGCACCTGCTGCGTATTTGCCAGCAGAGCTCAAAAATCCACGGCGACTGATACCACCATGGACATATTGATCAAATAGTTTTAATACTTCGGGGTGAAAATCTTTGGCAGTTTTCTTTTGTGATTGTTGTGGCATCGTAGATCTCCTAGGTCGGCTGGTAGGGTACGGCAAGCATGACAATACCAGAATCTTGTCAAGTTGTTTGAACTCCAAAATTCATCATTCGCGGTCTCGATGTCGCGTTGTCTTTCATGTTTTTATTTTAGATAACATTTGAAAAACGCATAAACAAACTCGAAAGCATTCGTTCTCCACATTTCAAGATTTGCTTATGCTTAATCCATGTCTGATTCATTTCTAATTGTGGAGAACATAACCAATGAATGTTTTAAAAAAATCCCGCTCTGCCTTGATTTTCTCTTTACTAGTCTCAGCGACCTTAGCGGTTCTGATACCCTTGCATGTGCGTGCAGCGGATATCACGCTGCTCAATGTTTCCTACGACCCAACCCGCGAACTGTATCAAGATGTGAACGCTGGGTTTGCCAAATATTGGAAAGCCAAGTCTGGCGATAATGTGAGTATCAAGCAATCGCACGGCGGTTCCGGTAAGCAGGCGCGTGCCGTAATTGATGGCTTAGATGCCGATGTACTTACGCTCGCTTTGGCCTATGATATTGATGCCGCTGCCGAGAAGGGTTTGCTGGATAAAGTGTGGCAGAAACGCCTAGCGCATAACGCCTCGCCGTATACCTCAACGATCGTTTTTTTGGTGCGCAAGGGCAACCCAAAAGCGATTAAGGATTGGAGCGATTTGACGAAGCCAGGTGTGGCAGTCATTACACCAAATCCTAAGACCTCTGGTGGTGCACGTTGGAATTATCTGGCGGCATGGGGATATGCCCTTAAGCAGAAAGCAGGTGGCCAGGCGAGTGCTAAAGATTTTGTGCAGAAGTTGTATAAAAATGTGCCGGTGTTAGATTCGGGTGCGCGCGGATCGACGGTGACTTTTGTCGAGCGCGGTATCGGCGACGTTTTGATCACTTGGGAGAACGAAGCTTATTTGGCTCTGAAAGAATTTGGTGCTGATAGACTGCAAATTGTGACGCCAACTGTCAGCATTTTGGCAGAACCCCCGGTCGCAGTCGTCGACAAGACGGTAGATAAGCGCGGTACCAGAAAAGTAGCAGAAGCCTATCTAAATTATCTCTATACCGATGAAGCGCAAGACATTATTGGCAAAAATTTTTATCGTCCGACTGCCGAGCTTGCTGCAAAAAAATACGCAGGCCAATTTGCGAAAGTGAATTTATTTAAGATTGATGAAGTATTTGGTGGTTGGGCTAAGGCACAAAAAGAGCATTTTTCAGATGGCGGTATCTTCGATCAAATTTATCAAGCGAAGTAGTTCTATTCCTGTTACTTCACAGGACGGGATAGGTAACGACGCATTTTGTTCTTTTGTGATACGAGAAGATGCTGTATCTCCTAGTAGATTGGTTTGTGATCCCCCCAAATTTTTCATGTTCCAGAACTTCGAGATGCTCCGCTGTAGTGACGGTCACTATTTTTTCGGAAATTTTCCCCCTCCGGTTTCAAAATTATAGTGGCTTCATTTTCTGCGTAGTAGTGCGCGGTATTGTTGTATTTTCAGGTTTTTTCTGACTTGAAGATGCGTGCAATATCGCGCTTTTTTTGAGCTAAATTTTTGTGCAGTTTTCAACTATGTAAGTCTGAATTTCTTCGTTTTCCAAATTTGATTTTTCTTTTAGTCTCTTTGTTTAGAACTCATTTGTATCAAATCAATTATTCAGGAGAGAAATGATGTTGCAGAGGGGATTGGAAGTTTATTTGGAATGCTTGCGAAACAAGAACGTAGAAAATTTGTTTGTAGGAAATGATGGACGCATAGCCGCACGATTTTTTAACGCGCGTCTGAGTAGTGTATTTCAAGCGATACGTTCAGAGCAGAATTTGGAGTTGCTCGCCTATGAAGCCATGGTTCGCAGTTTTTCCATTAACGATACGGGTTTGAGTATCTTGAAATTGTTAGAACACGCGACGACTGATGATGAATCTATTGAACTTGATCGCTTATGTCGCTTGCTCCATGTGCTGAATTTTTTTCGTCAAAACTCTGGCCCAAATATTGACCTGTATTTGAGCGTGCACAGTCGCCTATTGACCGCTGTTGCAGGTAATCACGGTGCGGCGTTTCAGCGCGTGTTGACTAGCTTGGATATCCCTCAACAACGTATCGTATTACAACTGCCAGCGATTACCCCGAGTCAGGGTTGGGCAGTGGCACATGTCGCAAAAAACTATAGAAGAAATGGATTTCGTTTTGCGGTACATGCACGGACTGTGGAACAGGCGTACGAGCTGTTAGATAGCGTTAACCCTGACGTGTTGAAATTAAATGCAGAGAACGCACTCACAGAGAACGAACTTGGCCGATTCGATAAGCTTTTGTCGACGGCGGCGCGACAGCAATGTCGTGTGATTTTGCGTAAAGTTGACCAAATCAACTGGTTGCGACAACGACCGACTTCATCACAGCAACCGACGGCATTCGGGATTCAGGGGAATGCTGTGGATATTGCACGCTCGGTATTGCCTGCATCGCCGCACAATGGCTTAGTGCCGACTGCTGTTGCTAAGGCAGGTTATCGAGACACCCAGCAATGCTGTATTTGAAAGATTAACGTCGTTCATCTTATGCGGAAAACGACTATAGAAAGATGAAAAAAATCGTTTTCCATATAACTTAACCATGCAATCATGTGACTTCTATAGCTTAATCGGTAATAAAGGCGTCACATGGCATTTCTTTCAAAAAATCGGGCAAAGGCACGTCGGGTCATTCCTGGCTTTAGCCTGTCAGTTGGGTTCACCTTGTTTTATCTGGGCCTGATCGTCTTGATTCCACTGTCAGCAGTATTTTTCAAGACCTTCACGATGACTTGGGATGCGTTCTGGCATACCGTGACTTCCGAGCGCGTGATGGCATCGTATCGCCTGACTTTTGGTGCTTCTCTGCTCGCGGCTTTTATTAATGTGATTTTCGGCGGCATCCTGGCTTGGGTATTGGTGCGCTATAAGTTTCCGGGTAAGCGTTTGATTGATGCTTTTGTTGATTTGCCGTTCGCACTTCCGACTGCAGTGGCAGGAATTACGCTAGCGACTTTATATGCACCAAATGGTTGGCTCGGCAAGCTACTTGCACCTTGGGGCATTAAAGTCGCTTACACACCCTTAGGTGTTTTGGTTGCCTTGATTTTTATTGGCCTACCTTTTGTGGTACGTACCGTGCAGCCAGTCCTAGAGGAAGCTGAAAAAGAATTAGAAGAAGCCGCCATCAGCTTGGGTGCGAGTCACTGGCAAACCTTTATCAAAGTTATTTTCCCCACAATACTGCCCGCTGTATTGACTGGCTTTGCCTTAGCCTTTGCGCGTGCAACTGGTGAGTATGGTTCAGTGATTTTTATCGCTGGCAATATGCCGATGATTTCTGAAATTACGCCGCTATTCATGATCACTAAATTGGAACAGTACGATTATGCCGGCGCGACGGCGATTGCGGTGGTGATGCTGATTATCTCTTTCATTTTGTTATTGGCGATTAATGGTTTGCAGGCTTGGACGCGTCGCCGTCAAACTGCGGGGAGAGAATAATGATAAGCACAAGTATTGCTAGTAACACGACTTCCCAAAAACGTAGTGAGCCGCCCTTGCAATTGCAGGCAACCATGGAACCAATGTGGGTCAGAGTTCTCTTGATCGTATTGGCATTGGCTTTCGTAACGCTATTCTTGTTCGTGCCCTTGGTTGCCGTGTTTTCAGAAGCTTTACGCAAAGGGTGGGCAACTTATCTGACAGCGATTCAAGAGCCTGATGCGCTGTCCTCGATTAAATTAACTTTGATCTCAGCGGCCATTGCCGTGCCACTCAATTTGGTGTTTGGGGTTGCGGCGGCGTGGGCAATCGCCAAATTTGAATTCCGTGGCAAGAATGTTTTGCTTACCTTGATCGACTTGCCGTTCTCGGTTTCTCCTGTGATTTCTGGTTTGATTTATGTCTTGCTTTTTGGTGCGCAAGGTTGGTTTGGTGAGTGGTTACGGACGCACGATATTAAGATTTTGTTTGCCGTACCCGGCATTGTTTTAGCCACGGTTTTTGTCACTTTTCCATTTGTAGCGCGTGAGTTGATTCCCTTAATGCAAGCGCAAGGGAGTGAGGAAGAGGAAGCCGCCTTGGTGCTCGGCGCTTCGGGTTGGAAGACTTTCTGGCACGTGACTTTGCCGAATATTAAGTGGGGCTTGTTGTATGGTGTGATTCTCTGTAATGCGCGTGCCATGGGCGAATTTGGCGCGGTGTCGGTCGTGTCGGGACACATTCGAGGCGAAACGAATACCATGCCTTTGCAAGTCGAGATTTTGTATAACGAATATAACTTTACCGCTGCATTTGCTGTGGCGTCTTTGTTGACTTTGCTGGCTTTAGTGACGCTGGCGTTGAAGACAATAGTGGAATGGAAAACTGACGAATCACGTCAGGGTATTCCACAGGAATAGTAGTCAGTGCCTCTCTCGCAAGCGATAGGTAGAAGTAAGGATCAAGCTCCCTCTCCCGTGGGCGGGAGAGGGTAGGGGAGAGGGCGGTTCAGACTGGCGAAATGCCTATTTAATGTTCCCGACTCTATTTAGTATATGCAAATGAAACATCAATTGACTTACTTGACGACCCTCATCCCCAACCCTTCTCCCGCTCGCGGGAGAAGGGAGTATGTGTGTAAGTTTTTGAAAAAATTTGAAAGATTGGAAAAAACATGAGCATCGCTGTCAATCAATTGCAAAAACGCTTCGGCAATTTTACTGCCTTAGATAATGTGTCATTAGATTTTCCGAATGGCGAATTAACGGCATTATTGGGGCCATCGGGTTGTGGCAAGACGACCTTGTTACGTATCATCGCTGGTTTGGAATATGCTGACAGTGGTCAGGTTTTGTTGGATGGCGAAGATGCTTCAAATCAGCATGTGCGTGAGCGTCAGGTGGGCTTTGTGTTTCAACACTATGCCTTGTTTAAACACATGACCATCTTTGAAAATATTGCCTTTGGCCTGCGTGTGAAACCGCGTCATTTGCGCCCCTCTGAAGCGCAGATCAAAGAAAAGGTCACGAAACTTCTGGAGTTGGTACAACTCGATTGGCTGGCAGACCGTTATCCGCCGCAACTCTCCGGCGGACAGCGTCAACGCATTGCCTTAGCGCGTGCATTGGCTGTCGAACCACGAGTTCTTTTATTGGATGAACCCTTCGGTGCGCTCGACGCAAAAGTGCGTAAAGAACTGCGCCGATGGTTGCGTCGTTTGCATGATGAACTACACGTTACGAGTATTTTTGTTACCCATGATCAGGAAGAGGCATTGGAAGTTGCCGATCAAATCGTGGTGATGAACCATGGCAAAGTTGAACAGGTCGGCGCACCGAACGAAGTTTACCAACATCCTGCTACGCCGTTTGTGTATGGTTTCTTGGGTAACGTGAATCTGTTTCATGGTCGAGTGCACGAAGGTGTATTGGATGCCGATGGCGTAGCGTTTGATGCGCCCGGCCATGCCGATACGCGTGACGCGGTTGGTACTGGTTACGTGCGTCCCCATGAACTCGATATTGATCGCTATACGGCAGGTGCTACAGGCTTGGTAGTGAAGCTACGCCGTGTGCATGGCATAGGACCGCTTGCGCAGTTGGAACTGGTACGTGAAGACAATGGACAAGTTGTGGAAGCAATGATTAGTACTGAGCGCGCTGTGCATTTGGATCTGCAAGTGGGCGAAGCATTAGTGGTGAAACCGAAACGTCTGCATGTGTTTGTTGATAATGTGAGTGCCTAGGAACGACTATGAATTTCCAACAATTACGTTCCATCCGTGAAGCTTGCCGCTGTGGTTATAACCTGACTGAAGTAGCGAATGTTTTATACACATCACAACCTGGCGTCAGTCGCCAGATTCGCGAAGTAGAAGAAGAGTTAGGCGTCGATATTTTTGAACGCAATGGCAAACGTTTAACCGGATTGACGGAGCCAGGCAAGGGCATTTTGCCCATCATAGAAAGATTATTGTTAGAAGCTGAAAATTTGCGTCAGGCGGGCAACGATTATTCTGATCAAGCGCGTGGTACTTTAGCGATTGCAACGACGCATACCCAAGCGCGCTATGTGCTGCCGAAAGTGGTGCAGCAATTCCGTCTCGCTTTTCCTGAAGTGCGTATCGCACTCCAGCAAAGTGCACCCGAGCATATTGCTGAGTGGGTCTTATCAGGTAAGGCGGATATCGGTATAGCGACCGAAGGTTTATCGGCATTTAAAGATCTCGTGTCGTTCCCTTGCTATGAATGGAATCACGTGGTCGTGGTGCCGGATGGACATCCATTGCTAGCCCACGCGGAGCTAAGTTTAGAAGACTTGGCGAAGTTCCCATTGATTACTTACGATGTTGGTTTTACCGGACGTGGGCATATTGATGATGCGTTTAAACGGGCGGGATTGCGTACCGATATTGTATTAACCGCGATGGATTCGGACGTAATTCAACAATATGTTGCGCTTGGCTTAGGCGTAGGATTGGTCGCCTCGATGGCCATCGAGTCGGGCAATGAAAATCAACGTGCACAGGGATTGCGTACTATTTCTGCGAGTCATCTATTTCAATCCAATGTGACCAGATTAGCGGTGCGTCGCGGTGCCTATCTGCGTGCTTATACTTACGACTTCATTCAAAAATTTGCACCAGATTTAAGTCGTGAAGATATTCGTGCCGCGTTGGCGGAACAAGAAATTTAATCGTCAATAAAAAATGCCGGCAATACCTGCACTGGTATTGACGGCATTCATCATTAACTGGATTTTCTGTTAGATCTTTGCGAAGCGATGGCGAATAGAAGCTTCTATTCCTTCTGCATTCAGACCACATTGCGCCAACAGTAGGGCAGGATCACCATGATCGACAAATTTATCTGGCAGACCAAGTATCAATAATGGTTTGCTGATGTTGGCCGCTGCTAAGACTTCGGCAACAGCAGAGCCGGCACCGCCCATCACACAACCTTCTTCTATCGTCACCAGGGCGTCGTGCGTGTTTGCCATCTCTTGTATCATGTCCGTATCAATAGGCTTGATAAAGCGCATGTTAACCAGACTGGCATCGAGTGATTCAGCTGCTGCTAAAGCAGGGTGCACCATAGAGCCAAACGCCAGAATCGCGATTTTTTTACCCAGTCGTTTGAGTTCTGCTTTACCTAAAGGCAGTTCAGTTAATGCTGTTTCAATTGTCGCCCCGATGCCCGCGCCACGTGGATAACGAATCGCTGCCGGACCCGGATAGTTGTAACCGGTTGTCAGCATTTGACGACATTCATTTTCATCGCTGGCGGCCATCACTACCATATTCGGAATGCAGCGCAGATAAGCCAAGTCGTAATTACCTGCATGTGTCGCACCATCAGCACCGACTAAACCCGCACGATCTAAGGCGAAAGTGACATCGAGATTTTGTAAAGCGATGTCATGAATCAGTTGATCATAGGCGCGCTGTAAGAATGTTGAATAGATCGCGACTACGGGTTTCAATCCCTCAGTCGCCATGCCGCCAGCAAAAGTCACGGAGTGTTGTTCAGCGATACCAACGTCATAGTAACGTTGTGGAAAACGCTGTTCAAATTCCACCATGCCAGAGCCTTCGCGCATCGCGGGGGTAATGCCAATTAGCTTGTTATCGGCAGCGGCCATATCGCACAGCCAATCACCAAAGACTTGGGTATAAGTTTTTTTGGCTGGCGCAGCGGCGGGCTTGATGCCTTCAGCCGGATTAAATTTGCCTGGGCCATGATACAAAATTGGGTCGTTTTCAGCGAGTTTATAACCCTGACCTTTTTTCGTGACGACATGCAAAAATTGCGGGCCTTTCAGGTTCTTAATATTTTGCAACGTCGGAATCAACGATTCCAGATCGTGTCCATCAATAGGACCAATATAGTTAAATCCAAATTCTTCAAACATGGTCGCTGGAACGATCATGCCTTTTGCATGTTCTTCAAACCGACGTGCCAGTTCTAACATTGGTGGTGGCAAGACGGACTTACCGACATTACGTGCTGCGGCATAAAATTTACCCGACATTAAACGCGCCAGATAGCGATTTAAAGCGCCGACGGGTGGCGAGATCGACATATCGTTATCGTTGAGCACCACCAACATATTGATGTCATCGTAGACGCCCGCGTTATTCAAAGCTTCAAATGCCATCCCAGCCGTCATGGAGCCATCGCCAATGATCGCAACTGCATGGCGTGATTCGCCTTTGGTACGCGCGGCTAATGCCATGCCAAGTGCAGCAGAAATAGAAGTTGATGAATGTGCTGTGCCGAAAGTATCGTATTCACTTTCTACTCTGCGCGGAAAGCCAGAGATGCCATCGAGTTGACGCAGGCTATGCATCTGGTCGCGACGTCCGGTGAGAATTTTGTGTGGATAGGTTTGGTGGCCGACATCCCATACTAAGCGGTCCTCCGGCGTATTGAACACGTAATGCAGGGCAATCGTCAGTTCAACTGTGCCCAGATTGGAAGATAAATGACCGCCCGTTTTGGAGACGGAATCAATCACGTATTGGCGTAATTCATCTGCCAGTCCGCTCAGTTGCGTGCGATTGAGTTGGCGTAGGTCCGCCGGTGAGTTAATCGTAGATAGTAAGGACATGTTTATGCTTTCCGCTGAACAATGAGATCTGCTAAGTCATGCAGATGCTGGGCGGATTCTCCAAATGGGGATACGGCTTGATGTGCGTCTTGGCAGAGTTGATCAGCTAACTGGCGCGAAGCATCTAAACCTAAAAGTGAGACATAAGTCGGCTTGTTGTCGGCAGCATCCTTGCCGGCGGTTTTGCCTAAGGTCGCAGAATCAGCAGTCGCATCAAGCACATCATCGACAACTTGAAACGCGAGACCAATTGCGCGCGCGTAGTGATCGAGCGAGCTAATCTCTTCGGCTGTTAATCGCTTGCCGCTCATCGCTCCCAGCAACACAGAAGCACGTAACAGCGCGCCAGTTTTTAGTCTGTGCATTTGTTCTAGCTCAGGCAAGCTTAAGGCCTTACCGACGCTGGCCAAGTCGATCGCTTGACCGCCACACATACCGACAGAACCTGAAGCTTGCGCCAATAATTGCAGCATCGGCAGTTTGTGATCAGCGCAGGCTTCTGCTTCGCTTAATACTAAGAATGCCTGCGCCTGCAAGGCATCGCCAACTAACAGGGCCGTCGCCTCGTCATATTTCTTATGAACGGTCGGTTTGCCACGACGAAGTGCATCATCATCCATGCAAGGCATGTCATCATGTACCAAGGAATAGGCGTGTATCATTTCGACCGCGCAAGCTGCACGGGATAATAATTCTGTCGGTGCTTCAAATAATTTTCCTGCTGCAAATACCAACAATGGACGCACGCGCTTGCCACCATCCAATACGGCATATGCCATCGCTTCATGCAAGGTCTGTGGTGCTTGGTTCAGAGCGGGTAAATAGTTGGTAAGGGCAACTTCGACATCTGCTTGTATGGATTTCATCCATGCCTGAAATTGACTACTCATGCCTGATCCTCATGATTGCTGGCATCGGTAGAGAAAGGTTTTAACATGCCAGCATCGAGAATTTTGACTTGTTGTTCGACTTTTTCTAATTGAGCTGCGCAATATTTGATGAGGTCGGAGCCGCGTTGGTAAGCTGTGATGGAAGCTTCCAAAGGAAGTTGGCCAGTTTCCATTTGTGTCACCAATTCGCTCAGTTCTGCCATCGCACTTTCGAACGAATTTGGTGTGGCATTAGACGGTAATTTCTTTGACATAGAGTAGTATGCACGGTAGATTGCAGGAGCGGCAAATGAAGACTAGCCAGCGATCCTCGAAAACCCTGTATTTTAGAGCAAAGGGGCTGGCTGTGTGGAGTTATCCTACTACTTGTTATGAATTGCAAAGAGCTGAAATGAAATAGAAGTAAGCATGCGTTTAAGTTGGCTCAAATCGAATCAATCACAGTAGTTTGATGCAATAATTAAAATAAAAACATTATTTGTACGAGATTTATGCCAAAAAACCTGGTGTGGAACAAAAAAATGCCTAAAAAATGAGCGAAATTGCGTTTCGAACATTTCCATGTGGAAATAAATTGAATATAGTCGTGATTACTTATCCTCATTAATTTGGAAAAATTGTCGTAATAGCTATTTCATTATCGTATTGTTGTATTCTTGTATTGTTGCTAGTCCAGTAATTACTCATCCGATTAGTGTTGTTAAAATTCTTGTATGTCCAAAAATCAAGCACATCAGAAGCAAGTCGAAGGGAGTCAGAAGGTCAAAGCGCCAATTTCTTTGGATGCGCTCGACACCTGGCAGGCTCTTGTACAACACGCCTATCAATTAGTTTCTCCGCAGATCGATGCTTTTGCGGGGCGCTTGTCGCATGCTTTATTTGTCAAATCTGAAGAGGCGAGTGACGCTAAAGAAGCGGCGCTTTATTTTCACGGTGCGCAATTACTCAAGAACAGCACTTACACTTATTTTTACCTTTGCTCTGGCATTCTCGAAAAAACGCTCAAAAGCGAAGCTGCTGCGATTCGCAACCCAGAGCAAAAGACACCTGTCGGTCTAGCGGATGAAGGAATGACGCTCGTCTCGTATGAAGAGATGGATTTGAAATTGAGCATCAGTCGCGCAAGCCGCACTTTGGAATTAGATCACGCAGAAAGTTTGGCCGCTCTGAATATGCGATTGGCTAGCTTACTCGGAATTGAGACCCTGAATCTTACCCAAAATCCCTTCAGGCCAGAAGTGTTTCTGCGAGTTCTCAATACAGGATGGTGTGAGTTTAATCCTGAGAAGAATGCACATGATTATGTATTACCCCTAATTAGTGAGTTGATTTTTAATTTGGGACCGGTATACCAAGCTTTAAACGAGTTATTGGTGGTTCGTGGAATACTCCCTGATCTGCAAGAGTCTTATCGTATGAAACGCAAACAAGCGAGTGCGGAAGCAGCGCGTGTCGGCGAGGTGGTGAAGAACGAAGTTACCAAAAAACTTGAACAGTATTTTTCTGAACAATCAGGTATACCCGCAAATGCTGTGGGTAGCTCTGCAGGAGCTGCGGGCGCGGGTGCAGGCGCGTCGTCATCGCAGGCGGCTGGAGGATTTCATTTTCCAGGCCCGGCAACGAATTTCCAGCCCGCCAATTCCGAGTTGTTCCAGTATCTGGCAGGTGTTCAGAAGAACATGGCGATACATCAATTAGTATCGGGTGCTCAGCAAGCAGTACGCTTATCAAATATGCGCCAAGAAATGCCATCGATGTTTCATACCGGCGTTGAAAAGCATACCTTTGATTTGATGTCGCATGTATTCGACGGTGTATTAAGTAACCGTGAGATTGCCGATCCCATTAAAGAATTAATCAGTGCATTGCAAGTTCCCGTATTAAAAGCAGCCTTGATTGATAAAGATTTCTTCTTCCAAGATGCACATCCTGCACGTCGCCTGATCGACTTGTTATCGAAATACAGTGTTGAATTAGATCCAGAAAAAGGTCAGGACGATCCTTTGTTCCGCGAGATGCAACGCAATGTAATGCGGGTGCAAAAAGAATTCGATCAACAGTTGGATCTATTTGATGAGGTCGTCACTGATCTTGAAAATTTCATCAAGAAAGAAGAAGCGGCAACCATCGAATCTTTGCAAGCGCCGATTAATCGCGCCCTGCAAAGAGAAAAATTTAAGCAGGCCAGCATCTCCGCGACCAATGATATTTCTATGCGCATAGGGACTGGCGAAGTTGTCGCTTTCGTCGAGACTTTCTTGGAAAATCGCTGGACCAAAGTGTTGACTCTGGCTTACAGCGTACAAGATCAAAAGCCTCATGCGGTTGAAGACGCGATCAAGACCATGGATGATTTGATTTGGAGTATCAAACCTAAGATTACTTTGGCGCAGCGTCAGGACATGATTAACCGCCTGCCAGGCATTTTGGCGCGTTTGAATAAATGGCTCAGTTTGATTAAGTGGGAAGATGCAGATCGCGTACAATTTTTCGCCGATTTGGCAGAATGCCACGCGTCCATTGTTCGTGCCCCATTGGAATTGTCGCCAGAGCGTCAGATGGAAATCGCGGTCGAAGCTGCCAAGATTGCGACGGAACGCCGTCTGGAAAAACGGGCCAAAGCAGAAGCTGATGCCAAATTAAAAGCTCAAGCGGACGAAGCTGAAAAAATGGCGTTGGTTGCGCAAGCGCTAGAAAATGCGAAGATCGAAGCAGAGCAAAAAACGAGAGAAGAAACGCAAGCAAAAGTCAATGCTGCGCTTGCTGCGGCCGATGGCACAAACGAAACAGTTGCGGGTGTGGATGCAGCATCACCTACAGCCTCATCCGCAGATGCTGAACAGGTCAACGCATCAAGTCAGACAGTGCGTGTTACGCCAGAAATCAGTGAAGAATCCATTGTCGCTAAGCTAGAACGGGCGATTGAAGATGCGACCGCGGCCGTTGCGAATTTGGAGCGGGGCGAATGGGTGCAGTTCCGCAAATTGGACGACAGCTTACAAAAAGTCAGACTGGCATGGATCAGCCCCATGCGTAGTTTGTTTATCTTTACGTCCAGTCAAAAAGAAAAATCCTTCTCGGTTGCCGTCGATGAATTAGAAAGAAATTTCCGGGATGGTCGTGCGACGGTGGTATCCGTTGATCATGTGGTCGATAAAGCCTTGTTGGAAGCCTTGAGTAAGCCTAAATCGATGTCAGAGCCAGACCCAGTTTCCGCTTAAATCGGGAGAATATTTGTTCGTCTCCCGGCTCTTTTGCCCTCCCATTTTTTTATACGTTGGCTCGATCTCAAAGTCGTAAAGTTTGCAGTTTGCTTCTTTTGATAACGCAAATGTATTCCTCCAAATTTCAAAGTCGCTGCCGAAAATTTCTGATCGGCCTGCGCCAGCTCAAGAAAAATCACTTTTCTTAGTTTCCGAATATTCTTTCCGAATCCTGCTTCAAAGTCGTCTCTATAAGGTTTGCTCACTCTCTGGAAAGTCGACTGTAGCTTAAGGTTTTTGCGTTTTTGTTGAGGATCAGGCGAAATCCTCCGTGAAGAGTGAAAAATCACCATCTAAGTGCGCGAAATAGACATTATGCATTTCATGCATAGTTAGATGCAAACAAAGCATTGGAGAACGTGCAAGTACTTGCCTTAAGATTCGCTGCCTTTGATGGACTCGGTGCCAATCTTTAATCGTGCTGAATCCGGTCAAATATAAGAAATTAACCCCAAGAAGATTTATCCCAAATTTACTGAAATAAGCGAGACTTATCATGTCTAGTAATCATCAAATTCCTTCATATCTGACACCACATGCGACAGGTCCTTGGAATGTGTATCTGGAACAAATCGACCGCGTAACACCATACCTCGGCAGTTTGTCACGTTGGGTCGAGACTTTAAAACGTCCTAAACGTATATTGGTGGTGGACGTACCCATCGAACGTGACGATGGCACGATTTCCCACTTTGAAGGCTATCGTGTACAGCACAATACTTCGCGCGGCCCAGGTAAAGGCGGCGTGCGTTTTCATCAAGATGTGACACTGTCTGAAGTGATGGCTTTGTCGGCATGGATGACGATTAAAAACTCTGCAGTCAATGTGCCATACGGTGGCGCTAAAGGCGGTATCCGGGTTGATCCTAAGACCTTGTCACGTGGCGAATTGATGCGAATGACACGTCGTTACACGTCCGAAATCGGTATCATCATTGGCCCAGATAAAGATATTCCAGCACCGGACGTCAATACCAATGAACAAACGATGGCGTGGATGATGGATACCTATTCCATGAACGAAGGCCGTACTGCGACCGGTGTCGTCACTGGTAAGCCAATTTCCCTCGGTGGTAGTTTAGGTCGCCGTGAAGCGACGGGTCGTGGTGTATTCGTGGTCGGTTGTGAAGCCGCTGCGAAAAAAGGTGTGACGATTGCCGGTGCAAAAATTGCGGTACAAGGTTTTGGTAACGTCGGCGGTATCGCTGCACGCTTATTCGCTGAAGCCGGTTCCAAAATCGTCGCAGTCCAAGATCACGGTGGCACGATTTTCCACTCGAATGGGTTCGATGTACCGAAGCTGTTAGACCACGTCGCAACACACGGCAGCGTGGCTGGTTTTGAAGGCATAGAAGCAGTCTTGCCAAACAATGAATTCTGGTCAGTCAATTGCGATATTATGATCCCAGCCGCGTTGGAACAGCAAATTACGGAAGTCAATGCGAACGAGATCAAAGCCAAGATTATCCTCGAAGGCGCAAATGGTCCAACGACACCAGAAGCTGACGATATCTTGCGTGATCGTGGCGTGCTGGTGGTACCAGACGTGATCGCGAATGCTGGTGGTGTAACCGTATCTTATTTTGAATGGGTACAAGATTTCTCCAGCTATTTCTGGACTGAAGACGAAATCAATAATCGTTTAACCCGCATCATGAAAGAAGCTTTTAGCTCAGTATGGCAAGTCACCGAAGACAAGAAAGTTTCTTTGCGTACTGCTGCGTTCATTATTGGCTGTACACGAGTACTTCAAGCGCGGGAAGTCAGAGGTCTCTACCCTTAATTGAGCGCGGCGATAAATTCGATTCTCGGGCGCAGCTCGGCGTTGCAAATGCTCGCAATATTGACATATTGCTCCACCGAAGTTGAAAATTCGGCCTTGATCTGCATCCCGAGAATCAAATTTCTCTTGGCTCAATGATTCGTGATTTTAGATAAAGAAGGTGAGTGGCCGCCGTGTCACTCCCTGCCATAGCTCGCAAAGCTGTAAGTGAAAGAAATCCAAACCAAACCAATCCAAACCAGCACCCACAACACACAAACCCCTCAAAGTGTAAAATACCACGGCAATCATTTCCCCACGAAGGAACACCGTGTTCAAGCTGTTAAGTTATGCCTTAATCCTGCTATTCACCGCAGAAGCCAACGCCGCCGACACTCTGGCGCGCATCAAAGAGCGCAAAACCATCATCATCGCGCATCGCGCTGCCAGTATTCCGATTTCTTATTTATCTGAAGATAGCAAGCCGATAGGTTACGCGATGGATATCTGCGGCAAAGTTGTCGAACGAATCAAACGCGAAATCAAAGTTCCACAATTGGCGGTCAGTTATTTGTTGGTAAATCCCAGTAATCGATTTATCGCAATGCAGGAAGAAAAAGCCGATCTCGAATGTGGCACTACCGCCAACACCGCTGAGCGACGCAAGCAAGTCGCATTTACGATTCCCTACTTTTTCTCTGCTACACGGATATTGACGAAAGCCGATTCCACCATCAAGAATTGGCCTGATCTAAGCCAAAAACGTGTAGTCATATTGCGAGGTAGTACCACCGCGAATTTATTGCGCCAGCAAACACGCCTCAGCGATACTGCGTTAATCCTGATAGAGGTCAGCACTTCAAGTGCAGCGTTTGACGCATTGCTAACGGGTAAAGCAGATGCCGTCGTGATAGAAGAAATGAGTCTGGCAGGCTTGCGCGCTACCGCAACTCAGCCTGAAAAATGGAAAATTGTTGGCGATGGCCTAGGTATAGAAGCGCAAAGCATCATGCTGGCCAAAGATGATCCCGCCATGAAAGCACTGGTCGACAAAGAAGTCGCCAGAATGATGAATGACGGTGAACTGAGCAAACTCTACGATAAATGGTTCATGCAACCATTGCCGGTCTCTGGCCTTAATTACGCTTTGCCGATGAATTTCTTACTGCGCGACAGCCTGCGGTTTCCTTCCGATAAAGTATTTAACTAAGTCAGATCCCTCGCCTGCGCGCAGTATTGCTCGTGAATGTGAGGACATCTTTTCGAATGACATCGTTTTTCGAGATTACATCTGATACAGATTTCAGACAAATTTGAGAAGCAATTCGGGCTCAAATATTACTTTTTTAAATTAACATTCATTTACTTTTTTTGGGAGGTGAGTAAATGAAATCATTGTGCGTAATCTTATGCGTGGGCGTTTCTGGATTACTGGTCGCATGCGGTGGGCAGGGGGCTGATCAAGGCAGTCCGCAATATCTAACGGGCCTTGCTTTTGATGCGCAGCCAGTCGCTGGTGCACCGGTTTTAGCGAAATGTCGACGTGGCAGTGGAAGTGCGAAGACCGAGGCGGACGGAAAATTTAGTATCGCTGTACGGCAGCTTGAATTGCCCTGCATGCTAGAGCTGAGTACAGACAATGGCAAACAAAAGCTACATGCCTTGAGTATGCAAGGCGAAGCTGTGAATATTACCGCTTTAACTGAGCTATTAACGACCCGTGTATTGCGTTCTGAGTCGTCAGATTTTTTTGTGCATTTCAATCCAGATGTAATTACAAAGAATGTGACGCCAACTAGCATCACCTCTGCTGAAGAAGAAGTGAAGGACGTACTTCACAATGTACTCAAACTGAGCATGTTAAGCGACTTTCACCATCTCCCGCTAAGCCAGCAGGTAACTGATCTCTTTGCCTACAATGATCAACCAAAGACGGTTACCTACGCAGACAAACTTAGTGCAATGAAACAGGGATTGGCTACTGTGCAGTTTTCCCAAATCCTTACCATGATGCGGCAAATCACGGAGCGCAAAAATCTCATTCTCAACATTGATGCCTTATTGCTGAACGCTGGAAAACAGAAATGGGATGCCGCAAATGTACAAAATTATCACTATACGTATGCTTATGACTGTTATTGCTTGCCGGCTGAAGCAATCACCATTGTGGTGCGCAATGGACGCGTCACCGAGGCGTACACAAAGAACGGACATCTTCCGGTTGATCGAGGGATCAACGATAAGAATATCAAAACCATCAAAGACATCTTCGGTTTCGCTGATGAAGCCTTTGTAAAACAAGCCGATTCAGTACGATTGTCATTTGATGCACAGTATGGCTATTTGAAAAACGTCTTTGTCGACTATTCAGCAAATATAGCCGATGAAGAACTTGGAATTTATGTGTTTGATTTTGGACTAGATTAAGCTGACGGGTGATTGGTGGTAGTCGGTAGGCCTGTGGTTCTGTGATAGAAATCGATCTTTACGCACTAAAAAGGTAAAATACGGGCTATCCATGTGCGATCCAATACGCACTATCAACTTTAGCTCAGTGAGTTCTCATGACTTCTACCGCCACTATCCAAGAATTAAGAATCACCCGTCCAGATGACTGGCATCTCCACTTGCGCGATGGTGATGCTCTTAAAACCGTCCTGCCGCACACTGCTGCGCAATTTGCGCGTGCGATTGTGATGCCGAACTTGAAGCCACCGGTGACTACGACTGAATTGGCTGCAGCCTACCGTCAGCGTATTTTGGCGGCTTTGCCAGCAGGTATGTTGTTTGAGCCTTTGATGACTTTGTATTTGACCGACAATACGCCGCCTGATGAAATCCGTCGTGCGAAGGACAGCGGTTTTGTACATGCAGTCAAGTTATATCCGGCCGGTGCGACGACCAATTCCGATGCAGGCGTAACCGATTTACGTAAGTGTTATAAGACTTTAGAAGTCATGCAAGAAGTCGGTATGCCGTTCTTGGTGCATGGTGAAGTGACGAGCCCTGAGATCGATTTGTTTGATCGTGAAGCAGTCTTCATTGATACCGTGATGAAACCTTTGCGTGCCGACATGCCGGAACTTAAAGTCGTGTTTGAACACATCACTACCAGCGAAGCCGCAGCCTATGTCGCGGAAGCGAGCGGCCCGATTGCGGCGACGATTACTGCGCATCATTTGTTGTACAACCGCAATGAAATTTTCAAAGGTGGGATTCGTCCACACTATTACTGCTTGCCAGTATTGAAGCGCGAAACGCATCGTCAGGCTTTGGTGAAGGCAGCAACTTCAGGTAATCCACGTTTCTTCCTCGGTACCGATTCTGCACCACATGCTAAGGGCGTGAAAGAACACGCTTGTGGCTGCGCTGGTTGCTACACGGCTTTGCACGCGATGGAATTATATGCACAGGCGTTTGATCAAGTTGGTGCGTTAGATAAATTGGAAGGATTTGCGAGCTTCTTTGGCCCTGATTTCTATCAATTGCCACGCAACACGGGCCGCATGACTTTAAAACGCGAGAGTTGGACCTTACCGAATGAGTTGAGTTATCTCGATGGTACTTTGGTACCTTTAAATGGTGGTGAGACGATGAATTGGAAAGTGTCGGCGTAAGTTGACAATGACAAAGTTTTACTCGGTCATCGACTGGTCACGTCCGTGGCTGGCTTCCATTCTCCCCGCTGCCAATAAAATTTTGGTGCAGGAGGATTGGCGTGCCGGGTTGAATCTGGCCGCTCGCGAACAGGGTTTGCAAAATCATCGCGACTTGCCATTGCAATTTATTTTGCAAGAAGAATTGCCAGAAGGCGTTGCCTACGAAAGTCATATCAGTGCGGAAGCGAAAGTGCCGACGCGTGAGAATCTGCATGACTTTTTTAATGCACTTGTGTGGCTGAGCTTTCCACAAATTAAACGTCAATTGAATGCTTTGCAAGCGGCGCAAATCGCTAGTTTAGGCATAGGAAAATCGCGCGGCCCCGCCCGTGATGCCGCGACGATCTTTGATGAAAATGCGGCGCTCTTGGTATTGGAAAAATCCGAAGCGGGGCGAAGCATTTTAGAAGCTTTGCGTGCACATCAATGGCAGGAAGTTTTTGTACGCCAGCGAGCACAGTTTGCTGAAGTGGCACAGGTGTGGAGCTTTGGCCACGCCTTGATGGAAAAATTAGTACAACCCTATAAGGCAATTACCGCGCATGCCTGGGTGGTGTGGGTAGAGGCGGATTTCTTTCATCAAGATCAGGCACAACAAGCCCGACAATTGGATGCCCAAGTGAGTGAGCAACTGCGGACGCATGTGTTAAGTACAGCCGATTACACACCTTTACCTGTGCTGGGGATACCGGGTTGGTGGGAGGGGCAGGATGCTGATTTTTATGCGGATGTTTCTGTGTTTAGGCCCAAACGCATAGTTGCCTGAATCCTTTCAAATTCCCTGACGAATCGACACCTATTTTAAAGATGCTCTCATAGAGAGGATCATCAAATAAGAGTCAGACATGACACTGTTATGCTTTGGTGTTATTCAAGACATGATCTCTTAGTAGTCACGAAAGAGCGACGAAAGAGCAACGAAAGAAGCACTGAATAGCGACAAAACTGCAAAGATAAAAAAAGGCGAACCGAAGTCCGCCTAAATGGTGCTTATCGCTACTTGCCTGATACGCCGCACATCATACTGTCAGTAGAGGATATGCAGATAATGAACAGATTGTGTCGTACAAGTTTATGCTGCGTGAGCTTGCAACAACTGGAATAACTGGTCTTTCAAATTGATACGGATTTTTTTCAAAGTTTCCAACGCAGCATCTGCCAAATGTTCTACGCCATTTTCTGCGCGGTTAATGGCTTTGTCAGTGTCGGTGTATTCGTCAAACAATTTAGCGAAGTGTGCATTAGCCAATTTTAAAGTATGAATCGTCTCTTTAAATTCTGGAAATTCAAGTGCCAATGGGTGATGTTCAACTTGCATGAGTAAAGCTCCTATACATTTCTGGGGATTAAGTAATACCCAGTAATGATAGAGCCTAAGTCAAAGCCGGAACTGATCTAGATCAAGTAGTCGTTATTTTTTGCCGTGATGCAACCAAGGCAGCATCAATTCAGTCGTTTCTGCCGCAATATCGACGGAAGCTTCCGATTGATTGGCGACCGCAGCACATATCGCTTCGATCAGACATAGCACGATGCCTTCGGAATTAAATTGTGGTTTGGTTTGCGCATACAAAGTGATATCTGCCATCGCGGCAACCGGTGACGCAGGTCGGTCAGTCAGCGCCAAGATAGGCACCTTACGCTTTTTTGCCTGCGTCACTAAGGTGACCACATCACTGGAGTAACGTGGAAATGAAATCGCGATGACCAAATCACGTTCAGTGAATTTATAGAGAGTACGTGATACTTGCGCTGAGCCACCGGTACCGATGTTAGTCTGTACGCTGTCGCAATAATTGGTAAGCGCATGGCACATGATGCCGCCCAAATAGGCGCTGGCGCCATAACCGACAATGTAAATGCGGTCGGCTTCTAAAATCATATTCACCGCGTGTTCGCACATTTCTGGACGAAATTCACGGCGCGTGATTTCTAGATTGGCGATATCGTCGGCCAGCGATCTGCTGATAACTTCGGAGCTGCTAGACGCACGGCTGATCTCAGAACGGAGTTCTTCTATCGGTGCTAGCATGGTTTCAAAACCAGAAACCAACTCCGCACGAAATTGTGGATAGCCATCAAATCCCAGTGCTCGTGCAAATCGATTGGCTGTAGCGTTGGAGATACCGACTGCATCAGCTAATTCATCAATCGACATCGTGGCGGCTCTGAAAGAATTAGCGACGACGTAATCTGCGGTGATTTTGTGCGACTTCGATAATGAGCTGTAATGTTGACCTATACGCTCATTAATTGACCCCCCCCGGGCCTTACTCTTTTTTGGACTCATTATAATTTTCTTGGTGGTACTGATGATTGCTGACTTGCGCATCTCTGCAGGTGCTTGCAAATACTTATAAGTCAGCGAAAATTTCAGTCGGTTCTATTATTGAGTAAGCTTATTTCTGAACCTTGCTACTGACCATTTTTTAATTCATTCATCTTCTGAAAGTTTTGCTGACTATTTTGCTGTTTTCAGTGCTGATGAATTAATAGGCTGGAAAATACCACAGGAAGCCGGACTCATCAATCTTTGCGATGTAATCTGCTATCACAAAATTTGAATTGGCTATGTAAAAATTAATGAATTTTGCCTCGTCTCAAGTCAACAAAGTGAGACAAAAAAATGGCAGCCTAAGCTGCCATCGTCGATTCTTGCTGAAGAAACTTATTCTTCTCTGAGCCAGATCTGGGTGCGACCAAACATCGGCATTCCTATATAGCCGCGCACTTCCAGCTTTTTGTTGTTTTCAACTAACTTGAGTTTGCTGCTGTAGAGCTTGCCATTCGCAGGGTCGAGAATTTTGCCGCCACCAAATTCATCACCATCTCTCTTGATGTTAAATAAAATAGTTAATCCAATAAACGGTTGATCTTTGTTACTACCTTCACATTTGTCGCATTTAGGATTTTGATCTTGGTCAGCATCACGAAATAGCTTTTCGATTTTCCCCTGAAACTCACCGCCGCTCTCGCTAATGCGAACCAAAGATTTTACTTTGCCGGTCTTGTCGTCGATCGTTTTCCACAATCCTGTTGGGGAATTTTGTGCGCTGGCGATTTGCGCGACTAGAAGGGTTACCGCAGCGATACTGAATTTAAACAGACCAGATTGATTCATGTTGTCTCCAAATTATTGTTGGCTAGTTGTAAGTATATTCGGGTAGAGAAAGATTGCTCTTGGATTGTACGTGGCGTTTTTAACAGCTGAAACCAATTTACTAGAATAAGAACTTTAAATGACCGATATACAACATACTCGCCACGCCACATCTCCCGTTTCTTGATGAGTTATTGCGTCGATCTAGTGAAGTGAGTCTTGTAAATGGCAAAAGACGTGGTGGGTATCGGAATAACTTGCCCTCTCTCGCCAGTGGGAAGAGGGCTAGGGGGCGGGGGCAGTACCTGCGATATCTTCAATCGGTAGGAAACTGCAAGGACATGACCGTGCCTCTGTGGAACTGGTGAAGGCCTTAAGAAATGATCTCAATAGGCATGGTTGACCATACGTAAAATGGATCGCTAGTTGGCGAGGCGCAACAAACCGCCTCGCCATCACATCATCAGGTAGTTGCCAGCGTTGCTTTCAGCTGTGGTTCTAATTGAGCTTCCAACTTGTCGAAGGAACCTGTCCAACCCATCGTCATGCCGCCGCGTGCTTTCATGAACGTTTCTAATTCCTCGGCAGTGACCGCACCATGAGGCTCCCACGTCACCGTGACGCGGGTACGATCCTCTGCTTCTGCAGTAAATTGCACCGTCGTTAGCATTGTTTCTGGCCAGGTCGGTGCCATAGGATGACGCGAGATGTTTTCGTGTTCATCGCAAAACTGTTGGGTGTAGACGAGACGATTCGGTTTGTCCATTTCTAGGTAGGCGACGCGACCGTACATGGTGACGTTATTCTCGCTACTGCCATTCGTCATCAAATAGAACGAACCACCACCAACGCGAATATCGGCGCGTATAAACGACATGGTAAAACCTGTCGGTGGCGTCCATTTTGACATGTGCTCGGCTTGTGCCCACATGTCGTACATGACATCGATCGGGGCTTCAAAGCTACGGTTGATGACGAAAAGTTCTTTGCGTTCGATCTGTTCAGCCAGATATTCCGCAAAGCGATCCCAGGTTGATTCGCCACCTGCTTGCTTGATGAACTTGCGTGTCTCTGTGGCAGCTTCTGCTGTCGCCAAAGCCATCGTCATTTCCATCTGCGTCTTTTTACCAACCGTGGAAAATAAGACCGTGACGCGAAACAGTGGTGGCGTGAGTTCCGTCGCGCCGTGGTCATATACTAATTTTTTGTGTTGTTCGATTTCGTGGTAAGTCGCGATATTCGGATAGTCGGTGCCATCAGGTCCATGCATGGTGTAACGCCAAGTGCCACCGACGCTCAAATCTTTGCTGTGCGTAGTGAGCGTAAAACCACGCGGCCCCCACCACTGCGCCGCCTGCGCAGGATCGATCCAGGCATCCCACACCATGGCTAAGGGTGCGTCATACAGACGCACGAGGCGGATTTCATTTGCTTTTGGATTTGCGGACATTCTTTTTACCTTTCTTTTCAGCAGTGATGGTTTGTAGATAGAGATCAAGGCGATCAAAACTCTGTTCCCAAAACGCGCGATATTGATCAACCCATTCAGCTGCCAGTTTCAGGTTTTCACCATTGAGCTTACAAGGACGACATTGTGCATCGCGCGTTTTGGTAATCAGACCAGCAGTCTCGAGAACCTTGAGATGTTTCGTAACAGCAGGCAAGCTCATGTCATTCAGAAATGGCCGCGCCAAATCCGAGACATTTGCCTCACCTTGCGAAAGCTGCGCCAAGAGTGCCCGGCGCGTAGGATCGGCTAATGCCGAAAACGTTAAACTCAGTTGATCTTGCATAGTGTACCGATTAGTTAATTAACCGAATGGTTTAATACTAGTTTGAGTTTTTGGAGGCGTCAAGAAATTTTTTAGCGCAGGGTTTGGTGGGGAATATGTGAACGAGTCAACGGACACTTCATTCCGTTTCGTAGTTCTGCGACGTGCCTTGCCTTGTAATGATTTGATTCTTTATTCATTTGAGATACTCCAAAATTTCCACTCGTATTCAGTCTTGTTTATCGGGAGTATCTGTCGGAGCCTGATTTTGTGCATTTGATTTATCTAAATTTTCCTTTATGATCCTTGTTGTTGATAAATTAAGTTAGGCGGTTTAACTTTCAATTTTTTGTTCGTTTCAACTAAAGCCAAATAAAACTTTTTTAAATTGGAGCCAATAATGCAAAAGATCACTCTTCTGTTTGCTTTCCTTATTTTGAGCGCAAGCGGTTCTAATGCAATTGCGTCGGACTGTAAAGTCAATGATGGGGATATCGCATCCGAATACACCGGTGCGTGTCGTGATGGATTAGCAAATGGCAAGGGCACAGCGGCTGGCAGGGACAGGTATGTCGGCGAATTTTTGAATGGTAACAAGCATGGGAAAGGTACATATAAATGGTCAAATGGCGGTCGTTATGAAGGCGAGTGGGTGAACGACGGAAGGCATGGATTTGGCATTCATTACACAAGTGGGCCGGACGCGTTTCTTCCCGAAGGCATATCCGAAATTGGTAAGCAGCACGGTCCCATTATAGTTGGGTTGTGGCGTAGCGATAAAATCTATAAACGATTTTATTATGACTGTTCATCGAAAGTAGAATGCGAGCAAAAGGAATCCAAAGAGATTGCCGAAGGAAATGCGCGCAAAAAAGCTTGGGTGGGAGAGCTGAACAATAAGAACCCGCAAGCTATGTATTTGAAGGCCGGCACATTAATGCGAAATGGCGATATTGGTAAAGCGGTCGAATTGTATGAAGCCCTTATTACTAAGCATGCAAACAGTGTCTGGGCTGTGAAAGCCAGCGATCAATTAGATCAAAATCGTCGCGAAAATTCAACAAGAGAGTCTATTGGTCGTGCAAACAGCGATGCCGCTCGCCGTGCTTATCAACAATGCAAAATTGAAATGGACACTTGTTATAGCCGGGGAGGTAGCAATTGTTACAGAAATTGTGATTCGCTAAATTAGTCGTCTTGCCCAATCCCTCATCACATTGTATCGGTGTCGGAAGTTGCGCAGGCCTGTGAGCCCAAACCTTCAGCCTAGTAGGGCGGCTGCAACCCGCGCGGTATGCTAGTGGATCAACTGCATATAGTCTAGGCGGCGCGGGTTGCACCCGCCCTACAAGACTAGGATGCGCGTTTGAGCGAGATAGAACCATTAGACTGGTTGCAAATTTGCCTGCCGGTTGGCAAGCAGGGCGTGAATCAGTGAATGATCATTGGCTTCGCGTGCCAATTGAAGAAGATTCAAGTGATATTTAACATTGTACTGAAAAGACTTAGTTCTTTAAAAATGGTCTGTGCGACCAGCTGTTCAGTTCGACCTTATGAGAATTAGGAGTCCCATGAATAACACCGATGAAAAAGTAATAGAACTGAGCAAGACCAAAATACTGTTTCTGATAGCGGTTGCGTGTGGTTTTGTCGTCGGTGGTCTTTGGATGCTACAGTTGAATTCTGCCGAAATTGCAGCCCAACGTCGCTTCAATAGCCCCATCCTTGTTCATGGAATTGGTTTGGTATCGATTGCGTTCTTTGGTCTTTGTGGACTATTCGGCGTTAAAAAATTTTTCGACAAAAAGCCAGGGCTTATTTTGAGTGCGGCTGGAATATTCGATAATTCAAGCGGCGTATCAGCGGGACTGATTCCGTGGTCAGAGATAGTCGGGTTTGACATATTTGAGGTGCAAAAGCAAAAAACGCTGATCATCAAAGTCACTAACCCCGAACGGTATATCGAGGTCGGTGGTTCTATGAAACGCGCGCTCAATAGAATGAACTTCAAATTGTGCGGTAGCCCCATCGCCATCACATCAAACTCATTAAAAATCGACTTCGACGAGCTGCTCGCTGTCTGCAATAGGTATCTTGAAAAATATGGGAGAAATGCATAAATGACGCTCGACGAAAAGTCGTGAATCAAGTTTTTTCATTGCCATTTTTTTGCGGCGGCCACGTCAGCTTATACATTTAATGTGAACGAGGCCCGCCGTTTTGATTGTTTTTGATTGGCAGTTGCTGACAGGGTTTTACCAGGTAAAATCATCTGGAATCTGGTACGCAGCATACGGATCATCTTCATCAATCTCGGTGGATGTTTTCTTCACTCGTACTACCAGAGAAGCATCGCGTTCAGAAATTTTGTCCGCGACAATTCGGGGCACCAATTCTGTTTTTCCCTCCACACACACAATCACTAGTCGGCCAGCGATGAGATGTCCTTGTACTGCTGCCGACACATAGATCTTATCGATCTTGGTGCCATGGGTGTAGTAATAAGCGATGTCGCCATTGCCTTTGCTTTGTCGATTGTTCTGTACCATCTGCACAATTTGCGCAAACACGGCTTTTTGAGCAGCGGCCGCATCACGTTGGGCATTGAGTTCACGCGCGCGCTCGGCATTTTTTTGTTGCACTTCAAGCGCAGCCAAACGCGCCTCATCTACGTTCTCGCTACCTGTGCGGCGTTCTATTTTTTTCTGTTTGACCTTGTCCTGATGAACCAGCTTAGCCTTGTTTTTATCGACTAATCCTGCTTTTAAAAATTGATCTTGCAACGATGCCATATTACATTCCCATAAAATAAGTGCCACTGATCCAAGTCAACATTGCCGACCAATCGCAAGCTGCTAGCATAACAAAATTTATGAATCTGCGCCCTCTTGCATTGTCAGACTAGGAGGCGCTTCCTCAGAAATCACGATGAATCGTCAGAATAATAGTTGTGATCTTGTAAAAATGTGAACTTGCAATTCGTGACCCTTTCATCCGTGACCCTGTAATTCAAGAACGCTTTCATTCCTGTTGACAATGTGACTATCATTGATCAAAGTCAAACAGAGTCCAGAAACTGCCAACCTTGATTCACGAAAAAAACGACAGATTGCGCTTACTTGCACAAATGTCGCCGACGCAAAATCGCGCAGGGCTACAATGGCGACTAAAGAAAAAATCAGTTCAATTTATGCAGACTCCAGAAAAAAACAATCCGGCTTCGATGTCGACTATGCAGCCGCGCGGGGCAGGCGAAAATGCGCAACTTATGCGTATTCTGGCACGCATTGGTTGGGCGACTTTGATTCTGCTGGCTTTGATTGGCGTCGGCGTCGTTGGCTTCCATCATTTTGGTGACCAAACTAGCTGGGAGAATGCGATCTATATGACGCTGATCACGATCTCTACGGTTGGCTATGGTGAAGGCGTGCCGCTCACATCGTTTGGTGCCAAGGTCTTTGCCGGTGTGATGAGTATCGCAGGCTTGGGTGTGTTGACCTTTTTATTCACTAGTTTGACTGTGTTTTTTCTTGAAAAAGATCTGGACTATTCCCTGCGGAGACGACGAATGGAAAAACGTATCAAAAAATTGCGACAACATTTTATCGTTTGCGGCTTTGGGCGCGTCGGTCGTAATGTGGCTGACGAGTTGCAAAAAACAGGGCGGCGGTTCGTTGCCATCGATCCTGATCAAACTCATTTCGACGAATACTTAGACAAATTCCCTAACCTGCTTTATTTGCATGGCGATGCTTCTGACGACGATCTTTTGCTCGACGCTGATATTTTAGATGCGAGTGGTTTGTTTGCGGTGACGGGTGATGATTCACGTAACCTGATGATCATCATTACCGCCAAACAGTTGAATCCACAATTGCGTATTGTGGCGCGTTCACACGAGCTTCGTAATGTAGAAAAGATGCGTAAAGCCGGTGCCGATGAAGTGATCTGCCCAGACTTTACCGGCGGCATGCGTATGGCGTCGGCAATGGTGCGACCTCATGTCGTGAGTTTTTTGGATGAGATGTTGAAATCAGAAAAAAATTTGCGAGTTGAAGAGGTCGCGACACCGCATAATTTTCCTGCTACAGCCATGGGCAAACTGCGGCTTCGTAGCCCTGACTATATTTTGATTGCGGTTCGCGCTGATAGCGATTGGACCTTTAATCCAGATGATCAATACTTATTGCGTGCTGGCGATGTGATCGTGGCGATGACAAGCACTGAAGGGCGCGCCGAGATTGAACGCCATCTGTTGGATATGATCCGAGCCTAATCAGAAAGCGAGAGGCAAATATGAAATCGTTTTTGAAGTTATTACTGTGTGTGACTTTTAGCACCTTAAGTCTGTTTGTGCATGCCGATGATTTTTCGGATGGGGTCACGTTGTATGCCAGGCAGGATTTTCGGGCTGCTGCCGCTGCGTTTCGGAAAGCTGCAGAGCAGGGAAAGCCAGATGCCCAATTTAATCTTGGCCTCATGTATTTAAAGGGGGAAGGTGTCGCGAAGGATTACGTCGAGGCGAAAGCGCTGTTCGAAAAAGCAGCGCAGCAGAATAATGTCCGTGCGCAAGTCAATCTAGGACGTATGTACGCAAAAGCCAAGGGCGTCGCCCCCAACTACGGCATGGCTGTCTATTGGTTCAACAAGGCAGTGGAGCTCGGGTATGCCGACGCGCAATATAGTTTGGGGGTTTTATATGTCAATGGGATTGGTGTTTCTCGTGACTATGATAAAGCGCATGATCTTTTTCTCAAGGCGGCGCAACAAAAGGACGCCAGTGCGCAATATCAATTAGGACTAATGTACTTCAAAGGAAAAGGTGTTGCGGTCGATAAAGTTGAGGCCATGAAATGGTTTATTCTTGCTGGCGATTATGATGATGCCGTGACGTATCGTACCTATGCCGAGTCGCAAATGAGTGCGAAAGAAATCGAGGAAGCCAAGGCACAGGCGGCAAAAGCGCAGTGATAACTCCATTATCTACCGGAGCGATGTAGGTTGCTTGAAGACCTACAAGGCTACGAGTCTGTTGAAGCTAGGTAAATAATATGAATGCACTTCGGCAGTTATTGACCATCTTACTTATACCGCTTTATTTGTACGCAGGCGCTTTTTTAAGCGAATGGCTATCTAGAACTTTTGGTATTTGGCATATGTACGCCAGTGCATTTGTATTGCCATTCATCGGCTTAGTTAGCACTTATTTTATTGCTCCGTATTTTAAAGTCTATAACCTCCTCTTTATCTACATTGTCGGCCTTATCTTGGCTTACTGGTTGGCTTACCCCGCGCAATACCCGGAGGGTTCGGCGCACCCTTATCAATGGACATATAGACCGTTTGCATTGACAGTGATGTGGTCCACGATTTTATTGGCAGGCTGCCTATTTCAACTAAAACGTAAAAAGCAATAACAAGACATTGCAGCACCGCTTTAGAGTTTTGGACTTACGCACGATAGTTGTGGAGCGGCAGACATAAGGTATCGCTGCGCGAAGTTTTTCGTAATGGGCCGCACAGTGCATCATGCTTTGCTGAACCACATGTTGAAACCCTATCAAATTCAATAAAAATGTATCCGCTCTACAAGCCTAGATTTGTGTGAACTGAAATTAATCCCTACAATCATTCATCTCAACTTTTAAGGAGCAGTCCCATGAGCAATTCCATTCGCACTTGCCTCTGGTTTCGCGACGGCCGAGGCCAAGAGGCTGCAGACTATTACTGCTCTTTAATTCCCAACAGCAAAGTCGAAAATGCTTATGTGGGCGACAACGGCTATGGCGAGTTCTCTGTGATCGACTTCACGCTAGGCGGTGTCCCTTACCAAATCCTCGATGCAGGGCCGATGTTCACATTGAGCGAAGCTGTGTCGATTGCGGTTGCAACAGACGATCAAGCTGAAAACGACCGACTCTGGGCTGCATTCACCAGCAATGGCGGCGAAGAAAGTGTCTGTGGCTGGCTCAAAGATCGCTTCGGTGTGTCGTGGCAGATCTATCCTAAGCGCTTGCTTGAACTGACAATGAATGCCGACAAAGCAGTATCGAGCAAGGCGATGGCGGCGATGATGAAGCAGAAGAAGATTGATATTGCTGAGATTGAGGCGGCGGTTCGGGGTTAGCAGCTAGCGGCTTTATGGTTTGCTGAACACGAATGTTTTCAAAGGAATGTAGGGCGGGTGCAACCCGCGCGGTAGACTGGTCGATCAACTATGCACATAGTCTAGGCGGCGCGGGTTGCACCCGCCCTATAAGGCTTAAAAGGAAAAGGTGTTGCGACCGATAAAGTTGAGGCTATGAAATGGCTTATTCTCGCTGGCGATTATGATGATGCCGTGACCTATCGTAAGTATGCAGAGTCGCAAATGAGTAAGACAGAAATTGAGGAAGCCAAGGCAGAGGCGGCGAAGGCGCAGTGAGCGTTTACCCATCTAACGACGCTATGCGGACTATTTGAAGCAGGACAATGATGTAGGGCGGGTGCAACCCGCGCGGTATGCTGATCGATCAACTTTGCACATTGGTTAGGCGGCGCGGGTTTTACTCGCCATACAAGGTTGGTAGTCAAGTAGGATGCGTAAGCTTTCTGTGCCTATGCGGATTTGGCAACCATGGTGGATGGTGTTCTACGTGACTAAGCGTTTCATCTTGATAGACCATTATTTGTTGCAGATAATTGGGAAAGAGTAATACGATACTTGTTTAAGTTGAAAAGATATAAATAGATAGATATGCGTAAAGAAGCGATGGCTTTCGGACTTAGGCCCCTCAATATTTTGGCCTCTTGTGTGGTTGGCGTGCCATCGTGGTGGATTTTGTTTTCCAAATTCAGCACCACTCCACATCGAGATTCAGAATCAACAGTATTTATCATTCTGCTTGCCCCTCTGATCGGCCTACATTTGCCGCTTTTCTTTTATCTCATACGGAGAAGTAGGTTTCAGGCTGCATGTTGGAATATTGCATGTGCGCCATTTGTTTCCGTTTTTAACTTTTTTCTTTGTTTAGTGGTGACACTATTTGTCAGAGAGTACTCAATCGCAGTTGGGATAGTGACCCTAATTTGGTTATTTCCGTTTGTACGCATTACCTTTATTGATGAGGAAAATGTGACACGCTAGCCATGTAGGGGGGACACGTTTTTTTGCCCACGCAGATTTGGAAAACCTGGAGAGTGATGTTCTCGTAATTTATACTTTTGACCTTTATCGCCCCTTACGCGTGGGCAAGGTGAAGCCGTGCCCACCCTACGAATTTTCCTCGTCAAAACAAAAAAGCGCTTCAAAACCTCGAAGCGCTTTTTGCATTTACAACCAAATTAAAAAACCAAATCACCCCAACTTAGCAAACGACTCCTGCATCTTACTCAAAGTCGCAGAGAAGCCCGCGACGCGTTCTTTCTCTTGTTCGACAACGGCAGCTGGAGCACGTGCCACAAAACTTTCATTGCTGAGTTTGGCTTGAGCCTTGTTGATTTCGGCTTCGAGTTTTGCCATTTCTTTCGACAGGCGTTCGCGTTCTGCGGCGACGTCGATTTCTACTTTCAACATCAACTTAGTTTCACCGACGATGGAGACTGGTGCTGGTGAATCAGGAAGTACATCGACAATCTGTACTTCCGACAATTTTGCCAAGGCTGCCATGTAAGGTGCGTAGCTTTCCATGCGTGCTTTGTCAGCTGCGTTCGCTGGTTGCAGTAACAGCGGTACGCGGACTGCCGGTGACAATTGCATTTCACCGCGCAAGTTACGGCATGCATCGATGGCGGCTTTGAGACCTGTCATCCAGCTTTCTGCGGCTTCGTCTATCGCTTCCGCGTTCACCAATGGGTAGGCTTGCATCATGATGGAGTCGCCCGCTGGGTTCAAGGTTTTGCCTGCCAATGGTGCGACCGTTTGCCACAATGCTTCGGTGACAAATGGGATCACTGGGTGTGCCATGCGCAGCGTGACTTCTAACACGCGTAACAAAGTACGACGCGTTGCACGTTGCTGCGCTGGTGTGCCTTGTTGTACTTGTACCTTTGCGACTTCCAAATACCAATCGCAATATTCATCCCACACGAATTTGTAGATGGCGGAGGCGATATTGTCGAAGCGGTAGTCGGCGAAACCTTTTTCGAGTTCAGCCTCAGTACGCTGCAAGGTAGAGATAATCCACTTGTCGGCTTGTGAATAATCGAGGTCATTGTCGGTTGCTGTGCCAGTGAAGCCGCAATCCTGTCCTTCCGTGTTCATCAATACAAAGCGCGTTGCGTTCCACAATTTATTGCAGAAATTACGATAGCCATCGCAGCGACCTAAGTCGAAGTTAATGTTGCGACCGAGTGAGGCATAGCTTGCCATCGTGAAGCGCAACGCGTCAGTGCCGTAGGCAGGAATGCCATCAGCGAATTCTTTGCGTGTGGCTTTGTCGATGCTGGCTGCTTGTTTCGGATTCATCAAGCCAACGGTGCGTTTTGCCGCGAGTTCGTCAACCGTGATGCCATCGATCAAATCGATAGGGTCCAGCGTATTGCCTTTGGATTTAGACATTTTCTGGCCGCTAGAATCGCGTACCAAGCCGTGTACGTACACGGTGTGGAACGGCACCTTGCCAGTGAAGTGCGCGGTCATCATGACCATACGCGCTACCCAGAAAAAGATGATGTCAAAACCGGTGACCAAGACAGACGATGGCAAGAATAACTTGGCATCAACGGTGAGTTCTGGCCAGCCCATCGTGGAGAATGGAACGAGCGCGGAAGAGAACCAGGTATCGAGTACGTCGTTGTCACGGTTTAATGCACCAGCGTAACCAGCTGCTGCCGCTTTTGCTTTGGCTTCGGCTTCATCGCGTGCGACGAAAATTTCACCATTGTCACCATACCATGCTGGGATTTGATGACCCCACCACAATTGGCGCGAGATACACCAGTCTTGAATATTATTGAGCCATTGGTTGTAAGTCGTGCTCCAGTTTTCTGGTACGAATTTTACTTCACCGTTCGCGACTTTTTCGAGAGCGACTTCGGCAATTGATTTGCCTGGGAAGTGCGTGCCTTCTGGCGCCGCTTTACTCATCGCCATGAACCATTGATCGGTCAACATCGGTTCGATCACGACATTGGTACGGTCGCCACGTGGCACCATGAGTTTGTGTGGCTTCACAGATTCGAGCAGCCCTAATGCATCGAGATCAGCAACCATTTGCTTACGAGCGACGAATCTATCCATGCCTTGATAAACCGCAGGGCCGTTTTCATTGATCTTCGCATCTAAAGTTAAGATACTGATCATTTCTAAATTATGACGTTGTCCAACCGCGTAATCGTTGAAGTCATGCGCTGGTGTGATCTTCACGCAGCCAGTGCCGAATTCTTTATCGACATAACTGTCGGCGATGACGGGAATTTCTTTGTCGGTTAAAGGCAATTTCAGCATTTTGCCCACGAACGCGGAGTAACGTTCATCGGTTGGATCGACTGCGACAGCAACGTCACCGAGCAAAGTCTCTGGACGTGTTGTTGCAACTGTGAGGTGACCGCTACCATCTGCAAATGGATAACGGATGTGCCACATGGAGCCGTCTTCTTCTTCAGACACCACTTCCAAATCAGATACGGCGGTACCCAAGACTGGGTCCCAGTTCACTAAGCGCTTTCCGCGATAGATCAAACCTTGTTCTACCAGACGGACGAACACTTCTGTCACCACTTTGGAGCGCTCTGCGTCCATCGTAAAGTATTCACGATTCCAATCCGCAGACGCACCCATGCGACGCATTTGGCCGGTAATGGTGGAGCCGGATTTTTCTTTCCATTCCCAGACTTTTTCTAAGAACTTTTCACGGCCTAAATCATGGCGAGAAATCTTTTGTGCATCGAGTTGGCGTTCCACGACGATTTGTGTCGCGATACCGGCGTGATCGGTACCTGGTACCCATGCCGTGTTATGGCCACGCATACGGTAGTAACGCGTCAAGCCATCCATAATCGTTTGGTTGAAGGCATGACCCATGTGCAAAGTGCCGGTCACATTTGGTGGCGGCAACTGAATACTAAATGAAGGTTTGGATTCATCGGTAGACGCGGCGAAGTATCCGCGCTTTTCCCATTCTGTACGCCAGAAGGATTCGATGTTGGCAGGTTCAAAAGACTTAGCTAATTCCATGATGTATATGCAAACTCTCAGTTAGTAGGATCAGCAGCACATCTGAATGTGCTCGTCTCCGGGTATTTGATTGGCGAAACCTTTGATTATAAATGACTGTGAATGACTAGGATGTATTACTTGAATTATTCCCTTTGTTTTTCTTCGACTAGATGTCAGATACAGGCTTGAAAGCTCTCAATAGTGGAAGGCTTGCAATTAATTTAAGTAAAATTTCGATTTGCCTAAGTGGTTTCATAATGAGAGGAAAAATAGAAAATACTATTAAAATTAAATTTTTAAGTAACGGAAAATTGTAGGAAACTACTAAAACTGTGGCTTATTTCTACACCGATCAAAAAAAAGCAAAGATGCTTTTAGGAAAGTGCTAGCATACGGAAATCTGCACAATATAAGAAAAAACATGCACGCTGCGCCAGCAACTCTGGCTGCAAATGAATTTTTTTCGTGCACGCACAGGCAACGTGAACGAGGTGATTAGTACATGAAACGCTTTTTCAATTTCTTTGCTTATTCAAGCGACCAAAAATTGAGTGTTTTTGATGAGCTAAAAAACTACTCTTTGTTGCAAATATTCTCCCTCTTGATCATCGTTGGTTTTGCTCTGCCAAGCCTGGCTGATGATAAGCAGATCATGGCAGAAATCGACAATATTCAAGCTTTGTCTGACAAGAATAATGACGAAGGCTTACGCAAACTTTTAGAGTTTAAACAAAACTTACCCCTTGATACGAAACCTGCTATTCGGCTCGAAGTGTTGGCGATATTGAGTAGCCTTTATTACGATGCGGGAAAGGCAAAACTTGGTGAGCAGTCCGTCAAGGAGTTTCGTGAATTAGCAAAGGAATTGAAGGATAAAGAAGCCTTGCTTTTGCTGGAGATTTTCGACGCCTACGATATTTACGAAAAGTCAGGTTATGCGGGCGCGATTGCTCACCTAGATAAGTTGCAAGGCGTGGTTGCAAAATCGAAGAGCATCGAAGTACAGTTTAGATATTGTGCTAGCTATGCCGCGTTCTATAGCAATACCTTTAAATTTGATCAGGCTCTCAAGCAATATTTGGATATGCTCAAACTGAGCGAGCAGCTGCCACGTCGTCAATTGCAGGCGAAGATGCATACTTGGGATTTGATTTCAGGATTGTATCTGCAAATGAAAGATCCTGAAAAAGCGCTGGCAGCAACGACCGAAGCTCTGGCAGTATCCTCGGCTAGTCAGGCACCAAAAGCATTTGTCGCGATTTCGATTTCACGCGGCGTTGCTTTAAGTAGTCTCAAGCGCAATGATGAAGCACTTAAAGAGTATGAAACTGCACTGAAAATCGCGAAAGAAGAAAATCTTCCCTACTTGGTTGCCTTAGCGGTTTTCAACATGGCGGATCAATATCTGATTAAGAAGGATTTCAAACGCGCCGAGTCGTATGCTCGTGATGCGATGGCAAAATCTGAGGCGTTGGAGAATGAATGGGGAGTTGCAGGCGCTAAAGTCAATCTGGGTTTGGCGCTTGGCTACCAAGGCAAGGTCAAAGAAGGCGCGGATTTGGTCAAGCTAGGCATAGAATTTTTTGAAAAAGGCCATGCGCAATCTGATGTCGAAACCATCATGGGCGAACTATCGCAAATGTACGAGGCGGCAGGCTTGTATAAAGAAGCCCTTGCACAAGTAAGAGAGCAACAAACATTAAGCGATCAAATTTTTCAATCGGATCGCGCGAAGACAGTCGCGACTTTGCAGGAAGAATTTGATACTGAGCAAAGAAAAAAGCAAATTGAAATTTTAGCGAAAGATAATGCGCTAAAAGATGCCGATATCAAGAATCATCGTCTACAACAATTGGTAGCGGGGCTGGCGTCTTTGGTCGGCGTATTAGCGGGCTGCTTTATTTATATGTTGTATCGCCGTAGCAAAAAATTGAATGAACAATTGCAAGAAGTGAATTTGCAGTTAGAGTTTCATGCGATTCGGGATGCTTTGACCGGATTACATAATCGTCGTTCTTTTATTAGCTTAATGGCGAATCGCGTTGGTAAGGTTGATGTAGAGCGACGCGAGGGCAGTTATCGTAATCCTGATTGCATGGTATTGATGGATATTGATCACTTTAAACACATCAATGACACATGGGGTCACGCGGTGGGTGATGTGGTCTTAAAAGAAGTCGCCGTGCGTCTCAAGAACGTTGTGCGTGATGAAGACATGGTCATGCGCTGGGGTGGTGAAGAGTTTTTGATTTACTCCCCAAAATCGAATCCAGAGCAGATCACCAGTTTGGTGGAACGCGTCTTACGCACGATCGGTGACACACCATTTACGCACGGCGCTTTGGTTATTCCGGTGACGGTGACTGCTGGTTTTATTTCAGTGCCATTTTCAGATGTGCCAGAAGAATTTTGTGATTGGGAGCGCGCCTTACAAATTGCTGATATGGCGCTATATTTGGGTAAAACGCATGGCCGCAATCGTGCGTACGGCTTATCGAAGCTATTGGTCGGGCACGAATTGGCAATTCCAACCTTGACGCATGATTTAGCCGCTGCCATCAAAGAAAATATGGTCGAGATGATAGAAGTGCTGGGGCCGCCGCAAGAAACGACCACGATGCATACTTCTACTAGTTTGCATGCTTAAGGGAGTCAACTTGGTTGATGCGACTCAATTCGATTGATTCGATTCGATTGATTTAGTTTTCCTAGAATAAGTTGACATTGTGAGTTGGCTATTCCTAAGAATCACCGCTATAATGCGCCGGCAATTCCCACACAACGGGTGTAGTTAACGATTGCAGCAGTAACAGTAAAACAAACGAAGTAAAACGCTAGGGGTCCTGACGAGCTTGTATCTGTCGGGTGAGAAATACCCTTGAACCTGATCTGGATAATGCCAGCGAAGGGAAGCAGCCAAAGCCGTGATGCCACCTGAATGTGCGGTGTGCCATCACCCAAATTGGAAACTCCTTTGCTGGCTCCGTGCCGTCAATAAAGCAAAGGAGCCAAATGAACGCCAACCCACAATTTCTGTCCGCCACCGCCAAGGTCGACGAAGCCGCTATTCAAGCTTTACCGAATTCCCGCAAAATTTATGTGACAGGAAGTCGTGTTGACATCCGTGTGCCGATGCGTGAAATCTCACAAGCCGATACGCCAGCGATGTTCGGTGCAGAAAAAAATCCACCGATTTATGTCTACGATACTTCTGGCCCTTACACGGATCCCGATGCGAAAATCGATATTCGCTCAGGCTTAGCGTCTGTGCGTGGCGCTTGGATTGCGGAACGCAAAGACACCGAAGAATTAACTGGCCCAAGTTCAGAATACGGCATAGAACGTCTGCATGATCCTAAATTGCATGAGCTACGTTTTAACTTACAACGCAAACCGCGCCGCGCACTGCAAGGCAAGAATGTCACGCAAATGCATTACGCCAGACAAGGTATCGTCACACCAGAAATGGAATACGTGGCGATTCGTGAAAATATGCGACGTCAAGAGTATTTGGATAATCTGAAAAATTCCGGCCCTATGGGCGAGAAACTCGCTGCGATGATGGGGCGTCAACACCCAGGACAATCGTTCGGTGCTTCGATTCCTGCGCAGATCACACCAGAATTTGTACGGGATGAAATCGCCCGTGGTCGTGCAATTATTCCTGCGAATATTAATCATCCAGAAGTCGAGCCAATGATTATCGGTCGTAATTTTTTAGTCAAAATTAACGCGAATATTGGTAACTCTGCAGTCACATCTTCTATCGGTGAAGAAGTTGAAAAAATGACCTGGGCGATACGCTGGGGTGGCGATAACGTGATGGATCTCTCGACCGGAAAACACATACACGAAACCCGCGAATGGATCATCCGTAATTCGCCAGTGCCGATTGGCACGGTACCGATTTATCAGGCGCTGGAAAAAGTAAATGGTAAGGCCGAAGATCTGACGTGGGAAATTTTTCGCGATACTTTGATCGAACAAGCGGAGCAGGGCGTCGATTATTTTACGATCCATGCGGGCGTACTTTTGCAATACGTGCCGATGACCGCAAAACGACTGACTGGCATCGTTTCTCGGGGAGGCTCAATTATGGCGAAATGGTGTCTCGCACATCATAAAGAGAGTTTCTTGTACGAGCATTTCGAAGACATTTGCCAGATCATGAAGGCCTATGATGTGTCGTTTTCTTTAGGCGATGGATTACGCCCAGGCTCGATTTATGATGCAAACGATGAAGCACAACTCGGTGAGTTAAAGACGCTGGGCGAACTAACACAGATCGCGTGGAAACATGATGTACAGGTGATGATAGAAGGGCCAGGTCATGTGCCGATGCATCTGATCAAAGAGAACATGGATCTGCAATTGGAACAGTGCCACGAGGCGCCGTTCTATACCTTGGGACCACTAACGACTGATATCGCACCCGGTTACGATCACATCACGTCGGGGATAGGCGCAGCACAAATCGGTTGGTATGGCACGGCGATGCTGTGCTACGTCACGCCGAAAGAGCACTTGGGTTTGCCGAATAAAGTCGACGTTAAAGATGGCATCATCACGTACAAAATTGCAGCACATGCTGCCGATCTGGCAAAGGGACATCCGGGCGCACAAATCCGCGATAACGCTTTGTCTAAAGCACGTTTCGAATTTCGTTGGGAAGACCAATTTAATATTGGCTTGGACCCAGATAAAGCGCGCGAATTTCATGATGAAACGCTGCCCAAAGATTCTGCCAAAGTCGCGCATTTTTGCTCTATGTGTGGACCACATTTCTGCTCGATGAAAATCACGCAAGAAGTACGTGACTACGCAGCGACACAAGGTATTAGCGAAATCGATGCATTGAAAAAAGGTATGGAAGTCAAAGCCATCGAGTTCGTCAAATCCGGTGGGGAAATTTATAAAAAATCTTAGGTGCTGCGATGGAAATTCAACTTAATGGAGAGCTACGTGTTTTATCGCCAAAAACTGATTTGCATAGTTTGATTGTGGAACTGCAATTAGGTAGTCAAGCAATCGCGGTCGCAGTCAATCGTCAAGTGATACGCCGTACGCAGTGGCAGCAACACACGCTGCAGGCGGGCGATCAGGTGGATGTGGTACGGGCGATTGGTGGTGGATAGCTCGGGAGGGGCGATGAATTCAATTGTGGGGCGCTTTGCGTTGTTGAAAATGCTCGCAATACCGACGTATTGCTGCGCTTTGCGCCTAGCACAGCATCCCCAAAATTGAATTTCTCGCACCTCCCAAACACCGAGAAATTCTTTCGATGACGAGCTCACTACTAATGTTCTACAACTGGCTACATCGTTCTGCGATTTTGGAATAATCAAGTGATTGACGAGCTGGATAACGTGGCGGAAGAGATTTTTCGACAGGTGCAGATGAGCAAGATGGGTTTCAGTCAGATGAATGAGTAAAAAATTAATCAGGAAAATACCATGACAACACAAACCAAACCAAACAGCCTGACCATAGCAGGCAAAGCCTATAGCTCACGCCTCTTAGTCGGCAGCGGCAAATACAAAGACCTAGACCAAACCAAATTAGCCACCGAAGCCAGTGGCGCTGAAATCATCACGGTCGCGATACGTCGCGTGAACATAGGTCAAGATCCCAACGTACCGAGTCTGCTCGATGTGGTACCGATGTCGAAGTACACCATCCTGCCAAATACGGCTGGCTGTTACAACGCCAAAGACGCGATTTACACTTTGCAATTAGGGCGTGAACTCCTCGGTGGTCACAAGCTATGTAAGCTGGAAGTCTTGGGTGATGAAAAAACTCTTTTTCCCAATATGCCTGAAACTTTGGACGCTGCGAAATTCCTGGTCAACGATGGTTTTGATGTCATGGTGTACTGCAGCGATGATCCAATTCAAGCGCGCATGCTGGAAGACATCGGTTGCGTCGCCGTGATGCCACTCGCCTCCTTGATCGGCTCTGGCATGGGCATATTAAATCCGTGGAATCTCTCTTTGATTATCGAGCAAGCTAACGTACCTATTATCGTCGATGCCGGAGTTGGAACCGCATCTGATGCGGCGATTGCGATGGAGCTAGGTTGTGATGGCGTGTTGATGAATACGGCAATTGCCGGGGCGCGTGATCCGATTCGTATGGCGCGTGCCATGGGTCTGGCGGTAGAAGCTGGGCGGGAAGCATTTTTGGCGGGGCGGATTCCACGAAAATTCGCGGCATCACCATCCTCACCGATGGCAGGGCGTGTCGCTTGATGAGTGGACAGCTACATGGTCAGACACATGCGTGTGGAAATCGCCCTTGTGTCTTAGTATTCGCCGGACATGATCCTAGTGGTGGTGCTGGCATACAAGCCGACATTGAAGCGATCACAGCACAAGGGGCGCACGCCTTAACGATTATCACTGCCTTGACCGTGCAAGATAATAATCAGGTTCGTGCTGTTTACCCAGTTGATACGCACATATTGCGTGAGCAGTTTGAAACCTTGTTAGCGCAAGTGCCGATTGTCGCGGTCAAGGTCGGCATTGTTGGTTCGTTTGAAAATGCGACCTGCATCGCAGAGTGTATCGCACGTCTGCGCATTCTTTTGCCGCAGCTACCCGTGATCGTCGATCCTGTGCTCGGTAGTGGGCGCGGTAACGCACTGGCGATTCAAGATGCGGTGCAAGCAGTGCAACCTGTCTTAGTTTGTGCGAGTTTGCTTACGCCGAATTTGCCGGAATTGGATCGTTTGACAGAGCATATGACCAAAAACGGTCAGTTCGTACTAAACGCGACGGATGAATTACGTGCTGGCTATCTGGCAGAGAAATTTGCTTGTGATGTCTTGGTGAAAGGTGGGCATGCCAGTGGAAGTGAAGTCCATAATCGTTGGATAGCGTGGGATATAGAGACGCGCTCTGCGCATGTCACTCAATCTTGGAGTTGGCCACGTCAGACGGGAGAGTTTCATGGCAGTGGCTGTACTCTGGCTGCGGCGATTGCTGCGCAATTGGCACTGGGACACGGACTGGAGCTAAGTTTAGTGAATGCGCAAGCTTACGTTCAACGCTGCTTGGAAAGCGCGTACCAAATCGCACATGGACAATTTATTCCATCTCGATTCGACTATAAGGATGCAAGATGAATGTAAATCAAGATACCAAAAAAAATTCAGAGAAAAATTGGCAACAACAGTTACGTGGCCTGTATTTGGTGACGCCGAATTGGGATGATACCCAACGGCTGTTAAGTGTGACAGAGCGCGCTTTGGCAGCGGGAGTCAGTTTGCTGCAATACCGACATAAGACTGCGAATATTGAATTGCGTTATGCGCAGGCCAGCGCTTTGCACAATCTATGCAAGAAATATGCAGTGCCTTTCATCATCAATGATTTTGTGAATTTGTCCATGCAACTGAATGCCGATGGCGTCCATGTTGGTGGAAGTGATATTTCCGTGGCGCAAGCCCGCTCATTATTGGGGCCAGAAAAAATTGTCGGATCTTCCTGCTATGGAGATTTGGGACTAGCACGTTTAGCGCAAATCCAAGGTGCTAGTTATATGGCCTTTGGTGGTTTTTATCCCTCAATTGTTAAGCAATACCCAGTCACGACGAAGCCCGAAATAGTGGCGCTGGCGCGAGCAGAATTGCATCTGCCCCAAGTAGTGATCGGTGGTATGACTGTTGATCTGGCACGCCCTTTGGTAGAGCGCGGTGCAGACATGGTGGCAGCGATTAGTAGCGTGTATCACGCTGTGCAACCTGAGCAAGTGGTGAAGGATTTTATTGCCTTGTTTCAATAAATAAATATATTCAAAGCGATTGCATGTTGTGTAAATTTCTCAAATCGAACTTGAACCCTGAATTGGCGTTGTTATCCTGAAGAATTGCCCGCCTTTTTGCTTAACTTTGATCGCTTTATTGTATGATCCATGGACTGATGTTCAAAAAACAAAACCAGGTTAAGTAATGACTCAATCCACTTCCATGGTGGCAGCTCCAGAAGCCAGCCGCCGTTTTATTTTAGAAATGCGTGGATTTTCAGATGCTGAAAAAAGCATGCTAAGTTCCACTTTTCGCCTGACTAGTCGTCGTCAGATGTGCTACGTTGAGGCAGAAGAATCAGATACGCGTGCGGATATCTACTTAATCAACGCGGATAATCCCGAAGCTTTGGAAGAACTCGCTCGCAGAAATATTGGTGTACCAAATGCGCACTCACCTGCTGTCGTTATAGGTAGAACTGCCGTAGAGACGCCATGGCCTTTTGTCACCAAACCGATTCACTGGATGCGTTTATTTGAAAATCTGGATCAGGAAATGCAACGTGCTTTGCGTGAGCGCAGCGCGCGTGCTGCAGTCAATAACGATTGGGATGGTGCGACTTTACGACGTTCCAGTGATCAAAAAAACAGCGCAACACCAGCTCCGGTCGAAACACCGGTACGTGAAACTGTGTTAGTGGTGGATGACAGCGCAACGGTCCGCGCGTTTATGCGCATCAAATTATCGCCATTCCAGTTTGATGTTGATTTTGCAGAAACTGGTGAACAAGCGGTTGAAAAGGCGGCGGCGAAAGCCAACGATAAACCGTACAACTGCATTTTTCTAGACATTATGATGCCGGGCATCGACGGCTATGAAGTGTGTAAACGGATAAAGTCTAATTCGAAAACTAAATCATCTGCCGTGGTGATGTTGACAAGCAAATCCTCCATTATCGATAAACTGCGCGCGAATTGGTCGGGTTGTGATTCCTTCTTGAGCAAGCCGGTTTCAGAAGACGACTTGCTGGCAACCATTGCCAAATTTTTGCCGAGCGCGCGTGATTCTGGAAAAATTTAAGTTTGAATGATTTCTTGAGCCAATGTCTGCTTTAGGTTTGGACAAAATCCTGTTAATGGTAGGGTTTTGTCCAAATACAATTTCTGTCTTTCGCACTTAGCATGGTAATTTTGGTGTTGATATTAATGATTTAGTTAATATAATTAATGTAAATGTATTCACTAAATTGGCTCTCGTAAACGCCTTATCGGCGACAAGCTTTCATTTGCGGGCAGACTACTTTGCGACTAGGTTTTTATCTTCGTTTACTATCAAGTTGGCAAAATAAGTCGCAAGTTATTGAGTCAAAACAATCTTCACATGCCTGCCAGTCAAATAAATCTTAAGCAAAACAAGACCTTAGAAATGCTTTCGGGTATAATCCCGCGTTCTGTCCAAAATTTCCTCATCAAGTGCATTTGCTTATCGCTTGTTGTTCCTTGTTTGAATTTTCGACGCTGGTGAAAATCAATCGAAAATAGGTATTTGTGGATTCTTTCTCTCTTAGGTTGGTGCAAATTAATTTGGGGGGTGGGGATGTCCGATCTGGCTTCTTTGTCTACATTAGCGCGTTCTGACGCGCAACTTCCGGTGCATGTTTATTTTGATCAAGCTTTGTTAACGAGCGAGATCAAACAATTATTTCAATCTGGTCCACGCTACGTTGGTCATGAATTGATGATTCCTAACGTCGGCGACTATGCGACGCTCGCTTCTGAGAACGAAGGGCGTATGCTGGTGCGCGGCAAAGATGGTATCGAATTACTCTCGAATGTTTGTCGTCATCGTCAGGCTTTAATGTTTGGCGGTCCCGGTACGACCGGTCGCGGCAATACCAATCATATTGTCTGTCCTTTGCATCGCTGGACCTATGATCTGAAGGGCGAACTGATAGGCGCACCGCATTTCAAAGATACGCCGTGCCTCAATTTATCACGTACTCCAATTCAAAATTGGAATGGTTTGCTGTTTGAGCAAAACGGGTATAACGTCATGGAGAAAATGGCGACTTTATCCGTGACCAAGGATTTGGATTTCACTGGCTACATGCTTGATCACGTCGAAGTGCATGAATGCGATTACAACTGGAAGACTTTTATTGAAGTTTATCTGGAAGATTATCACGTCGAACCTTTTCATCCTGGTCTAGGAAGCTTCGTTACGTGTGACGATTTGAAATGGGAATTTGGTGAAGACTACAGCGTCCAAACTGTCGGTGTGCATAAAGGCTTATTGAAATCGGGCTCTGCTAAATATCAGGCATGGCAAGAACAAGTCTTAAAATTCCGTGGCGGCGAACCGCCAAAATACGGTGCGATTTGGCTGACTTTGTATCCGAACATCATGGTTGAATGGTATCCGCATGTGTTGGTGGTCTCAACATTGTGGCCAACCGCCACCGGCAAAACCAAAAATGTGGTCGAGTTCTACTATCCTGAAGAAATCGTTTTGTTTGAGCGTGAATTCATAGAAGCAGAGCGTGCGGCGTATATGGAAACCTGTATCGAAGATGATGAGATCGGTGCACGTATGGATGCTGGTCGTAAAATTTTGATGGATCGCGGCGAGAATGAAGTAGGTCCGTATCAATCACCGATGGAAGACGGTATGCAGCACTTCCATGAATGGTACCGAAGTAAGATGACGTTCTAAATACTTTAAACATGGGGAAGCGATGCTTCCCCATACTTTTTTCTGCCGTCGGTTTGTTAAAACAAATAGTTAATTAAGTTAAAGAGGATTTATGCAGGCACTCTGGATGTTGGTGGCCACTTTTCTGTTTTCTTTGATGGGGGTCTGCGTCAAGCTCGCTTCTGAAACTTACAATACGGCAGAGATTGTGACTTATCGTGGTGCGATTGGTGTTATCGGTATTTACCTTTTAATGCGCTGGCAAAACGGCACGCTGCGCAGCAAGATGGTGAAAGGTCATATCTGGCGCGGCATTTTTGGCGTCACCTCGTTGTGGCTATGGTTTTATTCGATTTCGAAATTACCTTTGTCGCTATCGGTGACCCTGAGCTATATGTCGTCGATATGGGTTGCAGTGATTCTGTTCGCGATGTCTTGGTGGAAAAATCGCGGCAAGGATGTCGTGCATCTGCCACCACATCTCGTATGGTCGATACTACTGGGCTTTATCGGCGTCGTCATGTTATTGCGCCCGACCATACGCGTTGAACAATTGCCCGATAGTTTGATTGCCTTATGTTCTGGCTTTATCGCAGCCATGGCGTATATCCAGGTGCGGCAAATGGGTGTGGCGGGTGAGCCAGAATATCGTGTGGTTTTCTACTTTTCTCTGGTGTGTACTGTGATGGGCTTGCTTGGGCAATTCTGGCATTTTAATACGCTCTCCGAATCGCAATTAGCAGCGCATGTAAATCATCACTTACTTGATCTCAAAGGGATTGCACTCTTGCTGGGCGTCGGCATCTTTGCCATGATTGCCCAGTTAGCGATGACACGTTCGTATCGGCTGGGCAATCCATTGGTCGCGGCGAATCTGCAATACGTGGGTATTGTGTTCACGAGCGCTCTCGATGTCATGATCTGGAAGCTTGATTTGAGCTGGATCAGTTGGTTAGGAATTGCAGTTATTTTGGCTAGCGGTATGATAGCGTCTTCGTTCAATAGTAACTCTGGCACAAAATCAGCAGAAGCTGATCAAGCCAGTTAAGTAGCCTCTGAGGAAAATCCATGTATACGACTTTGATTAGTGCACAACAACTAGTAGCGGAGCTAAGTAACAAAACGACGGTGATCGTCGACTGCCGTCATGATTTGATGGACGCGCAGGCCGGTAAAAATGCTTACGATGCCGGACATATTCCAGGGGCAGTATTCGCCAACTTGGATAGTGATTTGTCTGGCTGTAAAACTGATGCGGCGGGCGTTTTTGCCGGTCGTCATCCTTTGCCTAAGACAGAAGATTTGCTCGCGGCTTTACGCCGTTTGGGAATTAATCAAGACACGCAAGTGATTGCCTATGATGCACACGGCGGCATGTTTGCTGCACGTTTGTGGTGGTTACTACGCTCTATCGGTCATGCGCACGTAGCGGTTTTGGATGGTGGTATTGCGGCCTGGCTCAGTGCTGGTCAGGTATTGCAAGCTGAAACTGTCAGCAATATCGCGGGGAATATCGACGTGAAAGCTAGTCTGACCAAACAGGTCGATGTGCATACAGTGCTGCAGAATCTAGAAGCTGAAGTGGATACGACATTGCAAGTCATTGATGCGCGCGCGGCAGATCGTTTTCGTGGTGAGAATGAAACCATGGATCCGGTTGGTGGACATATTCCCGGTGCGAAGAATCGCTTCTTTAAAGACAATCTACAAGCTGATGGACGCTTTAAATCGGCACAAGAATTACGTCAAGAATGGCAAGGCCTGATTGCGGATCCGACCAAGGCCATCATGCAATGCGGCTCCGGCGTAACAGCTTGCCATAATTTGCTGGCATTGGAAGTTGCTGGCTTAGGTGGTGCAGCTTTATATCCAGGGTCGTGGAGTGAATGGTGTTCGGATGTTTCGCGTCCAGTGGCAACTGGAGTCGAATAAATCAGAATCAATCAGAATCAATGCTGATGCTGGGTCATAAACAACACCAGCATCACACCGCAACCAACCAAAATAATTTGCGGTATCGTTTCTTTCAAACTCGCACGGCGCTGCATTTGCGGCATGAGATCGCTTACAGCGATATAGATAAAACCTGACGAAGCCAGCACGAGTACATAGGGAATCAAGTTGCTGGCTTGGTCCAGGGTAAAGTAACCCAGAACGCCACCAACCACGGCCATCAAACTGCATAAGAGATTGTAGATGTATGCGCGAGTGCGGGAAAAGCCGGCATTTAATAAGACGATAAAATCACCAATTTCTTGCGGAATTTCATGCGCGATAATCGCCAACGCGGTGACCATGCCGAGACCCGGATCGGCCAAGAAAGCGGCTGCGATCAAGATCCCGTCGGTGAAGTTATGCATGCCATCACCAATCAAAATCATCCATCCTGCCTTACCCGCTTCGTGCGCATCATGACCATGCTCATGATGATGTCCATCACCTTCATGATGATGTGAATGGCGTAGGATCGCGAATTTCTCTAATAAGAAGAAAGCCAGCAAGCCACCGAGCAGACAGGCAAATAAGGAGCGTGGATCTGTGCCTGATTCAAAAGCACGGGGCAGTGCATGTAGTAAAGAGGTCGATAGCATGATGCCTACCGACAAGCTAACCATGCGTTCGACCAATTTGGACAATAAAGTAAACGAAAAAATCGCGGCAAAGCTAATGCTCAACACGCCGGCGATGGCTGTCGTAAAAATGATGGAAGTCAGGGTGGAATGAATTTTAAACCTCGAAACGAGAAATATGCAACTTTGTTGCAATTAGACCATAGATCGCTCATTTCCGCAATTTAGAGTCGTTTCGACCATGCCTTTGATTGGTGATTGCTTACCGATTGTTCGTTCAATATTTGACTCTTGATCTACCACCAATGATCTAATGAAAAGATAACGATTGGCTGATGAACATTGTTTCGACAGCCAGCTTTTTCAGCACAAGTTTGGTGGATTCATTCGTACTTGAACCTATTCAACCCTACAGCTTTTTAGCTTTTCTTTCACTTTTTTGATTTCTTCCAAGCGCTGTTCATCCTCCATCAAGATCGGTTCACCTTGTGCATTTTCGCCTGTCGTTATGGGTAAGCCGCTCAGCAATGAGTTTAAGCGTTTCTGATTTTGGTAGCATTTTTCTTCGTCGCGTCTTTGTTTATCGCGCTCTAGCGCCGCCTGTTCTTCTTTTTGTTTTTGACGTTCTTTAAATTCGATTTCTTTCGCCCACAGACTTTGTGTGGGTTTTTTTTCCGCTGGTTTTTGACCCAATCCATTTTGGACTGGTGTGACTTCAATCTCTTTCACGATGGTGCTGCCAAGTGGGCAACGACTCGCAAGAATTTTGCGACCTTGCGCATCTTTGCATTCAAATGTTGGAGTTTGAGCAGAGGACGTAACATTTAACAGTGGCAAAATAAATATTAACAAAGATATGTACTTTGCAGGTGTTTGCCCAAAGCGTCGTCTGTAGGAGTAAAACTGCGTATTCATTAAATTTCCTTTTTCTCAATTAATTTGGGAACTATTTGTTATAATTTCATGCTTGTCTACTACATGTTATTCCACAATTAGGATGGGTTATGAATTTAAAATTATGCGCTATCGCTTTGACCGCCATGACTTGCTTACTGAGCGCCTGCGGTGGCGGTAATTATCAGGATGAATCTACTGCAAAAGCGGTTTCTCCACCACCAGCTCCACAACTAAGTATCGCTAACGAAGATCGATTGTCGGGTAATTACCTTCATACGCTGGCATTGAGCACAGAGGGTAATGTTTATGCATGGGGTTATAATTATGAAGGTCAATTAGGTAATAATACGCTCAGTTATTCTACTATACCCGTACAGGTTCGAGGATTAAGTGCGATTGCCGCGGTCAGAACGGGTGAACGTCACTCGGTTGCTTTACATAATGACGGTAGTTTATGGGCTTGGGGCAGTAATGCAAATGGTCAATTGGGGATGTCTCAAGTGATGTCGATTCGCACTCCTATGCGACTCACAGGAATCAGCTCCGTGAAAGCGGTAGCGGCTGGTCAAAATCACACTGTAGCACTTAAAACAAATGGCACCGTGTGGGGGTGGGGGCGTACCGCGACTTCCTATGCAAACCTGCCGAAACAAGTTAATGTGACTAATGTAAAAGCACTGGCAACGGGTGCAGATTTTACGCTCGTGTTGAAAAATGACGGCACAGTTTGGGCTTGGGGTGCTAACGATTTTGGCCAACTGGGTAATGGTACTTACAATAATTCCAGTGTTCCAGTGCAGGTTTCTAATTTAAGTAATGTGAAAGCATTGGCTACAGGCTTGTCGCATACATTGGCATTATTGAATGATGGTACAGTTAAAGCGTGGGGTAGAAATAGTTCTGGGCAATTAGGAAATGGTAGCCTGAAAACAAATAATATTCCTACTTTTGTTTCTGGTTTAACGGGGGTAAAAGCAATCTCGGCTGGTGCGTATAACAGTATGGCTTTGAATGCGGATCGGAGCGTCTCTGCTTGGGGCGCAAATACGCAGGGGCAATTGGGCAATGGCAGCTATCACATGGAATCGAAGCCTGTGCGCGTCATGACGGTGGTGGATGCGGTGTCTATTTCAACTGGCACAGCATTTGGTTCTGCAATCCAGAGTGATGGTCAGGTTTTGACATTTGGAGCAAATGCGACAGGTCAACTCGGTAACGGTACGGTCACCAACTCAACTAAACCGGTCCGTGTGGTTGGTTTGAGTGGTGTAAATATTTTGAACTTGGGAAGTACCTCACGTTAAAAGTCGTAATAAAAATGCGAAATTCCGTAAGTTTCAATGATTGCGGAACGATGAAGTGATGAGTGTGTCCTCGATGCACTCATCTTTTTTATTTCTGCCAACGATATGTTGGAGCTTGCTAATGCGATGAAACGAGCTTCGTTTCGTCTCTTGAGATTTGTTGTTCAATTAAACGCAAGTAGACTTAGATTTTGACTACGCTATCTTACTCGTATCAACCACTCTGGCTATTGAAACTCGCTGGCATACTGTCAGCGTGCATGTTTAGTTTGCCATTTGTATTGCCTTGGCATTTCTTGCCGATTGCTTCCTTCTATTCAGAAGCGCTGGCCATACTTTTTGGCTTGCTTGCTGCATTGAGTTTTCTGGTGTGGACGATACGTCAAAAGCAAGCAATCAGTGCGCCGAAAATTATCTTATTACCCTTTTGTTTTTTATTGGTGATTGCTGCGCAGATGGTTGGCGGCTATTTTTCTTACGGGAGCAGAGCGCTCATTATCTCTGGCTACATGGTTTGGATGGCTATCGTCATCTGGACTGGACATATGCTGGCAAAGTACATCGATGATGTCAAAGTCAAATCCAATAGCATGCACTGGATTGCAGGCTTTTTGGCGCTAGCAGGTACTACCAATGCCTTGTTTGGCATTGTGCAATATGTGGGTATTCCCTCAATCTTACAAACCATCATCAATCCGAGACTTGCACCAGATGCCGGGGTATTCGGCAATATCGCTCAGCAAAATCACTTTGCGAGTTACCTGGCAATCTCACTTTGTTCCATCCTGTATTTATATCAACAAGCGCGGCTTGGCTTAAGCTGGGTGCTACCAATAGCGCTGACCTTAATCGCTGCGATGATACTTTCCGCATCACGTAGCGTGTATTTATATGGTGTATGGATTGCTTTTGTTTTTGTCCTGGCTTTTCAGTCAAATAGGACTAAATTCCATTTTCGTTGGCGCAACTTCTTGTGGCTGTCCGGTCTGATCCTTGTTGTGCTGGCATTGCTGATTAAAGTGGATGCGCCGCAATTACACAGATATCTGCAATTTTCAGAAACAATAGGCGCGCGCGTTTATCTTTGGCAGCATGCGTGGCAGATGTTTTTGAATAGTCCGGTGTTGGGCGTAGGCTTTGATACTTTTGCTTTTCAATTGATTCAACAATTGGCGCAAACTGGTGTAGTGAATCAATGGGGCATAGACCAATACGCGCATAATCTCATTTTACAAATGTTGGCTGTTAGTGGAATAGCGGGTTTTGTGAGTTTGACGTTGCCATTGATAACCTTTGCATGGGCTCAACGCACACTTCATCACACACTTCATCGTACACTTCATTCCAAACAGCAACGACTGTATATTTTTGCTTGTCTGGGAATCTTGACGATACATAGTATGTTAGAACAGCCACTTTATTATGCGTATTTTCTTGGTATTGCCGCCTTTTTTCTTGGTTATCTCGATGTGCGTTCAGTGCGTTTACCTGCGGCAAGAATTTTCCGAATAGGATATTTCCTCGTGTTACTTAGTTCGATTGTGCTCTTGTCAAAGACTAGCCTCGATTTTTATCGTATGGAACAAGGTTTATTTGCGATTGATGAAGCGCAGCAGATAGAGAATCAAACTTCAAGGGAAGCATTGATACAATCGCTCAATCACCATAGCTTGTTTCAGGCAGAATTAGAAGCATATAGTCCCTCCAGCTTTGTTTCTGTGCAGGCGTCGGTTGAACAAAAACTTGATTTGAATATGCGTTTACTGCGAACTGCTCCCGTCGAAGAGGTCGTTTTTAGGCAAGCATCACTTCTGGCAGAAAATGGACAAATTGCTGAAGCAAAACAACAATTGCGCGCGGCGATGTTGGCTTATCCAGCTGCGATTGACGTGTATCTGCCACGTTTCATTTGGCTTGGACAAAATGATGCAAACACGTATCAGGAACTAGCGCAATTTGCCCAGCTTGAAGTGGCAAGCTATAAACGGAAACAACCCTAAATGGCAAACTGGTGAGATTGAAGCATGCATGATACTGAATCAAAGTTAACTGTTGGCACGACATTGCTCACATCGATTGCCCGTCCTTATTGGCAAACAATGTCTGCTTTTGTCGAAGGTTTAGGAATCGCCATAAATTTTCGCGAATTAAATCATCCGACCTTTTTGCCAGGCCTGGACCTGGGCCCAAATTGTATTTATGTCGATAGCGATAAACTCTTATTTCCGGGCGATCTGTTGCATGAAGCTGGCCATCTGGCAGTGACCACGGCGGCGCAACGAGCGGCTGTGGGTAGTGCTGCTTTGGAATTGCCATGGCCTACTGATGGTGAAGAGATCGCCGCCGTATTGTGGTCATACGCAGCGGCAGTTCATTTGGATATTCCATTAGAGCTGGTGTTTCATGATGATGGCTACAAGAATGAGTCACGCTGGTTAATCGATAATTTTCAGCGTGGTCAATATATCGGTCTGCCATTGTTGCAATGGATGGGCCTTTGCTACGATGAACAACAAGCTACTTTGCATCAAGTGCAGCCATTTCCGGTAATGCGTCAATGGCTGCGAGCTTGAATTAGTTTCCTGTGTCTGCTTGCTGTGAAGATGATTTCGACTTCAGCAAATGTAGTACATCTGCTCGTATATCTTCAGGCGTGGCTTGAGGCGGATAACGTTTGACGACCTTGCCGTTTTGATCGACTAGGAATTTCGTGAAATTCCACTTAATCATTTCCGTGCCTAATACCCCTGGGGCATGCGATTTCAGATATTGGAATAGCGGATGCGCATCTTTGCCATTTACATCGATCTTGTCAAATACGGGAAAGCTAACGCCATAATTCTTTTCGCAAAATTGTGCAATGTCTTCGGCAGAACCTGGCTCTTGAAACCCAAATTGATTGCAAGGAAAAGCGAGCACGCTAAAGCCTTGTGGCTGACATTCGCGATACAGTTTTTCTAAGCCCTGATATTGCGGCGTGTAACCGCAGGCACTGGCGGTATTGACGATCAACACCACCTTGCCAGCGTATAGCTGTAAATCGATAGTCTCGCCTTGTAGATTGTTTGCCTGAAACGCCAATGCGCCCGCGGGCGCCATCAGATGATGCCCAGATGTTGCGTGCCGGCCGACAGATCGCGATTGCTGGCGTCTTTACCACGCAACTTAATGGCTAAACGCAATTCATTAACAGAGTCAGCATTACGTAACGCATCTTCATACGTAATCATGTCTTCTTCATGTAAGTTAAACAGAGATTTATCGAAAGTTATCATGCCTAATTCTTCAGATTTTTTCATAATCTCTTTGATTTCATGTACATCACCTTTGAAAATCAAATCAGAAATCAAAGGCGTATTGAGCATAATTTCAATCGCCGCGACTCGACCTTTTTGACCGCGCAAGGGAACTAGCCGCTGTGAGATCACGGCTTTTAAGTTCAAAGACAAGTCCATCAACAACTGCGGACGACGTTCTTCAGGGAAGAAGTTAATCATCCGATCTAAAGCCTGATTCGCACTATTGGCATGTAAAGTTGCCAGACACAAGTGACCAGTTTCTGCAAAGGCAATGGCCAGATCCATAGTTTCGCGCGAGCGAATCTCACCAATTTGAATCACATCGGGCGCTTGTCGTAAGGTGTTCTTTAGCGCGATTTCCCAATCATCCGTATCAATCCCAACTTCGCGTTGAGTGATGATGCAATTGCCATGCGGGTGTACATATTCAATCGGATCTTCAATCGTGATGATGTGGCCATAGCTATTCGCATTACGGTGACCAACCATGGCTGCTAGCGTTGTGGATTTACCAGAACCGGTTGCACCAACCATAATCACGAGGCCACGTTTGGTCATTGCGATTTCTTTGAGTTGGCTTGGCAAGCGCAGTTCTTCAAAGGTCGGGATTGCCGAGGTAATCGTACGCAACACCATGCCGACACGACCTTGCTGCAAAAATGCAGAGACACGGAAACGACCTAGGCCAGGTGGGTTAATCGCAAAATTACATTCTTTCGTCGATTCAAATTCTGACGCCTGTTTATCGTTCATGATAGCGCGCGCCAGATCGACCGTATGCGCGGCTGTTAATACCTGATTCGACACCGGTGTGACTTTGCCATCAATTTTGAAAGCTGGTGGAAAATCTGAAGTAATAAACAAATCTGAACCATTCTTGCTCACCATTAGCTTGAGCAAGTCGTTCATAAATTTGGTGGCCTGATCGCGTTCCATGACATTTCCCTTTTTCTTGATGCTATATTCTTTTATTGTGCTTGGCTTAACTTTGTTTCATTTAGTGCGGTGTTGCCATCTTAACCGGGGAAGTTATCTGGGATTTTCGCAGCAGCACGTGCTGTGGCAGCAGAGATGACATTGCGACGTAATAAATCGGATAAATTTTGATCCAAGGTTTGCATCCCGACATTGCTACCGGTTTGAATCGCTGAATACATCTGCGCGATTTTTGCTTCGCGAATCAAGTTACGAATCGCTGGTGTACCGACCATAATTTCATGTGCAGCCACGCGACCTGAGCCATCCTTGGTTTTTAACAAGGTTTGAGAAATAACCGCTTGCAAGGATTCCGACAACATAGAGCGCACCATCTCTTTTTCTTCTGCAGGGAAGACGTCGATAATACGATCGATGGTTTTTGCGGCTGAAGAAGTATGCAAGGTGCCAAATACCAAGTGACCGGTTTCCGCCGCAGTGAGCGCCAAGCGTATAGTTTCCAAATCACGTAACTCGCCGACCAAAATGACGTCAGGATCTTCACGTAATGCAGAACGCAAAGCGTTTGAGAAGGAATGGGTATGGGGCCCGACTTCACGTTGATTAATCAAGCATTTTTTAGAATCATGCACAAATTCGATAGGATCTTCGACGGTCAAGATGTGGCCGTATTCACTTTCATTGACATGGTTCACCATGCCGGCCAAGGTCGTGGATTTGCCAGAACCTGTTGGACCTGTGACCAATACTAGGCCGCGCGCTTTCAAAGAAAAATCAGCGAAGCACTTAGGTGCATTTAATTGTTCCAAAGACAATATCTTGGATGGAATGGTACGCATAACGGCTGCAGCACCACGTTCCTGATTGAAGGCATTTACCCGAAAACGCGCTAGACCCGGAATCGCAAAAGAGAAGTCGCATTCGAGATTCTCTTCATAATGTTTGCGTTGGCCGTCATTCATGATGTCATAAATCAGTGCATGCACATCTTTGTGTTCTAATGGTGGTAGATTGATCCTGCGCACATCACCATGCACGCGGATCATCGGCGGCAAACCAGACGATAAGTGCAAATCGGATGCGTTATTCTTAACTGAGAATGCGAGAAGTTCTGAGATATCCATTTATAATCCGATACGAAATGATAGACGGAATGTCGATATTGCTGAAATGATCATGCAATGCGACATTCTGAGTGAAAAATTTGAATGCTGTTTGCAACTCTTACCTGCTGTTCCATGTCCTTGATTATGTCCCCAATCTCCCAAAACTTGCAAGTCGTGCATGAGGCAATTGCACTAAGTGCGCTTCGCTATGACAGGAATCCAACTGAAATTGCCTTATTAGCAGTATCGAAGACCTTTGGCGCCGAACAAGTTGTACAAGCTTGGCAGGCTGGACAGCGGGCTTTTGGTGAAAACTATGTCCAAGAAGGGATAGACAAAATTGCTGAGGTGCGAAGTTTGTTGTCCTCGCAAGAAAATACTGAACCACCAGTTTGGCATTTTATCGGACCGATACAAAGTAATAAAACGCGACCGATCGCTGAAAATTTTTCATGGGTGCATTCGATAGACCGAGAAAAAATTGCGACTCGTTTATCTGAACAGCGTCCGGTAGCGGCGGGTGATTTACAAGTTTGCTTACAAGTGAATATCAGTGGTGAAACGAGCAAAAGTGGCGTGCACTCGAATGAATTATTGGCTCTCGCCAAGCATGTCGCCCAGCTGCCAAATTTGTGTTTACGTGGCTTGATGTGCGTGCCAGAAGCGAGTGAGGATGAAGCGGTGCAAAGACAAGCATTTCGTCAGTTAGCACAACTTAAACAATATTTACAAAACCAAGGAATTGTTATCGACACCTTATCAATGGGTATGAGCGCAGATATGCAAGCCGCCATCGCCGAAGGTAGTACGATCGTCAGAATTGGTAGTGCCATTTTTGGAAAGAGACATTATGCAGTCTAGTTTGCGGATAGCTTTTATTGGTGGCGGTAATATGGCCGGTGCTTTGATTAGCGGTTTGGTCAAAAAACTGGCATCACCGACGCAGATTCATGTGATCGATTTGAATCCAGACAGCTTGCAAAGTCTGGTTGATCGTTATGGCGTCAGCACTTGCACCAGCATTGAGACTAGTCCTGATGCACAATTGCGCGATGCGGATATGATCGTCTTGGCAGTCAAGCCGCAACAACTACATACAGTCGCCGCAAGCCTGTTACCGTTCGTGAAAAATCAGTTGATCTTGTCAGTGGCAGCAGGTATTCGGGCGGCGGATTTATCCCGTTGGTTAGGCGGCTACGCCAAAATTGTCCGTGCGATGCCGAATACGCCAGCAATGATAGGTTTAGGAATGAGCGGCCTGTATGCGATGGAAGCAGTGAGTGATCAAGAGAGCACGCTTGCACAGAACATTATGCAAGCAGTAGGGGAGACTCTGTGGGTTGATCAAGAAAACATGATCGATGCAGTGACGGCAGTTTCTGGTAGCGGCCCAGCTTATGTTTTCTACTTTATTGAAGCAATGCAAGAAGCGGCACAACAGTTAGGATTTAATGCTGAACAAGCACGCCAACTGGCATTAGCGACCTTTAATGGCGCAGCACAATTAGCGAAGCAATCGGACGAAGCGGTAAGTATTCTGCGTGAACGTGTTACCTCAAAAGGCGGCACGACCTACGCCGCATTATGTCGTATGGATGAGAGTTTGGTGAAGCCGGCGATTCATCAGGCTATACAGGCAGCAGCGCAACGCGGCAAAGAATTGGGGGATGAATTTGGACAAAATTAATTTGTCATCGTCATCGATTTGTGACAGCGCTTATCCGTACATGGATCTGCTATGAAAACACCTAAGCGCCTACAACCCTTAGTCGACGAAGGCATGATAGACGAAGTACTGAGCCAATTAATGAGTGGCAAAGAAGCGACCGTCTATGTCGTGCGATGTGGCGATCACATACGTTGTGCCAAAATGTATAAAGAAGCCGGGCAACGTAGCTTCAAGCAAGCCGCCGCTTATCAAGAAGGCCGCACCGTCAAAAACAGCCGACAAGCACGTGCTATGCAAAAAGGCTCGAAGTATGGCCGCAAGATGCAAGAAGAAGTCTGGCAAAACGCTGAGGTCGATGCCTTATTTAAACTCGCCGATGCGGGTGTGCGTGTACCGACACCGTATATCTGCTTCGAAGGCGTGTTGCTGATGGATTTAGTTAGTACGGACGATGGGCAAGTCGCACCGCGCCTGAACGACGTTAATCTCAGTTACGCGCAAGCTCTGGTGTATCACGAAGAATTAATTCAACAAGTCGTATTAATGCTGTGTGCCGGCATCGTCCACGGCGATCTTTCTGAATTCAATATCCTCTTAAACGAGCAAGGTCCAGTTATCATCGATTTACCGCAAGCGATCAATGCAGCCAGTAATATGGGCGCCGCCAGCATGCTCTACCGCGATGTTGATAATCTAAAAAATTACTTTAGCCAGTTTGCCCCAGAGTTCGCGCGAACGCAGTATGGTAAAGAAATCTGGGGTCTATACACGGCTGGCTTGCTACGACCTGACACGGTGCTGACCGGTTTCGTGGCAGAAGATAAACGCCCAGTTGACGTTGGTGCAGTGATAGAAGAAATTGAATTGGCGCGTCTGGAAGCGGAAGCAGAAGTGCAGCGGCGTTTGATGAATTCTGCGATGTAAGGCATATTTGCTACACATTTAGTGCAAGAGTAAATAAAATCAGACAAAGTTAGTCAACGCCCGCACCATTGAATACTAATACAAACTAACGACAATAAATTCTTGAAAACTTACCAGCCATGACAAAAAAATTTCACCTGCATAAAGCACGTTTAGAAACTTTGGTGGACGCAGTCTTTGCGATTGCAATGACGATCCTAGTATTGGAGGTTAAAGTTCCTCTAATTGTGGATAAATTTTCTGCGCTCGAGTTACTTCATGCACTTGCGCACGATGGCGTAGTGATTTTTGCTTATTTTGTGAGTTTTTCGGCCTTGGGTGTGTTTTGGGTTTGGCATCACAAACTTACAGAAAAAATTGGCGAGATCGATTTGCCCTTGTTGGTTTGTAGTTTGGTATTTTTGTCTTTGATCTGTTTCTTCCCTTTCGTTGCAGCACTGTTCGGACGTTATCCACTAAATCTCACGGCAAATATAGTGTACGTTGTGCTACTGGGCCTGATTTTGGCGTCCCAAACTTTGTTCTTTTGGCTCGCGATAAAGCGTAAGAAAATTGCAGAATTTATTCGACCTGATGAGGCACTTAAGACACATAGTACTAACCTGCTTAGTTTGGCGATTTTTTGTATTTCTTTGAGCGCAACGGGACTGCGGATTAGTATCTATGCAGCGTTCATTTGTATATTGGCGGGAATACTTTTTTTATGGCGTTTCAAACAATCGAAGAAGCAATCTACTAGTCAAAGTAAGACGTGATTTAGATAGTTGTCGAGCTCGTCGTCAAGAATTTTCATCTGCGTGTTTGGCAGTTTGCGCCTGAGTTTGCGAACTAGCACCTGTTGCCCCACTGGTTTTCTTGGTACGAATTTGCCAAGCCCGTAATACGGGCATTAACGGCATCAAGACTGGTGCAAATTTTTGCCATAGGCGCCAAGAAGAAAGACCTGTTTTTACCAACCATAGCGCGCGACGTGGCTTGATGATAGCGAGTCCAACAGTGATCGCCGCGATTAAGATCGGCGAAGCGCGCACAGTGCGGGCTGCGCTTAGCCCTAACTCAACAAAACGCAATTCATGATGGAGTTGCGCACCTTGCCAAACCAATTGTTGTCGTTGCAGGCGGCAACGTACGAGTAGCATTTGGCGACGGGCTTGCAAAATATCAGAACGACTTATCTTCTGTGTGTTGAACATCATTCAGAAACCTTCACTATCTGAATCGGCATTGTCGGCTGGTTGAGATGCTGCGCTAGTTTGACGCAAAGCTTCAATATCATTCTGTAATTCGTTCAGGCTGGCGGCGAGCAAGCGTGGTTTATTCTTGACTGCGTTTTTGATGTAGAAAAATATGGCGATACTTGCCGCAGCAAAGACAATGATCAGGCTGATCAGGGCGAGTTCGCGGTGTTGATCCCAGAACATAACTAAGACCAGTAAGACCAGCAACAAAACTGTGACTATTCCAAAAAACAATCCAAGTAAAGACAGCAGCAAATAGTTCGCAAAACGCCCGAACTCTTCTTCGATTTCAACCGAAGCGAGTTCCAAGCGTGTATGCAAGGTGTCAATCAGACTGGCGCCTAAGCGCATGATCGAATCCGTGATTGCCATCTTCTACTTATTTATTTTTGGCGATAAGCAAACCAACTAGCAAACCTACGCCAGCAGCGATGCCTGCCGTTTTCCACGGGTTCTCATGCACATAAGCATCGGTCGCGTGAGCTGCTTCTTTGGTTTTTTTGATGGCAACTTCTTCTATGTGTTGAATTTCTTTCTTGGCCGTTTTTAATGTTGCTTGCAACTTGTCTTTGGCACTTTGAAAGCCTTCACCAGCTTGCTGTTCGGAATTTTTGATGAGGTCTTCAGCATCTTTCAAAACCTGGTTCAATTCGCGCATCAGATTTTCTTTGTGTTGGTCAACAGAGTTCATGGTATTTCCTTGTAAGGTGAATTGGAATAACTACATTACTTCTGAAAACAGTCTAGAACGAAATTCGCATTTTGTTTTGCGTTAGCGCAAATACACGTTGATTGCTTGACGATGAAGCGATCAAGTCAGCGTACAGCGTAATCGAGCACAACGCCGGCAAATATTGCAGCACCCAACCAATTGTTATGCCTGAAAGCAGCAAAGCACAAGTCTCGATCACGCGATTTGATTAATTGGTAATGATATATCGCAATCGCAGCCGCTACTAAAATACCGGCAACAAATGGCCAACGTAATCCTAAATCCCATCCGCTCCAGAGTATCACTGTCAAGGTAACTGTATAACTCGCCATAATCGCAAATACATCCCACTGACCAAAGGTAATCGCAGAAGTCTTGATGCCTATTTTGAGATCATCGTCACGATCCACCATCGCATATTCTGTGTCATAAGCGATCGCCCAAAATACATTGGCGATCAATAGCCACCAAGCTTGTGAAGGTATCGCGTTCGTCACGGCAGCAAAACCCATCGGGATACCAAACCCAAATGCGATCCCCAAATAGGCTTGTGGAATTGCGAAGAAGCGCTTAAAATAGGGATAAGAGCCAGCCACAATGAGTGCGAGTACAGATAATTGTTTCGTTAGTGTATTGAATGGCAGAATTAATAAGAAGGAAATGAGTGCCAATACACCCGCCACCATCAAGGCTTCCCATGCGCGTATCTTGCCGCTGGTGAGAGGACGTTCTGCGGTACGTTTAACGTGTTTATCAAAATCACGATCCGCATAATCATTGATAGCACAACCTGCGGAACGCATCAGGGTTGTTCCCAGACAGAAAATTAATAGATGTTGCCAGCTTGGCTTGCCATCAGCAGCGATCCATAAAGCAGTCAAGGTCGGCCACAATAACAACAAAATGCCTATGGGTTTATCCAGACGGATTAATTTGAAATAAAGATTTAAGCGTTCAGTTACCTGGTTCATAGGGAACACGATGTGAAGAAGTAGACGTGCATATTATAAAGTTAATCAGTCTGACTCAGTAGCGCAAAGCCAGACATCGTGGGGTGGAGCGTGGATGTCAAACGGGAGTTTTACTGCGCCACCGCGATTTCATCGAGCATGGTTACACCGGGTAATTCGCAGCTCAATACAGCCTGACGTATTGCGTCAATGGCAGCATGGCGGGTGAAACTCTTGCGCCAGGCAATCACAACGCGCCGGTCTGGTGCGCGATTACTAAAAGGTACATAACGCAACATACTGTCCTTGGCATGCAAATCGGGAACAGATGCCATCGGCAAAACAGTAATACCAATACCGGACGCCACCATGTGACGTATTGTTTCTAGCGATGAGCCTTCGAAGGTACGGGCGATACCATCACTGGCAGTCGAGAAACGCGCCATTTCTGGGCAGACCTCTAACACCTGGTCGCGGAAGCAATGACCGCTACCTAGCAATAGCATGGTTTCGGTTTTGAGCTCTTCAGCCGAGACCGAGGCACGCTCAGCCCACGGATGATCTTTCGGCATCGCCACGACAAAAGGTTCGTCATACAAAGGCTGTACCATCATGCCTTGATCTGGCAGTGGCAACGCCATAATCGCTGCGTCGAGTTCGCCTTGACGCAATAACTCCATCAATTTGACGGTGAAGTTTTCTTGCAAAATTAAAGGCATTTGCGGCACTTTGGCGATCATGGTTTTGACCAGGCCGGGTAGCAAATATGGGCCTATGGTGTAAATAATGCCGAGGCGGAATGGGCCACTTAAGGGATCTTTATTTTGCTTTGCAAGCTCTTTGATGACGGCAGTTTGTTCTAAGACACGTTCGGCCTGTGCGACGATCTGCGCACCTAAAGGTGTGGTGGATACTTCAGTACCACCGCGTTCAAAAATCGTCACACCAAGTTCGTCTTCGAGTTTTTTGATGGCGACCGACAAAGTCGGCTGTGCGACAAAACAAGCCTCTGCCGCGTGTCCAAAATGCTTTTGGCGGGCTACTGCAACGATGTATTTTAATTCTGTGAGAGTCATGTCTTTAGTGTGGCACAGACTGGCGGACAAGTCAGTAGGCGCTTTTGCCTATTTTGATAAAAATGAGAAAACACATGAGTATTGCGTGGGTTGAAACACCTGGTTTTTAGGAAACACATGTGTTTACAGCCGAATCAAGAATTTACGGTCATGAAGAGCATGATCGCAAACTTGTTTTTTTTAAATGCATAACTTGAATCGCAACTGTTTTTGCGTGCTTGCGCTTACATAGACTTGAAGCGCCACGCATAAGTCTGACTGACTTTCAATTGTTCAGCATGATTTTTTAGCTCTACAAAAATATTTCCCATTTCATCACGGCGCGCGCGCGATTGCATGCGGATTGACCATGATACTACGGTGGATTTGCCAGAATTGCTCAGGTGCCAGACCTTTCTGCAATTCTTTGATTGAGGTGCGGATATGTCCTTCATCTGTCGCGCTCACTACGCGGGTATAGCGTAAATCAGATTCAAAAAACAAAACCTCTTCAATCGGGAATAATTTAATCGTATTGCCTGAGCTGGCGCTGATCCAGCGGATACGCTCACTTGCGACAGGTTCACGTAAACGTTGGTCGAGAGCCGCCATGACTTGCATTAGATCAGCGGGCACCGCTTCGGTTTTGGATTGCTGTTGTATGCGCGAAATACAATGGCGCAGTCGTTCTTCTGTAATCGGTTTGAGTAAGTAATCAATCGCCCCTAATTTGAAAGCTTCAATCGCGTGATTATCGTAGGCTGTCGTAAATACGACACGACATTGACCATCGCTGGCGCGCGCAACGTCCAGACCACTGAGTTCTGGCATACGAATATCCAAAAAGGCGATGTCCGGTTGGAGTTTGACGATCGCATCTAAGGCGTCGCCACCGTCTTCGCAATCGGCAATAATTTCCAACTCTGGCCAGACGATCTGTAACATGCGGCGCAGATCGGAACGCTGTAAATCTTCATCATCGGCAATGATGGCAGTTGGCATGGTAAACCTCGATGTAATGATTAAGTGCGGCGTGACTGATTAAGGTAGGATTGGATAAGTGACGATTGAATGAGACACGACTAATGGTCATCGAGCACGTTCAGTGGCAACACAATGCGGGCCTCGATACCACCTTGTTCACGCATGTTCAATTCTAGGCTGGCATCGTTTCCGTGCAATTGCCTGAGTCGTTCCCGTATATTGCTTAGACCTATGCCAGAACCTGAGCTACTCGCGCCGAAGCCAACGCCGTTATCCGCCACGCTTAGGCATAATTGCGCGCCCTGTTGCGCGTCAAATCGGCTGGCAGTGACATGAATTTCTACCGGACCTTTCTTCAACTCAATCCCGTGTTTCACCGCATTCTCAACCAAGCTGATGAGCATCAGTGGTGGAACCGCACATGTTTCTAGTTCTGGCGGACAAGTCACGCTAAAACTCAGGCGAGGGATCCGGGTACGGATGACGTTGAGGTAGGCAGTTACAGAATCAAATTGATTGCGCACTGTGGTCAGCATCAGATTGCCATCGCTGCGCATCTGTGGAATCGTCGAGCGTAAGTAATCGACCAGATGATCAATGATGGCAACACCGCGTGTTGGATCGTTGAGCATCGCCGCACGTACCCCTGACAGCGTATTAAATAGAAAATGAGGCTCCACCTGACTCGCCAGCACTGAGAGTCGCATTTGGGCCTGATTTCTTTCGTGTTTATATTGTTCCAGCTGCTCTTGCAGTAAGGCGTCTTTCATCTCTCGGCTCTGTCTTAAATAGGCGCGGAAATCCAGGGCGCCGCCCCACCAGAGCAAAAGAATGAACCAAAAAACATAGTTGAACAGATGGGACTTACGTTCTTCTTCATCGGTGATGATTAGACCCACTTTAACTTCATCGCTTTTCGTCAGATTTTGGATTTGCTGTCTGGTCTCAGGGCTAGTTTTCTTGACTTTTTTATCGAGAAAATGATCTGCAGAACTGAGCAGCGCATACGATACGATAAATCCAAACAATAGGGCGATCGCAATCCCCGCCGTTTCTTTTTTCTGTTGCCACTGACGTTTTTTTACTAATGTAGCAAGCCACCGTCCGCACAATAAATTCAAACAGATGCCGACAAATATAGCGGTGAACATGCTGTAAGGCTTGATCGTTTCTACCTGTGCACTCTTGTCATTGGCGATGACAAGCGAGAGCACGAGCAAAATTAGTCCTAATACACCAATAGGCATGGCAAGGCTTAGCGCTCGATAGCGAAACCAGGTTTGGCTGAATATCGGATAGTGCTGCGCCTTTACCGACCAACTACCTAGCTTATCGATCATTTTCCCAGGTAAAGGCTGGTCGGGGAGTTGGCTTGTTTTGACCGGCTTTTCAAAGTTCTGCATAGTGTTTTCGCAAAGGATTCAGAGTGCTTATTTGAACTCACAGAAGTGTGCTCGTTGATGTTTGCCACTATTCCAGTTTTACGCACGTGATGGCAAGTTTGCGATGGAAGCAGTAAAAAAACGCATCAGTTTACATTTGCATGACATGAATGCGGTGTTACTTCGTGGCAGATTTTCGTCTTTCATGTCGAAATTGACGCTTTTGGTCGCATGGCTGACTGAAATGCTTAATTGTCACGTATATTTCTCACTCAATGCAAAATCTATCGTGCTTGCCTGGACTTTGTCTACACGCAATTTCCATTCAGCAAATTATCAAACATATTAGAACAAGGGGATTTCATTATGCTGTCGATTAAGAATCTAAACAAAACCTACGCGAATGGCGTACACGCGACGAATAACGTCAACTTAGAAATCCCGAATGGTTTGTTTGGTTTGTTAGGTCCGAACGGGGCTGGGAAGTCATCTTTAATGCGCACTATTGCGACTTTGCAAGAACCTGATACGGGCTCGATTCATTTTAACGGCATGGATGTTCTGCAAAATAAGGAAGAGCTTCGACGTCAGCTAGGCTATTTGCCGCAAGATTTTGGTGTTTATCCGAAAGTTTCAGCGGAAGATTTGCTGAATCATTTTGCAGTCCTGAAAGGGATCACCAATAAAGCGGATCGTAAGCAATCAGTGGAAGGTTTATTACGTCAAACGAATTTGTGGGACGCGCGCAAACGCGCTTTAGGGACTTACTCCGGTGGTATGCGTCAGCGGTTTGGTATCGCTCAAGCTCTATTGGGATCTCCCAAACTGGTGATTGTGGATGAGCCAACCGCTGGTCTAGACCCTGATGAGCGTAATCGTTTTCTGAATTTGTTATCTGAAATCGGCGAGCAAGTCGTCGTGATTCTGTCTACCCATATCGTCGAGGACGTAACCGACTTGTGTCCACGCATGGCAATGATTGCGAAGGGCCAGGTACTGGTACAAGGCGAACCGCAAGCGGCGATTGAGCTATTGCAAAACAAAGTCTGGCGTTGCAGCGTCAGCAAAGAAGCACTACCAAGTTATCAAGAAAAGTTCACTGTATTGACCACACGTCTGGTCGGTGGTAAGCCGCAAATCAATGTGTATTCAGAAACCCAACCTGATGAAGGCTTCCGCCAAGTGGAAGCCGATTTGGAAGACGTTTATTTCCTGCAATTGCGCAAATCACAAAATAGCGCTCCAGCGCTGGCTGTTTAAGTGCTTAATTGTCTAAGGGGAATGTTATGTGGTTAGAATTTTTTAAGTTTGACTTACGTTATCAACTCAAGCAACCCTTGTTATGGGTCATTGCTTTGATCTTTGGTGCTTTGGCTTTCGGCGCTGCCAGCAGCGATGCGATTACCGTCGGTGGTGCGGTCGGCAATGTGAATCGCAATGCGCCTACGGTGATTGCACAATTTCTCGGCGTATTTAGTGTCTTGTCGATGTTTGTCGTCACTATCTTTATCGCTGGTGCGGTCTTGCGTGATACAGAGATCGGTATTTCCGACATGCTGTTCGCAACGCCTATGCGCAAACGCGATTACTTGATAGGACGATTTTTAGCCGGCTTAGTTGCTTGCATGGTGATCTTTCTGTTTGTGATTTTTGGCCTGTTAATTGGGCCACACATGCCTTGGGTTGATACTGCTCGTGTTGGTGCCTTCTCGCTGCAACCGTTTGCGTGGGGACTCGCGGTATTCGTACTCCCCAATTTACTCTTCATTGGTGCTTTGTTGATGCTGTTAGCGGCGACTACGCGCTCGATGATGATGGTGTATGTCGGCGTGATAGGTTTTTTTGTGTTGTGGGTAGTGGCTGGTTCGTTCACGCGCGACATCAATAATGAATGGGTCGCCGTCTTATTAGACCCGTTTGGTTTGCGCGCATTTGGACGCATGACGCGCTATTTTTCTACCGCCGAATCGAATTCCATCTTGCCGGTCTTGAATAGCTACTTATTGGTCAATCGCATCTTATGGACTGCGATAGGATTAGTCTTAGTCGCAATGACCTTAGTGTTATTTAAACCGCAGCGGGCCGGCACCGGACGTCGTTGGTTTGGTAAAGCAAAAGCGAATAAAGATACGGAAGTGGCAGCGCCGCAGTTGGCTAAAATCAGCTTGCCAAAAGTAGCCCAGAGTGCGGGCAATGCGACTGCCTGGATACAGTTCTGGGATATATTGAAATTCGATGCTAAAGCCGTATTCAAGAGCGTGCCATTTCTAGTCATGTTGTTGTTTGGTTTAGTGAATTTTATGGGTAGTGCGAGCCAATCCGGCGTGATGTTTGGCACCACGGTGTATCCGGTGACGACAAATATGCTGTCGATACTGGCGGGCAGTTTCAATTTTATGTTGATCATTATTATCACGTTCTATGCGGGTGAACTCATCTTCAAAGAGCGTCAGGTCAAGATTGCCGACGTCGTTGATGCCATGCCAGTACCAAATTGGGTTCCTTTGTTAGCCAAATCAGCCGCTTTGATTGCGGTGATCTTGAGTTTCCTTGGGGCTGGTGCGATGGCCGGTATGTTGGTGCAATTATTTAAAGGTGGTGCGCCGATTGAATTGGTTTTGTATGTGAAAGGTATTTTACTTGGCTCCAGTAGTTTTATTCTGCTGGGGTTACTGGCTTTGGTCCTGCAGGTTTTGACGAATAATAAATTCATCGGCTATTTGATGATGATCCTGCTGTTGATTTCACAAATTGTGTTCGGGACGCTAGATCTTGATCATAATCTTTACAATTTTGCCGGTGCTTCTGCGACACCTTATTCGGACATGAATGGCTACGGTCACTTCTTGACTGGTTGGTCGTGGTTCACCTTGTATTGGACGTGTTTTACGGTTGCTTTACTGATTCTGGCGCAGGCATTTTGGGTGCGCGGTTTGTCGCAAGAATGGCGCGTCCGTGTACGTCTTGCCCTAGCTAAATTGAATAGTAAAGCTGGTGTTGCACTAGCGACGAGTTTGGTTGCTTTCGTAGCGGTGGGAGGCTGGATTTTTTACAATACGAATGTCCTGAATCAATATCAGACCAAAACCGCAGCGATGAATGAGAATGCTGAGTACGAGAAAAAGTACAAGCAGTACAAAGGATTGCCGCATCCGCGTTTGACCGATGTACAGGCTAATGTTGATATCTTTCCCGAGCAACGTAAGATTGTGATCAATGGTCATTATGTACTGCAAAACAAGTCAGATTTAGCACAAGATACTTTGCGGATTCAGGTCAATACTCGCGTAAAAACCGAATGGAAGAATTTGCCCGCGCATAAGGTCGTTTTAGATGATAAGAAATTGGGCTTTAGCATCTTGAAGCTGGAGCAAGCATTGGCAGCTGGTACCAAACTGAACTTAGATTTCGTGACCACCGTTGAGAATCCTGGTTTTACCAATAGCGGTGCGGCGAATACGGTGAATTGGAATGGTACTTTCTTCAATAATCGAGAGTTCTTCCCGCAATTTGGCTATGCCGCAGATGCAGAGTTACGTGATCGCAATGAACGCAGAAAGCGTGGTTTAGGTGAGCCACAACGTATGCCGAAGTTGGAAGACGAATCAGCACGTGCCTATCATGCTTTGGGTAGCGAAGCTGATTGGATTAATTTCGATACGACGATTTCTACCAGCGCTGATCAAATTGCGATGGCACCGGGTTATTTGCAGAAATCTTGGGAAGAAAACGGTCGTCGCTATTTCCATTACAAAATGGACCGGCCGATGATGCCATTTTTCGCTTTCTTATCAGCGCGTTGGGAAGTCAAAAAAGGTGATTGGAAAGGTGTACCAATTGAGATTTATTATGACAAAAAGCACGCATACAATATTGATCGCATGCTAGAAGGCACCAAGAAATCATTGGATTACTTCACGACCAATTTCACGCCTTATCAGCACCAACAAGTGCGGATTTTGGAGTTTCCTAACTACGCTCGTTTTGCCCAATCCTTCGCCAACACGATACCGTATTCAGAAGCGATCGGTTTTATCGCCGACTTGCGGGATAAAGATGATATTGATTACGTGTTCTATGTGACAGCACATGAAATGGCGCATCAATGGTGGGGGCATCAGGTGATCGGTGCCAACATCCAGGGTTCGACGGTCTTGATGGAATCTTTGGCCCAATACTTCGCCTTGATGGTGATGGAAAAGGAGTACGGTCGTGAAAAGATGCGTCGCTTCTTGAAGTATGAATTGGATGGCTATTTGCGTGGACGTGGTGGTGAGTTGATAGAAGAACAGCCTTTGGCCCGGGTTGAAGGGCAGCAGTATATTCACTATCAAAAAGGCAGCTTGATTTTCTACCGTTTGCGCGACGAAATCGGTGAAGAAGCTTTGAATCGTGCACTGAAGCGCTTCTTGCAAGATAAGTCTTACCAGCAAGCGCCATACACAACGACTAAGGAATTATTGACTTATATCCGTGCTGAAGCACCGCCAGAAAAGCACGCTTTGATTGCGGATATGTTTGAGAAAATTGTGTTCTACGACAATCGTGTCACCGAAGCGAAGGCGGTGAAACGTGCTGATGGGCAGTGGGATGTGACGATGAAATTACATCTGGCCAAAATCGAAGTGGATGGCAAAGGTAAAGAAACGCCACGTATGTACGATGAGGCCGTTGAGATCGCGATCTTCTCGCGTGCGCCAGGTGCCAAAGAGAAAGATGAAAAAGTATTGTTTATCGAAAAACGTCAGTTAAAAGGGAATGATCCAAGTGTGACCATCACAGTCAAGGATAAACCATTTGAAGTCGGCGTTGACCCTTACAATAAGATGATCGATAGAGTTTCTAAAGATAATCGTAAAGAAGTTAGTATCGATTAAACCAGCAATTCTCACGCATAAAAAAGACCGCCAATTGTATTGAATTGGCGGTCTTTTTTTATCGTATTCTGATCGGGATTGCCCGGATTTTTGGGGCGTTTTTCTTTTATATTATTGATGGTTTATGCCGTCAGCCACTTATACATGACCAAGGCATCAACGTCGCCGAGTAATGGATGGTGAAAAGCACGTGGCAAATGTCCGACCGTTGCAAATCCTAATGTGGTCCAGAGCCTCACCGCGACTTCGTTACTGGAAACCACGAAATTAAACTGCATCGCACGATATCCTAGTGTCACTGCAAGCGCTTGCGAATGTTCGCACATCATGCGAGCAAGGCCGCGACCACGCGCATCAGGGCTCACCATGTAACCACAATTGCATACATGGCTGCCGCCACCAGTTTGATTGGTTTTGATGAAATAGCTGCCCAAAATCATGCCGTCTTCTTCTGCCACCAAAGTCTGTTTGGGCGTGCTCAACCAAAGTTGTTGGGCTTGCTCTTTGTTTGTCTCGCGTGGATAGGTATAAGTCTCACCTGCGGCGACGATGGCATGAAATATCGGCCAGATTTGTTCGAAGTCTTCAAGTGTCGCTGTTCGGATTTGTATCATGGCAAACTGACGTTAGTGTGACAACGTTGGTATTGATGTCGCCTGTGCTGCATAGCGAGGAAATCAGTGTACGCACAATGCGCAGATACACTGATTTTTGAGGTCTTTACAAATTTATCGATTACTGACTTGTAAAGCTGGGGGGCTAAATTAAGCGCGGGAATCCAACACTTCATTCCATTTTGCGACTAATTCGGCTTGCTGCGCCAACAATTCAGAGGTATCGCCTTCTATTGTCAATTTTTCGATCACATCGCCACGCACGATGCTGTTCACCACTTTTTGATCTTCTGCACTGACCACGACGCCGAAAACAGTGTGCTTACCATTCAAATGCGGGGTAGGACCGTGAGTGATAAAGAATTGGCTGCCATTTGTGCCCGGACCAGCATTGGCCATCGACAAAATGCCGGCTTTATCGTGACGTAATTCACTGGTGCATTCGTCTTTAAAACGATAGCCCGGGCCGCCCATGCCAGAACCGTCTGGGCAACCGCCTTGAATCATGAAATCATTGATGACGCGGTGAAAAGTCAAACCGTCATAGTAACCATGCTGAGCCAGATTCACGAAGCTAGCGCAAGTGACTGGAGTTTGATCGGCAAACAGATTTAAATTAATCGTGCCTTTATTGGTTTGCATAATGGCTTTGAGTTGGGTCATAGTGTCCTCTGGGATGATGGTTGCTGAATGTGGCTATGGACAGACCGGATGGCTGGCCAAATAAACCCGCATTTTACCAGCTTGGCGCTTGAATGCGCCTGATGCTGCAAAGTCACCGTCAGTCATTTTTGCTATTGGCGCCCATTTGTGCGATTTTTCTCTCAATACCAGCTAGCAACTTCTTTGTTACAATCACTCTCAGGCTCATCAAGGCCACAATGGTGATTAGACGTTCTTACAAAGACAGCTACGGCACAGTTTTCCGATAGCGAACACCAGTATCGAATTTGCTTTTTCGTTTTGCAAATTGTTTTCACTGCTCGTTTTGCTCATTCATATGCCATTATGTCTATACATTTATTTCAACTCAATCATCCTGCCCGCGTTCCCCTAGCTGCTGAGATTCATTCAAGGCCTTTTCTGAGTTTAAATGCGCCAGAATTGCTGTCGCATTTGGCGGTATATCACGAAGCGCCCACTGAATCCGTCGGTACCACGCAAGAGCAGCAGCATGCTTTATTACTCGCCTTGTGCACGCATTTTGGTGTTAGCGCACCCTCCTTAGAAGCAAAATACTTCTACTTTGATTTTGGACCATTTCGCCTGAAATGGGAATGTCATACAGAGTTTGCGACCTATACCTTTGCCCAACATCCAGAGGGCGGTTTAAGCCTGGAACAAGCATTGAATCGCATGCCGATTACGCGCATTCCCGAAGCTTGGTTACATCGCCTCCAAGGAAAATTGCTGGTGGCAGCGCACCTGATCTTAGACAATCGTACCTTGTCGGCCAACGAATTCGCAATTGAGATTCAAAGTCTGTTTAAGGGACATGCGCTGGCGGGTAGCAGGGTGATGCAGGGTGGAGAGTTTTGGTCAGATTTTGTCGTGCATGCGGATGGTTTTAGTCGTTTTGTGATCCGCGATGTCGATATGCGGGCACAGCAGGCGGGGCGCTTAGCGCAGCGGATTTTAGAAATTGAAACCTATCGTATGATGGCTTTGTTGGGTTTGCCAGTAGCTCAGCGCACCACACCTCAATTAAATGCGATAGAGAGTGAATTAGTGGATTTAGCTAGTGCAATGGTTGCAGCCGATCATGCGTTGGATGAATCTCAGTTGGATCAAGAGAACGATGCGGAGCGCCATTTACTAGAAAAAATCACACACCTTGCCGCGCGTATAGAAAAACTGTCACTGGAAAACAATTACCGCTTTTCCGCCTCGAAAGCTTATATAGGTTTAGTCCATGCGCGCATAGAAGAATTACGCGAACAAAGGGTGGAGGGCCTGCCCATGGTGGCCGAATTTATGGACCGACGTTTAACGCCGGCGATGAATACTTGTGACGCGGTCGCCAACCGCCAGGAAGCGCTCGCAAGGCGGATTGCTAACTCAAATGATTTATTACGCACGCGAGTCGGCATCGTGCAAGAAATGCAAAATCGCCAAATCCTCCAATCGTTGAATGCGCGCGCCGCGCAACAACTGCATTTGCAACAGGCAGTCGAAGGCTTGTCAGTTGCTGCGATTTCGTACTATGTGATCGGGCTGTTTGGCTATGTCGCCAAGGCCGCCAAAGAATTTGGCTGGCTTAGCCATACTGAAAGCGCTATAGGTATTGCCGTACCAGTGGTTTTGGCAAGTGTCTGGCTGGGTTTGCGACGTATGCATGGTAGTTTACATGCTAAGCGTATCGAAAAAGAGTATGGAAAAGCCATCGCCTAAGTCGCTAATACCGTTCAGTTAAGCCAAAAAAATCAAGGTGTCATCCCTGCGAATGCAGGGATCCAGTGTCTTTAGTCTTTTACGCAGCTAGATTCCCACCTTCGCTGGAACGACAATACCTAAGGCAAGGCTTAACTGAACAGCATTGCCATCTCCCCCTCTGAAACTCTTCCTCGCGCCGGTTTTTGTCGAAAATATTGTCGAAATCTAGTGTCTAGTCTTTGATGCAGCGCAAACCTGGCGGGCTATTGCTTTACTGCAAGCGAGCATCGGTCTAGAATCAATCGATCCTTCCTTGATCTGGAGTAATGACCTTGCTAGCCGCTTATATTACGCATACAGATTGCCAAAAACACGACATGGGTAATCACCATCCTGAGTGCCCAGAGCGCTTAGGTGCGGTCAATGACCAACTGTTGATTAAAGGTTTGCTCGACTATATGGAGCAGCTTGATGCACCACTTGCGACGCGCGAGCAATTGGCGCGCGCGCACAGCGCCAGCTATCTGGATGAGTTTGCCGAGATCGCACAACAAGTGCCTGAGGGGGGGCATGTGCAAATCGATCCCGACACCAATATTAATGAATTCTCGTATCAGGCTGCTTTACGTGCTGCCGGTGCTGCTGTGCTGGCTTCGAATTTGGTCGCAAGCGGGCAGGCACCGGTAGCGTTCTGCAATATCCGTCCACCAGGCCATCATGCAGAACGTAGCAATGCTGGGGGCTTCTGTTTTTTTAATAATGTCGTGGTGGGTATCCGTCATGCGTTGGCCCATCACGGTATAGAGCGCATCGCCTTAATCGATTTTGATGTACATCACGGCAATGGCAGTGAAGATATTTTATTCGATGATCCGCATGTGTTGATGTGTTCGATTTTTGAAAAAAATCTGTACCCGTTTTGCGGTGACGTACCGATGGGCGCGAACATGGTCAATGTTGGATTGCCAACCCGATCTGGTAGCGAGGCGTTTCGTCAGGCAGTGAGCGAGGTGTGGATGCCCGCGCTTGAAAAATTCCGCCCTGAGATGATCTTTATTTCCGCTGGTTTTGATGGTCATCGTGAAGATGATATGGGTAACTTGGCGTTGGTAGAAGCCGATTACGAATGGGTAACTAAACAGATTGTGCAACTCGCCCAACGCCATGCGCAAGGTCGGATCGTTTCGTGCCTTGAAGGTGGTTATGACTTGTCTTCGCTGGGGCGCAGTGCCGCTGCGCATGTGCGTGTTTTGATTGGCGCTGATTGATGAATGTTATGCAGCCTCTGCGGATATCCTCGCGCCAACTTGTTTGCTTGAATTTAAATTTCCTATCTTGAGAACACTATGAACAAGCATTATTTGAACTCTTTGTTTTCTCCTCGTTCGGTCGTGGTATTCGCGGGCGATTTGAATGCGCCAGCATTACAGACGCCGGTCACACGCGTGTTCTTGCAACATTTAGAAAATAAGGAATTTCAAGGCAGCGTGACGTATCTTGATAGCCGAGTCAAAGGTACCTTAGGTGATCTCGCGACATCGCGTGCTGATCTGGCGATCTTAGCCTTGCCGAACGAAGAATTGGCTGCTGCGTTAGAAGTGGTCGGTCGCATACAGTGCCGTGCGGCCTTGATTTTATCGATCGGTGTCGATGCCAATCTGGCCAAAAATTTGCACAAGATTGCTAAGCAACATGGGATCTCACTGCTCGGTCCAAATAGCTTGGGGTTTCAAAGACCGAAAGCGCATTTGAACGCTAGCGCTTTGGGTAAGTTAGCGCAACCGGGAGCGCTGGCGGTGGTATCACAATCAGGTGCTATTACCAGTTCGATTTTGGATTGGGCTGCGAAGAATGGGGTGGGATTTTCTGCCGTGGTATCACTGGGTGTGAATACTGCCGTTGACTTGGCGCAGGTGCTCGATTTCCTGGCGGACGATGCCGCGACCCAGACTATCGTGGTGTATATCGAGGGCATAAAAAATGCCCGTCGCTTTATGAGTTCCTTACGTGCCGCCGCCAATTCCAAGCCTGTCATCGTCTTGAAATCGGGCCGTAAGCCTGCTGGCTCGAAAGCGGCCTTAACACACTCTGGCAATATCGTCGGAAGTGACGCGATTTTTGATGCTGCTTTGCAGCGTGCAGGCGCGGTACGTGTGCATTCTATGGTGCAGTTATTTGCTGCGGCTAAGTGTTTGTCAGCGCGTTACTTACCGGTTGGACGACGCTTGGCTATTATTTCAAACGGTGGTGGTCCGGCGGTGTTAGCGGCAGATTTTGTCAACGAAGTTAATTTGGAAATGGCAAAGCTGCCTGCCGACGTGGTGAAAGATTTGTATAAGAAGATTTCACCGTATGCAGCGCTGGAAGAATTGATCGATCTATCGCAAGAAGCGAATGCTGAACATTACCGCGCTGCCGTGAATGCCTGCGCACATTGCAATCAGGTTGATGGCATCTTGGTGATTTTGTCGCCAATTGCCGGTGTCGATACCGGCGCAATTGCGCAAGTGTTGGCAGATCTGCAATCCACAGTGGGTAAGCCATTGATCAGTTGCTGGATGGGAGATGAAAAGGTCACTGCTGCACGCACCATCTTGTTTAAGGCAGGCATCCCGAGTTTCCGTACACCAGAAGCCGCGGTCGACGCGTTTAATCATGTATCGTTGTTCCACCGCAATCAGCAATTGCTACGCCAAGTACCGCCACCTCTATCGCAATTAGCCAAACCTGATTTGGAAGGTGCGCGGATCTTGATAGAAAGTGTATTGGCAGAGCGGCGCAAAGTGTTGACCGAAATGGAGTCGAAAGCCCTTTTGTCTGCTTTCCACATCCCCGTCACGAAAACCATGTTAGCGCGCAGTTCGACCGAAGCCATGCTGGTTGCGAATCAACTCGGTTATCCCGTTGCCTTAAAAATTGATTCAGCGGATATTTCCCATAAGTCGGATGTGCAAGGCGTCTTATTGAATGTGTTGAATGCGACGGGTGTACGTGATGGTTGGCAAGAAATGTTACAACGGGTTGGGAAATTACGCCCCGACGCCAAAATGAACGGCGTCACAGTGCAAAATATGTCGGGCAAGCCAGAAGGACGCGAATTATTTATCGGTGTTTCTACTGACGAACTTTTTGGTCCCGTGATTTCTTTTGGCGCTGGTGGTGTGATGATAGAGTTGATCGCCGATCGTGCAATTGAACTTCCGCCTCTTAATCAATTCTTAGCACATCGCTTGATTGATAGAGTACGCTGTGCAGAAATGTTAGGACATTGGCGCGGCACTCCGCCTGTACACAGAGAAGCTTTGGAGCAAATTTTATTGCGCGTCTCTGAGATGGTTTGCGCTCTGCCACAATTGCGTGAGATGGATATTAATCCGCTCATCGTGGATCAATATGGTGCGTTGGCAGTGGATGCCAGAGTGGTGGTGGATCATTCTCCAGCAGAGCCTGGTAATTACGAACATCTGGCGATTTCGCCGTATCCATCCGATAAAGAAACTGAATGGCCATTGCGCGATGGGCGTATGTATGTGGTAAGACCTTTGCATCCTCATGATGCTGAGATGCTGCAAGACTTGGTACGTCGATTGTCACCCGAGAGTCGCTATTTCCGCTTCGTGTCATCGATGCGTGAATTATCTGAGCGTATGCTGGCGAAATTTACGTTGATTGATTACGACCGAGAGATGGCCTTGGTGGCAATTTACACGGAACGCCAGCCGCAGGACGACGGGAGTTTTACCGAAACTGAACGTATCATTGGCGTATCGCGTTATGTGACTAATCCGGACAAAAGTACCTGTGAATTTTCTTTATTGATCGCCGATGATTTTGCGGGGCAGGGTTTAGGGACACGCTTGATGCAATCGATTATCGAAGTCGCAAGGAGTCGCGGTCTCGCCTATATCGAGGGGCTGGTGTTGACGAACAATTCGAATATGCTTAAGTTGATGCGTAGTTTGGAATTTGATGTGAAATCTTATCCAGAAGATCCTGATTTCCGGCTTTGTGTAAAAGCGCTGTAGGACGCTATTTACTTCTTGTTCTTACGTGCATAGTACTTCTGAATATAATCTGGTCTGACTAAAGCTTGGAAATAATTCGGAATCCATGGGCGCGCCGACAGCATAAAGCTCATCCTGTGTCTTTCCTCAAACGGTAGCGTCGCATCTAAACGATGTTGATCTGAAATATCGCGCGCCAATTGACGCAAACGCGTCAAAAAAATGGCGCTGGATTGTTTCGATAACATGACGCTGACAAATTGCATCATGTCGTGTTTGCCGTCAAAATTCGCATTTAGGTAATCGGCAAAGGATTCTCGTCGATGAAATTTTTGGATAGGGCCGTTTGGAATCCAACGAAAAATACGTGACAGCAAGAGCTTGATTCTGTTGTTCGGCATGAGCTCTAAAATTCCCAAGTGATCAAGACGCACCAGATAAGCGATCACTTCTGCTTCACTCATCGCATAGATATCGACGATTTGCTGCAAGCTCAAATAATTCATGGCTGATACAGCGACAATGAATTTTTTCGGATCGCTAATCAGCTCTTCTTCTTGCTCGTACGTCAGCTCATCGATCAAAGACTCTTCGTGACTACGTGCAGTCAATTCATGCAAGCTAATCTGTGCAGCATCCAGAATTTGATCTAATCTGTGCAGGCTTAAATTCTTAGAAGCGAACATGCGTTTAATACTTGATTCTGAAACCTCAATTTTTTGTGCCAATTCGTGATAAGTGATATGGCGTGATTTGAGTTCGCGTTTCAGTACGTCAATTAGAGCTGCGGCTTTGGTCATAGTTTATGAACTTGTAGAAAAGTATCGAAAAATGATACAGCAAGGTACGAATTCTGCAACTTTTTGATTAGAGATTGTAGGATTTCGAGACCTCCGCTGATAATGCTCAGGCTTTTTCGTAGGGATTTGGCTTAAGTACGCTTCATCACGTTACAGGCAGCGAGCAAATTCAAAAAGACTAATTTTGATCTGAGGGCGTTAATATGGCGTTAGAAACTGCAACAGTCGGTGGCGGTCGTTTTTGGGATCTGGCGGCAGTGTTTCAACATCTGCGTGGCGTCAGAGCAGTCACCTGTGGCTATGCTGGTGGACATAGTGATAACCCCAGTTACGAGACCGTGTGCAGTGGTGATACTGGCCATGCTGAAGTCGTCAGAGTTGAGTTTGACAATGAGGTATTATCATTTGAAAGCTTGCTTGAAGTTTTTTTTAAAGTGCACGACCCGTATGCGCCAGCAAGCGTAGGCGGGCAACTCGCTTCGCCATTACGCTCTGTGATTTTCTTTCATACACAAGAGCAGCGCCAGCTTGCACAAGAAATTTCCAAGCGCATCGGACGTGTTAATAAATTCGTGATCATGACCGAAATTCTGGCATGCACGCCATTCTTCGCTGCCGAGAGTGCGCATCAAAATTTCTATAAGAATCATAAAGATGATACTTACTGCCAAGAGTTTATCTTGCCAAAAATCATGCGCTCGCGTGAACTTTTTAAACGACGTCTGGCTGCCTGAAGTCAATACGATTAAAAAAAGGTTTAGTCGCACATGCCACTAAACCTTTTTTATTTTCTCAACCGATTACAGTTTTCACAACGCTCAAGGCTGTAAGCGTGAAATCACCCAAGTTTCATCGGCCTGACGAGTATATGCAATTCTGTCGTGCAGACGTGAACTGCGGCCTTGCCAAAATTCGATAAAGTCAGGTACTAAACGATAGCCGCCCCAGTGTTCCGGACGCGGCGGATGGTCACCATATTGCGCGACCACTTCCGCGAGTTTGTCTTCTAATTGCTGACGATTTGCAACAGGCTGACTCTGCGCGGAGGCGCAGGCACTTTGACGACTTCCTACAGGGCGGCTGTGAAAATATTTATCATTGTCTTCTTCTGAGACTTTGTGAATGCGCCCTTCGATGCGTACTTGACGCTCGAGCGCCGTCCAAAAAAACAATAAAGCCGCATGCCGATTTTGTGATAACTCTAGCCCTTTGCGGCTGTCATAATTCGTGAACCAAGAAAAACCACGGTGATCAAATTCTTTGATTAAGACGATGCGTGATGAAGGTTTTCCTTCTGCATTCACTGTGGATAGGCTCATCGCATTTGCTTCTGCTACTTCTGCTTTCAGAGCTTGTTCAAACCAGTGCGAAAACTGAATAATTGGGTCGTGCGCAACATCGGTTTCAGCGAGGCTGGCGAGTTGATAATCTTTTCTGAGGCTGGCGATAGACATACATCTTCCTTGAATATGAATCTGCAACTTCGCTTACCGCGAGTTTTGCAATGAGATTGGAAATTCGTTGAAAATCTGGTTAAGAATTTACGTAGCAACGAGGTTTTTTAAGGCATCGAATATAGAGTAACTGAAAGATTAAGTTGGATTAATACCGCGACGTGCCTGCATGGCTTGCCCCAATTTATGCATCTGTCCAGGATTAAATAAACGCATCGCCATTGGTGCTATTTGAGTTTCTTCAATTTGCATGTGCTCTTGGTAAAGCCCCTGAAATTGCGCCACATCGTCACTGCTGAGTACCGCTGAGCTACCGTCCGCGATGTTACTTAATTGTGCTTCCAGGCGGCGCCATTGATCTGCCATTTGCTGATGTTGTTGCAATATTTTTGGTAGTGTCGCTGACAGTAAGTCTGCATCGACACCAGTCGCCGTGCGCTGTAGCTCCGGTAATAAATCGACTTCCTCGTCGTCATGATGCAAGGGCGCTGCATTTTGAAAATATTTCAATACTGCTAAAACTGCCTTTTGTGCCTCTGCATCAGCACCATTCTTTTGTAAATGTGGCAGCAGTTTTTCTAGCGTCGCGAGTTGCTTGCGAATGCGATCGTGGCAATGCTTGAGAACTGCCAGAGGCTGATCGAAGCCAGGAGCGCTTGCAAATAGGATATCCATAATGCCTTAATTCTCGGAGTTTGATGAGTTAGTACCGAGAGCCGGTACGAAAAGAAAATTATCCCCCATTCTGGCGATTTGCGCAGAATTCTTGCTAGCGCCGCTTGCGCGAAATCAAGGTGGAAATGCTTATTTAACCCGAAGCTTGTAAAATAGCATTAGTCTTTCTTTTGCTTCAACTTCACATTTTATTGAAAATTACCTCTCATGCAACACGCAACTTCTTCCCCTGACGATGACATTGATTTTGAACGCCGTTTCGGTGGCATTGCACGTTTGTATGGTGCACAAGGTTTAGCACGTTTTCAGCAAGCGCATATTTGCGTGATCGGCGTCGGTGGTGTTGGCTCATGGGTGGTCGAAGCGTTGGCGCGCAGTGCGATTGGCAGTATTACGATGATTGATCTGGATAATGTGGCGGAGTCCAATATTAACCGGCAAATTCAGGCGACTAGCTTAACCGTAGGTAAGGCAAAGGTCACAGCGCTATCAGAACGTATCGCGACTATTAATCCGTATTGCAAAGTGCATGAAGTTGAGGAATTTATAGAGCCAGAAAATTTGCAGCAGTTGCTGGGCCAGCAGGGTTTTGATTATGTGATTGATGCGATTGATAGCGTCAAAGCGAAGACCGCCTTAATTGCATATTGCCGCGAGCATCAAATTCCCCTGATCACGATAGGTGCAGCGGGCGGACAGACAGATCCGGGCAAGATAGAAATCCGTGATTTATCAAGAACCGAACAAGAACCTCTGCTGGCATTGGTGCGCAAACGCTTGCGTCAGAATTTTGGTTTTCCGCGTGGTACTAAGAGTAAATTTGGTATTGATGCTGTGTTTTCTATGGAAGCCTTGACCATGCCAGAAACAGCCGAGGCTTGTGCCGTTGATGGTAGTGATGGTGCCAACGGTATTTCAGGTTTGAATTGCGCGGGTTTCGGCTCATCGATAGTCGTCACGGCTTCATTTGGCTTAGCGGCGGCGGCGCATGTGTTGCGTAAGCTCGCATTCCCAAGTACATAGCAAGGACACTACACGCATCAGTTTTTCCTACGTAGCTTTGGAGTCGCCACGCAAAGCCCACACCACACCGCCTAAACAAAACACCATGCCCAACCATTCTATTAAGCCGGGTTGGTAGTTCTCCAATTTAACGGATAGCAGTACGGAAATAATCGGGGTAATGACGCCAATGAAAACGGTTTTTTGTGCGCCGATTCTGTGGATTAAAGTGAAGTAGCAGGCAAATGCAATTACCGATCCAAATAGTGACAAATAAATGAGCGACAACCAATAGTTGGTAGTCGTGGGTATGCTCCAGTGCTGGCCGGTGATGATTGCAAACAGGCTGACCCAGAATGTGCCCCATGCCATAGCCCATGCCATCGTCAATAAGACGTTTTGATTTTTCTGCCGCACTTTGACGACTACCAGATTACCGAAAGTGCTAGCTAGTGTTGCCGTCAGGGCTAGTCCCAAGCCTAGTAAAAAGTGTGTGTCATGCCCTGTATGCGTTTCTTCCCAATTGCTTTTGAGCGCAGGAAAGAATAATAGGATCACACCGGTGATCGAGATAAACGCAGCGCCCCAGATACGCCAAGTGAGCGGTTTGTGAAAGAAAATTCTTTCGGTGAGGGGAGACCAAATGACCATCAAAGAAAATAACACCGCCACCAAGGCTGATACCAGATATTGTTCAGAAGAATATGTGCACAGGTAACTGAGCGAAAAAGTGAAGAAGCCTTGCAAAGCCAGCCATTTTTGCAGCTTCCACGGTAGAACCAATTTGTCTTTGCGCACCAGACACCAGATAAACAAAGTCAATGAAGCCAGACCAAAACGGTAAGCAACTGATACCGCGGGTGCGACTTCGCCCAGTTGTTGTGTGATCGCCCAAAAAGTCGAGCCCCAGATCAATGAGGCGATAATGAAGAGTAGTGAAGATGGCATAGCTCGCTAGTGTAACTTTTTTCTAGCGAGTGTGCTTGAGAAGACTTATATTTTAGTGCAAGGTTTCAGATGACTGTTCACTCGCCGCTTGCTTGAATCTTTGGATGCGTTGTTTGGTCGGTGGATGGCTAGACAAAAAATCTTCAATAGAATTGTCAAACCAAGCCGGCAGTATGTCGCCCTTTTTGCCATTTTTTTTAGCAGAGTAGCGTTCTAATGATTCAAATAAATGTGCCAGATGAATAGGAGAAAATCCTTTTGATTTTAAGAGTTGAATGGCATATTCATCGGCTTCACTTTCTTTCGCTTGTGAATACTGTGCTCCCAATACAGTACTGCCAGCTGTCGCGGCGATAGAACTAAAATCCCCAATCATAGAACCCACAAGCACGGTCACCAACGAGGTTTGCACCAGGTTATGCATGCTGTGGCGCAGTTCCACATGGGCGATTTCATGTGCTAATAAACCGGCTAATTCTTGTTCGCCTGCACTACTGAGCGTCGCACCTTCAGCTTTATCAAACTTTGATAACAGTGCATACATCTCGTCTGTCACATAGATTGCACCGTTCGGGAGGGCCAACGCATTCGGTCCAATTCTTGCACTTGCACGCATTTCCAATGTGAGTGGAATACGTGGTGATGCAGGTTTAATGCCACGAAACACCATGACAATTTGGGTATATTGCGGATCGCTAGTTTTCGTCGTGGCAAAGAATCCTGTGCCTAGAAATGTTTGTGCCTGCTCTCCTAAGTAATTGTCTGCAGTTTGCGGAATTATCGGTACGATCAGTTTGGCGATCCACGGACCACCGTAGCGATAAGCGGCGTAGAAGAAACTCATAACCAGCACGATTGCCAAGATCGCGATCTTCCAATTGGCTTGCCAACGTTCGACTCTCGTGGCCTGATAGTTCAGTAATGCCAGTATTTTACTTTTGTCTTGTTGATCGGCTATCTCACAATGTGAACCATCGTCAAATTGTAGAATTAAAGGAGCATGTTCATAAGGTTCCGCAATCTGAGTCTGGGCACGGGAGAAATTTCTTTGTGCGAGTTCGGAATGCACTGCGATTTGACCGGCATCGATTGCTAGGGTGCTGGCGATGCCTTGACTGCGCTGCGCATTGAAGAAGTTGGCGTTAATCATCATTTATCCTTATTTCCTAATGTGGGGTGCTTACCAGGAAAGATCAAAACCAAGAAATTCAGCGGAGCTCTCAGCAGCGCCATTCTCATTGTCGCAATGACTTTTTTGTGTATCGAAATCAGTGTCTTGTGCCGTAATTTCCATGTGCTGCAAGCGGTATTCATAGCTGCGCACTACGGCAAAAGGGCGGTATAAACCAAGACTGAGTATCGTCAAAATCGTATTGATGGTTTGTAGTCTGGTATAGCTCCAGGCCGACATACTGGCGTTAAAACGCAAACCATTGAGTTGCGTGTTATTCCAGCTGCGATTCCATATTTTGGTCTGTAGGAAGGGGCCAAGTATGCAGTACACGGTCAAACCTATGAGTGCCGAGATCAAGATTGGAAGCATAAATGCATAGCTTGCGCTGCTGTTGTTACTCGTACTCATGACACCTGCGCCGATTGCCGCAATGATGCCAGCAACGATCATGACGGCAAAAATATAAAGACCAGTGAGGAAGTACGGCCAGACGAAGGCAGAGCCGCTCAATTCGGAACGTGCATGCAGTTGACCATAGGCGACATTCCCATGTTGATAGCGTTTCATGCGAGCATGTAACCACGGCCATAGCAAATACAAGAGACTCGGAAGCGCAACATACCAACTTAACGGAAAAATCACTGCGACCAATGCTGGCAAGATGAACACCATGGCAACTGGTAGATAAGTACCGTAGGCAACGCTGAGCTTGCCGTCAAAATCAAAGCGCAGACCGCGGTAACTGGTATTGCGTAAACGGAAGCGTAAAGCGCTGCGCAACATCCAAGGAATGGCGAGAAATAATAAGCAAGCGAATACGATGGCAAAATTCTTGGATAAGCCAAATACATAGTGATACAGGAATAACAAGATCGCAGCGACTATGCGTCCACGCAAAATGACTTTCGGATCGCCATGAAAATTGAAAACACTGCCTGCGAATTCGGTGTTGCGATCAAAATACTGCAAGCGCCGGACTTTCGCCCACGCCGAGTAAATGCCGAATGTCATGAGTGTCAGACAGAGATTGACGATCCAAATTTTAAAATATTCTTTGCCGCTACCTGTAAATTGGGGTTGATAAACACGCGTGGCTTGCTGATCCAATTCAGGCGGTATCGTCTGCTCTTGTGGCGTGAGCAACAGCTGCGATTGTCGCTCAACCTGAGTCTCCGGGTCTGGGGCATTACTGGATTGATCGAATTGATCTACAGGCATCTCGACTCCGTGGCGATGATAATTCTAAGGGTCAAGAATCATAGCATGATTGAATTGTTAAATAGGCAAAATACTCAGTGCAAAAACTATTTCATCTCAATTATCGGACAATATATTTTTTTAGTGACAATTTGCTTGTCCTCGATCTAGTACTTGATGTGTGCTACTGAGAAATTCCCATTGATAAGTGTTTGCATGTAGTTGCAGCTTTAAGACACCATATTGATCATTCTGACGGATTGCACTGCCATTTTTGATCAAGAAAAGTGGCGTAAGTTTGGCGCCACCCGTGCCGACCACAAAGCTCGGAATACCGTTTTTGGGATCAGGCAAACCTTGCGCATTCAAAGCGGTAAATCGTTCGTAGTGATGATCATGGCTACTCAAAATGAGGTCAGCTTTTGCTTCGGCCAAGATCGTCCAAGCGTCTTGCATTACACCCTGATTCCCATGTGCGCCTGAGGACACGACAGGGTGATGCCAGAATGCCAGTACACACTTGCCTTGATATTCTTTTAGGGTATTTCTTAGCCACTGTAATTGCGTTTGCATGGCTTGCGCCTTGATATTGCTGTTTAAAGACAAAATCAGCCAGTTGCCTAATTTCTTTTGGTAATAGCCGCGCCGTTCCGTACCTGCGAGCTCATCGAAGTAGTTGTAGTAGCCTGCCGCCATAGGAACCCCGTAATCATGATTGCCGGGGGACGGTAAAGTACGATGTTTGAATTTGCCCCAGGTCTTGTTATAGCATTCGCGAAATTCTTCGGGTTTGCCTATAGGGTAGGTGTTGTCGCCCAAGGTAAGCGCATACGCATCTTTATCTTGAGCTAGGCCTGCTTCGACTAAGTCCGCTGTACGTGCAGCCATACTTTGTTCTGCGGGTGTTTTGCGGCAATCAGCAATATCACCTGCGGCGTACAGAGTGACGCTGCTGTTGTTGATTGTGAGCTCTGGTTTTGCTGTGCGAGTGCGGGTCTGTAGTGAGGTATTTTTCACCTCGGCATTTGTGGCCAGCGGTAACAATAGCGCTAGCAGCAAGAATGTCGAATAGGCTAATGTACAGACAGTCATAGCGCTACGACGGCGCGCGGGGTGAACTAGAGAAATGATCATCAACAAGGGATCAGTAAATGGGTGGTGGGGAAATGCGATATTTTACTCGCTAGCGCCCGCCACGTCCTGATCCCTGATGCTGAACAAGTTCGCTGTGCCGACGAGGCGCTATTTCTTTGAATCGCAACAACCGCAGCAAGTTGACCCTGTTTTTTCTGAGGAGATGGTTGTAGTGACAGATGTCGGTGTAGTCGTTGCCTTAGCTGGGCGGACATCAGACGAGGTCGCTTCGGTATTCGCCTGCGGCATCGTGATGGGATGGTTGACGATAATGTCGGTATTCGTGGTCATTACCTACTCCTGAAAATGTTGAACGCTGAGCTAGGCAAAAATTTGTCTAAGCTATGTCGCCAAAGTAACAGGCGAGATTCCTAGACGGCAAACACTTCGAGAATCGCGTGGACTTTGCTTGATATGGGATAAGATTTCGCGCGTAAATAAAATTAGTGCTCGGCTGTCGGGCTGAGGTTTGTGCAGAGCGATGATACAAAAAAAGGCAAAATTCGATTCGGAATTTTGCCCTTTCTTTTTTCTTTTGCTCATTCTGGTGTTAAACAATCACCAAAAAAATAACGCCCAATCACCGTCTATTTTCCAAGCTTAGACTGATCCCCCGCGTTGATAATCGTGATATTTTCAGATTTCAAATAGTGACGTAAGGCTTGATTAACTTGCGCCACACTCAAAGTCGCAACTTTCGTTTCTAAATCTTTGTCAAAATTCAATGACCGTTTAATTCCAAGATAGGCCGTTAGCTGTGCAGCGATGTTGACATCTTGCGTTCGTGCTACTTGTTCTGCCTGACGCCAGGCTTTTTTCGCCTCTAATAATTCTGATTCGTTGAAGCCTTTATCGAGAACTTTTTGTAATTCCTCGCGGAGCGCTGCTTCGACTTTTCCTGTGTTTTGTGGCGCGCTCATCGCATACGCGGTCCACCGTCCTGCAGGGTCTTGACTAGGCACATCGAGGAAAGAACCTACACCATACGATAGTCCTTCATTTTCACGAATTCTGTCAGCCAGTCGGCTGTGTAAAGCGCCGCCGCCCAACATATGATTTGCCATCAATAAAGCGGGATAAGATTCTGCGTCATCCTGCATTTCTATCGCCTGAAATGCAAGTAAGAAACTGCTGGCTTTGTCCGGTGTATCTAGCTGGATTTTTTGCGCAGGGATGGCTTTGCTGCTGCGCGGAATGCGTTGATATGCCTGTGTGGATTTCCATGCACCAAACAAATTCGCAATTTGCATTTTTAATTCCGCGGCATCGAAGTCACCGACTGCGGAGAAGCTGGCATTGTCAGTGCCATAGAATTCCTGATGAAAGCGTTTAATGTCATCCAACTTCACCGCTTTGGTCGCAACCACTTGTTCCGGTAAAGTCGATACATGTCGCACATGGCCAGACGCCGTGTTGTCGATTAACCGCGCCATTGCGTTGCTTGCCAAGGCTTGTGGTTCGGACATTGATTGTTCAATCTGACTGACCAGCGCTAATTTAAATTCTTCAAATTCATTGGTCGGAAAATTCGGTTTTTTTAATACGTCTGCCAACAAACTCAACGCTGCGCCTAGGTTGTCACGCGTGGTCGTAATGCTGGCTGTGACTCCTTCCGCGCCTCCCACGATCTGTACATCGGCATTCAATTTATCGAAACCATCTTTGATTTCTTGGCGTGAGAAACGCTCGCTACCTTTGTTCAGCAGATGTGCAGCGAATTGCCCGATTTCTGCTTTGCCTTGCAAGTTGCCGTCATTTCCCATGCGCAAACGTAGATTGACACTGACAGTAGCTCCTTTGGTTTTCTTGGGTAATAAAGCGATCGTCATACCATTTGGCAGTTGCAAACGTTGTGTGCGCGCTTCGATATTGGTCGGGCTTGGATCAAAAGCTTCTCCCTGTGCGACGATTGCATTCCCTTTGTAGTCTTTGACTAAACCCATCACATCCGGTGTTGCTGGAACTTCAGTACGATCGACGGAATCGGTGGGGATAAAACGACCAATGGTGCGATTCGTCGCTTTCAAATATTTTTCTGCAGCGCTTTGCACATCTTGCACCGTAATTTTTTCCAGACGATCACGCTCAATAAAAAATAATCGCCAATCTCCGGCAGCCATCGACTCGGTCAGCGCGATGGTTAATTCAGCGGTGTCATTTAGCGCAAGCTGAATGTGCTTCTTGGTATTTTGTTTGGCGCGATCTAGTTCAATTGCAGTAATCGGTTGATCTTTTAATCCTTCCAACACTTTGAGCATCGCGTTTTGCACTGCATCCAGATTTTGTTCTTTTGAAACCGTCACACCAAAGATGCCATAGCCGGGTTCTAAATTGCTGACACTGTTAAAAGAAATCGCTGAGGCTAACTTAGTTTCAACTAATGCTTTATGAAGACGACCAGCAGGGGCGTTGGTCAGAATATTCGCGAGCAATCCCAGTGTGGTGGAGTCAATATGTGCAGAAGGCGCCATGTGATAGCCGGCACCGATAAATTGGGTACCTCCATTGCGCCGCACTGTGACACTGCGTTCGCCATCTTGTACTGGTTCGGATGTATAGGTTGCTTCGATTGGTCGCTGAGGTTTGGGAATCCGACCAAACACCGAGTTGACTTGTCGGAGGATTTCCTTGTCGTCAAATTGCCCCGCGATCATTAACACGGCATTATCGGGCTGATAGTATTTTTGATAGAAAGCGCGCAGGCGTGGAATGTTCACTTGTTCAATATCTGAACGCGCACCGATAGTCGATTTTCCGTAATTGTGCCAGTCATACGCGACCGCTTGAATTCGTTCTGTCGTGACGCCAATAGGATCACTTTCGCCGATTTCAAATTCATTGCGTACCACTGTCATTTCACCTTTTTTTGTGACCGGGTTCCACAAATCATTTTGATTGATCGATGCATGCACCATACGATCTGCTTCCATCGCCAGCATTTGCTTCAAATTGTCTTGATTTGCTGGGAAAGTCGCGTAGTAATTGGTGCGGTCATACCAAGTCGTGCCATTAAAATCAGCACCCGTGCTATTTAGAATCTCTACGGGCGATTTCGTGCCTTTTTTTAGGCCGAAGTTGGCGCTAGGTTTGAATAGCAGATGCTCCAGCAAATGCGCCATGCCTGTTTCGCCGTAATTTTCGTGACGCGAACCAACCATGTAGATGATGTTGGTGGTGATTGTTGGCTTGCTCGCATCAGGAAACAAAATGACGCGCAAACCATTCGCTAACTGGTATTCGGTAATGCCTTCGACCGAAGTGACTTTGGTAATAGCTTTGGTAAGCGTGGGGGGCTTTTTGCCGCTGGTTGTGACTTGTGTAGTTGGTAGTGTATTTGCAGGCGTACTGGAAAATGCCAGGCCGGGTGACAAAATGCCGGCGCTCAGCATTAAAAAAGTAATCAGTTTCACAGGAGAAATCCTAAAATTTTCAACAAGGCGCACAACATAGTGGATTTGCCCACTATTTGCAATTAGCTAAAAGTAATAAACGAAATTTATCTCTGAAATTTCTGGGACGAATGCGAAATTTAGTGATCGCTAAAGAGCGAGGCCTGCTGAGGCATGGCAATAATCGTAGCGCCGTCATCTTCGTTTAACTTGGCTTTCACTTGTTTGCGCGAGGGCAATATTGCGGACTGCGCCCACATCTTGTGGGCTGGATAAAGCTGTAAAAAAGCACGGGCGATTTCGGGATTGCGACAGGCCAGCCATTCGTCGTAGTCTTCTTCAGGCAGAATCACTAGAGAACGTTTCTCATCATCAGGCTGGTGAAAGCGACTCATCAGGGGATGCTGATCTGCATTGATGGTGACTTGTGTGAATGAAAAACTGGTTTGACCATCGGCTTCTTCCCAAGTGCGGTATAAACCTGCAACCGCGAAATCCGTTCGTTCCTGGTCGTTAATGACACCTATTTGCCAACGCTCAGGCTTACCACTTTCGTAATTTGGCTCAAAGAAATCTTGCATGGGAATTAGACATAACTGCGCTGAGCGCCAGGCTTTGGCATAACTCGTCAGTTCACCTATCGTTTCAGCGCGAGCATTCATGGTACTAAAGCGTTTGACACCTGGTGCCAATTTATTTTTGGGAATCATGCTATACGCACCCAGTTGCGCCCGTCGACGGCGTAATTCATCGTGCGTAATGAATGGGGCCTGATAGTCTTGCCAGGCTTCGGGACGCCATTCTTCACCTGTTTGATCCAGTGCAGAAAACTTGGCACTAATCTGGTCACGGCGGGTTGGAGTGTAGTTGACGCACATGGTAAGAATAGGAGTTAAGAGGAGTTGATTATTCTGAATCGATCAGGGGTGGTTGCAAATGATCCTAGACAGCGCGATGTCGTGCTCTTCCGCTTTAAAATCACAAGCAGCAAGGTGATAGGCGACGCCTATGCTGGTAACGTGTGGTAATTCAGCCAGACTACGATCGTAAAAACCACCGCCGTAGCCTAGTCGATACTTTTGTTGATTAAAACCCACGCAAGGGATGAGTAATGTATCCGGTGCCACGTATGTATCGCGCCGATGTGGAATCGGAATCCCAAAATCATCGGTATCCATCGCATCGCCGGGTGCCCATTTAACAAAGCGTAGCGCTTGCCCTTTTGCAATGACCAGTGGCAGGGCAAGTTCTATCCCCGCGTGATGCAATTCTTGATAGCAAAGCTGTAAATCAGGTTCGGCCTGTATCGGCCAGTACACGGCCAGCCTGTGTGGCTGCATTTCCCGGATGATTGCACTGACTTGTTGGCTGATGTCCTGATCCCACTGTTGTCTTTGTTGTGGGCTGCTTTCTTTCCGAAGTCTGAGCAAATTGCGTCGCAGAGCTGGGCGCTCTGGTATTTGTTCTTTCCCGCTATCGAGTGGCTGTGTCATACTGTTAATAGGTTTGAATAGGATGTGCTTGAAAATGTTAGAACAAACAAAATTTGGCGCTTGCATGCGTCTGTCGCTCAAAGGGATTTTCTTCGCTAATCTTGCTATGGTAGCAGTTTTGCCAGCGATTGCAGCCAATCGTGCGACTGAGATGAACATCGCTGCGCCGTATAGCGCTCCGATGCCGGTGCCCGGGGTGATCAATGATGATGACCGTTTTATGGCTTTGCGCGATGCCGCGCTGCATGACGATGCCAAAGCTGCGCAAATGCATGCCTCGCAGTTGAGTCAATATGCGATTCCCTCCTACGTCGATTACTATGTTTTGCGCACCCGTATACGCTCAGCCTCGGCGGCGGAAGTGCAGGCCTATTTGAAAAAATACGAAGGCAGCGCGATTGCGGATCGTTTACGCAATGATTGGTTGCTGGTTTTGGGTTTTCGCGGTGACTGGACCAATTTCGATCAACAATTGCCTATGTATGTAGTCAATGATGATAGTCAAGTGAAGTGTTATTCGCTGTTGTCAAAGGTGGTGAAGCAACAGAGAGTCGCAGTGGAAGCGCGGGCCTTGATTACCTCGCCTAAGCAATATGGCGATGGCTGCTATCAATTGTTGAACGCATTGTATGATCAAGGCCAATTTACCGATGCCGATATCTGGTCGCAAATGCGGATCGCCGCGGAGTCCTCCGCCATGCCTTTGGCCAAGCGTTTAGGGAAAATGCTGAATATTCCTGAGAAACGCTTGATTGAAGCGATGGACAAGCCAACTAATTTGTTTAAGAAAGAACCTGCGAATGATCGCATAAGCCGCGAATTATTTTTACTAGCACTTGGCCGTGCTGCCAAAACTGATCCCGAGAAATCGGTCGTCGCTTTGCAAAAATTCGCCAACAAATTAAGCGCAGCAGAAAAATCTCAGGCATGGGCGAATATCGCTTTGCCAGCTTCGCAAAAACTTCAAACCGAAGCGCTGACTTACTGGAAGCACGCTGATAGTGCAAGTTTGAGTATGGAAGCCTACCAGTGGCGTGTGCGTATGGCCTTGCGAGAAGGTGATTGGAAAATGGTGAAATCCGCAATCGCCGCGATGCCGCCAGCTCTGAAAAATCTACCTGCTTGGGTGTACTGGCACGGACGTGCTTTACAACAAGAAGGCAAAAAAGAAGAAGCGATGGCCAGCTTTGCCAGTATTTCTGATCAGATGCATTTCTATGGACAATTGGCATTAGAGGAGCGTGGGCAAAAGATCGGTGCACCAGCTTTGATGAAGCCAGTAACGCCTGAAGAAATGACGCCGATCACACAAAATCCGAATTTGCAACGTGCACTCAAATTTTATGCGATGAATTTGCGTTTTGAAGGTACGCGTGAATGGAACTGGGCTTTGCGCAGCATGAATGAACGTGAACTGCTGGCAGCAGCTGAATTTGCGCGGCAAAATGAATTGTTGGATCGGATGGTGAACACCTCCGACAAAACCAAAGCCGACGTCGATTTTAATCAGCGTTTTCCTACGCCCTATAATGACAGCATGTATAAAGCAACGCAGGCGGTCGGCGTTGATATGGCGTGGGTGTATGGTTTGATTCGTCAAGAATCACGCTTCGCCACCGCCGCAAAATCACATGTAGGCGCATCAGGTTTGATGCAAGTTATGCCGAAGACGGCGAAGTGGGTCGCCAAGAAAATTGGTTTATCAAATTATGTGCCACATCAGGTCAATGAAGTAGAAACCAATATCGCGCTTGGCACCAATTATCTGAACATGGTATTGACCGATCTTGGTGGTTCACAAGCACTGGCATCTGCTGCCTACAATGCAGGCCCAGGACGTCCGCGCGCTTGGCGCTCGACCTTGAGTCGCCCGGTCGAAGGAGCGATTTTTGCCGAGACGATTCCATTCTTGGAAACCCGCGATTATGTTAAAAATGTTTTATCTAACGCGACCTATTACGCAGCGATTTTTGAGAAGAAGCCGCAATCCTTGAAGGCGCGTTTGGGGACGGTCGTACCAAAAGGTATGAGCGCTGACGAACCAGAGTACCAATAGATGCCAATAGGATTTAATAGAAATCATTAAGAATTAACAGGAATCAGTAGGAGAATGTGATGCAAATCAATGACCAAAATACCGATTTGGAAACCACACTGGCACCCTTGCAACACGCTATGCGTAAGAGTAATTTTCGTTTAGTCATTGGGAATAAGAATTACTCCTCATGGTCGATGCGGCCATGGTTGGTGATGAAGACCTTTGGGATTCCCTTTGAAGAAATCAAAGTGCTATTGGATCGCCCGGATACCACGCAAAAAATCTCAGAATATTCATTGTCGGGACGGGTACCGGTATTGCTGGGAGATGACTTGGTGATTTGGGATTCACTAGCGATATGTGAATATTTGGCAGAACGTTTTTCAACCCAGAATTTGTGGCCAGAGAGCGCTGCCGCACGTGCAACCGCACGCAGCGTGTGCGCTGAAATGCACTCAGGCTTTGGTCAATTGCGTACGGCAATGCCGATGAACATACGCGCCAACTTCTCCGGAAAAGGGCGTACCGCAGGATCACAAGCCGATATCGGACGCATCAGTGAAATCTGGGAAGAATGTTTGTCTACCTATGGCGCGCATCGTTTCTTGTTTGGTGATTTCTCGATAGCCGATGCCTTTTTTGCGCCGGTGGTGATGCGGTTTAAAACTTACGGCGTATCACTCGCACCAGCTTTACAGGCCTACTGCGAACGTATAGAGGCGCATCCTGCTGTAACGCAATGGGTGCTCGGGGCTTTGGATGAAAAAGACGATTTGCCTAAATATGATTTTCCTTAATAAAAAAAATCTTAAATAAAAATCTCCCAAAAGAAATTATCACCTAAGAGTTCTTGATCTGATGAAAACTTATGTAGTCGGTGGTGCAGTTCGTGATGCTTTACTGGGCTTGCCAGTCCAAGATCGAGATCACGTCGTGATCGGTGCAACACCTGAACAGATGTTAGCGAAGGGATTTACGCCGGTAGGGAAAGATTTTCCTGTATTCCTTCACCCGCATACGCACGAAGAATATGCTTTAGCGCGTACCGAAAGAAAAACCGCCGCAGGTTACAAAGGCTTCGTCTTTCATACAGACCCTAGCGTCACTTTAGAGCAAGACTTGGTCCGTCGCGATTTGACCATCAATGCAATCGCACGCGATGAACATGGCGTCTTGTTCGATCCCTTCAATGGCCAGCAAGATTTACAGAATGGCGTGTTTCGTCATGTATCAGCAGCGTTCGAAGAAGACCCTGTCAGGATCTTAAGATTGGCGCGTTTTGCCGCCCGTTTCTCTATAGCGCCGCATGCATTTGTGGTCGCCCCAGAGACGATGATTCTGATGCGAACGATGGTCGAAAAAGGCGAAGTTGATGCCTTGGTTCCAGAGCGCATCTGGCAAGAAATTTCCAAAGGCTTGATGGAAAAAAAACCATCGCGCATGTTCGAAGTCTTGCGTGAATGTGGTGCTTTAGCGCGCATTATCCCTGAATTGAACGCGCTCTGGGGAGTGCCGCAACCAGCGAAATATCATCCAGAAATTGATACTGGTGTGCACATCATGGCGGTCATTGATTATGCTGCTGAACAGGGTTTTTCTTTGCCCATACGCTTCGCCGCACTCTTACATGATCTGGGGAAGGGCACGACCGATCCGGCCGCTTGGCCGCGTCACCATGGACATGAAGAGCGTAGCGTAGATCTGGTGAAAACGGTGTGCGCGCGCTGGAAAGTGCCGACAGATTGTCGCGATCTGGCAATGATGACGGCGCGGGATCACGGCAATGTTGGACGCAGTCAGGAAATGCGCGCAGCGACTTTACAAACCATGCTAGAACGTAACGACGCTTTTCGTAAACCTCAGCGTTTTTTGGATATGTTAAGAGCCGCTGAGGCAGATTGCTTTGGTCGGCCTGGTCTCGAAAATATTCAGTTTCCGCAAGTCGTTTTTTTAACTTCAGTGTTGAATGCCGCACTATCAGTCAATGCTGGCGCGGTCGCGCAACAATACTTGGGGCAAGCGCAAAAAATTGCGGAAGCTATTCGCCTTGCTCGAATCGACGCGATACGTCAGCTTATACAGGAACTCAGCTAAGCGCCGACTAATTTCTTGTCATACCTTGTAATAATCTCGTCACATCTCCTCATTACAATTAGAACACAAAATAAAGCACAAAATTCGATCGGGCTCTTGTCTGATTTGATCGAAATTGATCGAAAGTTAGTGCGTATAAACCGATTCTAATTGCAGATGACTGAGAACATGATGTTACAAAAATCCCTGAAATTCGCCTTCATTTCTATATGCCTTTGCGGTACTGCGGCCAGTGCAGACTATCGGCCTGTTACCGTTCCCGGATCGAATGCAACGCCAGCGTTATTGACGGCTGGTATGTTTCGTTTGGAGTCGGAGCGTAGCTATAAACTTAGCTTGCAAATGGCACTCGGTATTTTGAGCGGTCACACAGAAGTTGAACGCTCACGTTCATTTGAAACCATTGCGCGCTTACGCAAGGATTTGTCGCGCCAAATGAAAACCGAGAAATCGGGTAAGGCATTTAACCGCGTCAACTTAGCGTTAAATGATCAAGTCGAATCTCTTCCAAAGCTGAACGCGAAAACTGCGGCGGCAATGTATGACGTGAACGAAGATCTTTTGATCAAGATGAACTTTCTTTCTTTTGCGATCGAGTCAGAAACCAATGACACAACCTCGCGCATCACGGGTCTTGCATTGCGTCAGGCATCGCTGGCACAGCGCATGGCAAAAATTGTATTGCTGCGTTCCATGGATAAAAACATGCAAGCGAAGCAGGGCTTGCAAGTCGATCTGGCGCAATCGCGAATTGAATTTGTGAATGGCATGAATTTGCTGGCGGACGAAGCGCAAGATGATAAAGCATTGAAGTCGCGTTTAAATCTCGCGCAACAGCAATGGATGTTTTATGAAAAAGCGTTGAGCGCACCAGCCTTGCGTGCGGAAGATTTGCGCAATATTTCGTCGACCAGCGACAGAATCGCACAAATGATGGTGGAGATTGTGCGTCTTGGTTATGGCTTGCCGCCAGATCCTAGCATTATTGCCGAACGCTAATTATTTCGAAGTCTCACTTCATTGCTGTCGCTTTATTCGAATTCAATTCAATCAGGAATTACTATGAAACCTTCATTACCGAAAAAGATTTTTGCGTCGATGTCGTTGTTGATGTTGGCGAGTGCATTGACTGCGCATCCACTAAAAGCTCAAGCGCAAACCATGATTAAAATTGATGGTTCCAGTACTGTGTTTCCGATTACTGAAGCTGTCTCTGAAAGTTTTCGTGAAAAAAATCCTGGCACGAAGTTCACGATTGGCATTGCTGGCACTGGTGGCGGATTTAAAAAATTCTGTAAAGGTGAAACCGATATTTCTGATGCATCTCGCCCTATCTTGAAGAAAGAAATGGCGGAATGCAGTAAGAATGGCATCTACTACATGGAATTACCAGTCGCATTTGATGCAGTGACGGTGGTCGTCAATCCAAAAAATAAATTCTTGAGCAAAATCACAGTTGAAGAGTTGAAAAAGTTGTGGGAGCCTGCGGCACAAGGCGTCATCACCACTTGGAATCAAGTCAATCCCGCTTGGCCAGCAACGCCGATTAAATTGTTTGGCCCTGGCGCCGATTCTGGTACTTTCGATTATTTTACGGAAGCAATTAACGGCAAAGCTAAGTCTAGCCGGACCGATTTCACGACATCGGAAGATGATAATGTGATCGTGCAAGCGGTATCGCGTGATGTGAATGCCTTGGGTTATCTGGGCTTTGCTTATTATTCCGAGAACAGCAAAAAATTGAAAGCTGCAGCAATCGTGGCTAAAGATAGTAAGAATGCCGTATTGCCTTCAGTGAAAGCGGTGATGGACGCCAGCTATAAACCATTGGCGCGCCCGTTATTTATTTATGTGAACGCAAAAGCTGACGAGCGTCCAGAAGTTCACGCCTTTGTCGACTACTACTTGAATAATGCGGAAGCCGTGGTGAAGCAAGTAAAATACATTCCTTTGTCGATGAAAGATTATCGTCACACCATGGTGAATTACAAAGTGAAAAAGACCGGTACAGCCTTTGGTGGTGAAGCGGAGGTCGGCGTGACCATCGAAGAATTGCTGAAACGTGAACCTAAAAACTAATTAAAAACTTAAATTTTAAAAACGGAAATACGTAGGCAAATACGTATTTCCGAGTGGCTTTTCTATTTATTAGATGCCAATAACAGAAATATCACTAGCTTTTACATCTGGTTGCCCAAGTAAGGTGGCAATGACGATCTGAGGTGCAATTCCATTTCCATCCGGATCATAGTACAAAGTGCCCGTTGACCGGTTGTAAATAACGTAGTCATCGCTGTCGCCAGCCGCATTTCCTAATTTATAGTTGGCACTATCTAATTGGCCAGATTGTAAATTGTTGATAGCGAATAAGCAAATTTGATCAACTCCTGGTTGGAAATCCGTTATTGTATTTTTGGCGGCAGGATAAAAATTATCGTAAAAGTTTTCTCCTGATAGGTAGAAAATATCTGAACCATATCCACCGACGAGAACATTATTGCCTTCACGTCCAATCAAAGAATCGTTGCCGTTCCCGCCATAAAGAAAATCATCTCCTACTGAACCATCCAAAAAATCATTTCCTCCGCCACCCGACAACACATCGTTACCAGTACTGCCATAAATGGTATCGTCTCCACTTCCTCCATAAACATGGGTAATAGTTAACGTTGCCTGGAAAAAAACTCCGTCATCACTCAAGTATTTTGTTTTAGATATTTTTGGCACTTTATTCTCCATTGAAAGTAATGTGATTTTAAAGAATTCGGTTTGGCATCCGAAAATCCACCAATTTAGATTAATCCATTTCTAATCCCTTGGCTAGAGATTGCAGCGAGTGAATAATCAGAATTTGCGAGAGACGCATGTGATGTTGGATTCAGCCGACACTATTTGAACTGCTGCCTACAGGTAATGCTGTAGTGTCTTTAAATTGTTGTAACGCGAAGCTAGACTTCACATCTAACACCGCCGGATGTTTTAAAAGTGTCTCCATCATAAAGCGAGAAAAGTGAATCATATTTTCGACTCGCACTCGTAACAGGGAATCCATTTCACCAGTCATTGCATAGCATGCGACCACTTCAGGCCATTGTTCTACTGAGGCTGCAAAACCGATACGCGGCAAACATGAACCGCCTTTGGCTGGAGTGTCTGTGTGTTTCTCCAGACGTACATTGATGTAGGCTAATAAGCCTAAACCAATTTGAAAAAGGAATTGGCGGAATGCAGTAAGAATGGCATCTACTACATGGAATTACCAGTCGCATTTGATGCAGTGACGGTGGTCGTCAATCCAAAAATTAAATTCTTGAGCAAAATCACAGTTGAAGAGTTGAAAAAGTTGTGGGAGCCTGCGGCACAAGGCGTCATCACCACTTGGAATCAAGTCAATCCCGCTTGGCCAGCAACGCCGATTAAATTGTTTGGCCCTGGCGCCGATTCTGGTACTTTCGATTATTTTACGGAAGCAATTAACTGCAAAGCTAAGTCTAGCCGGACTGATTTCACGATATCGGAAGACGAAAATGTGATCGTGCAAGCGGTATCGCGTGATGTGAATGCCTTGGGATATTTGGGCTTTGCATATTATTCCGAGAACAGCAAAAAATTGAAACCTGCAGGAATCGTGGCTAAAGATAGTAAGAGTGCCGTATTGCCTTCAGTGAAAGCGGTGATGGACGCCAGCTATAAATCATTGGCGCGCCCTTTATTTGTTTATGTGAACGCAAAAGCTGACGAGCGTCCAGAAGTTCACGCCTTTGTCGACTGCTACTTGAATAATGCTGAGGCCGTGGTGAAGCAAGTAAAATACATTCCTTTGTCGATGAAAGATTATCGTCACACCATGGTGAATTACAAAGTGAAAAAGACTGGTACAGCGTTTGGTGGCGAGGCGGAGGTCGGCGTGACCATCGAAGAATTGCTGAAACGTGAACCGAAAAACTAATTAAGAGCTTAATAGTAATAGAGAGAAATACGTAGTCGCCTACGTATTTCCGAGTTGCTTTGTTACTTATTAGTTGCCGCCAGCATAAAAATCACTTGCTTTGACATCTGGTTGCCCAAGAAGTGTGGCAATGACAATCTGTGGCAAGTTTCCATTTCCATCCGGATCAAAGTACAAATTGCCTGTTGATCGGTCGTAAATAATATAGTCATCGCTGTCGCCAGCCATATTTCCTAATTTAAAGTACGCACTTTCTAATGTGCCAATTGGCAAACCGTTGAATCCTTGTAGGTAAATATAGTCAACACCTGGTTGGAAATCCGTTATCGTGTTTTTGGCTGCAGGCGTAAAAATTTCCAGTAAGTAGAATGCGTCTGAACCATATCCACCCACGAGAACATTATTCCCCTCATCGCCGCCCAAAGTATCATTACCATCTCCACCATAAAGAAAATCATTCCCAGAATAGCCCCATAAAGTATCATTTCCTGAGCCTCCGGATAACACATCATTGCCGGCACTTCCATAAATGGTGTCGTCCCCGTTTCCTCCATAAACATGGTCAATAGTTAATGTTGCTTGGAAAAAAACTCCGTCATCACTCAAGTATTTTGTTTTAGATATTTTTGGCACTTTATTCTCCATTGAAGGTAATGTGATTTTTTAGGGAATCCTGTTTGAGGTCCAAGATTCCATAAATTTAGACTAATCGATTTCCATTCGGTTGACCAGAGATTGCTGCGAGTGAATAATCAGAATTTGCGGGAGACCCATGTGATGTTGGATTCAGCTGACACTATTTGAACTGCTGCCTACAGGCAATGCTGTAGTGTCTTTAATTTGTTGTAACGCGAAGCTGGACTTCACATCTAACACCGCCGGATGTTTTAAAAGTGTCTCCATCATAAAGCGGGAAAAGTGATTCATATCTTCGACGCGCACACGCAGTAAGTAATCCATTTCACCAGTCATCGCGTAGCAGGCAACCACTTCAGGCCATTGTTCAACGGAGGCTGCAAAGTCGATACGTGGTGAACGTGAACTGCCTTTGGCTGGCGTGTCGGTGTGTTTCTCGAGGCGTACATTGATGTAGGCCAATAAGCCTAAGCCAATTTTTTCTGCTTCTATTAGCGCTACGTACTTGCGTATTACCCCAGTGTCTTCTAGTCTTTTGATGCGACGTAAACACGGTGACGGCGATAAGTTAACGCGCTCAGCAACTTCTTGATTAGTAAGTCTGCCGTCGGCTTGCAAAATAGCCAAAATCTTGCGATCAATTTTATCGAGTTCTATTTGGGACATATTCTGCCTTTATGTGTATTTTGATGGCAATATTATTGCTCAAATAGCTGTATATGTGCAGTATTTTGGTATTTTATGGCGTAATACAGGCTTTATACTTGCGGATTGACTTGGCGCAAAGAAGTTTCTTTTAGATCGATTTGATGGTCGTTTGAAATAAAGCCTGCGTCATCACCATTGACATTAACCGGAGATAACAAATGACAATCCAAACTTGGGACAACCCAATGGGAACAGATGGCTTCGAATTTATCGAATACGCTGCGCCAGAACCAAAAGAATTAGAAAAGCTGTTCATCGAAATGGGTTTTACGGCGATAGCTAAACATCGCACTAAAAATGTCACTTTGTATCGTCAAGGTGATGTCAATTTCATTATCAATGCTGAGCCAGATTCATTTGCCCAACGCTTTGCACGTAAGCATGGCCCTTCGGTTTGTGCATTTGCGATCCGCGTGAAAGACGCGAACCATGCGTACAAACGCGCTTTGGAACTTGGCGCATGGGGCTTTGATAATCAAACAGGTCCTATGGAATTAAATATCCCTGCGATCAAGGGAATTGGTGATTCATTGGTGTACTTTGTCGACCGCTGGCAAGGTAAAGATGGTGCCGCACCTGGTGCTATCGGCAATATCAGTATTTATGATGCTGACTTCGTAGCGATTCCTGGCGTTGATCCAAATCCTAAAGGTCATGGCTTAACTTACATCGATCATTTGACGCACAATGTACATCGTGGTCGTATGGCGGAGTGGTCTGATTTCTACGAAACTCTGTTTAATTTCCGCGAAATTCGTTACTTCGATATCGCTGGTAAATTGACTGGCTTGAAGTCGAAAGCAATGACTTCACCATGCGGCAAGATTCGTATTCCTATCAATGAATCTTCTGACGATAAATCTCAAATCTCCGAATACCTTGATTTGTATCACGGTGAAGGCGTACAACATATTGCGATGGGTACTGACAATGTGTACCAGACTATCCGCGATATGAAGGCGGCTGGCGTGAACTTCCAAGATACCATCGATACTTACTACGACTTAATCGATCGCCGCTTACCAGGCCATGGCGAAAACGTTGAAGAGTTACGTAAATTGCGTATCTTGATGGATGGTAAGAGCACCGAGACTTCACGTGAATTGTTATTGCAGATTTTCACTACCACGGTGATTGGTCCTATCTTCTTTGAAGTGATACAGCGCAAGGGTGACCAAGGTTTCGGCGAAGGTAACTTCCGCGCCTTATTTGAGTCTATCGAATTGGATCAGATCCGTCGTGGTGTATTAAAAGACGACTCAACAACAACGGCATAATTTTTAAGTGATTTGAAAATTTAGCCTGAATAAAGAAAAGAAAAAAGCTGACATCACGTTGGCTTTTTTTTGGAGACAACATGGATACCTCAGTTTCAAATGAAGACTTTCTCGCCACTGTGGCAGAGAAGTCGAATGGCGCAGCTTTACGTGGTGATTATCAACATATGGACGCACATTATGTGGTCCAGCAGGATTGGAACGCCTATACAGAAGCAGAACATGAACTGTGGCGCAAGTTGTACCAGCGCCAGTCTGCTTTGTTGCCAGGGCGTGCCTGTGATGAGTTCATCGAAGCTCTGGCAAAGATGGATATTGGTGCTGGCATACCTGTGTTTGAAAAAACCTCGAAAGAATTATTTGCGGCAACGGGTTGGACTATCGTCGCGGTACCCGGCTTGATTCCTGAATTGACTTTCTTCGATCATCTGGCAAATCGCCGTTTCCCGGTAACCGTTTGGTTACGCACACCAGAAGAATTCAATTACATCGTTGAACCCGATGTGTTCCATGATTTCTTTGGTCACGTGCCCTTGCTATTTAATCCTGTGTTCGCTGATTACATGCAACGCTATGGGCAGGGGGGCTTGAAGGCTATGAAATTGGGCGGCTTAGATGAATTGGCGCGCTTGTATTGGTACACGGTGGAGTTTGGTTTGATCAATACGCCAGTTGGTGTGCGCATCTATGGTGCGGGTATTTTATCCTCCGGTGGCGAGGTCGAGTATTGCCTGACGCCGGGTACAAAATCCCGTCATATCCGCTTAGACATTGAACGTTGTCTGCGTACTTTATACAAAATCGATTCATATCAAGAAACGTATTTTGTGATCGATAGTTATCAGCAATTATTCGACGGCACCGCGCCAGATTTCACGCCGATTTATGAGAAGCTGAAGAGCATGGATGTGTTGCCAGCGAATTCTTTGCTGGATGGCGAAGTTGAGCTACTACCAGCACAATAAGATTTACTATTCTTAGATTCGGTGAGAGCACTAGTAGTGCGCTTTGGTTATTCTTTTTCTGATTTTCTCTGCTGTTTCGTATTTCAGTGCCACAGCTTGGAAGGATGGAGTTTTCGATAGCAGATAAGTTGTCGAATAATGAGAAAAATATGCGAATTTTAGTGGCAGTAAACCCGTGAATATGTAAGGTCGCCAAGGCGCTTTGTCGCAGTGTTGGACGAAAATGTATTAAGCGATACAAGAAAAAACGTGCGCGCCAACGCTGATGGCAAACTAGAAGCTGTGAGAAAAAGCAGTGCTTGCGAATGGCAGGTGCTGCTTTTTTATTGCTTGTTGATTTGTGCCTCAGGCCCAGCGTTGTTGGTCGTTAATGAATGCTTACTGAGAGATGCTTACTGAGGGATGCTTATTGAGAAAAGCAAACATACTGGAATTGAAAACAGTCGTTTGTTCCATTTGCGGCAAATGCCCAGATTGATCAATTTCCACATATTCAAGATTCTTAATCGCTGCTTTCACGATTGCCGCATTTGCCACTGGCAAAGTGGGATCTTGTTTGCCCCAAACTAGCATTACGGGTAACTTGGCCTGATCTATTGCTGCGTACATCCCTGCAAAGTCTGCTGTCGACAAGCGTAATGCAGAACGCCGCAGGGCGCGTCCGAAACCATGGTATTGCATTTGCGGACGATAACGATCCGCCCAGCCTGGAAATTGTTCGGGATGCAGGAAGTCCGAATTTTGCCCTTCTGCTTTACCCGGCAAATCGATGACCTGAAATAGGTATGCACCCAGTAGTGGTGTTTTTAAAATGGCGGGTGGGGTGGAGCGCGTGGTGCTCGGGTCGACTAACACTAGGCTGCGAATTCGTTGTGGATAATTGGCTGCGAAATGTGCCACGACATAGCCGCCAAACGATAAGCCAAATAGGTCAATCTGCTGCGTAATGTGCAGGTGATTTAGCAGGTCATTGATTTGGCGTGCGTACATCGCGCCATCGTATTGCCCATCGGGGCGATCCGATAAGCCACGACCATACAGATCCAAACGGATCACGCGATAACCAGCCTCGCGCAAGGCGAGGAATGTAGGATCCCAGATGTAAGACGGTACCGAGAAGCCGTGCACTAAGACCGCTACCCGACCCTCTTTCGGACCCGCTTCTTCGTAGTGGGTAATACCATCACTGAGTTTCACAAATTCACCACTCGCGCCTTGACGTGCTGCGTCATCAATGACGTGTTTCTCTGGATTCTTCACTTGGTAATAACCGAATAAAGTTGCAGCAGCTAAGCCTGCTACCAGAATTATTTTATGGACAAGCTTCATTGCGGAAACTCCTTCGTGAATCGATGGAAATGAAATTAGTGCTGGGTATCTTCAAAACTACTGGCTGACTGTTTGTAGACGTTGGCTTCACCTTCTGGGCGCGTTTTGAAACGCCTATGGGTCCAAAAATATTCCGCCGGCATTTTGAGAATTTCGGCTTCGATATATGCATTCATCTGACGTGTAGAACTAACGATATCGGCGTGTGGATAATTGGACCAAGGCTGATCAAATTTAACGTCCCAACCATCATAGCCCGGACGTATGCTAGCAATCACTGGAATCACTTTGGCATGCGTTGCTGCAGCAATGCGCGGAAGTGCAGTCAGGGTTGCGGCGGGTACTCCAAAGAAAGGAACGAACTCCGCATCTTTTGCGCCAAAATCCATATCGGGCAGCATGAAAAATGGCAGGTTTTCTTTCATCGCGCGAATGATGGGTTTGACTCCTTCAGCGCGTGAAAATAATTTCACGGGGCGAAAGCGCGAACGGCCTTTGCGTAGCGCTTTATCGAAGCTTTTGTTTCTCTGTGGTGTATAGATAGAGCACAAAGACGATTCCAACATCACTGCCACACCAGCCACATCCAAGCTGACAAAATGTGGGCACATGAAGATGGTCGGGCTGCTAACCATCTCCGCCATAGGCAACGCATAATTGACGTGAATTAATTTACGTAAACGACTTTCTGACGACCACCATAAAATTCCGCGTTCCAGCACGCTTCGTACATACACTTGGAAATGGCGGCGAGTGATTTTTTCTCGTTCTGATTCAGGCATTTTCGGAAAACACAGACGCAAGTTGGTCAGACAAATATGACGACGCCGACGCAAAAGTAAATACAATACATTACCGATGCCTTCACCTATTCGCCCCAGTATTGGCAGCGGCAACCAGTGCAGCAGCCACATAATTAACACCGCGACTCTCATGCGTTTTCCTGTGCTCTGATTTCATCTGGACCGATGACGCCATCGGGTTTTTTGTAGCGATGATAGCTCCAAAAATACTGACTAGGCGCATTGGCAATCAGTTTTTCCATTGCCGTGTTAATTGCCCGCGCTTGTTGCGCTGTATCGCCATCCAAAGATTCCTCAAACGGCACAAAGCGTTGTACGAAGCCGCGTCCGAATGGCAGGCGTTCTGCGTAGGTTAAAATAATCGGCGCACCTGTCATTGCTGCTAACTTGGCTGATAAAGTCATGGTGTATGCAGGCTTGCCGAAAAAATCTGCCCACACACCTTCGCCTTCTTGCGGCACTTGATCGGGCAATAAGCCGATTGCTTCGCCTTTTTTCAATGCTTTGGCCAAAGCGCGTACGCCGGAGAGATTGGCTGGCGCTAGTAACATACCGCTAGAGGCACGGGCGTCTTCGAGTAAGGGTTTGAGCGATTCTTTGCGAGGCGGGCGATACAAGACCGTCATCTTGGTGCGTAAAGCGATCGACTTACCGGATAATTCAAAACAACCCAAATGCGGCGTTAGAAAGATCACGCCTTTTTTTGCATCGATGGCAGCTTGGGCAATATCCCAGTTTTCTAATGTCACTTTAGCTGCCAAACGTTCTGGCTTACCTAGCCAAATCAAAGGCAGCTCCATGATATTTTTACCGGCTTCGCGCAAGGCAATGCCGAGACTGGATTCGTAACCCGCCAATGCCATATTGCTACGCATGCGTTTGCGATAGGTTGGCGATAAAGCAAAAACCAGATAGCCGAGAACAACGCCAATGAAGTGTAAAAATGGCAGGGGGAAAATTGATAAGAAACGGAACAGACGAATTAGCATGAGTCTGGGAGCGTAAATGAAAATAGTGAATTGCTAAGAATGATGGATTCTTTCATATTGATACACCTCAAAAATCTAAGGCAATTCGACATGAATCCCGTAAGAGGCGTAAAATAGCACACATTGGCATCCGAAAGAAATGACGCAGAGCTATCTGCGTATATATCTAGATAACTCTAGATAGCAAAAAGATGCCCCCGCCGAGTTAAACAGACAACTTGCGAAGCGGGTAATAAATTTCGCTAAAGCGTCGCAGGAACTCTTTTGACTGCGGCTTAACGTCACTTAAATATAGGAGCCTGCGATGGCAAATGAATTTCTCTTTACTTCAGAATCGGTTTCTGAAGGTCACCCAGACAAAGTTGCGGATCAAATTTCTGATGCGATTTTGGATGCCATTTTTGAACAAGATCCGCGTTCCCGCGTTGCTGCTGAAACCTTAGTCAATACTGGCTTAGTCGTATTGGCTGGCGAAATCACAACTAACGCGCATGTCGACTACATTCAAGTGGCGCGCGATACGATTAAACGCATCGGCTATGACAACACCGAATACGGTATTGATTACAAAGGTTGCGCAGTTTTGGTCGCTTACGATAAGCAATCCAACGATATTGCACAGGGCGTCGATCATGCCTCTGACGATCATTTAAATACCGGCGCTGGTGACCAAGGTTTGATGTTTGGTTACGCTTGCGATGAAACACCAGAACTGATGCCTGCACCAATTTACTATGCACATCGTTTGGTAGAGCGTCAGGCGCAATTGCGTAAAGATGGCCGCTTGCCATTCCTTCGTCCGGACGCTAAAGGTCAAGTCACGATGCGTTATGTCGACGGCAAACCGCACAGTATCGATACTGTAGTGTTATCAACGCAGCATAGTCCAGATCAAAGCGATGGCAATAAGATGAAACCATCTTTCATCGAAGCCGTGGTAGAAGAAATCATTCGTCCGGTATTGCCGGCAGAATGGTTGAAAGACACTAAGTTCCTGATTAACCCAACGGGTCGTTTCGTCATTGGTGGACCGCAAGGTGATTGCGGTTTGACTGGTCGTAAAATTATTGTCGATACCTACGGCGGTGCTTGCCCACATGGTGGTGGTGCATTCTCTGGTAAAGATCCTACTAAGGTTGATCGCTCTGCTGCCTATGCAGCACGTTATGTGGCGAAGAATATTGTGGCCGCAGGTTTGGCGAAGCAATGTCAGATTCAGGTTGCGTATGCGATTGGTGTCGCGCGTCCTATGAACGTCACAGTTTATACTGAAGGTACCGGCATAATCCCGGATGAGCAAATCGCCGCTTTGGTGAATGAGATGTTTGATCTACGTCCACGTGGCATCATCCAAATGCTCGATTTGTTGCGTCCTATTTATACCAAGACAGCGGCTTACGGTCATTTTGGTCGTGAGGAGCCTGAATTTACTTGGGAACGTACAGACAAAGCGCAAAGCCTGCGTGCGGCTGCGGGTTTGTAAGTCTATTGGATACGTTTTGATTGCTGCACAAATTCCTGTGTTCCTGAAAACGATTCAGCCAAATAAAAGAGCGATGTTGCTGTTGAGCGCATCGCTCTTTTGCGTTTTACAATTCGTTTGGCAATTATCAGTCGCTCCAGTTCACGCGCAGACTGTGAATGCGCAAAGTAAAATTGTGGCTGATTGGTGTAAACAAATCACTCCACGTCTACCGAAGATTTCTTTAGCAGATTGCCGCAACAGTAAACTTAGCCCCAGTGGTGGAAAATCTTTTAAGGGACTACCCTTAATGACGCGCGATTTTCAGGTCGATCAGCGTCAGAAAACAGCGATACGTGTGCTCCTGATCGGCGGCATACACGGCGATGAAAAAACTGCGACGGCAGTCGTGTTTAAATGGCTGGCTAGTATGCATAAAACTGGTCCGCAAGAATTTCAGTGGAAAGTCGCGCCATTGGTGAATCCCGATGGATTATTGGCATCGAAAGCAACGCGCGTAAATGCACGTGGGGTTGATCTCAATCGCAATTTTCCGACGCCAGATTGGGATAAAGAAGCTTTGCAATATTGGGAACAAAAGACCAAAAGTGATCCGCGTCGTTACCCCGGTAAAAAACCCATTTCAGAGCCCGAAAGTTTATGGGTCTTCAATACGATAAAATCATTTAAACCCGACGTCATTATTTCGGTGCATGCACCATTTGGTGTGCTTGATTTGGATGGGCCGGCACAACCACCGACGCGATTTGGGCGGCTCCATTTTAATCGGGTTGGTGTTTATCCGGGTTCGCTTGGTAATTACAGCGGTATGCATCAAGAAATACCGGTGCTGACAATAGAGTTACCGCATGCGCTAAATATGCCGAATCAAAATGAAGTCATTCGTATCTGGCAAGATATGCAGGGGTGGATACGGAATAATGTTGCGCGCCGTAAATCATAAGCTTTTCACACGAAGCTACTGCCAGTAACGTATTGCCAAGTAATTTTGTTGGCCATTAAATTGCCTATATTTTCTCCGCACTTTTCTAGAATCTAGCTGTCAAATTAGACTTCCGTTTATACTATTTGATTCATTTTCAGAAATGAATTCAATCAAATTAATTTTTTCGAGACTATTTATGAAAACAAGAATGAAGTTGATCGCGGCTACGGTATTGCTGAGTTGCACGTATGGCGCTATGGCACAGGTGGAGGATAAACATCAGTGGCTTGAAGATGTAGGTGGCGAAAAGGCTTTAGACTGGGTCAAAGCACGTAATCAAGAAACTCGCAAAAAATTAGACAATGATGCGGGGTTTTTGAAGATGCGCGGCGATTTGCAGGTCATTCTGGATTCTAAAGACCGCATACCCGGCATACAAAAAATCGGCGATGCTTTGTATAATTTCTGGATGGATGCCGAGCATCCACGCGGTATTTGGCGTAAAACCAGTATGGCGGAATATCGTAAGCCACAGCCAAAATGGGAAACCGTATTGGATATTGACGCAATTGCCAAAACTGAAAATGAAAATTGGGTTTTCAAAGGCAGCCAATGCCGTGAGCCGGAATACGATCGTTGCATTATCAATCTCTCACGTGGTGGTGCAGATGCGGTAACGATACGTGAATTTGATTTGAAGACAAAAAAATTCGTGAAAGACGGTTTTTCTTTGCCAGAAGCAAAGATGAATGTGTCTTGGCGCGATAAAAACACCTTGTTTATCGGAACTGATTTTGGTCCCGGTTCACTGACTGATTCTGGTTATCCACGCATCGTCAAAGAATGGACGCGTGGTACACCGATCAGCACAGCGAAGACGATTTTCGAAGGTCAGAAGGAAGATATTAGTGTATCGGCCGCGCGAGTCAGTCATCGTGGCATTGTGCATGAAATCGTGAACCGCGCGGTGACTTTTTATACATCAGAAGTGTTTCTGATGCGTGGTGCTAAGTTACAAAAGCTCGATATTCCAGCGCAGACTGGTTATGAGTTTTTCGGTAAGCAATTTGTTGTGACACCGAATGAGGCTTGGACTACGGGTGGCAAGACCTATCCACAAGGTAGTGTCTTAGCGATCGATTTTGATGCCTTTTTAAAAGGTGATCGCAATTTCACCATCTTGTTTCAACCGACAGAAGTGGCGTCATTCACTGGAATGACGGCAACCAAAAATGTCTTGTTAATGCAGTTGCTGCAAGATGTGAAAAGTAAGTTGGTTGAATTAAAATTTAGTAATGGCAAATGGCTGGCGCGTAACGTCAATTTGCCAACCATGGGAGCCGTAGGCGTGAGCGCTTTGGACGCGGATAAATCCGACGAGTATTTACTCAGCTATTCGGATTACTTAACACCCAGTGTTTTGCAATTGGCAAAAGCGGGTAGCGATCAACGCGAATTATTGAAATCTGCACCAGAATTTTTTGACGCAAAAAATTTCAAAATTGTACAAAAATTCGCCAACTCGAAAGATGGCACCAGAGTGCCTTACTTCATGGTGCACAAACAAGATATCAAACTTGATGGTAACAACCCTACGCTGCTATATGCTTATGGTGGTTTTCAGGTTTCTCTGACACCGTCTTACTCGGGTGGAATCGGTAAAGCCTGGCTGGAAAAAGGTGGCGTGTATGTAGTGGCAAATATTCGTGGCGGTGGAGAGTATGGGCCACGTTGGCATCAGGCGGCATTAAAACAAAACCGTCAGCGCGCGTATGACGATTTTGCGGCTGTTGCTGAAGATTTGATCAACAGCAAAATCACAACGCCACAACACTTAGGTGCGATGGGCGGCAGTAATGGTGGATTGTTGGCAGGCGTTGCTTTAACACAGCGTCCTGATTTATTTAACGCGGTGGTGAGCCAGGTACCGTTGCTCGATATGCAGCGATTTAATAAATTGTTAGCTGGCGCATCTTGGATGGGCGAATATGGCAACCCAGATGTACCTGCTGAATGGGATTACATCAAACAATATTCGCCTTACCAGAACGTCAAAGCCGAAGTGAAATACCCGAATGTCTTGTTCATCACATCGACCCGTGATGATCGTGTACATCCAGGTCATGCGCGTAAAATGGCAGCGAAAATGCTGGAACAAGGTCATCAAAATGTTTGGTATTACGAAAACACTGAAGGTGGCCATGGTGGTGCAGCAAACAATGCGCAACGTGCAGATATGTCCGCGATAACCTATTCATTCCTATGGAATATGTTGAAATAAAAAAGGCTTAGGCGCAGAGAATTCAGAGGTGAGTTTGTATATCAAAATTCTCTGCGTACTCTGCGCCTGCGCGGAGAAAGATCTCAATTTGAAAGTCCTAGCATGACCCTGTACCAACTCCTTGCCCAATTTATACGTCAACACTGGCGTGCCTATAGCGCTTCAGCTTTGATGTTATTGTTGGTGGCAAGCTTCACGATTCTCATTCCGCGCAAGATTGGCCAGATTATTGACGCCATGGTGCAGCACAATCTGGGCGGCGAAGCCTTGGTGTGGGAATTGGCCACGGTAGTGCTGATGGGTGTGGCGATTTATTTTTTGCGCGTGGGTTGGCGCTTACAATTGTTCGCAGCTTCCTACAAATTAGGGGCGCAGTTGCGCCTGCGTTTGTATCAACGGTTGAGCTTGCAAGGACCAGCATTTTTTCAACAACAGCGCATCGGTGATTTAATGGCGCTTGGTACCAATGATGCTGATGCCATCGAACTAGCTGCTGGCGAAGCCGCTTTGGCAGGTTTTGACGGCCTGATGACCTTTGTGCTAGTGATAGGCATGATGACTTTGGGCGTGGACTGGCGCCTCGCATTAGCAACTTTATTGCCGTTTCCCTTTATGGCATGGGCATTTCGAAAAATCACCCATCACGTACATGATGCATCGAAAGATTCATTAGAACGTTTTAGTAAATTAAACGATCAAGTGCAGGAAACTATTTCCGGTGTACGCACTTTGCGGGCTTTGGGTCTAGAGCAGCGCAGTGCAGCGCAATTTGCACAATTGGCGGAAGATGCCGCGGCTGCCAGCTTGAGTTCGCAACGCTGGGAAGCTGCTTATGAACCGGCGGTGGGCCTGACGCTCACTGCCGCTGGTGCATTGACCTTGGGCGTTGGTGCCTATCTTGTCTGGCATGATGAAATGACGATAGGTAATCTGACCGCTTTTAGCATGTATCTGGGGCAGCTCATCTGGCCTATGTTTGCTGCTGGCTGGGTTTTATCGTTACTAGAGCGAGGTAAGGCGGCTTGGGCACGATTGCGCCCGGTGTTGGAGGCAGATTTGGTGATACAAGACGCCGGTCAAATACAGAGTGATCCCCACGGAAGCGTGCAATTTGATAATCTCAGTTTTGCATACCCAGCACAAACGCATCTCGCCTTGAAGAATGTAAGCTTCCGTTTGGACTCCGGTCAAACTTTAGGGATAGTTGGACCGACTGGTGCCGGTAAGTCAACCGTGGTGCGACTTTTATTGCGTCAGTTTGAAACGCTACACGGACAAGTCTTGTGGGGACAATACCGCATAGATGCTTATCCGTTACAGCGTTTGCGCAATGCGATCAATTGGGTCGCGCAAGAGCCATTTTTATTTTCCGCATCAATCGCTAGCAACATCGCATTATCGAATCCACAGGCGACTCGAGAGCAGATTATGCATGCCGCTGAACTGGCTGCGATTCATGAGGACATCATGCGTTTTCCGGACGGCTATGACACGCCAGTAGGCGAGCGCGGTGTGACCTTGTCGGGCGGACAAAAACAACGCGTAGCGATTGCCCGTGCATTGCTGACTGAAAGCCCTTTATTACTGTTAGACGATGCCTTGTCTGCGGTGGATACCGACACTGAAACACGTATCCTGCGCCACTTGGCAGCACTGCGTGCAGCACGCCCAGAGCGCAGTGCCATTATCGTCAGTCATCGCTTAAGTGCTGTGGCTGAAGCCGATCATATTTTGGTGTTGCGCGAAGGCGTTTTGGTCGAGCAAGGTAATCATCAACAGTTATTAGCGCTAGAAGGTTGGTATGCCAGCCAATGGAAGTATCAACAGCTGGAAGCCGCACTGGAAGCAGCCTAGGTTGCCGCCGGCGTGAATCGCTAGCGTGTGCTTCAAAACCTCTTTGTATAGAAATAGACTATCCGCATAATGAAACAAATCGCTTCCGAAAAGAAACTCGCCGTACAGCTACTCTTGCAAGCCGCGCAACCGGAGAGGCGTCACGTCGTGCTGGGGATTTTATTCTTGTTTCTCGCATCAGGTTTAGAAGCTTTGGGGCCTATTCTTGGCAAAGCCTTCATTGATCACTATTTACTGCCACGAAAAAATGATGTGTGGATGATGGCGGCTTTACTGCTGACTTTTGTGCTGACAGGATGGTGGGCGACTTGGTTGCGTTATCTACAGTTGACGCGTTTGGCCGGGGTCGCGATGCGTTCCGTGCGGCGCTTACGGGAACAAGTTTACGCGCACGTGTTGCGCTTGCCGATGAGTTTTTTTGACAAAGCGATTACAGGTCAATTAGTCAGTCGCGTCACAAACGACACAGAAGCGGTCAAAAATCTCTATGTGCAGGTACTGTTTGTGATGCTCGATAGCTCGATTGTGGTACTTGGTGCTTTGCTGGCCATGGCATGGTTGGATTGGCGTTTGATGTTAATCGTCTTGACGCTGATCCCAGCAGTCGTTGTCATCGTCTGGTTTTACCAGCGTTGGAGTGCACCAGCAGTCACCCGCGCGCGTCAGATGCGCAGCGATATTAATGCGCAGGTAGCAGAAAGTATTAACGGTATGAGTGCACTACAAGCGTGTAATGCCGAGCGCGCGTTTGGCGAGCGTTTTGAAGCAACTAATCAACAACATTATGGCGCGCGCGTCGATGAATTACGCGCGAATGCCTGGCTCTTGCGTCCCGCTTTAGATTTACTCAATTCTCTGCTATTGGTCGTCGTCATTTTTGTCTTTGGGCAGCGTAATTTTTCAGGTTTAGAAATTGGTATTCTGTATGCTTTTGTCAGCTATATTGCTCGTGTAGTCGATCCTTTGATTCAAATTACTTTGCAATTCGGGCAAATTCAACAAGCAGTGATTTCTGCCGCAAGGGTAAATACCTTATTGCAAGAACCTGCGGCGCTTGTAAAAGACAATGAGGCTGAAATTAGCAGGGGGGAACTGCGCTTGGAAAATGTGGGCTTCGGGTATGACCCAGCGCAGCAAGTCTTGCATCAGATTAATTTGCACATTCCCGCCGGCAGCTTTTATGGCATCGTTGGACATACCGGCAGCGGTAAATCGACCTTGCTCAGTTTATTGCTTCGCTTTTATATAGCGCAAAGCGGCAAGATATTGATCGATGATCTGGACTTAGCCGAACTCAGCGACGAGCATTTTCGCGCGAGTGTAGGACTGGTTCCACAGGAGCCGTTTTTGCTGGCAGCGAACGCACGTGAGAATATTGCCATGGGACGTGATATCAGTGAAGAAGATATTATTGCCGCGGCCAAAGCGGCTCGTGTGCACGACTTCATTCTGCAGTTAGAGCATGGCTATTTGACTCCTTTGGGAGAAGGCGGAGCGAAGCTTTCTACTGGACAAAAACAATTGATCGCGATTGCCCGCGCTTTAGCAGGTAAGCCGAAAATTTTATTCTTGGACGAAGCGACATCCCATATTGATAGTGAGACCGAACAGGTGGTCCAGCTCGCACTGAATGCTTTACGCGGCAGTGTGACTATTGTCGCGATTGCCCATCGTCTATCAACGATACGGGATGCAGATCAGATTGTCGTGCTCAATCATGGTCGTTTGATTGAGCAAGGAAATCACACTGAGTTGATGACGATAGAGAATGGTGTGTATCAAAAACTGTATCTCTTGCAGACTTTGGAAGAATAATCTCAGAGAAATAATCAGCGCGGACAAATCACTTGCCGCACTTCTGCCTGATGTAAGTAAGTACGACCCGGATCGGGTGCTTTGTAGCAGCGCCCCTCGATTTTGCTAATCTGTGTCCCATCCCATGCTTTGAATGTTTCTATCTGTACATCTCGCGCCTTGCCCGCCTTCTCGATTTTGTGCGCAAGTTCGTCCCATTTATCTTTATACGGATGGTTTTGTTTATCCCAATATTCGCGCACGATTTGATTCGGTGGCTTAGCGGCTTGTAATTTCTGTTCCTCAAATCGCAGATCGCGTTCTAATAATTGGCTGATGCGGCCCACATCGCGATTGAGTTCGGTACCGTTGTTTTGCGCCTCATTCATAGCATCAACATCTGGTTTCGTTGCGGTGATACTTGTACTCGATGACTTGCTTACAGTAATTGAAATTGGCCGCCTTACTTTGGAAGCTGATCTGGCGTGCTCAGACTGAGCTACGTTTGGCAGTTGTTGCGCAGGGGAGATGCTTGATAAGTTAAGTGTTCGCATTTGTATAAACACTAGTTGCATGCCCGACCTAGATGGAGCGGATTGCGAACTGCGTAGATGACCGACTATCCATATTGCTGATAAATGTAGCAATAATATGAGGAGAAATACGAGATATTGATAGCGTGATGATGCAGGCATATTAAACAAGGCTAAATAGACATGCGCTAGCCTAAGCGCTCAGTTCAGGTAAGGCCTTGTTTGATTGCTGTGGCTAGGAGCACGCGCTGTCTGGTACTAAATCACGATACCCACCAAAGAAAAGCCTTGCGGTCAGATTTAGTCCGTTTACACTGTGCGTTTTCATTCTTCGCCAGTGATTCTGGTCGTCACCTATGAAATGGTTACTTGCTCTTGCTGCTGCTGCGACTATTTTTATGCTGTCGCTATTAGTGTACGTCTTTCTTATATTGGCACCCGGTTTGCCAGAATTGACGGCGGTCACAGACTATAAGCCTAAAATTCCCTTACGTATTTATACTGCCGACAACACTTTGATAGGTGAATTTGGCGAAGAGCATAGAGATTTTGTAGCGATTAAGGATATTCCTGAAAGCATGAAGAAAGCCGTGCTATCGATCGAAGATGCTCGATTCTATGAACATGGTGGGGTCGACTACATCGGTGTGGCACGCGCCGTGGTCGCTACCGTTACCGGCGGCGTACAGCAAGGCGCATCGACGATTACGATGCAAGTTGCGCGTAACTTTTTCCTCACCCGCGAGAAATCCGTCACGCGCAAATTGCGTGAAATGATGCTGGCGCGACGGATTGAAGGCGCATTGAGCAAAGATCAGATTTTAGAGCTGTACATGAATCAGATTTATCTTGGGCAGCGTACGCATGGTTTTTCCAGTGCGGCGCGGACTTACTTTAATAAAAGTTTGAAAGAGCTAACGATCGCTGAGACGGCGATGCTTGCAGGTATCCCGCAAAATCCTGCGCGGCACAATCCAGCAGTGAATTTTGAACGAGCTAAACAACGTCAAGTCTTAGTGTTAAAGAGCATGTTGAAACATGGTGACCTGACGCAGGCGCAGTTTGATGTCGCTAGCAAAGAACGTCTGCATGTGAGTAAAGTCGCGCAATTTGAATCCCATGCAGCCTATGTCGCCGAAATGGTGCGCCAAAAAATCTACGAGCAGTTCAAGGAAGATACTTATACCGCTGGTATCAAGGTCATCACGACAATCGACCGAGATGAACAAGATGCTGCCTACGAATCAATGCGCCGCAACGTGCTGACCTATGATCAGCGGCACGGCTATCGTGGCCCCGAGGCTTTCGTAGAGTTGCCGACGGAAGAGGATTTGCGCGATGATGCGATTGACGAATTTTTGCAAAAATTTCCATCCAGTGAAGGCTTGATTTCTGGTGTCGTCACAGCAGTGTCGCCTAAGCTCATTAAGGCCGATTTAGCGACTGGTGAATCGGTAGAAATTATTGGCGAAGGTTTACGTTTGGCGAATGCGGCATTGCAGCCGAAAGCGAATCGCGACTTAAAAATTCGGGTAGGTGCTTTGATCCGTGTAATGCAAGATGCGAAAGGCAAGTGGTCAGTGACGCAAGTGCCAGAAGTTGAAGCGGCCTATGTCTCACTGAATGCGAATGATGGCGCTTATCGCGCACTGGTCGGGGGTTTTGATTTTAATCGTAAGAAATTCAACCACGTAACTAGCGGCTGGCGCCAACCTGGATCCTCGATTAAACCATTTATCTATTCGGCAGCTTTGGAAAAAGGTTTTTCACCAGAAACCTTAATCAATGATGTGCCACTTTCTTCTACGACGGAAGAGGAGTTGAAATGGGATCCGCGTAATGATGACGGCAAATACGACGGCCCTATCGATATGCAACGGGCATTGGCGCAATCAAAGAATGTCGTGGCAGTACGTACTTTGAAAGCCATTGGTGCCAGCTATGGCCGAGATTATTTACCGCGATTTGGTTTTGATCAGAATAAGCACCCGGTCAATCTGACTTTGGCGTTGGGGACAGGCTCTGTCACACCTTTGCAATTAGCTAGTGCTTACGCTGTTTTTGCAAACGGTGGTTATCAAATCAAACCTTGGTTGATTCAAAAAGTCATCGACGGAAAAGGGGTGGTTTTGTTTGATGCAAAAATTCCTGAGTTGCCGGGTGAAGATGCCCGAGTATTAGATAGTCGTAATGCATTTGTGATGGATAGTATGTTGCGTGAAGTCGTGCGTTCAGGCACCGGTGCGGCCGCCACACAAAAGCTGGGACGTCGCGATTTAGCGGGTAAGACCGGCACAACCAGTGATGCCGTTGATGGTTGGTTTGCTGGTTATGCAGGTAATGTTGTGGCGGTGTCTTGGATGGGCTTCGATGATCCTAAATCTTTGGGAGGCCGAGAGTTCGGCGCAACCGTCGCCTTGCCGATTTGGATTGATGCTATGCGTCATGCGCTTAAAGGCAAACCAGAGTTTAATCGCCCAGTGCCGGAAAACTTAGCCTTTGTCGATGGCAAGTGGATGTACGCTGAATATCAGAATGGTGCTGGTGTTAGAACCTTGGATCTCGACGCGGTGCCAGCGATTATTCCGCCCGAACAGTAGGCAAAAAAAAGCCCGCAATGGCTTGCGGGCAAAATCCACACCCTTGGAGGAGTAGTCAGATGAGCCTTCATCATAGTCAGTATTTGTGACGCCTTGATGACGCTATGAAGTATGACTACTTGTTAAACCTTGTACGGTAAGTAGATTTTCGAATTTTGAAAATCTGTCATGATAGACACATGACATATGACACATGAGACATAAGACATGAGACATGAAAACAGAACTATTGCTGCGCGTGATTGGTTTCAGTAGCGGGTGCGGCTTTCGCCGATTCTGGTTCAGGTTTTTTGACATCATCCAGATAGCGTTCGACTAAGTCATAGAAACGCTCATACAGTTTCGCTTCAGAAATCGTTTCACTTGCTACCTTCACCATCGAATCGTTACTTGCGCCAAATGGCAAAGAAATTGATCCTATCCCACCGACCCCGAGACTTGCATTTGAGCTATTTTTCTTCAAGGCATAGCGGTCACGTACCGCGTTCGCAAAAATCGTCGCGCTATTACTGCCTTTGCTATTCGCGGCGCAGACGATATTAAATTCGATCTCGACGTGGGTTTCATCATCCGACTGAAATTTTCGCCTTCCTTTGACATTATTCTCGTTCGCCTCATGAATGATGTAGCCTTGGCTGAGTAGGGCGCGACGAGAGGCTTCACAGGCCTCTTGTTCATTGCCGGGCACCGCATAGGTGAACATGTCCGCCATGCCGAATTCATCCTTATGCAAGACAGTTTTCTTCGGTGTCGTGCAGGCGGCGAGACCACCTATCAATAAGATGGCACCAGTGAGGAAAAGACTTGGTTTCAGGCTTTGCATACGAGTCGCTTGGTTTGATCAATCTGAATAGACTGACATTCGCATTTCTTTGCTATGTCAGCCCGTGGTGTTTTAGGCTTGCGCTGCACTTTGATGGTGGCGTTGGCGCAGACGCAAGGCTGCTTCTCGTATCATCGTTTCGGTAGTGGCCCAGTCAACACAGGCATCCGTAACCGAACAACCGTAAATTAATTGGCTTAAGTCTTCCGGAATTTTTTGATTACCCGCAACGATATTCGACTCGATCATGACGCCAACCAAGGCTTGATTACCATTGACGACCTGATTGATAACATCGGCCATGACTAGCGGTTGCAGTTCCGGTTTTTTGTAACTATTTGCATGCGAACAATCGACGATAATATTGGCCGGCAATTTCGCTTTCTTTAACGCTTGTTCCGCCATCGCGACTGAGACTGTATCGTAGTTTGGGCGACCATCACCACCACGCAATACAACATGACCATATTGATTGCCACGGGTGCGTACCACGGATACCTTGCCCTGACCGTTTAGTCCCAAGAAAGAGTGAGGATGCGATGCCGATAAAATCGCGTTAATCGCGATACTGATATCGCCGTCAGTGCCATTTTTAAAACCCACCGGCGTGGATAAACCAGACGACATTTCTCTATGCGTTTGTGACTCTGTCGTGCGGGCACCAATTGCGGTCCAGGCGATCAAGTCACCCAAATACTGTGGTGAAATAGGATCGAGCGCTTCGGTCGCTGTTGGCAGGCCGAGTTCGCAAATATCGAGCAAAAATTGACGCGCTTTTTCCATCCCGAGATCGACTTGAAAAGAGTCATCCATTAAAGGGTCATTGATATAACCTTTCCAGCCAGTTGTGGTACGCGGTTTTTCAAAGTACACACGCATTACCAGCAGCATGCTGTCTTTAACTTCTTCCTGTAAGTTTTTTAAGCGACGTGCATAGTCCAACCCCGCAACCGGATCATGAATCGAGCAAGGGCCGACTACCACGATCAAACGTTGATCTGTGCGATCCAAGATATTTTTTAAACTTTCGCGTCCTGCATCGACCACAGCTGCCGCATGTTCCGACAAGGGCAACTTGGCATGTAATTCTTCCGGCGTTGGCATCGGTGCGAACGAGGTGACATTGATATTTTCTAAATCCTGGCTATTCATGGCGGGTTATCAGAGTAAAAGAGTAAGTAAGAAAGTACGAAGATGGCGTCTATTATAGGGCAGCAACGCTTTTTGGTTTATGCACTTAGCTTTGATTTTGATGCAGGAATCGCCATAAATACAAGAAATCGTCTGGTTTTTCCAGAGTTGCCCTGCTTGTGCAGGAATTAGCTGGTATTTAGGGGCCTATTCCAACGATAGGAGTTGCGGCACTTTTCTTACACTAGAGCCAATATCAATTAGTTAAACAATTGTGAGGTGCTTTATGCAGTCAACTTCTACGGCCCAGCAGCGTGCGCACTATCGTGAATCCAAGCCTTTACATGGTGTTCCCGGGAATGTTTATATCTTGCGTAATTCTGGTTTGAAAGAAGGTTTGGTGCAGATAGGATTAAGCCGGCGCTCTGGCTGGGCAAAGGCCTTAGAACTCAATCGCGACAAGACCAATACGATTCCGGGCAATTATGAGTGTGTGTTTGAAATGCGTGCACAAGACGGTGGTGGGGCGATTGAGGCAATATTTCAAGCTTTGCAAAATGTGCGTTGTGGTCGCCGAGAGCAAGATTTTTTTGAGGTTGATGTGCATCGTGCCGAAATTATTATCGATCAATGTATTCGCGATGCTGATTTGAAGTTTCAAAACCGCTTCCGACAAGAAGCGGCTTTGCGCGAGTATCTGGAAAAAGAAAATGCAGATCGGACAACTGACTCGCAATTTGCAAGCACCAGTACACCAGTAGTACGAGAGGGCATATTTAAGAAAGCCTTTTCATGGATGTCGGGCGTGATGAATTGATCGACCTTTATCTTTCAGATGCGACGCATACGCCACAGTGTGGCTAAGTCTTATCCGCTTTGTCAGCTCAGGTAAGATTTAGCGCACAAAATCGCGTGAGCTTGCTTCAAATTTGATGAAGAGAGATCTGACGGACATCCAACATCATCTTCCCATCACGTTTCACACAGGTTCCACCATAGTAGGCTGATTTATTGACTTGCCAGCTAGCGCTAGCGCCAGCGCTTTTGTTTTTGCACGCTTGATGAACCTCATTAGGAATAACTATTTCTGGTGGCTCTGGTGGTTCTGGTGGTTCTGGTGGTTCTAGCGGCTCCGGTAGCTCCGGTATGTCTGCCAGAGCTGGAGGCGCGGGCGGTGGAGGTGGTGGCGCAGGTAGGGGAGGTGGTGGCACTCGTGATGAATGTGGCGCAGGTGGTAATGGTGGTGGTGTTGGTTTCGTGCAATCTTTTTTCGCGGAGCCCGGTGAACACTTCACACCAATAACATGGCTTTGTATGCTTTTCGAATCAATCTCAACTTCGGACTGGGCGAGGCTCAATCCTGTTGCGCCAAAAGCCGCAAATAAAATAACTAAGGCTAGGGGTTTCATCATGTCTCCTGATAGGGGATAAAAATAATTGGCTTGTTTGCTTTGCCAATGTCGTCATGATGCAGAACAATTGTGGAGAAATAATGAGGAAATTCATGGCTGACGAATTCACTCGGATTGACTCGTTTGCCGCGCTTCAAAATTATCAATGCCATCAAAGCCATCAAAGCGATAGCCAAGACCATAGATCGCGTGAATGGGATTACATTCAGGCAGCACCTGATTGATTTTTCTTCGAAGATTTTTGATATGACTATCAATCGCACGATCGGTCACTTCTAAATTATCTTGCACGACAAAATCAAGTAATTGTGAGCGTGAATAGACGAGTCCCGGGTGCTCAATAAAATGACGCAGTAAGACAAATTCACTACGGGTCAATTCTAGTGCTTGCTGATGCAAGTAAATTTTGAATCCTTCCACATCGACCAGCACGTTGACTTTATCGCGTTTGATCTGCAAATTTGCCGGGTCTTCTTTGATCTGAACTCTACGCAAAATGACTTTGATACGCGCCATCAATTCGCGCGGACTAAAGGGTTTGCATAAGTAGTCATCAGCGCCGATTTCCAAACCGAGCAAACGGTCAATTTCTTCCACTTTGGCCGTCACCATGACGATAGGTACTTGCGAAAATTCGCGTACGGTGCGGCACAGGCTAATGCCATCAAGTCCCGGCAACATCAGATCAAGCACGATGAGGTTCGGGATTTGACGCTGTATGCGTTCTAGTGCAGCGCGGCCATTGCCGATGATCTCGGGCTGATAACCGGAAGCTAGCGCATAGTCGGCAATCAGCGACGCCAGATCGGCTTCGTCTTCGATAATCAGTATGTCAGTGAAGGTGTTTGGCATGGACAGACAATCAGTGTGGTGAGGAATGAAAGAACAGAATTCAGTTTGTCGTACGTTTGAAAACAATCGTGATCGCCAGTCCGCCCAATGTAGATGGCGCAAAGTCGATGCTGGCTTGATGCGCTTCCAAAATTCGGCGGCATAATGCGAGCCCCAGACCAGAACCACCAAAAGCGCGGTTGCGTGAATTGTCGACCCGATAAAAACGTTCGCCTAATCTTTGCAATGCATTGCTCGGAACCCCTGGTGAGCTATCTTCCCACGATAGGATTAATTGTTGTCCTTGATGCCTTAAACTGATACGGAGATGGCCTCCTGCGTCGGTATAGCGTAGCGAGTTTTCAAATAGATTATGTAACACCTGACGCAAACGCTCGTGGTCTGCATTGATGTCGGCATCGTTTGTTTGGTCTTGCGCTGGCAGATCCAGTTGCAGATGGAGTTTCGCCGCCTGAATTTTTTCGCGGAAGTTATCCGCTTCTTCTCGTATTAATGTGGTCAAATTGATTGTTTGCATCTGGTATTCCAATGTGCCGACATCGGCTTTGGAAAGGGCATACAGTTCGTCTATGAGTTTGTTCAATGAAAGCACCTGACGCAACATCAAGGCGATGTTTTCCGGGCTGGCACTGCGTATGCCATCTTGCAGTGCTTCTAATTGTGCGCGTAAGACCGAAATCGGCGTGCGTAACTCATGTGAAGTATCTGCCACCCATTGACGCCGGCTATGTTCGGCTTGCGCGAGTTTTTCGGCGAGTTGATTAAAACTCTGCGCGAGTTCACCCAATTCGTCACTGCGTTGTGCATCTAAGCGCGTATCAAAATGCCCATCTGCTAAAGCACGTGCGCCGTCGACTAGACGATGTATAGGACGACGGAAATGCAAGGCTAATAGCATAGATGCCAGTGCGCTCAAACTGATACTGATGACGATAATAATTCCAATGGTATCGGCTTGTTCCTGTAGAAAATCTCTCGACATGGCGTCACTGGGGATGCGCGACTTCTGCACTTTTAAATACCCTATGACTTTGCCTTGATGGAGGAGCGGGCGCAGACCACCTGCAATTTTATCTGGTATTCGCCCAGCCAGATATTGTTGTGACATGTCGACTAGACTGATACGGCTATTGAGGCTCTGAAATTCAGGTTCATGCTCGACCTCAGGCATGGGTGGCGTTTCAACACTTGATGGCACTGCAGGCAATTCTTCTGGGGATGGTGGTGGCAGAGGAGGCGGTGGCGGAAGTGGTGGCAAAATGGATTGCTCGGCGGCTGTTGATTCTTTCGCCACCGAGACGGCTGGAGATATAGGCGCGACAGGCTCTGCTGGCGCGGCAGGAGAGGCGGTTTTTGCAATGGCAGCAGAAGGTACAGAGGATGCAGGTTTTTCAATACGGAGTTTATTCTTGTTAATGTTGAATTCTTGGAGGTCAGCGCGTGGGATCGCTTTGGCTTGATATAGGCGTAGCAATTCCTGATTGATCCACAATTGTTTTTGTTGTGTATCTTGAGGTAAAAATGACCAGTCGCCATGTTGCGCGTATTGCTCTTGTATCGCGTCACCAATTTCCTGCAAGCGGTCTAATTCAATTTTGAGGGCATAGTCGGCAAAACTATGACTAACTTTTTCACGCATTAATAACAATGCGGCAGCAACTATCGTGATCAGCGAGAGTAACACTGCGAAAAACAAACGCCAGCCTATAGAGATTCTCACCTTACGATTCCGATGGATAAAGATCGCAGTGTAAAGTTTTGAGTCGCTTGCGCCAAGCGCTTTATCTGACTAGGGCTGGATTTGTTGCGCTTTTCATTTTTATGTTGAGACGATAGTGCGTTGCACACAATGTCTCCATCATTGTGTGAGCTCGATTATTCGTCGAGGTTTTTGGATTGATTATCGAACCGACAGTGGTCGGAAGCGGTAGTGTTCTTGTGTGAACAAGTCGATGCCGCATTGCAGGTTTTCTATCCAATCCAAAAAGCAGACAATCGCTTCTCCCTGCATGTAGCGGCCATGTTGTGGCACCAGCATCTCGATGTCCATCTCACGCACCATATTGACCCAAAAGCGACACACTTTATTTGACACCATGTAGCGCTTATGAAAGCCGCTCATTGTATGCAACTGATCATAGAATTCCGCTTTCGTCGTGATCGGAGTAGTGATGCTCTTGGCATCGACCAAGGACGCGCCCATATCGCCAGAAAACAAAATCTTCGAGGTGCCATCGTAAAATTGAAAGTTGCCTTCTGCGTGCAAGAAATGCGCGGGGATCGCATACAGTGTTGATCCCATCATTGGAATTGGCATGCCTTCGTCAGGAATTCCGATAATTCGACCATCAGCCCGGTTCAAATTGCAAAAGTGCGGTACAAAGCGTGACCATAATTGCGAAACATATAAATGACAGTCAGTGCTGTATAGCCATTTGTCGAGCGCACCGATAATATCGGGGTCTTGATGCGATGCGAGCAGAAATGCCAGATTCTTTTTCGGCAGATATTTTTGCATTGCCAGTGTTAGCGCGTTGTAAGTGATATTTCCAGACGGATCGATTAAGGCACCTTGGTCGTGTGAAACGATCAGGAACTGATTGGCTTGTACCGCTTCCTCGCTGGTATCGGTCACCAGATCATTGAACATGATGCAACGATGTTTGCCATTACTAAATAGTTCAATTGCCACACAGACTCCCGTTATAGATCACTAAGAACTTATTTTAGGTCAAGTAATAAAAGGAAATTTGATGTGGATTAAGTTTTTGCTGCAATTGCATAAAAAATGTGCAAATGCCACACATAAAAAAGCCCGAATGATTGATCCGGGCTTGAGTTTGTGAACGTTGGTTCTTTGAGCTTAGTAGCCGAGCGCGCGACCATCTGGATTGCGTGGATCAGCAAAGGCCTCAAAGCCTTCTGGCGTGATTTTAATTGTTTGCGTTCTGCCTATCGAACGCCCGATACTGAACTGATGCCCCTTTTGTTTTAATAGCTCCAACGTGTCAGCATTAAACCCCCGTTCCAGACGTATCATATCTGGCTCCCATTGGTGATGGATACGCGGCGTGATCGTCGCTTCTGCGGCATTGAGTTGATGGTCAATGATATTCAAAATGACTTGCAGTGTGGTGGTGATAATCCGGCTGCCGCCCGGGCTACCTGTGACGAGGAAAGGCTTGCCATCCTTTAACACCATGGTCGGTGTCATCGAACTGAGTGGCCGTTTTTTTGCAGCGACGGCATTGGCTTCACCACCGACTAATCCAAAAGCATTCGGCAATCCAGCTTTGACGGAAAAATCGTCCATCTCATTATTCAAAGTGATGCCGGTGCCCGTTGCAACGATACCGCTGCCGAATAGCAGATTTAAGGTATAGGTGGTGGCGACTACATTCCCAAATTTGTCGACCACGGAGTAATGCGTGGTTTGATCGCTTTCATATGGCAAAGGTTTGCCCGGTTTGATTTGCGCCGATGGCGTCGCACGATTTGAATCAATTTTCTTCACCAGCTCATCCGCATACTTCTTAGAGGTTAAACCCGCCACTGGTACTTTGACGAAATCCGGATCACCAAGATATTCAGCGCGATCTGCATACGCTAGCTTCATCACTTCCGTCATGTCATGAATGGTTTGCGCACTATTTACGCCGAGTTTGGCAAGCGGGAAGTGTTCTAACATATTGAGCATTTGGATGACGTGCACACCGCCAGAGCTTGGCGGCGGCATCGATACGACTTGATAGCCGCGATAGGTGCCGGTGACGGCGGTGCGCTCAACTGGCTGATAATTTTTCATGTCGTCGGACGTGATCATACCGCCATGATTTTTCATTTCAGCCACGATTTTTTTCGCGATGGCACCCTCGTAGAAGGCTTTTGATCCTTGCTCTGCAATCAGGCGCAAAGAATGAGCCAAATCTTTCTGTATTAACTTTTCGCCAGCACGCAAAGGTCGCTCGCCGTTAAAAAAAACCGCGCGGCTAGAAGGCCATTTGCCAAGTTGGTTCCGACTTGCCTCTAGTAACTGCGCCAAATAAGGTGTCACTTCAAATCCTCGCTCTGCCAACTTAATTGATGGTGCAATTAAGTCCTTTAATGACATCGTGCCATATTTACGTAAAGCCAAGTCTAAACCTGCTACGGTGCCCGGCACGCCTACTGCTAAATGGGTTGAAGTTGAACTACCAGGAACGATTTTGCCATCCGCATCTAAAAACATATCACGATGTGCTAAAGCAGGTGCCAGTTCGCGAAAATCTAAGGCAATGTCCTTGCCACTTTTGGCATCATGGATCAGCATGAAACCGCCCCCCCCGATATTGCCCGCGTGTGGCAACACCACTGCCAATGCGAAACCGACTGCGACTGCAGCATCGACCGCGTTGCCGCCGCGCTTTAAAACATCTAGTCCAACTTGGCTTGCTAGTCCTTGTTCACTTGAAACGACGCCATTCTTGGCGCGTACAGGACTGAGAATATCGTAGCTCGTGTCATATTGAATCTGCGCGCCAGTGCCTTGCGCGAAAGTGAGTGGCGAGTACGCAATTTGTGAAACTGTGAAGAGAGTGGTGATTAGCGCAAGGTGGACTTTTTTGAGTGAAAACACAGCGAGCTTCCTTATTCGAGGCAAATATTGGTGACAGTGCATCTGGCGCACATTTAGCCAGATTTTTGTAAAGTTTTTTACTTTGCAGAAACTTGATTGTCTCTAACTATGCTGAAGTTGTCGAGCCTTGATTCGGGACTGTGATCTAGTTAAAAAATAGAGAAGCTAACTATCTAAGATCATTTCCTGAAGCAGTCTTTCTTTATCTATCGACATTGGTATTTTCCTTTTCGGAAACTACAATTAGCCTCATGTCGCATCGTTGTTACATGTTCTTTTTGAAAGAAAATGCTATGAATAACGTATCGCAAACACAAGCTCAGCCACAAGCACAAGCACAAGCACAAGCACAAACAACCACTTATCCCAATCTCAGCCGTGCGCTTGCCCTTTATGGTGTTGAGGTCAAACAACTCGCGATGCAATATCCGCGAATTGTCACGATCATTGACAGTACCTGGGGCAGCGTCGATTGCTTGCACTACTTAGATAGTCTCTTGTTTTCTGAGCGCCCAGGCAGGCAGGGGTTCCCTACTGATGTGTTAGATGAAATTGTTTTTATAAAAAATATTTTTGAATTTAGTCATCCTCAGTTTGCGGGCAACCGGAATGACCCGATTAACAAAAATAAAATTGACGAGATACGCGGACACATACAAGAAATTGTGAACGGTGTGGACAAGAACACGGAAATTGCTACTTTTTCTGAAATTCGAGGCAAATTGAAAGAACGTGTATTCAATGAAAAGAAACACCAGCACGAAGTCGATTCACACCAAACTTTACGCAACAATGTGTCTATGATGGAAAACAACGCTTATCCGAAAGGTGCCAAGCGTGAACTATTGGGGCAGTATTTTGTAGAGAACGAGGTCCTTAGCGACACGACACTAGCTGACGCACTTAATTTGCAAAGTAAGTTGCGCACCAGGCACTTGCTGGGTGAAATTTTAATTGCGGATCACAGCATTACGGAAGCACAGTTAAATTGGGCATTGAGCAGGCAACGTGGAATTCCAATTGTAGATGTATCAAATTTGGAAATTTCACCTGAAGCGGTACGTCTGATTCCACTTAAAATCGCACACGCGAAACATGCAATGCCGATTGCGATATTTGATAATCGCATTGTGGTGGCAGTGGAAAATCCCTTTGATTCTGAGGTGCAGCGCTACTTTTCATTCTTGTCAGGCTACCGCGCCATTCTTGTGTATTCGAGTAATGAACAAATTAATGCAGCTCTTAATAGTTACACCGAATCGAAGCGCGGGGTCGTCAGTCACACAGAGCTCAATGGCGCAAAGAAAGATAATCAGTCAGCCAGCCATGGTGCACTGGTATCAACTGACTTGAATGGTCGACGACAGAAATTGGATGAGCTCAGTGGAGTCGAAAGATCAGATAAAGCTGCTTACGCTGACAGCCCGTCTGAGGATGAGGATTTGGACGAACAAACCGATGATTTTTCGAATCAGGCCAATGAAAGCCCTTCGTTAAAAAAAATTGATGAGAACGATGAAACTGTCATAGGTTTAATCAATAAAACGATTAATGATGCCATTCGTCTTGGCGCATCGGATATTCATTTTGAAGCATTCCCGCGCACCAGAAATTCGCAAATTCGTTTTCGTAAAGATGGCAAATTAGAGGTAAGTGCGACATACCCGATTAATTTCCATCCAGCTGTAGTGTCACGTATAAAAATTATGGCCTCGCTCGATATTTCCGAAAAAAGAAAATCACAAGACGGAAAAATCACTTTCGGTTACGCGAATAAGAAACTCGATTTGAGAGTATCTAGCATACCCACTTCAAATAGCTTGGAAGTGGTAACAATCCGGATACTTGGTGCCGGAAAGCCGTTGCCTCTCTCAAAAATTGGCATGCATCCAGACTCATTAGATAAATTTAAGCTGCAGATTAATAAACCGCATGGCTTGATCTTGGTATGTGGCCCAACCGGGAGTGGCAAAACCACGACTTTGCATTCGGTCTTGCGAGAGTTAAATAGCAGTGATAAAAAAATCTGGACCGCAGAAGATCCTGTAGAGATTGTTCAAAAAAATATTTCGCAAGTACAGGTCTTGCCTAAGATAGGCTGGACCTTTGCGAAGGCCTTGCGTTCATTTTTGAGGGCCGATCCAGACGTGATTATGGTGGGTGAAATTCGAGATTCAGAGACCGCAAAAGTAGCGGTTGAAGCATCGATGACGGGTCATCTTGTGCTTTCGACTTTGCATACCAATTCTGCCGCGGAAACCTTGATGCGAATGATGGATCTGGAAGTTCCCGCATTTAATCTGGCGGATGCGACACAAGCGATTTTGTCGCAACGATTGGCAAGGCGCGTATGCACTGAATGTGCCGAACGCTTTGAATTTACAATCGAGGATCTGGAGCAACTAGTGAGCGAGTATACGCTCAATACTGTCGAGAAATCTTTGAGTAAGCAAGAGCGGCAAAAGGTGATAAGTCGTTGGCAAACTGAATTTGGTGAAAATTCGCATATCTACGGACGTCGTGGTTTAGGGTGTTCGGCCTGCCATGGCACAGGATATAAAGGTCGTATGGGAATACATGAGTTGTTGGTGATGAGTGCCGAAACACGACGCTTGATTACCTCTGGTGCCAGCAGTTCAGAGATTTTCAAATTGGCAGTGAAGGAAGGAATGAAAACTTTGCGCCAAGATGCGATTGAAAAAGTATTGCAAGGAACGACCGATTTGGCGGAAATTCGTATTGTTTGTATTTAGTACTATATGAATCAAACTGTTTTTCAATGGGTAAAAAAAAGCCACCTGCGAGGGTGGCTTTTCAATTCAAAAGAACGAGTCTCTTAAATTATATTGCGATTATTTTGCGTCAGCTTCTGCAGAAGTTGCGCCAGCTGGTTTAACAGCGATAGCAACAGTTGCGTCATCACCGTGTACTACTGCAGAAACGCCTTTTGGCAATTTCAAGCTAGATACGTGTACGGATTGACCAGCTTCAACTTTAGACAAATCAACTTCGATGAATTCTGGCAAGTCTGCTGGCAAGCATTCTACGTCCAATTCAACAGCAACGTGACTAATCACTGCAGCAGACAATTTCACTGCTGGAGAATTTTCAGCGTTGATGAAATGCAAAGGCACTTTAACGTGGATCTTTTTGTTTGCATCGACGCGTTGGAAATCAGCGTGCAATACTAATTGTTTGAACGCGTGCATCTGGAAATCGCGCAACAATACTTTTTCAACTTTACCATCAACATCCATGTCGAGAATGGAAGAATGGAACACTTCTTTTTTCAATGCATGGAACAATGCATTGTGATCCAATGAGATGCTCACTGCTGGCTCTGTACCACCGTAGATGATGCCAGGTGTTTGACCAGCATTACGCAGGCGGCGGCTCGCTCCGGTGCCCTGTTCTTTACGTGCAAATGCGACTACTTTCATTTTAATACTCCAAAATAAGCAAATTTATACATGTCCAACATGCGCTAAATTTGCGTTGACTTTCCCGCGACCAGGAAAGTGAAAAATGCTTGCGAATATTAAAATACCCGCAAGCCGAAAAATTTTATCTTCGTTCTAAAAACTGCAACAAGAACCGCGCAGAAATTAATCAGAGAACAAAGAAATAACCGACTCACCTTTAGTAATCCGGCGGAAAGTCTCAGCCAGTAAGCTATCGCAAGACAATTGACGAATCTTAGAGCAGGCCTGTGCCGCAGCAGACAAAGGAATGGTATCCGTCACCACCAACTCATCGAGTGGGGAATTGTTGATACGATCAATCGCCGGACCAGACAAGACCGCATGCGTACAGTAAGCCAACACTTTTTTCGCACCGCGTTCTTTTAGTACTTCTGCTGCTTTCGTCAAAGTGCCCGCTGTATCGACCATGTCATCCATGATTACGCAGTTACGGCCTTCGACTTCACCAATAATATTCATGACTTCGGAAACATTGGCTTTTGGACGACGCTTATCAATAATCGCTAAATCGCAACCCAAACGTTTTGCCAAAGCACGGGCACGAACTACGCCGCCAACGTCAGGAGAAACTACCAATAAATCATCGTAATTCTTCGCGACCAGATCACCCAACAAAATCGGTGATGCGTAGATATTGTCTACTGGGATATCAAAGAAACCTTGAATTTGATCGGCATGCAGATCCATGATCAAAACACGGCCAACGCCCGCTTCTTCCAACATATTCGCGACCACTTTGGCTGAAATCGCCACACGTGCAGAACGTGGACGGCGATCTTGACGGGCATAACCAAAGTAAGGAATCGCTGCCGTAATACGGCCAGCTGAGGCGCGCTTCAACGCATCGACCATCAACATGATTTCCATCAAGTTGTCATTGGTCGGCGCACAAGTCGATTGCAACACGAAAACGTCTTTACCGCGCACGTTTTCATTGATTTCGACCATCACCTCGCCATCAGAAAACTTGGAAACGTCAGCCTTACCGAGACGAATGCCGAGTTGCTTTGCAACGCCTGCCGCAAGAGCAGGATTGGCATTACCGGTAAAGACCATCATGTTGTCGAGAGCGTGTGCCATGAGATCACCTAAGGGAATAAAAAAGCCACTTCAAGAGAACAATACTCAGCATCAAAGTTAGAATTCTTGTTGTAATGATTACTGAAAATACTGCCGTAAAAAACCGAAAAGCCGCCGCATCATTTTGTATGCGGCGGCTTGGGAATTAAATGGCAGGGGAGGAAGGATTCGAACCTTCGCATGCCGGAATCAAAATCCGGTGCCTTAACCAGCTTGGCGACTCCCCTACACAACTTTTTATCAATTGCTTACTTCGTTTTGGTATTTCGTTTGATAATCAGCGAAGCCGCTATTTTATCTCGAAATTCGCAATCGACCAAATTTTTTATGATGCAGTCTATAAATTATTGTGCAAATTTATAGGATGCTGTTGTAAGGCTTTTGCTATCCATGATGTCCAGTAATGAGGGACTTGCTGTAAAACGTTTTTTGCCGCGTCTTCATTTTGAAAGGCACAAAAAACACAAGAACCTGATCCCGTCATCTTGGCATCACCCTGATTTACTTCATATTGCTTGAGCCAGTTAATAGCGTTTGCAATTTCGGGATGTAAAGCACAAGCAACAGCTTGCAGATCATTTTTCCATTCAACTTTCGCTGCATTGGAAAAGTCCGTTATTCTGACGGGCTTCGTGTCTCTTGTCAACTCCTTGGCTGAAAATATTGTGGGAGTGGGTACATGCACGCCCGGTTCTATCACGACGAACCATTGTTCTGGCGTGGTGATTTCTTGCATTTGTTCTCCTATACCTTCGACGAATGCATTTTGCCCATAGATAAAGAAGGGTACGTCGGCACCCAGTTGCAAGCCGAGTTTCATCAATTGTTGCTTGTTTAAATGACACTGCCAAAGATGATTTAACGCCATTAAAGTCGTTGCCGCATCGGATGAGCCACCGCCGACCCCACCGCCCATAGGAAGACGTTTGTGCAGATAAATATTAACACCTAGATTTATCTTGCAATGTTGTTGTAGCAGGCGCGCTGCTTTAACCACTAAATCCGATAGCTCGGGCACGCCGGCAATTGCATTTACGCGATGAATAGCGCCATCATTTCGCACTTCAAAGTCTAAATAATCGCAATGATCAATTAATTGAAAAACACTTTGCAACAAGTGATAGCCATCCTCACGTCTTCCAGTGATGTGCAAAAATAGATTTAGCTTGGCTGGAGCGGGGCAATTGCTTAGCTTGGTGACGACAGTATTGGAGGGTGTATTCATTTGGTCGATATGGTCGAATTTGTCGATCCTGAGGAAGTTATTGCCATTCTTCGATCACGATGCGAATCTTCATTTCTCCGACTTGCTCGGTATTCTTATATAGATCAATACGTTTCGGATGAATAGTTCCGCCGTCGGCCTGCCAGCTGACGAAATCCAATTGCCAGCCCTGCGATTGCAAGCGATAGTAATCGGTCGCAGGTAAGGCGATTGTTTGCCCGTTGGCAGTCAAGTCAAACCCTTGTAGCCAGGCTTTTAATCCACTCACAGGGATTGCCCAGCCCAAATTTTCTACCAGTAAAGATTCAATGTCAGGCGCGACCCTTGGTTCTTGCTTCGCTTGTTCTAAGCGCGCTCCGGATGCGTCTTGTTGTATGGTGGCGATGGTCTGACCTAGTGGTGAGCTTAGACTAATGTGTAAATTTTGCGGCGTTTGCAGCCAGTCATAGCCCACGATGACAGTTTGTGGCTGATCGTTTTGCTGATATTGAATTGAAATGCGACCTTGCAGTTGAATTTGTTGTTGCAAGGTCCGGCTTTGGTTTTGTTGGGTAACGTTTACGGCTTTGGTTGTGCTGCATGCAGCGAGTATCAGGCCAACACTCAGCAATAATAAAACTTTTAAGATTGCAGTGAAATTTCTTGTCGCTTGCTGAGTCAGATAAATCAAGTGATTCATGTGCTTTACTGGTTGAAATGGAAGGACATCAAAGGACGTGATTATGGCAGCGTCAGCGTTAATCTTTGCAAAGTATTTTTGAGTAATGCATTTTGCGGATCTTTCCTATTTGCGTCGGTGAACAACTGCATAGCCTCCTCTTTCTTATCTTGCGACCACAGGATTTCTGCTAAATGAATCGAAACATCGGCATCCTGCCGCATGCTGAGCGACTGCCGCAGAAATTTCTCTGCCTCGTTATAGCTTTTTAAGCGAAATTTCACCCATCCTAAACTGTCTAAAATGTAAGGATCATTTGGGTTGAGTTGATTGGCAATTTCCAGTAGCGACAGTGCTTCATCTAAGTGCACGTTTCTATCCGCATAGGAATAACCTAAGGCGTTATAGGCTAAGGCATTGTTCGGCGCGACTTGAATCAATTGCTTGAGCGCCATTTCCATTTCGGGATAATATTTCAGCGACTCTGACAGCATGGCTAAGTCGTAAAGCAAGTCAGGGCTACCTGGAAACTCCCCAACTGCCATTTGTAATAAGACGAAAGCTTCTGTGGTTTGTCCCGCCTCGCGCATGATTTGCGCTTCGGTTTGTAATAACAATGCTTGTTCCGCCTCTTTGTTTGCATTAATAGTCTGTAAAAATTGCCGCGCTTCGCGGTACTTGCCATCACTGGCTAATAGTAAGGCTCTGCGCATTTGTATATTGAACCAAACCGGATTTGGTTCGTCTTTGTTGTCGACTTTACTTATTTTGCTTAGCCATAGGTCGGCATTCTGTTTGTCTTTACGCTGTAGAGCGATTTGCGCGAGGCTGATATACGCGGAGCTGCTGTCTTCGCCAGCGTTGATTTTTTCTATCATCTCTTTAAAAAAATTTTCCGCCGCATCCAGTTGCCCCATTTCCATTTCGATACTGCCCAAGGTATAGAGAACTTGAGTACGCGGCATGGCGGTTTTCTCTGGATTTTGCAAAAAGCTTAGAAATTCAGTTTTTGCCTGCCTCAGCTGCTTGCTTTCTAGCAGCATCGTTGCGTATGCCAGATGAACCTCTTTTGCTTGGGGATAGCGTTTTAAGAAGTCGGCGACTAGGGCAAATGCGACATTTTTTTCTGAAGCATGGGCTAGGGTCAATATCCCCAATTCTGAACTAGGTTCTATCGCCAGCGCTGCTTGCGCTTCTTGTTGTGCTCTGACCGCATCGCCACTGCGGTAGGCGGCGCGTGACAAGGCAATATGCCCTGCGAGCGACGAATTATCTTTGACTAATATTTTTTCCAGACTGAGTAAGGCGGCTTTTTTATCGCCAGTGCGGTTCAATGTAATTTGCGCCTGATGGATAAGTCCGTTTCTCTCTTCACCTGAGCTATTTTCTAGAAGCTTCAGGAAGAATTGTTCAAGCGCGACGTAATCACTTTTGATGACAATAAGGCTTAGATAGTATTGTTCCGCTTCAGGTGAATCTGTTGCGAGTTCTCGCCATAAGCGAACGGCCGCTAGAGATTCGTCGACTTGTTGTGCGGACATGGCAATCTCTGCCGCGCGCTTAGCCAGTCGCGGATCACGGGTTTGTTGCGCTAACCCCATGATGGTGATGAAGGGACTTTGCCACTCGCCGCGTTGCAGTGCGATATCCGAGGCTGTTAATTTATACAATATATCTTTGCTTAAACCAGATTCTGTTGCGGTGTTGTCCGTTTTTGTTTGGGGCGCAGTTGGCGTGGGCTTTACTTTGGTATTTTTAGTATTCTTAGTATTGACCGGTTTGGTATAGGGGATTTGGTCATTGCCCGATTGTGCCAGTGCCACATTGTTGGCTGCACCTAAGAGGCTGAGGCTGATCGTTGATATGAAAAGATTTAATTGACGAAACTGAGTAGGATTTTTTTTCATGCGTAAGGGGTCATCAGTAAGGGAAATGCAAAGTCCTGCTTAAGTCTGGGTACAATACTTCGCGTTGCAAAGAGATGAAATGATTTTACGCTGAAATCGCGCCTTGGCGAGGTGAGTGCAGCCAGTGTTTTGTGTCAACTTGTATATCTTATGTAACGAAACGCAGATTTTGATTTTATTAAAGAGAGTGATTTATGCCGGAATTGCCAGAAGTAGAAGTGACCCGACTGGGGATTCATCCCTATATCGAGGGGCGCAGAGTCAGCGGGCTCATATTGCGCCGGGATGGATTGCGTTGGCCATTTCCAGTAAATTTGCCGCAGTTAATTGTGGGGCAAACAATATTATCGACTGGCCGAAGGGGTAAATATTTGCTATTGCATTTCGGGCATGGAAGTTTGCTTATTCATTTAGGTATGTCGGGGAATTTGAGGATCATGCCGCCAGAAACTCCAGCGCAAAAACATGATCACGTTGATATTGTGCTCGGTGAACAAATGCTCAGGTTGACTGATCCCCGTCGTTTTGGTGCAGTCTTGTGGCATGACAATACCAATGGTTCCTTGGAAGAACATTTGTTATTAAGAAAGCTAGGTGTTGAACCACTCAGCGATCAATTTACCAGCGACCTGATGTTTCAACAAACCAGACAACGCTCAGCAGCGATCAAACAAGTTTTACTGGCTGGAGATGTCGTAGTCGGGGTTGGAAATATCTACGCCTGTGAGAGCTTGTTTAGAGCAGGCATTAATCCTAAAACGGCGGCAAATCGCATTAGTCGCAAGCGTTATCAGGCATTAAGCGTCGTCATTCGGCAAATTCTGGCGGAAGCGATTAAGCAAGGTGGCAGCACCCTAAAGGATTTTGTAGGCGCAGATGGTAAAACAGGGTATTTTCAACAATCTTATTTTGTCTACGACAGAGCAGGGGAAGCTTGCCGAGTTTGTCAAGGGACAATTAGACACATAACACAGGGTCAACGGAGTAGCTTTTATTGTGTAAATTGTCAAAAATGAGCCAGAATGTCATATTGTTGTGTTTCTTGGTAAAAACAAACTCGAAACCTGACTGCGCGGTACAAGAATAATTTTGAGGATACTATGAGTAATTTGGTTCAGAATTTTGAGGAATACAGTGGTTGGCGCAAAGGCGTCGCCCAGGCAATAGAGCAGTATCGCGCCTGGATAGCTGGTTCTGATTTCGCTGACGGTATTCTTGACCAACGCATTATGCGTCTGAAAGAGCGGCTGATTGATGACAAGCTGACGATTGCCTTTGTCGCTGAATTTTCGCGTGGCAAATCAGAATTGATCAATGCGATTTTTTTTGCAGATTATGGACAAAGAATTTTGCCGTCGTCTGCAGGACGCACGACGATGTGTCCGACAGAGCTTCTGTATGACGAAGGAATGCCACCTTGCATCCGCCTGTTGCCAATTGAAACCCGCAGTGAAACTCTGAGCACGACAGAATACAAGGGTAATCAACATATTTGGACAGTCTTGCCGCTAGATACGAAATCCGGTGACGGCATGTTGGAAGCCTTTAAGCAAGTGAGTTTGACCAAAAAGGTGAGTAAAGAAATCGCTAAATCCTATGGTTTGTATGACGAATCGGATCCGGATGCGGCTTTAGAAGTTGATGAAAATGGTTTGGTAGAGATTTCGCAATGGCGCCATGCAATCGTAAACTTCCCACATCCCTTATTGAAGCAAGGTTTAATCATCGTCGATACGCCAGGTTTGAATGCGATTGGTACTGAACCTGAACTGACCTTAAATCTGATCCCGAATGCACACGCGGTGCTATTTATTTTGGCGGCTGATACTGGGGTGACTAAGAGTGATGTCGAAGTTTGGCGCGATCATATCGGCAGTGGTCCGGGTCGCATGGTGGTACTGAATAAAATTGACAGCATGTGGGATGAATTGCGTACGCCTGAAGAAATCGAAACGCAGATTCAAAATCAAATTACTTCCGTTGCGCACACCTTGAGCCTAGAAGAAAGACAAGTCTTCCCGATTTCTGCACAAAAAGGTTTGGTTGCAAAAATCAATAGAGATGCGCCATTGCTGGCAAAGAGCCGTTTGCCAAAATTGGAATATGCCTTATCAAATGAATTGATTCCCTCCAAAAAGAATATCATCCGTGCTCAACTGGCGAGTGATATTCAAGAAATCACTGACGGACAATACGCTGTGATTAATGCACGCGGGCGTGGTGTCAGCGAACAATTACATGAGTTGCAAAGCTTACGCGGCAAAAATCAAAATGTGATTGAACACATGATGAAGCGTGTCACCCTCGAGAAGCAAGAATTTGATGCCAGTCTGATGAAAATGCAGGGTACGCGTTCCGTTTTTACACGTTTGTCGACTGAGGTGTATACCACCTTGGGTATGGATATTTTGAAAGAGGAAATTAAGACTGCCCGCGAAGAAATGGAGTCGAGTAAATTTTCTTTAGGTTTGAAAGAAGCGATCAAAAATTTCTTCACGCAGGTTAAACAGAATTTGCAAGCATCCAATCGCAAGACTGATGAAATCTCCGAAATGATGGCGATCATGTATCGAAAATTTTCCACCGAGCATGGCTTGGCATTGACCGCGCCTATGCCATTTTCGTTGGACAAGTACATGCAAGAAATTAATGCGATTGAGTCGGTTTTTCATCGCCAGTTTAGTGCGATCACTTTACTGACAACAGAGAAAAAAGTTTTGATACAGAAATTTTTTGATTCGATTTCGGCGCGCGTTAAACAGAGTTTTTCACAAGCGAATCGTGATGTCGAAGCATGGCAAAAAGTAGTCATGGCACCGATTGAAGCACAGATACGCGAGCACAAAAATCAGTTAAAAAATCGTATGCAATCAATTCAGAGGATTCATGTGGCAACTGATAGTCTGGAAGAAAAAATTTCCAGCTTTGAAGCGATGATGACAGAAGTTGAAGCTCAGAAAAAATCTCTAGAAAATTTGCGCAATAATATACATAAGGCGCTAGCTGCTGATACCAGTGCCATTTGAGATTCTGCGTTAGCAAACCTGAACGCTGATAAAATTTTTTATCAGCGTTTTTCTATTTAAAAAGAAGAAAAGTGATGAAAAAATTTACTCCCGTGAGCCTGCTGCAAGCACTCCCAAAGACTTTGTTACATATGCTCTTAGCTTGTGGTTTGACAGCCACTGCATACGCACAAGATGCCTGGAAAAAAATTGATGCAGGCATCAATACAGAATTGCGCGGTTTGTCAGTTGTGAGCCGCAACGTGGCTTGGGCCAGCGGTGCTAAAGGTACAGTGATTCGTACTATAGACGGTGAAAATTGGGAAAACGTTTCTATTAGCACCAAATTGCCAGAAACTAGCGCTTTAGATTTTCGTGATATTCAAGGCTTTGATAAATTTACAGCGATTGCGATGAGCGCTGGCCCGGGTAAGGCATCGACGATCTACAAAACCACCGACGGCGGTGCTCATTGGGAATTAATGACGGTCAATGGTGAGGCCACTGGCTTTTGGGATGCGATTGATTTTTGGGATGCGCAAAATGGAGTGATTTTTGGTGATCCTGTGAATGGACAATTTCAAGTTTTGATCACGCACGATGGTGGTAAAACCTGGAAAAATTCTGCACAAGATTTAAGCCAATTAAGCGCTTTAGCGAATGAAGGTGCATTTGCTGCCAGCGGTACTTGCATTTCTGTGAGTGGCAAAAAGGATGTTTGGTTTGCCACAGGTGGTGCCGAAAAAACACGCGTATTTCATTCGGCAGATCGTGGCCTGACATGGAGTTTTGCGGAGACAGCGATTGCTGCTGGTGCGCCACCGAAAGGTCTGTTTTCTGTCGCCTTCTCGGATGCGCAATATGGCTTTGCCGTTGGCGGCGATTATCAAAAGGCGAAAGCTGAAGGCTTGAATGCGGTGGTCAGCCAAGATGGAGGGAAGAGTTGGGTCGCGGCATCTGCGCTGCCGGTAGGATTCTTGTCGGTGGTCATCGCCGTACCAGGCCAAGAAAAAACGTTTGTGGTGGGTGGTTTAGCTGGCTCTGGTGTGACGAAAGATGGCGGAAGATCGTGGGAAGTTTTAGGCGAAACCCCATTGAATGCGGTAGGTTTTGCGGATGCCCTGCATGGTTGGGCTGTCGGTCCGAAAGGCTTGGTTATGAAGTATGCAGGTAAACGTCTGGTCAGTAATCTGAACTCAGTGAAGTAAATGCACGAATTACATCAAACGCAGACTGCCTAAACTACATGAAGAAAAGTATAGAAGTACGGAATCAACGCAGTGCGGCGAGCGATTCGGTTTATTATGATCCAAGTTTCTCGGCAGACTTGATCGCCTGGCAGCAACAGCACGGACGTCATAGTTTGCCGTGGCAAAATACCAGTGATGCTTATAAAGTCTGGTTGTCAGAAATTATGTTGCAACAGACGCAAGTCACTGCGGTAATACCCTACTATCAGCGTTTCTTGCAAACATTCCCCACAGTGCAAAGCTTGGCAGCTGCACCAGTGGTAGAAGTGATGGCCTTGTGGGCGGGCTTGGGTTATTACACTCGCGCTCGAAATCTGCACCAGTGCGCAAAACAAGTTGTAGAGAAGTATCAAGGAATCTTTCCTAGCGATCCCAAATTGTTACAAGAATTGCCAGGCATAGGACGTTCAACCGCTGCGGCGGTGGCTGCATTTTCTTATGGTAGTGTCGCGGCGATTTTGGATGGCAACGTCAAGCGCGTATTCGCTCGGGTATTTGGCGTGGAAGGCTATCCCGGGGCGAAGGCGGTCGAAGACGATTTATGGTTGCGTGCACAGGCTTTGTTGCCCGATAGAGATATTGGGGCTTATACCCAAGGTTTGATGGATTTAGGCGCGACGCTTTGCACCCGTAGCAAACCAGATTGCCCGCGATGCCCATTTCAAAACCGATGCGTCGCCTCTGCGCAAGGACGCACCGCCGAGTTGCCGGTACGCAAACCAAAAACGCAGCAAAAGGAAAAACACGCGGTCATGCTTTTGCTTGAACATGCGGGTGAGGTCTTGTTAGAGCAAAGACCAATGACAGGTATTTGGGGTGGTTTGGTGTCCTTGCCAGAATTAGATGGTATGCGTGAGGGCAATCACTTGGGTGCTGAGATGCTTGATGCCTTAGTCGCTGAAGCTGGCAGCGCAGCGCCTGAACGAGCCGAAATGCTGAGTTTTGTGAATAATTTTGGTTCGTCGGTATCAGCTCGCTCTTTCGCCTCATTCGATCATGTATTTACCCACTTCAAGTTGCATGTGCATGTGATTCACTTCAGTTTTTCTCATCGGTACGCAATCTTGGGCGAAGAACGATTTGCGTGGACTCCTTTGACGCAGGTCGAACAACTAGCCCTGCCGGCACCCGTAAAGTCCTTATTGCTTTCACACTATCAGTCGATTATTTGATGCGTGTCGTTTGGTGCTGAAGCCGCATAAAAAACTGTCTCCATTTTCATCCTCCCTGATTCGTGTTTCATCACGAATCAGGGGATTTCATCACATCAGTGTTTACTTCAAACGACGATCAAGCGACACTTGCGGCATCGATTTTGTATTAATTTTTGATATAGAAAGAACCTAATGAAAGGAGTTCATTTTGATTGATTCTATGACTACCAGAACCGCGTTAGCCCGTTTGCTTGGGGTAAGCTTACTGAGCCTTCCGTTGTGGGCACAGGCACAGACCAAGCCTTGTCGTATCGATAGCTTTCCGCAGGAAGTCAAGTGCGGGCAAGTTCAGCGACCGCTTGATCCAACAAAGCCGAACGGTAAGAAGATCGACGTACATTACGTGGTATTGCCATCGCAAGACCGAAATAAATTACCTGATGCTGTGTTTCTGCTGGCGGGTGGTCCAGGGCAAAGTGCGGTCGCCGCTGCGAGCTTTGGTGAAACAGTTTTAGGAAAGCTCAATCGGCGCCGGGATCTGGTCTTTGTCGATCAGCGCGGCACGGGTAAAAGCGCACCTTTGCATTGCGCAGAATTGGAAGAGAGCAATAAGATTCTAGACAAAGAAGCGACCCTTAAATTAGTGCAAAGCTGTCAGCAGAATTTGCAGAAATTACCTTACGGCGATTTGCAATTTTTCAGCACGAGTATCGCTGTGCAGGATTTAGAGGCCGTTCGTCTGGCGCAAAACTATGGTCCGATTAATCTGGTTGGTGCCTCGTATGGTACCCGGGTTGGGTTGGAATTTTTGCGTCAATTTCCACAATCGGTGCGCCGCCTTGTGATTGATGGCGTGGTACCACCAGATTTAAGCTTACTCGCTTCGGATGCAAAACCCGCTCTAGAGGGAATTTTTGCGGATTGCCTTAAGAATACCCGCTGTAATACTGCGTATCCAGATTTGGCAGGAAGTTGGAAGCGCCTGTTAGGCAGTACGCCACGCCAGTTCACTTTTACACATCCTCGCCTCGGAAACAGTATGAGTGCGCAAATCGGACGTGATGATTTGATCAGTATGGTGTTTAAAGGCCTGTATGCACCGAGCACAACGGCGGTATTGCCGTATGCGATTACCCAGGCTGAGAAAGGTAAGCTCGATCCTTTGCTGACTATGAGCGGTAGCTTTAATCAAGCTGGTCCCGGTGGTTTGGTGATGGGGATGCATTACTCGGTTTGGTGTGGTGAAGCCTATGCTAATCCGCGTGCTGTTGCCGTTAAAGGGGATGAATTTACAGAAGTGATGGGCAGCATGTACGACAAAATTTGTGCGAACTGGCCACGCGCAGAAATCCCAAAAGAATTTTTTACGACACCAAATTCCAAGTCGCCGGTGCTCTTGTTAAGCGGTGGTATTGATCCAGTCACGCCTACCCGCAATGGCGACCAAATCGCCAAAGCCTTGGGAAGTAAAGCGCGTCATATTAGTATCGACAATGCCGGTCACGGCTTGTTGATGCAAGGTTGTGTACGTGAAGTGGTGGATAAATTCCTCGCTGCAAAAAACGATGAAGATGCTTTAAAAGTCGATGCAACTTGCGTTCGTCAGATTCCACGTCCTTTAGTTTGGTTACCTCCAGTTTTAGGTAGTGATAGCGCCGTTGCTGGCGAAGCAAAGAAAGCAGGAGAATAAGATGATTATTGTTGAAGATCTGCATAAAGAATTCGTCAAATTGGGCAAGCCAAAATTTGGAATTGGCAAACGTAGCAGCGAGAAAGTGAAAGCCGTAAACGGCGTCAGTTTTACGGCGCAAGACGGGGCGATTTTAGGATTGCTCGGAGCGAACGGCGCTGGGAAAACGACCAGCTTACGTATGGTTGCGTCCATGTTGAAAATGGATAGCGGCATGATTAAGATTGACGATGTGCAAGTGAAAGAAGGGCAGACCGCAGCGCAGGCCAGATTGGGTATTTTGTCCGATGCCCGCGGATTGTATCCACGCTTAACTGCCCGTGAAAATATTCAGTACTACGGCAAGTTACATGGCATGGATAAGGGCTTGATAGAGCAACGTACTGATCAATTAGCACATTGGTTAGAAATTCATAATTTACTTGATCGCCGCACCGAAGGATTTAGTCAGGGTGAGCGTATGAAAATTGCATTGGCACGTGCCTTGATTCACGATCCCAAAAATATTATTTTGGACGAACCGACCAATGGATTGGATGTGGTTGCGACGCGTGCGCTGCGTGAATTTTTGCGCTGGCTCAAAAGCGCAGAAGGCGGTGGAAAGTGCATCGTATTTTCTACCCATATCATGCAAGAGGTGGAACGCTTGTGCGATACCGTTGTGATTGTTGCGCAAGGTAAGACGGTTGCCAAAGGAACTGTCACTGAATTAATGCAGCAGGCACAAGAGCGCGACTTTGAAGATGCTTTTGTGAAGCTGGCATTTTTAGATCAAGGCACAACACGCAATGTGGAGCAAACACTGAATCAAGGGAGTCTCGCATGAGAGAAATATTTGCAATTTATTGGAAAGAAATCTCAGACGCGATGCGTGATCGCCGCACGTTGATGATGGTCTTAGCGAGTTCATTGTTGCTCGTGCCGATGTTGTTATTTGTGTTTTCAACTGTAATGTCGCAAGTGGAGTCACAGGCTGTTGATCGCAGTGTGATGGCAGTGAATATGAAAGATGCCCCGGGTCTGGAAAATTACATCCTGCGTCAGGGTTATCAAATCAAACAAGCACCGGCGGACTATGAAGAAAAATCTCGCAGCAAAGAACTGATTAAACCGGTTCTGTTGGTTCCTGCCCATTTTGAAGAGGATGTCGCTCAACTCAAACGGGTTGAATTAGAGATCGCCTATGATACATCCAACCGTCAGGCAGAAATGGGGCTCAACCCTTTACGTCGCCTGCTTAACGGTTATGTGCAAGAGCGTAGCGGTTTGAATTTGATGATGCGCGGTGTTTCTGCTGAAGTCTTGCAAGCTGTTGTTGTCAAAGAGCGTCATATCAGCCGGCCAGATGAGCGACGCGTGACGATTACTGGCATGCTGCCCATGGTCTTGATTATGGCCATCGTCATGGGCGGTATGTTTGCCGCGATTGATAGCACTGCCGGTGAACGTGAGCGTGGTTCACTTGAGCCATTAATGATGAACCCAGTATCGGGTTTGCAATTGGCAATTGGTAAAACGGCGGCAGTCGCGACGGTCAGTATCCTGATCGTAATATTGACCGTTAGTAGTTTCTTTCCCGCGCAATCGGTGATCGCAAATGAAGCACTACGAGCTGAATTTCAATTCGGCGTGAAAGATGCTTTAGCGTTCTTGCTAGTTCTTGTGCCACTAGCGGCGGCATTGTCTTCTTTGCAGGTGGCTTTGTCATTAACCTGCAAAACTTTTAAAGAAGCGAATGTCAGAAACCAGTTATTGAGTTTGACTGTTTCATTCTTGCCGCTGTTCTTTATCCTAAATCCGGGCAAAGAACCGGCTTGGTTAGGGTGGGTGCCTGTGATGGCGCAGACGCAGATGATGAATCAAGTGCTTAAAGGTGAATTAGTCGGTGCAAATTCGATCGGTATCGCCTTATTGGTTTCTTGTTTGATCGTGAGCGGTAGCTTGTTATTTGTGTCGCGTAAAATGCGGGATGTGGTAATGGAGTAAATGATCGCCAGTAATTTGATCTCATCTGACAGGTACTGGGGTAAGCCAGTACCTGTCAGATGGAGTTTTCAATATCCTGCATACATATTCCCCACTTCACTATTTCCTGAAAACGCATGTTTTCAATATGAAGTGGGCTCATTTTTAAGTCGGCATACAGCCGAATAGATTTTTAGTCTATCTAATCGGTTTAGAAATAGCCTAGATGACTGTTTCTTTCCCTTTTTTCACATTACTCTGGCGTGTCGTGTTTCTGCATCTGAATGACCAGATAATAAATACAGTTTTTCTCAATCGCTTATTGTCCGTATAAAATGTGCTTAACAAGCGCTTTATCCCTATATGGCAATCAATACTAAATCCAGCATCACGCCAGTTGCGAATTCCATAGTAAATTCATCAGCCAATTCAGTCGCCGGCTGCGCCTGTGCTAATAGCGTGCAGAACGCGTGAGAATTTCTATTTTTTTTCAGCCCTAGATGGGTAATGACGTGTTTTTGAAAGTGTGGCAATGACAGTTCCTCGTCTGACGAAAGAAATTCTTAAAATTGTAGGGTATCGAAACGTTCCCGGATATTTTCCGAAGATGCGGCAAGCCGCTATCGTCGTTAATATTGAGTTAAATACGAAAGCAACTGATTCTCAGATATCAAATGCAATGCACGCAGAGTTCCTGCAGTTAATTCCAAATTATCAGGAAAAATTCGACAAATTGTCGGTCCTTCAAGATATGCCTCTCCGACAATTATTTTCGGCTTGTATGGGAATGCTGATGATGGCAGGCTTTCCGGCGGTCGATGAAATTGTGATTGATGAACGCTCCAATCACGCTAGTTCAATAAAATCACTGATCATGCCAGCCTTGAGCATGGGCTATTCAGCGAATCATTTGGCCTTGAACTGGTTGGTAGCGCGCATGAATTTCTTGCAACTACACTTCAAATCTGAAGAGTTCGCAGAAAATCTGGCTCAACCATTAGTCAAAGAAAGTTTGCAAAAGGCCATACAACAAATGGCCGTATTTGCCCCCATAGGACAAAATTCTTTACGTTTTATTCAAGCGGCTCAGCAATTGGATATTCCGTACGTAAGAGTCAACGCGAATGTCTTTCAATTCGGATGGGGAAGATTCGCGCGTTGGTTAGATAGTTCATTTACCGACGAGACTCCTAATATTTCGACCCGTATCGCGCGCAATAAAGTAGCTACTTCGCGTCTGTTGCGAAATATGGGAATCCCTGTCTGTCAGCAGCTTATTGTTAAGAGTGCCGATGAAGCGGTGGAGCAAGCCGAAAAAATGCAGTTCCCTGTCGTTATCAAACCCTCAGATCAAGATGGCGGGCGCGGGGTCCATGTAGGCTTAAAAAATGCAGAAGAAGTTCGCTACGCTTTTGCAGAAGCCGCAAAATTATCTGGCACGATTTTGCTTGAGAAACAGTTCATTGGACGTGATTATCGGATTCAGGTTTACCAAGGAAAAGTTTACTGGGCTGTTCACAGGATACCTGGTGGGCTAACTGGCGACGGTGAACATACAATCACAGAATTGCTCGACATCCAAAATGCCGATCCACGGCGTGGCGAACCGGGCAGTAATGCCCTGTTAAAACGGATTTATATCAATCAGGAGGCACAATCGTTGTTGGTAGAGCAGGGCATGGAATTGAAATCCGTACCAGCCCTAGGTCAGTATGTACGATTGCGTCAGGCCGCCAACGTCGCATCGGGTGGAAGTATCGTGCCTGTGTTGGACATTGTACATCCAGATAACCTGCGGCTGGCTGAACGTGCTGCACGAATAATGCGCCTTGATCTTGCGGGAATTGATTTGTTGATCCCAGACATACAACGCTCTTGGCTCGAAACAGGTGCCGCGATCTGTGAAGTCAATGCCCAGCCTCAAATGTCACCGCACCTTCCACTTGAAATATTGGGGAAATTGGTGCACAAGAAAGGCTTGATACCGATTATCGTTGTGTTGGGTGATATTGCCGACCCGAATTGGTCTCAACACTTGCAGGAGCAAGTTAACACTTTTTTCCCGACGCAAAGTTTGAAAATTGGAACAGTCGATCCGAATGCTTGTCGGATCGCAGGCGAAATCATTATGGCGAAACCGATAGATCCGTATACCGGCAGCCTCGCTTTGTTAGCTGATCCTGATGTTGCTGCCGTAGTGTTAAATTTCGCCGATAGTCAGTTTTTAAGTTCTGGATTAGCCGTTGATAGAATTGCCAATCTTGTTTTGTACCAGGATCATCAGCGTAAAAATAACGCGGATCTCAATGAATGGCTTTTTTGCACACAATTTTTAATCAAAATGCGCGTGGATAAAGTCAGTATTGCACGTCAACTGCAGCAACTGACAGCGCCTATCAAAATGCCAGAGGGCACGATTAAGGACTATTTTGAAGGTGATCTTGTGTTCCAATTGTCGCAAGAGTTAAACAAACATTTTCAGCGTGTGGAAATCTAAGGATGCTATCGAAATATTTTGGTACGATAGAATGGTAGGTACTCAAGAAGAATGATGGCCGATCGTAATTCTTAAAGATTAGGTGACGTTAAGTTACATTCCGAATTTATCGGTTATTAGAAAAAAGGGAAAATAGTTCAAAGATGAAATATCGACTAGATGACGCTGCAGTTGAACAAATGTCTTCGCACTATCTGAATGAAGGGCGTCAACAAGAACAATGGCAATTAAGTGAGATAGAAATTGATGATGACCGTTTGCAGGCGGTAGTAGGTATGCGATCTATCTACACTTCTGAAACAGATGTTGGTGGATTTCATTTAAGCATTTTCTCGACGCTGGAATTTCTGTCGCAATTAATGATCATTTATGGGCATGTTTGGTCTGGTCAGAATAAAAAAACGAAAGAAGCGTGGATGGTCGAGAGTCACACAAAGACAATTCGTGCGATTCGTAGTGCGCAGGGAATTCGCGTTGACATGAAAGTCAAAACTATGCGTCGCCGAAATGAGAGTTGTTATTGCGTCGCTGATTTCACCATCACTGATGCGCTTGATGGCTTGTTTGAAGTGCGCCTAAAAGGTTTTTTGGTTTAGGTCTGTGATTCTGGGTTCAGAACGACAATTTTATTGATTGAATGAATAATGACAGTGAACATACGGCAAGAGGATTTTTTTCAAAATCCATATCCTTATTATGCGGAAATTCGCCGTACTGGACAGCCGCTATGGCTACCGCATGAACAAGATAGCACTAGTCAAGGTGTGTGGTTATTTGCGAATTACGCAGACGCTTTGACGATTTTTAAAAATAATCATTCGATTTCAAAAAATATACGTACTGTACGCCCGCGTGCAATACAGCATCCGTTTGACTTACACCTCTTACACCGAGATGATGCTGATCATTTGCGATTGCGACGTCTGATCGCAGAATTCTTTTCACTGAAAGCGATTGCGCAGCTTGAACCCATCATCCAGCAACAAACAGATTACTTGATCGATGCTTTGACTGATAGGTTGCCCGATCGACAGTCATTTGATTTCATCGCAGAATTTTGTGAGCCCTTACCAGTGTTTGTGATTGCCAGTATGTTTGGCGTTCCTCAGCACGATATGCAAAAAATACGTCGCTGGTCTTTGATTCTCGGAGATAGTTTTGACTCTCTGCTGGTAAAACATGCGAATTTGGATGAACGCAGATTGGCTCTGAATGAATTCATTTCGTATGTTCAACATTTGATTCAAACGAAGCGAGACCAACCTGACGATAGTATGTTGTCGTATTTGTTGGAGCGCGAGGGGCAGCAATTAATTTCAAGTGAAGAGTTAATTGGGATGTCACTGTTCATCTTATTTGCAGGACATGAAACCACGATTAGTTTGTTGAGTAGTGGAACTAGTTTGCTGTTAAGTCATCCGGCACAGTGGGCCTTGCTGCAAGCAGAACCAGATTTACTGTCTGGCGCCATCGAAGAGGTGTTGCGTTTTGAAAGCCCTGAGCAACGAACTTCATTTCGCCTCACCATTGAGGATACTGAAATTTCAGGCTTTACGATACCAGCCGGTCAGCAGATCGGTGTTTTTATCGGCTCGGCAAATCGGGACTCTAGTGCCTTTGAACGTGCTGATGAATTTGACATCCGGCGACAACACAATCCTCATCTTGCTTTTGGAATTGGCATTCATCATTGTTTAGGTAAGACACTCTCTCGTGTAGAAGCGAAAATAGCGTTTGCCACTCTACTTAGTCGTTGCCCAGGACTATGCCTTGAGGAGTCAACGTTAACTTGGCGAAAAAATTCTTTCTTTCGCAGTTTGGAAACGCTGACTGTGAGTGTCGCATGAGTGCTCTTGAATACATCGAATTTTCGTATGCGTGAAATATGTCTAGTTGAGATTTCCACTAATGGCGCCTACAGCGCAGTTTATGTGGAACTAATAGGTGCATTGTCGACGGCGCTGAACCAACTTGGGGTCAAAGTACATTTTGCGCTCGATAGAATTCGGCCTGATATGCCGTGTTTGGTTTTTGCATGGTATCGGCAGTTTATTGATGAGCAACGGCCAGTATCAAAGCTTCCCTCAAATTGTGTGATTGTAAATTTAGCGCCCTTGTCGGGCGTTGAAAAAGCACCTTGGCTAGCACGTTATATCAAGTGTTTGTGTGATACGCCAGTGCTGGATTATTCCCATTACAACGTGGATATTCTCACGCAAATCGGAAATAAACAGACTTCGCTGTTCAGGTTTGGTTATCTGCCTTTGAGCGCATTTCGATTTCCTGAAAAAAGTTCTCACTACGTATTTTATGGAAAAGTTAACGAGCATCGTTTGCCAACACTTAAATACCTGAGGGAAGACTTGAAAATGCCATTGCGCATTCTGAATAATTCTTGGGGACATGAACGGGACATACGTATTGCGACCGCAAAGGCGACAATTAATATTGGAAAGTTCGATGCTAGTGTGCTCGAAGTCTACCGTATCTGGCATTCGTTGTGCCTTGGGACTCCGGTGATTTCAGAGCGTGGGGGCGATGAAAAATTGGTTCAGGATTGGCAGCAATACGTTCAGTTTGTCGACGGCAAAGAGGATTGGATGAAAATAGAAGTCGACCAGACCGCGCCTGCTCGTTATGCTCAACAGACCTCATTTATCACTGAAACTCAGCAACTACTGGACTGGCTCATTCAGTTAAAATAGTACAAAAGATCAATGTGTCTGGCGATGGCGAATCAACACGCGTTCTCTTTGCTGAAAATGTTTTGCGAGTTTTTCTACCATGTAGACAGAGCGATGTTGTCCGCCAGTGCATCCGATTCCTATCGTCAGGTAACTACGACTGTCGCGCTTAAATGCAGGTAGCCATTTGTCTACAAAATTGCGAATGTCGGAATAGAGGTCCTGCGCCATAGCCTGCGCCTCGAGGAAATCCACCACAGCTTGATCACGTCCAGTCAATGGCCGCAGTGCATGGTCATAATGAGGGTTCGGCAGAATCCGGACATCGAATACGAAATCTACATCGAGCGGTACGCCCACTTTAAATGCAAAAGATTCGAACATCAAAATCAGCGAAGCATGCTCAACTCCGATCTCATCCTTGATCCAATTGCGTAAGTGATTTGCACTTAAATTGGAAGTATCGATCACGTGCCCGAGAAATTGTAGCGGTGACAGTAATGTACGCTCAGCATCGATGCATTCTGTCAGGCTAAGCGGTGTACAAGATAGTCGTTGTTGCTGTAATAGATGTGAAAGGGGATGGCTGCGACGCGTCTCGGAAAACCGCGCAATCAAGGTTTCAGAACTCGCAGTCAAAAACAGAATTTTAACTTCGTGCCCCAATTGCCGTAAGCTTTCTACGGTTTCTCCAACACTTTGCAGTTGATGCGCGCTGCGCGAGTCGATCGCCATGGCAGCAGTTTTGACGCCTTCGGATTCCAGAGTCTTCACCAATTCAATTAATAGACTTGGTGGTAAATTATCGACGCAATAGTAACCCGCATCTTCTACGACATTCAATGCAACCGATTTGCCTGAGCCTGAAATTCCTGAGATTAATAATATCCGCATGATCCTTTATCCTAGCGTTTCATCCATCGCCCGACGTTGGCGTTCCATGAATTCTTCTAAGGTATTGATGCCACGCAGTTGTAAGATGGTATTGCGCACAGCGGCTTCTAATAAAACCGCAATATTGCGACCCGCAGCCACGGGAATAACGACTTTTTTAATTTGTAATCCTAAGACATCTTCCGATTGCGAATCGATAGGTAAACGCTCATAATTTTCTTCTAGAGTGCTGCGCTTGACCAGATGCACTATTAACTTTAAACGCATCTTGCGGCGTACGGACGTTTCACCAAAAATAGCTTTAATATCGAGCAAGCCCAACCCGCGAACTTCCAATAAATTTTGCAAGATAGGCGGACAACGGCCTTCTATCATATTCGGCGCAATGCGCGAAAATTCGACCGCGTCATCGGCCACCAAGCCGTGACTCCGTGAAATTAATTCCAGACCGAGCTCACTCTTGCCTAAACCAGATTCGCCAGTAATTAGCACGCCCACTCCCAGCACGTCCATAAATACGCCGTGCATCGTGACTTGCGGCGCAAGTTTTTTTGATAAATAGACGCGCAGATAATCGATGACCTGTGCAGCGGGTAAGGTGGTAGAAAAAAGGGGAATATTATTATCGTCGCACACACTTAAGAACGTTTGTGGTGACTCTAAACCCTGTGCAACGATCAGCGCAGGAGGTTGACCTGCTACCAATTCTTTAATCAGATTCGCGCGTGAACCGGGCGATAAACGATGGAAGTAATTAATTTCCTGATGCCCTAGGACTTGTATCCGGCCAGGGTGAATTAAGTTTAGGTGACCGACTTGATCAGAAGAGGCAGTAGCATCGTCAGTAATTTGTTTGTCACCACCAGAAAAGCCCGCAAACCAACCCAATTGCAAGGTGTCGCGATTGTCATCAAAAATCTTTTGTATAGTTAATTCTGTCGTCAGTGGCATGATGCTGATCCTGCATTGAGGAAGATGAGAATACGGTGCTGCATGTGACATAGACCTTCACATGAAGGTGATATTTGCAGAGTGCAATCTAGCGACGACTGCACCTTGCTTACATACTCTTGGGTTCCCAGGTGATGAGTTGTTTGTATACCAAACTTGCATCTTGTTGGGTTTGTAAAGCAGCCCGAAATTCATCATCTGACAGCATTTCAGCGATCTCTGACAAAATTTCAAGATGTTGTTGTGTGACGTTGTCTGGCATGAGGAGAAATATCAGCAGATTGACAGCTTGTCCATCGGGAGACTCAAATGGAATCGCTTCGTGCAAGCGTACAAAGGCAGCGATTGGATTTTTTAATCCTTTGATCCGACCATGAGGAACGGCAACCCCGTGTCCTAAACCTGTAGAGCCTAAACGCTCACGGGCAAATAGATTTTCAGAAACCGTGGAGCGGGCAATGCTGCAATTGTTCTCAAACAATAAACCTGCCTGCTCGAAAGCCCGCTTTTTACTCGATACATCTAAATCTAATAAGACATTCTCTAGGGACAGAATTTTTGCGATATTGGTCATATATAGCGGAATGTGAGGCCTGTGCGCGTGAACTAAATTTCTACAGTGGTGAACAACGCATGCGCTTGTACTTTGGTTATTCAGAACAAACTTGTCATCATACTGATCATCTTAGAGCGCGATTATAGGCTTCTTTTGCAGGTGTAGCTAATTTCGGCGATCAATTTATCTTGCTTTCTAAGGTATGGCGGTTGAGTAGTTGTGAAAAGTCCTCAACTGAAATTGGTCTACTGAAATAAAAGCCTTGAATCTCATCACAACCTGCATCTTTTAAGAAGTCTTGTTGTGCCAAATTTTCTACACCCTCTGCCGTGACGCTCATGCCTAATGCGCTGGACATCGCAATAATGGCTTTGGTCAATACGACAGAATCTTGGTTTTCTGGAATTTCATGAATGAAGGAGCGATCAATCTTCAGATTGTCGATAGGGAAGCGTTGTAAATACGATAAAGATGAAAATCCAGTACCAAAATCATCCAAAGAAATGCTGATTCCCAAGGTTTTGATGGCATCAAATACCAAACTCAAATGCTCTGCTTCAACCATTAAAAGGCCTTCGGTTATTTCTAATTGCAATGCATGTGCTGGCAAGCCGGATGCTAGTAGGACTTCTAAAATGAATTGTGGAAGCTTGGGGTCTTGGAACTGCTTAGGTGAAATATTGACGCTGATCTTGAAATCAATATCGAATTGCTGGCGCCATTTTTGTGCCTGTTCACATGCCTTCGATAAAACCCAGCGCCCCATAGGTACGATTAGTCCAATTTCTTCTGAGAAAGGGACGAATTCATTCGGTTCAATGACACCTATTTCTGGCATTTGCCAACGAATCAACGCCTCCGCGCCAACAATTTTTCCATCGTTCAAACTGACTTTTGGCTGGTAATACAAGATGAATTCATCATCGACTAGCGCACGTCGTAGATTCCTTTCCAACGTGTAGCGATGTTGCGCACGTATCATCAAATCAGAAGTGAAGAACTGATAATTATTACGTCCCAATTCTTTTGCGAGATACATGGCCGAGTCTGCACATCGAAGCAGCGTCGGGCCATCGGTACCATCGTGCGGAAATACACTGATACCTATCGATGTACCAAGATGATATTGATGCTGGTCAATTACAAATGGCTCACGCATTTTGGTCAGAATGCGATCTGCAAGCTCTTTTAGATGTTGCGCAGTATCGAATTCCTCCACCACAATCACAAATTCGTCGCCACCGAGCCGCGCTAACATGTCGGTGGCACGAATACACGAGCTTAGACGCCTAGCAACATCGCATAGCAAACCATCCCCAGCAGCGTGTCCCGCAGTGTCATTCACGTTTTTAAAGTGATCCAGATCCAGAAAAATGACAGCGACTTTTTGTTCGTAAGCATGTGCTAATGCTGTTGCCAGACGCTGTTGCAATTGATGGCGATTTGGCAGACCAGTCAAGGCATCGTGCGTCGCTATGTATTGTAATTGCCGTTCAGTTTCACGGACCTCGGTCGTATCAGTGAAGGATATTAAGACCGCCTCGGTTTTATTACTGCTGCGTGAATGATGAATCGGCTGTACGTTAACTAACAACCAGACAATCGCGTTGTCATGCAATTGCATACCGATCGACAGATTGGCGATGGCTTCGCCAGTACGCAAGACGATAGATGCAGGATCATCGCCGATTTGAATTTCGCTACTGTCTTCCCTGAAGATACGTTTGAAATATCGATGACGTCGTCCTGTCGCATCAATATCTTGTATCTTTAAGATGCGTTTTGCACTGGGATTGCACGTAAGAATCTTGCCACCCGGAGCAATCACCATGATACCTTCAGTCAGATTATTTACCACCGAGCGATAGCGGTCTTCGCTCGTGGCCAGACTGTGTTCCATGTTTTTCTTGTCAATCGCGAGTGCAATTACATGCATCGCATCCATAATCAAAGTTTGTTCATCATCGCTGGGATGTCGTTGATTAGGGTGATAAATATCGACCGTACCGAGTAGTGTATTAAAGGCCGTTTTAATTGGTACTGACCAGCACGAATGCATGCCGTAGCGCACTGGTATTTCGCGATGCCATTGCCATAATTCGCTTTGTGCAATATGGTCGGTAATCTTGATTTTTGCAGATTGGACGGCGACGCCACAGGTCCATTGCCCTAGTCCAATTTCCACATGATCCATTTCATTGAGGAAATCCGGATCCATGCCAGGTGCTGCAGCCAACTTTAGTTTTTGTGTTTCTTGATCGAACAACATAATGGCACAAACAGACCCATTATCGAGTAAGCGCTCCATGCGATCGCAAACGTCTTGCAAAATCTGGGTTAAAGGATTGTCCAGTGCAATCATCTCCAGAATTTCTTTTTCATGATGCAGAGCTTCGTGGCTTAAACTATTTTTAGGCAAGCCAGTCACATTAGTATTCACATGAAATGATTTCGCAATTGGTTGTGACTGAAGATTGCGCAACCGCAATACGTAAGCGGTTTGTCGTTGAATTGGAAAAGTATGTAATCGGACTTCTACATCAAGTAATTGTCCCAAGCGAGTTTTGAGTTGGCAAAATTCAGCGATAGCATTTGGCAATAGACTGCTACCAGCCTGCAAGTGTGTTTTAACTTGATTAGGATGAGAAAATTCTAAAAATGCATTCCAGCGCAAACCAGAAATTTCATTCAGATTTTTTGCACACAATAGTTGTATTGCTAAAGAATTTGCATGAACAATGGTCCCGTCAATTAATGCGATGACGGCATCTTGTGGATGTTGTTGTAGAAGCGCTTGCCAATTAACGGGATACATAAGACCAATAACAATCGAAGAAAATCAAAATAGCCAAGCGACGAAAAATCACGAGCAAGCTAACTAAATAAACAAATAAATGTACTCTATGCTAACACACCGAGCAAGTCTGCAAGGCCTTCTGTTGATGAGTTTAGCTTGATTTCTATCGTGGAGTTTCATTGTGGAAAGTACCTGAGCTTTTACTTTGATCTTGCACAGCAATAATGACTGTTGGAACAAATAGTCTTATTCAATGTTATTGCCGTGCGCTACGCAAATTCGAAGGCATTTTTCCTACGGAAAAATTACTACGCCAAGGATTAATATCTAAACCACCGCGACGTGTATAGCGCGCATACACAGAAAGTTTTTGCGGTTTGCAATATTGCATGACGTCGCAAAAAATTCGTTCCACACATTGTTCGTGAAATTCATTATGATTTCTAAAGCCAATGAGGTAGCGTAGCAACGCTTCTTGATCAATCGGTGCACCGACGTAAGAAATTTGCACGCTGGCCCAATCAGGTTGACCTGTGACCAGGCAATTTGATTTGAGTAAGTGCGATACTAATGTTTCTTCAATTGCTGGTTGGCTGTGATCAGCCTGTAGAATTTCTGGAATCGGGGCGTATTGATCGACTTCGATATCGAGCCTGTCTAGCAACATGCCTTCTAGCTCTTGAAATGCCGCTTTGCCGAATTGTTCTTGAAGCGTAATTGTGACCTGTACCGGCGCGCCGAAACCGTTTGATAAATCGGTTTGCAACAAACTCAGAAAGGCCTCAGATCCAGCCAGCTTGGTTTGATTGAATGAATTCAAATACAGTTTGAAAGATTTTGATTCGACGATATTCGGCGAATCCGCGGGTGCGAAAACACTGACGATCGCAACTTGCGGCTTACCACGCATATTTAGCCATGAAACTTCATACGCGTTCCAAAAATCCATCCCGAAAAAGGGTAAATTAATCGCTTTGCCTTCAACAATCTTGAAACCAATTTCAGCGCGTTTTTCAGCACGCGGAATCGGAAAAATTAAACTAGGATCATACTGTGTTTGATATGCCGACGTTTTACCTAGTTGCGATTGTTCAGGTGTATTGCTGGAGGTGCTCATGGTGTGTTTTGTTTCAATTAAAAATGTAAGCTGGAGGATGAACGTTCAGCCATCAAGTTAGCGGATTTATGTAGGGCGGGTGTAACCCGCGCCGCCAGATCTTCTAGCACCTGAGCTGCGCGGGTTTCACCCGCCCTACATTTCTGATGTGTCATATCCAACATCCGAGGATTTACCCCAGGAAAAGTTTATAAACAGGATTGTCGCTCTCATCCCAATAGCGATATCCGAGGCCATTCAAAAATTCTTTAAACGCTTTCATTTCTTTCTTCGGCACTTGTAAGCCAACTAAGGTGCGGCCGTAGTCGGCTCCATGATTGCGATAGTGAAATAGACTGATATTCCAATTCGGCGCCATACTGTTTAAAAAGCGCATTAAAGCACCTGGACGCTCTGGAAATTCGAAGCGATACAGTAACTCATTTTCTGCCAATTCACTCTTGCCGCCAACCAAATGACGGATATGGAGTTTGGCCAATTCATCGTCAGTGAGATCTAAAGTAGGGAAGCCATGCTTGACAAAATTTTTGGCGATTTTGCTGGACTCTTCACGGTTGGTGACTTGCACGCCGACGAAGATATGCGCTTCTTTTTTATCGCTGATACGATAATTAAATTCCGTCACATTGCGTGGGCCAACCAATTCGCAAAAGCGTTTGAAACTGCCTTGAATTTCTGGGATCGTCACTGCAAATACTGCCTCACGAGCTTCGCCAACTTCGGCACGTTCCGCGACAAAACGCAGACGGTCAAAATTCATGTTAGCGCCGCAGGCGATGGTTACCATAGTTTCATTTTTCAACGGTTTTTTATTCGCCTTGGCGCGTTCAATATAGGCTTTACAACCAGCTACAGCCAACGCACCCGCAGGTTCTAAAATCGAACGCGTATCCTGGAACACATCTTTAATTGCAGCGCAGACTTCATCAGTATCGACCAGAATCACTTCATCCACATACTGCTTCGCCAAACGGAAAGTCTCTTCACCAACAAGTTTCACCGCAGTACCATCAGAAAATAGGCCAACGTCCGTGAGTGTCACGCGTTTGCCCGCTTTCAGACTGCGGTACATGCCATCTGAATCAACCGTTTGCACACCGATGATTTTGATATCGGGACGCACCGCTTTGACATAAGCAGAAACCCCCGCGATGAGACCGCCACCCCCGATTGCGACAAAAATCGCATGGATAGGGCCAGCGTGTTGACGCAAAATTTCCATGCCGACGGTTCCCTGACCAGCGATGACATCCGGATCATCAAATGGATGAACGAAAGTGAGCTTGCGCTTTTTTTCTAAAGTTAATGCATGGTCATAGGCGTCGGAATACGATTCGCCATGCAAAACGATTTCGACTGCATCGCCGCCATGAACGCGGACTGCGTCGATTTTGACTGGTGGTGTGGTGGTTGGCATGACGATTACCGCTTTGCAGCCTACGCGCTTCGCACTCAACGCCACACCCTGCGCATGATTGCCGGCCGAAGCACAAATTACACCGTGTTTTAATTGTGTCTGGGTCAGATGCGCAATTTTGTTGTACGCACCGCGTAGCTTGAAGCTGAACACACTTTGCATGTCTTCACGCTTGAAGTGAATTTGATTGTCCATGCGTTTAGACAATGTAGGCGCTAGCTCTAAAGGCGTTTCTATTGCGACGTCATAGACGCGGGCGGTGAGGATTTTCTTGAGGTAATCAGTAGCCATGGATGAATTCTTTTTTTAAAAACTAAAGTCAAATGTCAAATTCGGACATCATGCAACATCGCCCTTGTAGCGGATGTAGCGATTCTGCGTTGATATGTACAGAACCGACCGTGATGCCGGCGCGGTGGCGCTGGCTTTAACTCGTATTTCAGGCTGCGAGCAAGGGTAATGCTCGTCAATGGCGATGAAATAAGTGCAAATTATTTAAGTCCCGTCTGAACCATTATAATGTATCCCTCTTGATCCTTAATGAAAAAGCCATGATAGAAGCGGCTGTTGCCTGGTTGTTTAGTGTTTTCGCTATTTCGAAGATCGGTTTGACGGCAGTTTTTGTTGTCAGCTTTGTCTCGGCAACTTTACTGCCGCTTGGTTCCGAACCTGCGGTATTTGCCATGATCAAAGCCAATCCAGACTTGTTTTGGTTAACGATCTTAGTGGCTACTGCTGGAAATACCTTGGGGGGGATGTTGAACTACTTCATCGGTTATGAGGCCAAGCAAACTTTTGCAAAAGAGCGCAATAGCCGCTGGTTTGCCTGGTTGGAACGGCACGGGGCCAAAACCATGTTGCTGGCTTGGCTGCCATTGATTGGGGACCCGATTTGTGCCTTGGGCGGCTGGCTAAAGTTGCCCGCTTTGCCTTGTTTGTTGTATATGGCAATTGGAAAGTTTTTGCGCTATGTGGCAATGACCTATCTTTTGCTTAGCGTGCCAGAAGGCTTTTGGCACAGGATAGCTGGCTGGTTGGCGTGAAGCGATCTAGCCGACTAGCACTGTGCAATCTCTGGCAAAAGCTGCAGTTTTCATGCTAAATATTCAAAGTTTTTGTGGAATGGCGGAATTTCCTCAGGCTTTTTTACAATAGTTCAAAAGATATCTGCATAAAAGTAAAGACTGTTTCTGCGTGGTGCAGCGCAATACGCTAGAATGGATCTAAATCCAATCCCATCCATTAAATACCGTCCAATCAATTGCAGATGAACGCTCCAGCCCACAATCTAGGTAGTCTTCCATTTAATGATGAGCATGCACCGCAAAGTGCCGCTCCTTCCCGATTACGAGAAATTCCGTACAACTACACGTCGTTTTCCGACCGTGAAATCGTCATTCGTCTACTAGGCGAAGAAGCCTGGGCTTTGCTTGATAGTCTGCGCGGCAAACGTCAAACAGGTCGTTCTGCACGTATGTTGTATGAAGTGCTTGGTGATATCTGGGTCGTGCGTCGCAATCCGTATTTGCAAGACGATATGTTGGAAAACCCTAAGCGTCGACAGGCATTGATCGATGCCTTAGATCATCGCTTACATGAAGTCGAAAAACGTCGGGTAGCGACCGATTCGATTAGTGCTGATGACGCAAGCCGTAGTAATTCAGTTGAAATTTTGGTGAATGCGGCACGTAAAGCAGTTGCGGATTTTGCGAAAGAATTCCGTGATACCTACGACTTGCGCAAAAAAGCCAACAAGTTGCTGGCGAAATACACGGCGAAGGATAATATCAAATTTGACGGTCTAAGCCGCGTTTCGCACGTGACCGATGCAACCGACTGGCGTGTGGAATATCCGTTTGTGGTGTTGACGCCAGATACAGAAGATGAAATGGCAGGTTTGGTTAAATCCTGTATCACGCTGGGATTGACGATTATTCCGCGTGGCGGCGGTACTGGTTATACCGGCGGTGCGATTCCGTTAACGCCGATGTCGGCTGTGATTAATACTGAAAAACTGGAGCAACTGGGTGCGGTCGAAATGATGCGCTTGCCCGGTGCGGATCGCGATTACGCCGTGATTTATTCAGGCGCAGGTGTGGTGACGAAACGGGTTTCTGATGCCGCCGATAAAGCGGGTTTTGTATTTGCCGTTGATCCGACCTCCGCCGAAGCTTCATGCATAGGCGGCAATGTCGCCATGAATGCCGGCGGTAAGAAAGCCGTATTGTGGGGCACCGCGCTAGACAATTTAGCGTCTTGGCGTATGGTTGATCCAAATGGTGACTGGCTGGAAGTCACGCGCCTAGAACATAATTTCAGCAAGATTCATGATGTGGAAGTGGCGAAATTCCAATTGGAATGGACGCATCCTGGTGAAAAGGCACCGTTCAAAACCGAGCTGTTAAATATCCCCGGACGAACCTTCCGCAAGGAAGGCTTGGGTAAAGATGTGACCGATAAATTCCTCGCGGGTTTGCCGGGCGTGCAGAAAGAAGGCTGTGATGGTTTGATTACATCGGCGCGCTGGATTTTGCACAAGATGCCGAAATTTGCGCGCACCGTTTGTCTGGAATTTTTCGGTCAAGCGCGCGATGCCATTCCTAGCATCGTTGAGATTAAAGATTACCTCGATGGCGAAACCAAAAAAGGTGGCGCGATTCTGGCAGGTCTTGAACATCTGGATGAACGCTATTTGAAAGCCGTTGGTTACACGACAAAATCGAAGCGCGGTGTAATTCCCAAGATGGCTTTGTTTGGTGACATCGTCGGTGACGACGAAAACGCTGTCGCACAAGCGGCATCGGAAGTTGTGCGTATGGCGAATGCGCGTGTCGGCGAAGGCTTCGTTGCTGTCAGCCCAGAAGCGCGTAAAAAATTCTGGTTAGATCGTGCCAAGACGGCCGCGATTTCTAAACATACGAATGCTTTCAAGATCAATGAAGACGTGGTGATCCCGCTCGATCGCATGGGCGAATATACAGATGGTATTGAACGCATCAATATCGAACTTTCGATACAAAATAAGCTGGCTTGTATCGCCGCTTTGAAAGAGTTTGTCTTACGTGGCAATCTGCCTTTAGGTAAAAGTGAAGATGTCGATGGCGACGATATTCCTGCGGCAGAATTACTGGAAGATCGCGTTTCGCAAGCGGATCAATTGCTGAGTGAAATACAAGCACGTTGGACCTACTTGCTGACACAACTCGATCAGCCTTTGCGCGATGCCCGAGTTGAACTCAATAAGTTAGGCCTCGATAAACTCGATTTCGTGTTTGAACAACGCCTGCAAAAGCAGCCCGATGCGACCCTGTTTGATGTATTGCAAGATCGTACCATCCGTGTCTCTTGGAAAACTGAAGTGCGTGCTTTGTTGCGCCAGATTTTCAACGGTGCCGCTTTCAAATTAATCTTGGATGAATGCACCGCGATACACAAAAAAGTATTACGTAGTCGTGTCTTTGTTGCCTTACATATGCATGCAGGCGACGGCAATGTACATACCAATTTGCCCGTCAATTCAGATGATTACGACATGCTGCAAGTCGCGCATCACGCTGTCGCGCGCATCATGGTGTTGGCACGTTCGTTGAATGGCGTGATTTCTGGCGAACACGGTATCGGGATTACTAAACTAGAATTTTTGACCGAAGATGAGATCAAAGATTTCCGCTCATATAAATTGCGTATCGATCCAGAAGGGCGCTTCAACAAAGGTAAACTTTTAAATCTGCCTGAGTTCGCGGCTGATCTGCGTAATGCGTATACGCCTTCGTTCGGATTGATGGGGCACGAATCATTGATCATGCAACAAAGCGATATCGGTGCGATCGCGAATAGTGTCAAAGACTGTCTGCGTTGCGGTAAATGCAAGCCTGTCTGTGCGACGCATGTGCCACGTGCTAACTTATTGTATTCGCCTCGAAATAAAATTTTGGCGACATCCTTGTTGGTGGAAGCCTTCTTGTACGAAGAACAAACACGGCGCGGAATTTCGATTAAACATTGGGATGAATTCTCTGATGTCGCTGATCATTGCACGGTTTGTCATAAGTGTGCGAACCCTTGTCCCGTCGATATCGACTTTGGTGATGTATCGATGAATATGCGCAATCTATTGCGTAAAATGGGACAGAAAAAATTTAATCCAGGCACCGCTGCGTCTATGTTCTTTTTGAACGCGACTGATCCTGCGACGATTAATGCGACCCGCAAAGTGATGATAGGCTGGGGTTATAAAGCACAACGATTTGGTCATGATTTCTTTAAGAAGTTTGCCAAATCACAGACTAAGGCGCCACCTGCGACAGTCGGTAAAGCGCCGATGAAAGAGCAAGTCATTCATTTCATTAACAAGAAAATGCCGGGCAATTTGCCGAAGAAAACCGCGCGTGCATTACTCGATATTGAAGACGATAAAATTGTGCCGATTATTCGTAATCCACAAACCACGACGGCTGATACCGAAGCCGTGTTCTACTTCCCCGGCTGCGGTTCTGAGCGCTTGTTCTCGCAAGTCGGCTTGGCAACGCAGGCGATGTTGTGGAATGTGGGTGTGCAAACTGTTTTGCCGCCGGGGTATTTGTGCTGTGGATATCCGCAACGCGGTGCAGGGCAGTTCGACAAAGCCGAAAAAATGATGACCGATAACCGTGTGTTATTCCATCGTATGGCAAATACTTTGAACTACCTCGATATCAAAACGGTGGTCGTATCTTGTGGTACGTGCTATGACCAATTAGCCACCTACGAATTCGACAAGATCTTTCCAGGTTGCCGCATCATCGATATTCATGAATTCTTGATGGAGAAAAACGTCAAACTCGAAGGCGTGACGGGTACGCGTTACATGTATCACGAGCCTTGTCATAATCCGATGAAATTGCAGGAATCCGGTAAGACCATCAACAGCCTGATTACGACGGTCGATAATGTAAAAATTGAAAAAAACGAACGTTGCTGCGGTGAGTCCGGTACCTTAGCCGTGAGTCGTCCTGACATCTCTACGCAAGTACGTTTCCGCAAAGAAGAAGAGATGACCAAAGGCGCGGATAAATTGCGCAATGACGGTTTTACTGGCGATGTCAAAATCCTGACATCTTGCCCATCTTGCTTGCAAGGTTTGTCACGCTATAACGATGATAGTGGTACACAAGCCGATTACATTGTGGTCGAAATGGCGCGTCATATCCTCGGTGAAAACTGGATGCCAGAATATGTCGCGAAGGCGAATAATGGCGGTATAGAACGCGTATTGGTATAGGCTTGAGAGCGATGGCAATGAATTGTGAATTATGCACGGTTGATGGTGGTGAACTGATCCTTAAAACCGACAAATTGCGCGTGGTCTTGATCGATGATGCAAATTATCCGGGATTTTGTCGTGTCATCTGGAACACCCATGTTAAAGAGATGACCGACTTAGCCATCGCCGATCGCTCGACGATGATGCAAGCCGTTTGCAAAGTCGAACAAGCGATACGTGATGTGATGCAGCCGCATAAAATTAATCTCGCTAGCCTCGGAAATATGGTGCCGCATCTGCACTGGCATGTGATTCCACGTTATCTTGACGATGCGCATTTTCCGAATCCTATATGGGCGGCGACGGATCGCGTGTCTGCGGAAATGGAGGCGAAGCGCGCTTTGTTGCCAGTCTTGCGTGAAGTATTGAAACGAGGGTTTGCTGCGTAATTACATCGAGAATGCGAATGCAGGGGCACGGTGGCGTAGTTTGATCTACGCAAGACACTGGATTACTGCTAAAAGCATGCAAAAATGATGGTAATGATGCTTGCATAAGATTCACTTAACTCCCTATCAAATAAGAAAAACATGAATCATCTACCACCTTCAATATCCCACAAAGTCCACCCAACAGCACTCAACGCCAGAACGGTATCGCGCCTTCTAGAAGTCGAATTCGACGATGGCAAACGTTTTGAACTGCCGTTTGAACTAATGCGCGTGTACTCACCCTCAGCCGAAGTACGCGGTCATGGCGAAGGACAGGAAGTTTTGCAAATCGGTAAGCGCTTAGTCAGCATTACAGGCATAGAACCAGTCGGTAACTACGCGATTAAGCCGATTTTTACCGATGATCACAGCACAGGTATTTTTACTTGGGAATATTTGTATTGGCTGGGGACGCATCAAGCAACATTGTGGCAAGACTATTTGGCACGCCTGCAAGCAGCTGGCTATGCTGGTGAGACTGGTCGTGACGCCATTCCTGCAGCCAAAACCGGATCAAAATGCGGTTCATAGGTAATTTCTAGAAATTTCTACCGCAGAAATATTGACTTAAGTCCGGGTCAGACTCCTGATTCGGCTCTATAATCCCGCCTGTCGATTTCCAATATGCCGCCTAAGTCTCGTCGACAAGTCTTAGGCCAAAGCATGGAAATCCCAACCCTTAATTCTCTGCAGAGTATCAAGATGAGTGAGCAAGCAAATAAAGTAGATGGGTCGACCACCCATTTTGGTTACACCACGGTGGCCGAAGAAGAAAAAGTACATAAAGTGGCTGAGGTTTTCCATTCAGTGGCAGCCAAATACGACGTGATGAACGATCTGATGTCCGCAGGTTTGCACCGCGTCTGGAAGATTTTCACAATAGCCCAAGCGGGCATACGTCCGGGTTTTAAAGTGCTCGATATCGCTGGTGGTACGGGCGATCTGGCAAAAGAATTTGTAAAAAAAGCGGGTAAAACGGGTGAAGTCTGGCATACCGATATCAATGAGTCGATGTTACGCGTAGGTCGCGATCGTCTCTTGAATAAAGGTCTGATTACCCCAACCTTATTGTGTGATGCTGAGAAGTTGCCATTTCCTGATAATTATTTTGATCGCGTCAGTGTCGCATTTGGTCTGCGCAACATGACGCATAAAGATCAGGCCTTGGCAGAGATGCGCCGAGTCTTGAAACCGGGTGGGAAATTGTTGGTGTTGGAATTTTCCAAAGTACCAGACGTTTTGCAGAAGCCTTACGACTTGTATTCCTTTAAGGTGCTGCCGTGGTTAGGACAAAAGATTGCGAATGATGCCGATAGTTATCGTTATTTAGCAGAATCGATACGCATGCATCCTGATCAGGAAACCTTAAAAACCATGATGCAAGAGGCTGGTTTAGAGCGTGTGGAATATTTTAATTTGACGGCAGGTGTAGCGGCGCTGCATACCGGAATTAAGTTATAAGGCAGTGAGTTAAATAGAACTCATTGTGGTTTCTTTATATAGTTGTTACCTAGTTTGTAGTGCAAAAAGGAGATTTACATGAAACATATTTTAATCAGTGTTGCTTTGTTATTTGGCGCAATGACTATGGTCGCGGCCGACGCTGATGCGCAGCGTATGGGCAAGCGTAGTTCGTTTGGTCGTCAGTCCAGCAATGTGACACAAAAAGCACCGCCAGCGACTACGGCAAATCCTGCGCAAGCAGCAAAACCTGGTGCGCCAAATGCTGCTACACCAGCCGTTCCACCAAAGCCATCGATTCCTTGGAAGGGCATTGTTGGCGGTTTGATCGGTGGGGCTTTGTTGGCAGGTTTGTTCTCTTCATTGGGCATGGGTGGAGGATTGGCTAGTGCCATGGGTTCCATTTTAACGTTTGCGTTGATAGGCTTTGCTGTGTTCTTCTTGTTCCGCTTGTTCACTCGCAAGAAAGATGGTGCGGCACCGAGTATGTTTAACCAGCAACCAGCGTATGCGGGCGTACCAGACAATAATGCATTGCCGGAAATTGGTTCACGTATTAACCCTGCACAACAAGCACCTGCGGCATTCACACCAGCATCTGTAAGTACCGCCAATTTAAATGGTACTGGTTCTGCACCCTTAGCGAATCAAGGCAATTGGACTATTCCAGCGGACTTTGATGTGACAGGTTTCTTGCGTCATGCAAAATCAAATTACATTCGTTTGCAAGCAGCATGGGATCGTGGTGATATCAACGATATCCGTGAATTCACTTCACCAGAAATGTTTGCGGAAATGAAGTTGGAATTGCAAGACCGTGGTAACGCGAAGAATGAAACCGATGTCGTGACTTTGGATGCAGAATTGTTGGGCATAGAAACTCAAGCTTACGATTATGTTGCTAGTGTTAAATTCACGGGCATGATCAAAGAAGGTAGTGCGACAAATCCAGAAGCATTCGCTGAAGTCTGGAACTTGGCGAAGCCAGTGAATGGTCAATCAGGTTGGTTGTTGGCCGGTATTCAGCAGTTGAATTAATTTCATTGATATCGGTACAGCTTTGTTTTCGGACAAACTTGTATCTGATTAAAGCCTATGAAATCGCCTGGTTTTAAGGTGTTTTAAGGGTTTGCTGTTAAACTAAGAACCGCGCATGATGTCATGCGCGGTTTTTTATTTTATTCCTATGATTTCCACTCCCTTTATTCTGTCTGTAAATCACTTATTGGCACAAGAACCATGGGCTGCTGCACGTTTGCAAAAACATGCAGGCAAGTCAGCCTGTATCGATATTGAGCTAATTCAGTTGCGTGTAAAAGTTGGCGCAGACGGCATGCTGCAAGCTGCGGAAGAGAAAAGCGAAACGAACGCTGATCATGTCATTTTGCGAATTAGGGCAGCCGATCTGCCTTTGATTGCACAAAATCGAGAACGCGCGGTGTCTTACGTGAAGATCGAAGGCGATGCCGACTTTGCGAATACCCTATCGCAATTGAGTCAAGATTTACGTTGGGATGCAGAAGAAGATTTAAGTAAATTATTCGGCGATGTAGCGGCGGTGCGCATGGTTGCCACTGGTAAGAACATCGTTGAAAATGCAAAACGCACACACAAGAACTTACAAGAAAATCTGGCTGAATATTTTTTAGAAGAAAACCCTATGTTGGTACGCCCTCAAGCGGTACGTGCTTTTGGCGAGCAAGTGAATAAAACCCGTGATGATGTTGAACGTCTGATGAAGCGCCTTGAAAGAATAGAAAGATTAGAAAAAATGAAGGTAGCCAAGCAATGATTTTAAATTCCCTACGCTTGTTTAAAATTGTTCGCATCGTTCTGAAATACGGTATTGATGAAATCGCGATGTCGGGCTTGCGTATTCCGCGCACCGCAAAGCTCATCAAAACATTATTGTTCTGGCGTGATTTATCCGCACCTCGTGGCGAACGTCTGCGCAAATCTTTAGAAGATCTCGGCCCTATTTTCGTCAAATTTGGGCAGGTGTTGTCTACCCGCCGTGATCTGATGCCACCGGATATCGCAAACGAACTGGCACTGTTGCAAGATCGTGTACCGTCATTCGATCCTGATCTCGCAGTCGCGCAAATTACGAAATCCCTCGGCGCGCATCCGGATCAATTATTCGCCAGTTTTGAACGCGTACCAGTGGCGTCGGCTTCGATTGCGCAAGTCCATTTTGCAAGCTTAAAAGATGGTCGCGAAGCGGCGGTGAAAGTGCTGCGTCCAGGAATGAAAGAAACCATAGACCGTGACGTAGCGCTGATGAAAATCGCCGCTGGCTGGTTAGAGTTTTTATGGGCTGATGGTAAACGCCTGAAAGCCAAAGAAGTCGTCGGAGAATTCGATAAATATTTGCACGATGAGTTAGACCTGATGCGCGAAGCCGCGAATGGCAGTCAATTGCGTCGCAATTTTGCTGATTCGGATTTACTGATCGTGCCTGAAATGTACTGGGATTATTGCTCGTCATCGGTGATCGTCATGGAACGTATGAAGGGCATACCGATTTCGCAAATTGACAAGTTGCAAGAAGCGGGTGTCGATCTGGCGAAGCTCTCGCGAGATGGGGTAACAATTTTCTTTACGCAGATTTTCCGCGATGGATTTTTTCATGCTGACATGCATCCGGGTAATATTCTGGTATCGATTGAACCTGCTACTTTAGGCCGATATATCGCGCTCGATTTTGGCATTGTCGGTACGCTCAATGATTACGACAAAGATTATCTCTCGCAGAACTTTTTAGCTTTCTTTCAGCGCGATTATAAACGTGTCGCCGAGGCGCACATAGAATCAGGCTGGGCTCCCAAAGAAACCCGCGTGGACGAACTGGAAGCCGCTGTACGCGCCTGTTGTGAACCCATCTTTGATCGACCATTAAAAGATATTTCATTTGGTCAGGTGTTATTGCGCCTTTTCCAAACCTCGCGTCGTTTTAATGTGGAAGTGCAACCGCAACTAGTTTTGCTACAAAAAACTTTACTCAATATCGAGGGTCTGGGGCGTCAACTTGATCCTGATCTAGACCTGTGGAAAACCGCGAAACCTTACCTAGAACGTTGGATGAGTGAGCAGGTCGGCTGGCGCGGTTTGCTTGATAAGCTCAAAGCGGAAGCGCCACGCTATAGTCATATTTTCCCGCAATTACCGCGCCTCGCACATCAAGCTTTGAGTCGTGCCGCCGAAGGTGGCAATAACGAAGTGCTGCTGGCAAGTTTGATCGCTGAACAGCGTGCGACCAACTCCTTATTGCGCGCAATTATTTATGTCGGCGTTGGCGTGTTAGCCGGGGTTATTCTAGCGTTTTCTTATGTGAATTTTTTCATGCTTCCGGCAGTATGACACCGCAATTTTCTAGTCGCGATCCGAATCATCCCGAGTTTTGGGATGAGCGCTTTCAACAAGGATTTACACCTTGGAATCGTGGCGCGGTACCACAATCCTTGCAAGATTTTGTTGCGCATTCTGAGGTGTCCGTATCGGGAACTCATCATTGTTTAATTCCGGGTTGTGGCCATGCGCACGAATTAGAAATTTTATCGGAAGCGGGTTGGCAAGTTACAGCGATTGATTTTTCCAGTAGTGCAGTCGTCACTGCAAAATCACAAGTCGGAAAATGGGCTGAGCGCGTGCAACAAGCGGATTTTTTTAAGTTCGTCCCTGAGCAAGCGCTGACATTGATTTATGAACGCGCCTTCTTTTGTGCATTGCCACCAGCGATGCGCAAAGCTGTTGTGGAACGTTGGGCGGTGTTGTTGCCAGTCGGTGCTAAGCTAATAGGTTTTTTTCTGCTGGACGATACTGAGGGCGCTAGTAAAAAAGGCCCGCCATTTCGTACACATCCTCAAGAATTTCAGACTTTAATGCAACCGTATTTCGTTTGTCTGGAAGATGCCGAAGTGAGTGATTCACTTGCGGTATTCGAAGGCAAAGAGCGCTGGCAAATTTGGCAGCGATTATAGGAAAAGAAACGGCAAAATTTCTCGAATTACCTGCGCTGAAACATCAGCTTGGTCGTCAAATCAAAGAACAAAAAAGCGGATAAATTTTATCCGCTTTTTTGCTTATTGTTTAAGGTAGAAAATACTTGACGACTACCAAACCCGAATACGTTTCTCTGGTGCTACATACATTTTATCGCCCGCTTTCACATCGAAAGCTTGGTAAAACTCTGGCAAATTTGTCAGTGGACCATTCGCGCGGAATACACCTGGTGCATGTGAGTCAGTCGCTAACAAACGAATGGTTTCGGCATCACGTGCTTTGCCGCGCCATACTTGCGCCCAACCCATGAACACGCGCTGATTACCGCTATAGCCGTCGATTACTGGCGCTTTCTTGCCATTGAGTGATAATTGATAAGCTTTGTAGGCGATGGATAAACCTGCATTGTCGCCAATGTTCTCACCTAAGGTCAGTTTGCCATTCACTTTATAGCCTTCGATAGGGCTGTAGCTACCATATTGTGCAACCAAGGCATCGGTGACTTTGCCAAAGTTTGCTTTGTCTTCCGCAGTCCACCAGTCACGTAAATTACCATCGCCATCAGATTGGCTACCAGAGTCATCAAAGCCGTGGCCAATTTCATGGCCGATCACCGCGCCGATGCCGCCGTAATTGACCGCGTCGTCCGCTTCAGGATTGAAGAACGGTGGCATTAAAATTGCCGCTGGGAAGACGATTTCATTTTGACGTGAGTTGTAATAGGCATTGACCGTTTGAGGACTCATGCCCCATTCGCTACGGTCGACTGGCTTACCAAGTTTATCGACTTGGCGTTGATAGGCAAAAGCGCGGCCAGCTTTGATATTCGAGACCAGATCGCCTTTAACGATAGTCAACTTGCTGTAATCACGCCATTTATCTGGATAGCCAATTTTTGGTGTGAATTTTGATAATTTGGTCAGGGCTTCTTTCTTAGTTGCTTCGCCCATCCAAGGCAAGGTTTCTATGCTTTGCTTGTAAGCCAATAAGAGATTGTTGACCAGTACCTGCATGCGAGCTTTATTCTCGGCAGGGAAGTGCTTTTCTACATACAATTGACCTAAAGCTTCTGACAGGCTTTCCTCAACGCGACCCACGCCACGTTTCCAGCGTGGTTGATTTTCTGGAATACCACGCAGTGTCACATTCGAGAATGAAAAATCCTGATCAACAAAGCGTTTACTCAGATACGGAGCATAAGCATTCAACACGCGCCAATTGAAATAGGCTTGCCAGGTTTCGAGTGGCGTAGCCTGAATCACTTTATTTAAGCCGGTGAGGTAGCTTGGTTGACGGACGATCACCGAGTCAGTCTTGCCGCCAGTACCCATTTCGGCGAAGTATTTATTCCAGTCAAATCCTGGCAAGAAGTCGCCGAGTTTAGCGATGTCAACTTTATTATAGGTTTTGACTGGATTACGATTTTCTACATTGCTCCATTGGATTTTGGCAATCTCCGTTTCGAGCGCCATGATGGAAGCGGCGGCTTGCTGTGCATTGCTGATTCCAGCCATGGACAACATTTTTTCTACGTGTGCCAAATAGGCTTCACGAACCGCTTTGAATTTAGCGTCTTCGAGCTTGAGATAGTAGTCACGATCAGGCAGGCTTAAGCCGCCTTGACCAACTGAAACTGTGTATTTTGATGAGTCTTTCGCATCTTGCGTGACACCAGAACCAATTGGCGTACCGACGCTGATACGCGCAAGATAGGCGAGCATCGCAGGTAACTCGGCCTTATCTTTGAGCTGTTGAATGCGGGCGAAGTCGGCTTGCAGAGGTTTGATGTCGAGTTCTTCCAAACGCGCTTCATCCATAAAGCTATTATAGAGATCGGCGATTTTTTGTTGGTTGGTACCTGACTTCAAATCAGACTTTTTAGCCAGATCTTGAATGATCGCGGCTGATTGTTTTGCTGATAATTCAGCCAATTGATCAAATGCACCATAGCGACCACGATCTGCCGGAATTTCTACCGTATCTAACCATTTGCCAGACATAAAGCGGAAAAAATCGTCCTGTGGACGAACACTTTTATCTATCCATTGCAGATCGATTCCTGATTGCAATGCTGCCTTTTTAGCCTTGACCGTTGCTTGTTTCTTTGTTGTGGTGGACGGAGAAGAGGGGGCATTGGTTTGCGCTAACAGGTTGGCACTCAGTGTGCTCACAAACAGACCAGAAATAATGGAGAACAACAGCTTTTGGCGCATATACGTTCCTTAGTGTGACGAGGCGAAGATTGAAAATGATTTGATAAACTAGCTTGTCTCTGACCATTAATGCGAAGAGGAGTTCCGGTAGTAGCGTCAGTGAAAGCGGATATATTTTGTGAAAATAAAAAAGCCCCAAGTTTCCTTGGGGCTTTCATTACCAACTTAGTTACTAAGTAATTCGTAGTTGAAGCAAAAATTAGAACTTCAAGTTACCAACGACGTAGAACTGACGACCCAATGGATCTGTGTAGCGACCATCGATGCCTAAGTGATTACCACCACCAGCATTGCGGATGGAGAGTGGAGGATCTTGATTAAACAAGTTCTTGATACCACCAGTGATAGTCAGGTTGTTGCTGAATTTAACTTTAGATTGCAAATCCAGTGTGTAGTACGCTCTTACTGTACGTGTCAAATCAACGTTATCACCTGCGCTGCCATCAGCATTGCGTAATGCCAATGAACCGTCGTTATCCGCCGTAATGACTTGATCAGTGTAGCTTGAGTGGTAGCCCAATGTCGCAGAATGTGTGTAACGGTCAGATGGTTTCCAGATTGCAGACAAACGTGAAATAACACGGAAAGTCACGTTGTTGTACTTATCGAAACGACCAACACTTTTCTCAGTAGCTTCGCCTGGGACGCCAGAATCACTATCCGCTTTCAACATGTAAGTACCAGTCCAGTTGAACGTTACTTTACCTGCAGAAGTATTCATTCTATAAGAATGATCCCAATCGATACCTTGGAATTTCGCATTCGCCAAGTTGAATGGGGAAAGTGTCGCTACCAATACTTTTTGCTTCTGGATCGGGTCATAGTAAGCAGAGAATAACGGCAAATATTTACCAGTTTTATCTTGGAATACCAATGACTGAGGCAAACTTGTAATTTGGTCTTTTAATTTTACTTCCCACAAATCGAAACCAACTGAAACACTTTGAATTGGCTCAACGCGGAAACCCAAAGTCCATTGTTTGGATTGTTCTGGTTTCAGTGCTGTGCTGCCAGTTGCAGAGTTACCGCCACTCAACAGACCGTATTCGGCATAGCCGTTACAGAGTGATGATAATGGACTTGATTTGACCGGACCTGGGCAATCGTAGAAATTAGAAGAACCACCATTAACGATAGGTTGCGTGATGCTCGTCATGTTTGGTGCTTTGAAGCCAGTACCATACGATGCGCGCAACAAAGTGTTATCCACAGGACGGAATGCTGCAGATAATTTGTAAGTTGCAGAGCTTTGTTTTGAACCTTGCGTTGCAGGTGCGCGCAGATTGCCTAAGTCATCAAAATTCTTGGCATTTTTTACCGCATCATAACTATCGTAACGCGCAGCAAAGTTAACATCCAAGTTTTTCAAAACTGGCATTTGCAACTCTGTAAAACCACCCCAGCTCTTACGTGATGCATCAACTGGCAAAGCACCAGTACCACCACCAACGTTAGTATCTGTCCAGTTAGGTTGTTGAATGTTTGGACCTTGAGCAATCGCGCTAGGATTATCAACATACTTTTGTGTCATCGCATCAGCACCCAAGCCGATACTTGCTGCACCACCAGCCATTTGGAACAAGCTAGTCGACGCGCGCAAATTCAAAACACTGATAGAAGATGTGCTAGTGTCCAGAACTTGATGCAAAACTGCTGGGGCTAAAGCCGCCTTCTGAGCTGCGGATGGCGCTAAGAATGGGTTGAATGCGCCAGATGCCATCAACGCGTCGAGTTTTTCGCCACTTGTGTAGCCAGCAACAGCGTTATCAATTGATTTGTTTTCAGAGAAAATATAACCAAGTGCGTAGTCCCAGTTTTTGAATGTACCTTCCAAACCTGTCGCCAAATGTTTGGAATTAGTTTCCCAACCATCTGTACGGCGGCCAGAATCAACTAAGCGTAAATTCATCGTTGCGCTAGTGACGTTTGCAGGGTTAAAACCCATTTTCACGTAGGCTGGGAGTGCGTTCGCCCAAACTTTGCTCTTCAAGTCTATGCCCAAAGGCTGTGCTGGCGCAGCAAAAGCCGCTGTGCTAGTGAACTTAGTAGCCAAAGTTTCAGCATAGAATTTCAAATCATCGTTGATTTGGTAGTTCAAAGTACCCATGAAGCTATCACGCTTCAACTCTGGCATAATTTGTACCGTTTGTGCATAGTCAAAACGGCAACGGTCACCGGCAGCAACAGTATTGAGTGCTGGGCAAGTGCCATTCAAGATTTTGTATGGGTTGAAGTTAACTGCACCACCATCTGAACGACGAACAGTAACGTTACCTGGCGTAGAGTTGCCTGAAGTCATCGTCATGATGTACTTTTTGCCATTTTCGTTAAATGCTGTTTGACCACCCATTTTGGTGAATTCGCGGTCAGCGGCATTCAATTCTGCTTGTTCATCATGGCTGTACGCTAACAATACGTTGTAACCATCTTTATTCAAATCGCCGAAACCTTTAGAAATCGCGACGTTAGTTGTTTTGCCTTTAGAAGATTCTTGTGGCGTGCTGTATGTAAATTCAATATTGAAATCTTTTTGATTTTTCTTCAATACGAAGTTAACAACACCAGCAATCGCATCTGAACCGTACAAAGCGGATGCGCCATCAGTCAAAATTTCAACGCGTTCAACCGCTGACAAAGGGATGCTTGCCAAGTTGACGGTGGAGCCAGTAGTAAATGGTGCAACACGGCGACCATTTAACAATACTAAGGTATAGCCATCGCCGATACCGTGGATGGACGCAGTTTGTGTACCGCCGCCGCCGCCGTTAACAGATGCGGAAGAGGATACGAAACCTTGCATAGATGGCAAAGAAGCGATCAAGTCAGCAGCAGTTGTTGCACCAGATTGTTCGATTTGTGCTTTAGACAAAGTTTGAACTGGCAATGCGCCTTCAACAGCGATACGTTTAATGGATGAACCAGTAATTTCGATACGTTGTGTTGCGTCTTGTGCGAATGCAGGTTGCGCGAGCATGCCTGCTCCCATCACGACGCCACTTGCAAACATCAGGCGTACTGAGCGGGATAAGATTTTTTCTACCATGTTAACTTCCTCCAGTTATTAAACAACAAAATGAGCTTTTAGAAACTTTTTGAATTTCTTTAAAACTTATTGGGAAATGAATTTTTTGTGGGGACTGCTGATTAAAAACTGCTTAGTTATTGTTAGTGTCCGTTTGATAAAAACCCATTGCATTTCAAATTATCAACAAAACTACCTAGCAACAAAAAATGTTATCTAATTAACCCTGAAAAAACATTCACCACGAATCAGACCATTCACCACCTATGAGTGTCAAGCTAGGCAATTTTCGACAAGTTTGAAAAACAACAGTCCTTGTTGCAGTCCAGATCAATACCAGTTTTGACTGAAATGCATAATTGTCTTGCTTGTAAATAAATTGATTGAATAGCAATTTACAAATGGTTTTTTTATTTGACGGAAGTGGTTCTGGACAGAATTTTGTTCTAAGAAGCTAGCGTATTTCGATTCGAAATTTGCACCTGAACTTGTTGCATGGGATTAACTGCGTAAAATATTTCAAATTAGCAATTTAATTCTTGAGTGCAACTCATTGTATTTTTAGTAAAAAATAAAAAAATAAATTTTGCGTGTTTTTGTGTTGCAGCATTTTTACAACAAAATTGATGTTTTTGAATTTCTTTACAACTTGCAAAAAAATATTCTGCGAACCCATTTCGACAAAATATGCATGTGAAAATGACACGAATGCTCCTGCTAAGGCGGTGCTTAAACGAGCAATTTTTGATGGCAGTATGTCAAGCAAAGACAGGGCGAGTGTTTTGAGGATTTTGCACAGCAAGTCAAGTGGCGAGAGAACAAGCCAGTGAGCGGAAGTTTTTAGCGACGCGTGAGCTACAGGTTAACAGGAAAGGCGATCGCTCGGCCTGACCTGTATTTTGTGAATGTGTTATTTAATTTCTCTTCCGACTTACAATTCTGTGCGAATCGAGAAGAGCTCCGGAAATAAGACCACATCTAACATTTTGCGCAAGTAACTGACTCCAGCGGTACCACCAGTGCCCGTTTTAAAGCCAATAATACGCTCCACCGTGGTGACATGACGGAAGCGCCAGATACGGAATGCAGTTTCCATATCGACCAGTTTCTCTGCTAATTCGTAGAATGCCCAATGTTGCTCAGGCGCCTGATAAACCTGTAACCACGCCTGCTTCACTGAATCATTGGCTTGCATAGGCTGTGACCAGTCGCGTTCTAAGCGGGGAATATCAATTTGAAAGCCGTTTCTTGCCATGTACATGATCGCTTCATCATAAATAGATGGTGAATTTAGAGCAGCTTCCAGGCTTGCATGAGCTTCGGGGGATTTTTCGTGTACCTGCAATAAGGCACCATTTTTGTTCCCTAATAAATATTCAAGTTCGCGGTATTGGTGCGATTGAAAACCCGACGAGTTACCGAGATAGGGGCGGATCGCTGTGTATTCACTCGGCGTCATGGTCGACAGCACATCCCAGGCATGCACCAGTTGATCCATGATACGTGCCACGCGTGATAGCATTTTAAAGGCCGGTGGCAAATCACCAAGGCGAATTTGATGACGTACTGCGTGCAATTCGTGCAGCATCAATTTGATCCATAATTCACTGGTTTGATGCTGAATGATGAACAGCATTTCGTTGTGATTCGGCGACAAAGGGTGCTGCGCCGATAAGATCTGGTCTAAGCCCAGATAATCGCCATAGCTCATATCTTTGCTGAAATCTAATTTTGCGCCATGCCAGTACATAGGGCATTTAGCGTTATTGTTTTGGTTGTCTGTGCTCATAGCAGATTTGGATTTCTATTTATTTTGAAAAATGTTTATGGCGGGTCGCTTAATGCAGATACGGATGTAAATGCTGGTAAGGCTTAGGTAACTGCATGTCGTTGAATATTCGCGTCGTATAATTGATTGTCGAGAATGTCAGTTAAAGCATCGACAGCATTCCAGACATCATCGAAACTGGTGTAGAGCGGCGTGAAGCCAAAACGCATAATCCCTGGTTCACGATAATCGCCAACGACACCGCGCCCGATCAAGGCTTGTATGACGGCATAAGCATGTTCATGTGTGAAGCTGACGTGACTTCCGCGCTCCGCATGTTCGCGCGGCGTGATCAGACTTAGCTGATGTTGCGCGCACCGTGCTTCTACTAATTTGATAAACAAATCCGTGAGTGCCAGTGATTTTCGTCGAATCGCGGGCATCGTAGTCTGCGCAAAAATTTGCAAGCCAGATTCAATCATTGCGAGCGAAACGATAGGCTGAGTTCCGCACAGTGCACGGCGAATATTTGGCGTAGCGTTAAAGTTAGGTTGCATGGCAAACGGTGCCGCATGCCCCCACCAGCCGGTCAGTGGATGATGAAACTGTGCCTGATGTCGCTGCGGTACCCAGATAAAAGCTGGCGCTCCTGGGCCACCGTTTAAGTATTTATAACAACAGCCAACAGCGAAATCTGCCTGCGCATGATGTAGGTCCACTTCGACCGCGCCAGCAGAATGCGCGAGATCCCATAAACACAAGGCACCATGCTGATGTGCCAACGTCGTGACTTGTGCCATATCGTATAGATAACCAGTGCGATAGTTGACATGGGTCAGCATCACTAACGCCGTATTCTGGTTAATCGCGCTATGTAATTCTTCGGGGGAATCGATTAAGTGAATTTGGTAGCCGCGATCTAACCACTTGGTCAATCCTTCAGCCATGTAAATATCGGTCGGGAAATTGCTCCGTTCCGTGATGATGACTTTGCGATGTGCCGCGTCGGCTTGCTGCGCTTGAATTTGCAGCGCCGCTGCGATTGCCTTAAATAAATTGATAGAAGTAGAGTCAGTGATCACCACTTCTTCCGCCTGTGCGCCAATGAGAGGCGCCAACAAATTACCTAAACGAGAAGGTAAATCAAACCAACCCGCTTTATTCCAGCTGGTAATCAGATCGTTACCCCATTCTTCTTGTATCACTTGCCGAGCACGATCAAATGCCGCTTTAGGCTGCGCTCCCAGCGAATTGCCATCAAGGTAAATCATATGGGCAGGCAAATTGAATTGTTGGCGTAATGCCGCCAAGGGATCTTGCAGGTCTAATGCGAGGCAGTCATTGTGTGTGATGTTCATAGCGATAGTCGTGATATTTTTTAGAAGTTGAATTGCGCAGAAGTGAACCGAAATTTGGATCTTGAATGTACAGGGATTGTAATGAACGCTCTGTGAACGAATTGTTACGGTATTTTATGTCGATTTTATTGGATTGTTCTTGCAAATTGCTATCGTTATTACTAATAAAATAGAATAATATGGCAAATATTGCGAATATAGTGATGGGAAATTTCAATGCAGCTAGATCCTACCGATTTAAAGATTTTGCAGCTATTGCAAGCTGATGGACGTATCAGTAATCAAGACCTGGCTGAAAAGGTATTTTTGTCACCATCATCGTGTTTGCGAAGGGTCCGGATGTTGGAAGAGAGCGGAGTGATCAGTCATTATCGTGCGGTATTAGACACAAATGTTCTAGGCTTAGAAGTTGACGCTTTTGTACAGGTGACGATGCGGCGTGATGTTGAACAATGGCACGAGAATTTTTCTAAATCCTTGCAGAGCTGGCCTGAGGTCGTTGGTTCGTACATTATCACTGGCGATGCTAACTATTTGTTGCGCGTGCGAGCTCGTAATCTCAAACATTACTCAGCCTTCGTGTTGGAGCGTTTGTATAAGACGACCGGCGTGCTGGACATACGATCGAATATCGTTTTACAAACGCTAAAAGAGAGCAGTGAGCTGGCGCCGGAATTGTTATCTGAGTAGCTAACTAAATGCCACTTACCAACCGCACGCTATGTTTTAGACTGGTTACGATTTGACGTCTCCTTCAGCGGTCTTAGCCTTGGGCAAAGCCGACATTAATTTTCCATTCGCCGGATCGCTGCGATTAATTCCAGCATGCTCTATGTGTCCGGCATAGCGCCGCAGGAAATCTTTGTCATCGACGATGCTAAGCTTGAGATCATACCAAGCGTGACTGTTTTCCAGGCTCCAATAAATGGTCTCGCTACCTTGCGCTGCGATAGCCAACTGTTGTGCTGGTGCGCCATAAAACAAATCTTCTAATTTAACTTCTTGCGCTTGCTTGCCGTGATTAAAGATGCGCAGTGTTAGCACCAGACTTTGATTGCTGACGACGCTGTTGCTACTGAGTTCTTCGATGTCAATTTCTATCTGATGTTTTGGTAGGCCTTGAAAGACTCGCAGAAACCCATTCGGGCCATGTAGACGTAGTGCATAGCGTTCATTCGCAAAATCTTTACATTGCCAAGATTCGCGAAAATTCTGTTGCGCACCTATCGTGTAGTACCAGGGGCCGCTATTGTGGCCGCTAGGATAAACCGTGAGCACGGCGGCTGCATTTCCCCAATTGCGCATCTCCAGTGAAAATCTTTCAGCGTCACCGCTGATTTTTCCATTCACCGCCAAACGATAAGGCAAAGAACGCGCGGGTCGGGTGTTGTCATTCTCAAATTCTTGCTGCGGTAATGTCGTCGTATTGAGTGGCAGTAAGCTCTTATCACCATTGCAGCTTTGTTGCGCTTGGCGCAAATATGTATGGTGCGGCGTATTAAATAATTGCTGCGGGCGTTGCAGAGAGGGGGCGTTGAAGTCAAACATCGACGTCATATCACCGCACACCGCACGACGCCACGCAGAAATGTTTGGTTCAAATACACCAAAGCGTTTTTCCAAAAAACGGATGATAGAGGTGTGATCAAATACTTCGGAACACACAAAGCCGCCGCGACTCCAGGGTGAAGCCACCAGAAATGGTAAACGTGCACCCAGACCAAAAGACTCACCGCCACTGATTTCACCATCGGTGGATATCGTACTATAGCCATCTGCACGGGTCGCGGGTGCTACCGGCGGTGGTACGTGGTCGAAGAAGCCTCCTTCTTCATCGTAACAAAGAATGAATACTGTTTGTGACCACACCTTGGGATCTTCTGTTAGCACATCAAGCAATCTGGCGCTCAAAGATTCGCCGTAGCCGGGCGGATTTTTTTCTGGATGTTCGCAAAATTTAGTCGGCGCAACGATCCAGGATACTTCGGGTAAATTACCTGAGCGCACATCTCGTGCGAACAGGTCAACCAAAGCTTGTGCATCGGCAGAATTGGTATTGAGTGGTAGGCCTTTCGCGTCAAGTTGCTTGGTTTCTCCGGCATACGAACGCGCGCGCTCATAACGCTCCCGTTGCGCCGGATCACTCACATCAAGATGACGAAACTGTGGAAAATAGGCGAGAGAATTATCACCGTAATTATCGTATTCCTGATACACCTTCCAACTGATATTGTGTTGACTAAGCCGTTCTGCATAGGTAGTCCACAGATATGGTGATTTCCAATCCTTCTTGTCGCGACTCATACATGCAGTTTCATTGCCATCATCGACATTCGACAAAGCATGACGACCATCGTGACCGACAGATACACCGTTGGTTCCAGAAAATAGATACATGCGATTCGGGTTGGTCGGGCCAAAGACAGACGCAAAGTAAGCATCCCCCACGGTAAATGCATCCGCCAGTGCATAATAAAACGGTAATTCAGAACGACTTAGATAACCCATACTCATTGCGGTTTTCTCGCGTACCCAAACATCGTAGTATGCCCACATCTTCTGACTGTATTTCCAACTGTGGGGTAAATCGCTTTGCATACATTGACTGCGATCAAATTCTGTACTGGCTTGCGCCTGTAATGGGAAAGGTAATTGAAAGCGACCATATTCGGCAGGCTGTTGCCATATCGGTTTGCCGTTCCGAGTCAGGATGGGCCGTGGATCACCAAAACCCCGAACGCCTTTCAAGCAACCAAAGTAATGATCGAAAGAGCGATTTTCTTGCATGAAAATCACCACGTGTTTGACGTCTTGTAGACTATTGGTGCTGCTAGTTGGCTCAATATTGAGGGCGTTCGCGACACTGCTTGGTAATGCGGACAATGCAGCGGTCGCGGCCCCCGACTGGGCGAAGAATTTCAAAAAATCGCGACGAGATGTATTAGTCATGGTCGTTCCAAAATCCCTGAAAACAAGAGGCTTATCAACTTTATACCAGACTATTGCGTAGGCTGATGCTAGTTGCGTCTAACTGGTGCAAGTCGAAGATCAGAATGTCATTACGTCCTTTTTTTAGAGATGTTGCAGGACAATACAAACGCTGCTGTGGCCCCAGTTGCCAATAGCGACCCAGTGCATGTCCATTCACCCAGACCACGCCTTTTGTCCAGTGTTGCATATCAATGTAGACATCACCTGTTCTTGTGAAGTCCAATGGAAGCTTAAAGAAATTGCCCGGGCGTTTGCTAACGGATTTTGACGCACGCAATTGTTGAAGAAAGTACTGATCCATTGGCAAGTGGTAGCACAACCAATCTTGCAATTCTTCTGACTGTGGATGGTCAGGATGAGTGCTTTGTAATATCACTTTAGAGCAGATACCTTTTCTGTCTACGGCAACCCGACCATAGTTAATTCTACCCATTGCTTCCACCAGAATGTCTAGTGTCTTCTTGCTGCTGGAATTGTCTGTCCAGGCAGGTAATGGAAACGCGTGTCGATGATTCGTGAGTTTTAATTTTGCGAAGCGTTGAGGATCAATTTTTGTGCGTGAAATCGCCCCACAGTATTTCTGATTAAGGTGAATGCTGGCGTAGTCGTGTAATTCGGCGATGTGCAAGCTCCGCTGTGGGTGTTGTATTTCTTGAGGAAGTTCTTTTTGATACAAAATGAAGCCTGAGGTTTGCCCTAAGCTTTCCATACTGGCCGGCTCTTTGGTTTTTACCGGAGCGGGAAGGTAATCCCAGAGCGAGCAAAAAAACTTGGGCAGGTATTCCTGTCGTGGATCGGTGCGTAGTTGCGGTATCGCTGCAGGAAGTGGCGCGAGTTTCTGTGCTAAAGCCTGCTCAATAATGGCACGATACTTCCAATAGAATTGATTTGGTTGACCCTGTTCATTGATGGGCGCTGCGTAATCGTAGCTAGTGATGTCAGGTTGATATTCGCCTTTTTCGGTATTCGCACCAGCGCTAAAACCGAAGTTAGTACCGCCGTGGATGACATAGATATTGAAGGATAATTTTTCTCGCATCATCGCGGCAATCGTCGCACTCATATCGACATCGGTGCCTTGCAATTGTGGATCCCCCCAATGTGTCAGCCAACCCGGGTATAGCTCACCACACATCACCGGTACTTGTGGATAGAGTTCGCGTGCTTTAATAATGTCTTTCACTTCGCCACCACTTAGACCGATTGCTGCCTCGGGTATGCTGGTTTTATTCGTGATTAATTGTGGCAAACCATCTTGCGTATAAAACGGTCCCGAAATGCCATGCTCGACCCAGAGTTGACGTAGCTCTTCCAGATATGCAGGATCGCTGCCATATGAGCCAAACTCATTTTCGATTTGCACCATAAGGATAGGGCCGCCGTGTTCCAACATCAGCGGTTTAGCGATGCTTGCCAATGCTTGAATGTAACGTTTGACAGCGTGCATGTAATGCGGAGCTGTTGTCGAATTGGCGCGCAGCACGATGTCGTCATGACGTAATAGATAAGCAGGTATCCCGCCCAAATCCCACTCGCCACAAATGTAAGGACCTGGACGCAACAAGACATACAAACCTTCATCCTGACACAGTTGCATGAAGTGCCGGATGTCGCGGTTCTCAGTGCTGAAATCGAAAACGCCTTCGCGTTCTTCGTGATAATTCCACATCACATAGATGGCGATCGTGTTCATGCCCATCGCCTTCGCCATTTGTATTCGATGTTTCCAATAGGCTTTAGGAATGCGCGCCGGATGCATTTCTCCGCTACGGATTTGAAAAGGTTTTTGATCTAATAAAAATTGATTCTCAGTCGTAGAAAAAGAAAATCTCTGTTGTGCTAAGAGAGAAGTGGTCGCGGCACTGATTTGGCTGCTGATGACACTAAGCGCGCTGACATGGAGAAATTGACGACGATTGAACATGGTGGTTTGCAGGGAAAAAGTTGATCTGGAGCGATTGAAAATTGATTCATCTTTAGCATAACTTAGGGTTTGCGTATGACTGGGATATGAATTTTTAAGGACGTATCAAATTTTTCTTAATGAGTCAGAGATTTTTGTCTAAGTCGGCGCTCAGAAAACATGGGTAGTAGCGATCGCGCTTGATGGCTTCATCAAAAAATGTGGTGAAACTACAACCGCTCGCTACCTATTTATTCTAGCTTGTGTCGCACACCTTTAAAAAAATTGAACGAGTGAAGACTTTTTTCTGTAGGCCAGCGACTACTCCAGTCTATCCCACATGTTTCGCTAGCAATGAAATCAGACTATCAAAACCATTTGATATTCAACAGCGAATGTGGATGTGTGTAGCTCATTAAGTAAAGCTCAATGAGAAGTCAAATTTATGTCGTTGGCGTGTGCTCAGAGATGTCTCTAGACTTTTTTATGTCATCACTATCCTGTTTTTTGATACGCACAATTTCACAAGAGTTGTGTAGCACCAGTCGATATCGATACCACTATTGGGGTCGCAGCCAGTGCGGCGATATTTCCAGGGATGGATGCAGATTTATTTTGTCCTGACATCACATTTAATTGAAAAGATCATGCCTAAAACTACACACACACATACGCTTAAACATTCGGTGATTGCCCATGCGATCGCCATTGCTTTTGGAACTGCGGTACTGACGCTTGGTGTCAGTACCAACATCATGGCGCAGTCAAATGCGACTGGTACTATTTTTGGTCAAGTTCCAGTCGGTGCCGGCACCGTTGTGGTTCTTGAAAACGTGGCGACCGGAGTTCATCGTAATCTTACGCCAGATGCTAAGGGCAGGTTTCAGGCGACATCTATGCCACCAGGTAAGTATCAAGTTAAGTTGATGCGCGATGGAAAAGTCGAGAAAGCAATTGAGGTGGAAGCCTTGATTGGTCAGGGTGTGGAAGCAAGTTTTGGCAATGAAGCTTCAGTGCAAACCGTAACTGTGCAAGCCAAAATTAATCGTATTGATGTCTCCAATACTAATAACGGAACGGTGTTTACATCGAAAGAATTGGCCAGCTTGCCGATATCGCAAAATGTGCAGGCGATTATTGCTCTCGCGCCGGGAACAGTGCGAAACGTTTCTGGTTACTACGGCAATGTCTCCAGTTTCGGTGGTGCCAGCGTTTCAGAAAACTCTTATTACATCAATGGTTTCCCCGTAACGAATATCTTGACGCAAGTCGGGGCCTCAGAATTGCCATTCGGCGCGATTGCGAATGCGCAAGTACTTTCTGGTGGATACAGTTCTGAATTTGGACGTTCGACAGGTGGTGTGGTCAATATTACGACCAAGAGCGGTACAAATAATTGGGTCGCTGGTGGCAAAGTGTCGATGGTTCCAAACCTGACCGGAAAACCGGCAAACACTTACTTTGAAAATACAGGCACTCATCCACTCCAAGACGGCAAACTGCAGTATTACAATCAAGCGAATACCTCATCTAGCAAAACTGCGGGTATTTATGCCGGTGGTCCGTTGATCAAAAATAAATTATTCATCTTTACTGCGATAGAACAAAGCAAATCAACTAGCGAATCGATTGCTGCCTCGTCTGATCGCCAAGAAAATCCACGCGGCTGGTCGGTGAATGAAGGCACGGTGGGACGGTATCTCGTTAAATTGGATTACAACCTGACTGATGATCACCATTTTGAATATACCTATATCAAAGACCAGTCAAAAAATGTTAATTCCAATTATGGTTTTAGCTATGCAACATTAACCCGTGACAAGGTGCTCGGTAGTGGCACAACAGTTTGGAACGCCGGCAATACGCGCGGTGGAAGTAGTGGCAGTAGTCCGGGCAGTGACGATAGTATCTTCAAATACACGGGTTATTTGAGCGATGATTTAACTGTGACCGCTTTATACGGACAATCAAAAACTTCGCCTAAAGTTGTTCCTTATGGCTATAACGCTGCGATCAGCTCAGTAGGAAGTTCGATCACATCGCGTGCTCCAGGGGTGGTTTATCCGGTCAATCCGCAACCTTATGGCGATCAGGTTCGTGCAGATAGTCGTGATGAACAACAGACGCTTCGTTTAGATCTGGAATACAAATTGGGTAACCACTATTTACGTGGCGGTATCGATTACAACAAAGCGAATTCTCTGGTCGGTGCAACCCGCCCCGGCGGACGTAGCTGGAACTACCAATATCACAATAATCCAACGACCTGGAAGCCAGCAGGTGCGAATGAGACCTTAGCGCAGGGCGGCGGATATGGTACGCAAGGCTTTTATGTCAGTGAAGGAACTTATTTCAAGTCTGGCGCACCTTCTACGACACAATCGGCACAGTACATACAAGACCGCTATCAAGTCACGGATAATGTATTGTTAGATTTGGGCCTGCGTAATGAGCAATTCCATAACTACAATAACAAGCACGAGTTAGTGATTTCACAGACTCGCCAAATCGCACCGCGTCTTGGTGTAACTTGGGACGTCAACCGTGATAGTAGTTTCAAAGTGTATGCGAATGCAGGTCGTTACTTCATGCCAGTTCCCACTAACCTAGTAGGGAACATGGGATCTGAGTTGAAAACAACGACACGTTATTACACTTACACCGGTGTTGATCCTACTACAGGCGTGCCACAAGGATTGCATCCTATCAGCGACGTTATTGTGAATATCAACACCTCGCCTGATGCACGTTCAGTTGCTGCAGAAAACATTAAGCCTTTCTATCAAGATGAAATGTCTTTGGGCTTTGAGAAAGCCATTTCTTCATCGCTTAATTTTGGTGTAATGGGCACGTATCGTACTTTGCGCACGACCTATGATGATACTTGTGATCCACGTCCTATTTTTGCTTGGGGTAAACGCAATGGTTATCCTAATTTAGAAGAAGATACAGGTGGCACGGACAATAGTTTGTATCCATCTTGGTGTATGGTGATTAATACGGGCGAAGCGAACACAGTATGGTTTGATCCGCACGGTTCTGGCAGCGGCAGCCCATTGGTTAAAGCCCATTTGACAGCTGAAGATATTGGTTTGCCTAAAGTTCGTCGTACTTATGAAGCGTTGAACTTCTTCCTCGAACATCCATTCAAAAATGGTTGGTACGGCAAAATCACTTACACATGGTCACGTAGTAAAGGGAATACGGAAGGACAGACAGATTCCGGCGTGGCGGGTGGAGACGTTGGTTTGAGTGCGGGTTCGGATTACAAAGAATTGGCCTATAACGCGTATGGCTTTTTGTCAGGCGACAGAACCCACGTGTTTAAAGGCTATGGCTACTATCAATTGACACCTGAATTGATGTTAGGCGCGAACTTACAATTAGCCTCCGGTCGTCCACGTAATTGCCTCGGCCAATTACCAGAATCAGCAGGGCAAGACGTTGGCTACTATGGTGGAAATTACTTCTTCTTCTGCGATGCAGAAGGCGGTAAGCCATCTCCGCGTGGTAGTCATGGACGTTTGCCTTGGACTTCGCAGTTGGACTTGAATCTCGCGTACCAAGCGCCTTTCTTGAAAGGTTTAACGCTGAGAATGGATTTGTTCAATGTGTTCGATGTGCGTACCATCAATTCTGAAGGTAGTGGTTCAAATGATGGTGAAGGTGGCATTAGCCCGACATATCGTCAAGGTGGGAATCGCACTGCGCCACGTTCTGCACGTTTGACTGCGGAATACAATTACAAGTTTTAAGAGTTAGTCATAGCTAGCTTTGTTTAGCCTGATCTTGTGGGAGCGCTCTCATCATGTTATGTTCGATGAGAGCGTTTTTTTATTTTCGAGAGTGAAGTATTAATGACATTAACTGATTACATGGCAGACCTGCCTTTGCTGGCTATTTTGCGCGGCATACAAAATCATGAATGTGTAGCGATCGCTGAGGTGCTGGTCGAGCTTGGTTTCCGTTGCATAGAAGTGCCACTCAATTCACCGAACGCGATTGAAAGCATACGATTGTTAGCACAACGTTTCTCAAGTGACTATTTGATTGGCGCAGGTACGGTGCTTACCTTGCAGCAACTGGAGGATGTACAGAAAGCTGGTGGCCGTCTGATCGTGATGCCGCACGCCGACGGCAAAATCATACGCGCTGCGAAACAGGCGCAGATGATTTGCGCGCCCGGTGTGGCGACGTTGACGGAAGCTTTTTCTGCACTTGAAAACGGTGCAGATGGCTTGAAATTATTTCCCGCTGAAAGCGTTGCGCCAACGGTATTGAAAGCGTGGCGCACGGTATTGCCAGTATCAACAATTTGTCTGCCGGTTGGCGGTGTAAAACCCGATGGTATGTCGACTTATCTGGCTTCCGGCGCGAATGGGTTCGGGTTGGGATCGAATCTATATAAGGCTGGTGATAGCCTGACTCAAGTCCGTCAGAATGCTGAAGCCTATGTGCAGGCTTGGCGACAACAGGCGACTGCAGTGTAAGTTGATAGCGTCTTTTTTTTACGAACTTGTTGTCACGTAATTCAGTCGCCAGAAGTTGTTCCGCATTCTGGCGATTTCCTATTTTCCTTTCTGCTATTTGCATCAAAAATTACTCGCCTACATCATAAAATTTTTCTTGATGCAGGCTTAATTATTTGTCGCTGTTGGCTTTTTCCATTCCCCTTTATTCTTGCCTATGTCGATAGTCAATTCTCAAGATTGCTCTGGGAATTCCTATCGCTTCGGAAAAAATCTGTTGCGGCAAGCTTTGCAAAATTGCTTGCCTGTCAGAGATTGAGCTAAAAAATAACAGGAGAACTCAATGAAATTAACTAGGATTGCCGCAGCATTATTGGCGATAGGATTTGCGTCTAGCAGCTTAGCTGCAGATGACGATGAAATAAAAAAAGACAAACAAGAGAAAGTAGAAAAAACCGAGAAAGTGCAGAAGGTAGAAGTTACTGGCTCTAGTATCAAGCGGGTGAACGCGGAAACTGCTTCACCAGTGCAAGTCATCAGCGCTAAGCAGATTGAAAGCATGGGCGCACGTACTTTATTGCAAGTGCTCGATAACTTACCTGCTGCGCGTCCGGCACAGCAAGATTTTCGTTCTATGTTTACTGGTTCTGATGGTGCGTCACAAGCGAATTTGCGTGGGTTAGGCGCACAGGGAACTTTGATCCTGTTGAATGGACGTCGGTTGTCTTTTTATGGCGCACCAGAAGGCTTTCAAACACAATTTGTCAACATTGATGCGATCCCGGCTGCGGCGATAGAACGAATGGAAGTACTGACCGATGGTGCTTCCGCAGTGTACGGTTCGGATGCGGTGGCGGGGGTGATCAATATCATTACTAAGAAATCATACAAAGGCTTTGAAGCCAGCGCGACGGTAGATAGTTCGCGCGATGTGAAATCGTATGGTGAGCGACAAGCAAGCGCCTTGTTCGGTTTCGGCGATTTGGCGACCGATAATTACAATGTTTATGGCTCTGTCAATTTGTACAAACGCGATCGCATCGCATTAGAAGATACTTACCTGAAACGACCTGAGCAGTTCTACATCAACAATCCTACCTATGTCAGTAATTTTCGCATCAATGAAGGTAGCCAACCAGGTGTGTTAAATCCTGGAACATTGTTTGTCTTCGACAAGAACGCAGCGAATAAACGGTACCAACAAGCTGCGTCTGGCTGTACCACTTTTGTGACCGAAGGCTCCGGTACCCGTTGCGTTTGGAATACCTTGCCGTACGCTCTGGATACTGGTCCAACCTCAGATCGCGCTACAGTTTTTGTTAGCGGCCGTATGAATTTGGGATCCGATTGGGAAGGCTTCGCTGAAGTCGCTTTCACCGACATCGATATGCGCGGTGAAAATGGTCCACGTACCTTCAGTAGTGGTGGCGGTACGGCAAACTGGTATTCGCGCAATACCGGCACAACACTTAATACGTTTAGCTATCCTTACTTAGGTCCGAATAATGTGTACCTGAAAAACATGAGTGCGGATCTCAAAGCGAAGATGGGTGGGGCTGCTGGCTTAACTTATTTATTGCAGGATGCGAACGGACATTTTGGTCAACAAAATACAGATAGAACTTATCGCGCCATGGCAGGTGTGCGCGGCGCATTTGGTCAGTGGGAATTTGAATCTGCGTTAGCGGTTGCAGGCAGTCATTCGACCTTATACCAAACCATTAATGTGAATAAAGATGGCTTTGAAAAAGCCTTCGGGCCATTCACGGTTGATCCTGTCACCAAGCGCACTTACATTGCGGACAATCCTGCGTATCAATTTGGTGTGATCAGTGACAGCAATGCCGCTTTATTGCGTCAGGCTTATCCAACTTTTGATATTCAATCTTGGACTAAGTTGGTGACTTGGGATGCCAAACTTGAAGGTAGTTTATTCAAGATGGATGCCGGTGATGCGCGCGCTGCCTTTGGTGTGAACCTGATGCATGAAGGCTTTGAAACGCCGGGTAATCAAGATGCAGCCAACGGTAAAATCACACAACAAGGTGGCTCATGGTTTGATGGTTCACGCACGATCGCGGCGATCTTCGGTGAAGCAATTTTCCCGTTAGCAAAGAATCTGGAAGTGAACACCGCGGCACGTATCGATAAGTATCCGAATTTTGCAGCGAATCTCGCGCCGAAGATAGGTGTGACGTATCGGCCATTGAGTGAACTCTTAATTCGCAGTACGTATTCGCAGGGCTTCCGTGCGCCGAACCTGGCTGAATCCGGTGTCGGTGGCGTGTACGCGCAACGTGGAGGTATGCGTGACACCGTGCGTTGCGACGAAACGAATGCGATCGCCAAGATGTTGATGAAGTCGGTCAGCGCAAGCGATCAAGATTTAGGTAAGTCCTTATTGAATTCAAATTGCAGTATCAATATTGGCGGTTTGACGCCACCGAACCCGGATTTGCAACCCGAAAAAGCCAAGATCAGCACATTTGGTTTAGTGTTCCAGCCGACCAAACAGTTTGATATTTCTGCCGACTATTGGTTTGTCTATCGCCGTAACGAAATCGTACGTCAGGATTTCACTGAAGTTTATGATCAAGCAGTTGAGAAATATGGTCCAGCGTTAATTGGCGCGCCTAATGCGGTTCGCGCACCAATTACTGATTTTGATAAAGCGAATATGGCAGCGGTGGCCGGGATGTGCGCTAATTCTGCCAACGCGGCTGCCTGTGCGGCTGGCGTACCGAAGTATTCTGTCGGGATTTTGGCAGGTTTGACGAATAAGTACATGAATCGTGGCCGTACTTTGCTCGACGGATTTGATATCGATGCGCATGCGCGTTTTGATCTCGGTGCTTACGGTAAGCTGAACTTTGGTACAGCAGCGACCATCATGAACCGGAATACCTACAATGGTGACGATGGATCTGGTTTCTCCCAAAACTATGTCGGCTATTACGGCAATCCAAAATTGCGTGCGAATTTCAATGTGGATTGGCAATATCGTGATTTCGGTGCCAGTGTATTTGTAAATTACACCGGTGGTTCTAAGTGGGCGTATGACAAGAATGACGAGGAAAACAATAACCCGACCTCATGTACTGCCGCTGATGTGGCGGTGGCACCAAATAATTGTGGTGGCGCACCCGCGTTTAAAACAGTCAGTTTAGGTTTGAATTGGACGCCGATCAAAGACCTGCGTTTGGGCTTGAATATCAAGAATGTGTTGAATACCAAACCCTTCTACGATCCGTATGGCTGGGAAGGTTACAATCATGGTTTGAATTTATTTGGGCGCGTGCTCAGCGTTTCGGCTAGTTACAAATTCAAATAAGCTGTCTGTTTAGTAAAAAAGCAGCGAAGGGATTCATTTCCTCGCTGCTTTTTTGCATAAACGCTGGTCAGACTCTAGGCACCGATCCAAGGCAAATCAGCTGAGCACCAGCCACCAACAGTTTTACGATGACCATGATGGTCTTTATCACCCTCGAATCCTTGCAAAATGTCATAGCAAGCGGTGTAACCGTTTTCTGTCGCCAACTTTGCGCCATGGCGTGAGCGCACACCAGAGCGGCATAAAAATAGGATAGGTGTATTTTTATCCGTGATCGCTGCAGTCAATTGCGCCATAAATTCTGGATTTGGCGCGCCACTAGGATACAGGCTCCATTGCACCGCCTTATGCTGTCCTTCCGCGATTTGCACGCGCCCGACCCAATCACGTTCCGCATTTGTACGCACATCGACTAATAGTACTTGATTGTTATCTTGCAACAATTGAAAAGCTTCCTCTGGTGTTACTGCGCCTGCATAAGGTAATTGTTGTTCTTGCCCGCGATGCTTTGCTTTATCGATTATGGTGTTCATTGGTTTTCCTTTGCTTTTATTTTGATTGATAGCGCCCGCTGGTGTGATCATCATCGCAGCTCGTTGCATTGTCTATTGTAGAACTTACGTTGAATTTCTGTTTGGCAATTTGCATGTGCGTTTTCAACATGGAGCATCGTTCAACAAGAAATGAATTTTGATGCGGAGAGGGAGTTACTTCGTGAAGTTTGCGCTGGCTTTCTCGTGCACCATTTCGACACTTCATATACGCACCAAATTGGTGCTTCATACTTTAAATGCATTATTTTGGTGCGTCCAATAATTTGTAGATATGATATCTAATTCATTGAGGTTGGATTTCTCTTTATAAAACAAAGACTTAAATCTACAGTTTTTCTTGCCTTCTTTCTCTTGTACATGGCACGCTTTCTGCTAATATCCTCGTCGTGTTCTCGATTCTTTTTTGCATTGTGATGGTGCGTTTTGCAAATTTTTGCCATCTTAGTGTCATAAAAAGGAGTGAGAATAGAGATAGATTGCAACAATACTGTCTATTTCTTATGCATTTTGATTTGATGTCGTAGTTCTAGAACTTATTTTTGAACGATTATTTTGAATGATTAAGGAGTTTCAAATGGCAATGACCCCAGCAGAAGTGTTGAAGATGGCGAAAGATAACGAAGTAAAATTCGTTGATTTCCGTTTCGCAGATACGCGCGGTAAAGAGCAGCATGTAACAGTGCCTATTTCTCACTTCGATATCGATAAATTCGAATCTGGTCATGCATTTGATGGTTCTTCTATCGCTGGCTGGAAAGGTATTGAAGCGTCTGACATGTTGCTGATGCCGGATCCAAACACGGCGAATATTGATCCATTTATGGAAGAAACGACATTGTTCATGCAATGTGACGTGATTGAGCCAGCCGATGGTAAAGGCTATGACCGTGATCCACGCTCTATTGCTAAACGCGCTGAAGCGTATTTGAAATCTTCTGGTATCGGTGATACAGCTTACTTCGGCCCAGAACCAGAATTCTTCATTTTTGATAGCGTACGCTGGAAAATCGACATGTCTGGCTGCTTCGTGAAGATTGACTCTGACGAAGCCTCATGGACAACAGGCGAAAAACTCGAGGGTGGTAACACAGGTCACCGTCCTACAGTGAAAGGCGGCTACTTCCCAGTGCCACCAGTAGACAGTTTCCAAGATATGCGTTCCGAAATGTGCTTGATTTTGGAATCCTTGGGCATTCCAGTCGAAGTGCATCACCATGAAGTTGCTGGCGCTGGTCAAAATGAAATCGGTACACGCTTCTCGACTTTGGTAGAGCGCGCAGACTGGACGCAAAACTTGAAATACGTTGTATGGAACGTCGCGCACACTTATGGTAAGACAGCAACTTTCATGCCAAAACCTATCGTTGGTGATAACGGTTCTGGTATGCACGTACATCAATCTATCTGGAAAGACGGCAAAAACCTGTTTGCAGGTGACGGCTATGCTGGTTTGTCTGATTTCGCGCTGTACTACATCGGCGGTATCATCAAACACGCTAAGGCATTGAACGCGATTACGAATCCAGGTACAAACTCTTATAAGCGTTTGGTTCCAGGCTACGAAGCGCCAGTGAAATTGGCTTACTCCGCTAAAAACCGTTCTGCTTCGATCCGTATTCCGTATGTCGCGAATCCAAAAGCACGTCGCGTTGAAGCGCGCTTCCCAGATCCATTGGCGAACCCATACTTGTGTTTCGCAGCTTTGATGATGGCGGGTTTAGATGGCGTGCAAAACAAGATTCATCCAGGTGAAGCAGCATCGAAAGATTTGTACCATTTACCACCAGAAGAAGATGCATTGATTCCAACAGTGTGCGCTTCTTTGGAAGAAGCTTTGGATGCATTGAACAAAGACCGTGAATTCCTGACGCGCGGTGGTGTGTTCAGCGAAAGCATGATTGATGCTTACATTGAATTGAAGATGCAAGATGTACAGCGTATGCGTATGACTACGCATCCAGCTGAGTTTGATATGTACTACTCACTGTAATTGGTGCAAAAAAAGCGGGGCTTGCCCCGCTTTTTTATTGAAAGCAAGAAGGGTAATTGTGCAAAATCATTGCTTGGCATACACTAAGCTCTTATTGACTACTCTACATTACCCACTATGAAGCAATATCTGATCGGTTTTGGCGCATTGTTTGGTCTGGCTTGTTTGACCAGTGTGCCTGTGCTCGCGCAGTCCGATGTGTATTTATGTGTTGATGCAAATGGCAAGAAAGAATACAAGAATACAGGTATTACCAAGGGATGTAAGTTGGTAGATTTGCCGCACGTGAATACGATTCCCGCACCTGCGTCTCCAAAAAAAGTCGCATCGACCACAGCGGCTAAGCCTACGGTGAGTCCAAGTGGTTTCCCGAAAGTGGATGAAGGAACACAAAAGGCCCGAGATTCAGACAGAAAACAAATTTTGTTGGATGAGCTGAAGGTGGAAGAGCAAAAATTAGAAGCGATTAAAAAAGAATATAACGGTGGTGAGGTTGAGCGCCGTCCAGATGAGCGTCAGCCATCTAAATATGTAGAGCGGGTGAATAATTTAAAAAATGATTTGGCGCGTACAGAAAAAAATATCGAAGCGCTGAAACGTGAAATTGGCAACCTGAAATAAGGTCTGCGGTTGCAGGCATATAAAAAAGGTCGCTGTTGCGGCCTTTTTTTAATCCATTTTCAAGAGCAATTCAACTTAATGAATAAATTCGCAGGATTAGATTTGTTGGCCTCCGCCGTATTAGTGATGGATCCGCAAGGATGCATCGTGTATGCCAATCCCGCAGCTGAGAACTTGCTTGAGCGCCCATTTAAATTACTCTTCAAATTGCGCCTGAAGGATTTGTTTTTGAATGGCGATGAGCTGCTGACAGGCTTTGAACAGGCGGTCGCGCAGCAGTTTGCTGATAGGCGGCAAGATCTGATTTTGGAAAGAAATGGACATGAGCCTTTGCACGTACATAGTATCGTGACTGCACTCGATCATCCAGATATGCCAGTTTTGATTGAGTTGCGCGAAAATGTGCAGCAGCTCAAGTTAGACCGTGAAGAGCGTATGCAAGACCAGAACAAAGAAAATAAAGAATTGATTCGCAATCTGGCACATGAAATTAAAAACCCATTAGGCGGAATTCGTGGCGCAGCGCAACTACTAGAGTTAGAGTTGCCGGAGCGTGATGCGAAAGAATTACGCGAATATACCCAAGTCATTATTAAAGAAGCTGATCGACTGCAGGTCTTGGTTGATCGCCTATTGGCACCGAATCGCTTGCCTCAAGTGATTGCCGACGTGAACATTCATGAAGTTTGTGAGCGTGTTCGTAGTTTGATTGTTGCCGAATTCCCCAAAGGTTTGTCGATTAAGCGCGACTATGATTTATCGATTCCAGAATTTCGTGGAGATCAACAGCAGTTGATTCAAGCCGTATTGAATATTGCCCATAACGCGGCGCAAGCCCTGCGTATGCGGATGGCAGAAGGTGACGCAGAGATAGTTTTTAAGACGCGCGTAGTGCGCCAAATTACGCTGGCAAAAATTCGCTATAGGCTGGCATTAGACTTGCATATCATTGATAACGGTCCCGGAATTCCTCCGAATATTCGTGACCGGATTTTTTATCCACTAGTGTCGGGGCGAGATGGTGGCAGTGGTCTTGGCTTGACGCTGGCACAGGCATTTGTTACGCAACACGCAGGGATAATTGATTGTGAAAGCCGTCCGGGATGTACCGATTTTCGGATTTTGATTCCTTTGCCGTGAACCAAAATCGCGCATGGATCGCTTGGAAAGATGCGCTCAAACGGTGCGCAAGTGGAACAAGCGGCAAGAAAAACTTAATTTATGAGATGCTGATCAATGAAGAAGAACATTTGGATAGTCGATGATGATGATTCGATACGCTGGGTTTTAGAAAAAGCACTAGCACGCGAAGGATTCGTCACACGTAGTTTTATGAATCCAGACGATGTTTTGACAGCACTGGATGATGAGTCGCCGCAAGTCTTAGTTTCGGACATTCGCATGAATGGCGCGTCCGGATTGGATTTACTGCAAACGATTAAGCAACGATTGCCGAGCTTGCCAGTGATCATCATGACAGCATTTTCGGACCTCGATTCTGCAGTGGCAGCATTCAAAGGCGGCGCATTTGAATATCTGGCAAAACCTTTTGACTTGTCGAAAGCGGTAGAGCTAATTCGTCGGGCGCTGGAAGAGAGTGCGCGCGAAGCGACGGTTGAATTGGTTGCTGATGTTGAAACAGAAATTCTCGGACATGCGGCCGCGATGCAAGAAGTGTTTCGTGCGATCGGACGTTTATCGCAGTCAAGTGTGACGGTGTTGATTACCGGCGAATCCGGTAGCGGTAAAGAATTGGTCGCGCGTGCTTTGCACAAACATAGTCCACGAGTAAATCAGCCCTTCATTGCGCTCAATACGGCTGCGATTCCGAAAGATCTGTTGGAGTCAGAATTGTTCGGACACGAACGCGGCGCCTTTACCGGCGCACAGTCTGCGCGGCGTGGTCGCTTCGAGCAGGCGGAAGGTGGTACGCTGTTCTTAGATGAAATTGGTGATATGCCATTTGATTTGCAGACGCGCTTGTTACGCGTACTGTCGGATGGGCATTTTTATCGTGTTGGCGGGCATCAACCGCTGAAGGCGAATGTGCGATTAATCGCCGCTACACATCAACATCTTGAAGAGCGCGTCAAAGAAGGGGTATTTCGTGAGGACTTATTTCATCGCTTAAATGTGATTCGTTTACGTGTTCCAAGTTTACGTGAACGGCGCGAAGATGTTCCTTTGTTGGCAAAGCATTTTTTAATTCAGAGCGCCAAGCAATTAGGTGTTGATGCAAAACGTCTGTCAGACTCTGCACTCAATTACATCTCTGGATTAGATTTTCCGGGAAACGTGCGACAGTTGGAGAATCTGTGTAACTGGATCACTGTAATGGCGCCTGGGCAAGTCGTTGAGATCGCTGATTTGCCAGGTGAATTGCTGCCATTATCTACAAATTCTTTGGTAAAGGACGGCGACGATACAGGGTTGTCGCAAGCGCATCTGACTCATCCACCAGAACAAATGTGGTTTTCAGCGTTGGAGCGCGAAGCTGAGCGGTTATTGCAGCAGGGTGTTCAGGAAATCATGCCAAAATTGAGTCGTGATTTCGAGAGCATAATCATTAAAGCGGCCTTAAGACATACCCATGGTCGTAAGAATGAAGCAGCAATCCGATTGGGAATAGGGCGAAATACCATCAGCCGGAAAATTCAGGAGTTAAGCATCGATGGTGTCAGGGATGAATGAGGTTTGGCGCAGGTGTCGTTTTTTTGCCCGCAGCTAGTGATTTAAAATATTCTCTTAAAGCACTTATCGGAGTATTATTTCTTTACGCAAACTGATGTTTAATCATAAACCTTGATTAGATGTAATTTGTGCCTTACGCGAACAATTCCGGTTCAACTACAAAACTTGATTGGTGCGTTATGCAAATATTCTTTGATGCTGCAATACTTGGGAGATGTCTATGAATTTCGATGCACTATTTCAGCAGCAAGGTGCTTTACCTACTATTCCAAAAGTCGTGCAAGAAGTGATTGATAGTTTTAATGATGATAACGTTTCGATTGACGAAGTCGCCCGTAAACTCGCGGCCGATCAAGTGTTGAGTGCGAAAATTCTACGTCTTGCGAACTCGTCTTATTATCACTCTTCGCGAAGCATAGGGACTGTCGATGATGCTGTGTTGATGTTGGGTTTTATGACTGTGCGAACTTTAGTCATTAGCAGTGGATTGACTGGTGGTTTTAAGGCGATGCCAGGTGTAGACCTAAAGCAGTTTTGGCGTTACAGCATGCACTCCGCGGTCATCGCAAAGTGTCTTGCGAAAAAAATTGGTGGTAACTCTGATTTTGCTTTTACGGTCGGTTTGATGCATGCAATTGGCCAGTTGGTGATGCATTCTGCAATGCCTGAGCAAACGCTGCAGATTGATAAGATAGCCGGATTGTTGGATGCTCGTCGTTTGGATGTCGAACGAACTTCGTTTGGTTACGATTTTTCTGATGTAGGTGCTGAGCTTGCGCGACGTTGGCGTTTTCCTGATAATTTTGCCAGTGTGATAAAAGGCTTTCCACATCCATTAGCCTCGGCTGATTTTGAACCTATGGCTGGCATAGTTCATCTAGCCGTCTGGCGTGCTCGAGCAGAGGAGAATAAATATTCAAAAGAAGAGATGGATGCGACCATTCCTACAGATGTGCTTGCAAGAGTGGGTATCTCGAGTGAGTATATGTTGAATGAAATGCCGCCAATCTCGGAATTAGCGGCAGGTCTTGAAGAATTGGTGAGTTAGTCCGGAAAGAAATTGAAGCCGATCTGCAAAAGTGAATCTTCAGAGACTTAACTTGCAATTGAGAATAAGCTTGGAGATGTAAAGCCGGATGAAGGAATTTAGTCCGGCTTTTTATTTCCTCGTTTATTTGTATTTGTGGTTAATACTTAATGCCACCGCCTCTGCGACTTTGATACCATCGATCGCCGCTGAAAGGATTCCGCCTGCATATCCAGCGCCTTCTCCAGCAGGGTAAAGGCCTCGAGTATTTAAACTCTGAAAGTCGTCATCTTTGCGTTTAATTCTGATTGGCGAGGAAGTACGAGTTTCAACACCAGTTAATATTGCATCTTTCAACGAGAAACCTTTAATTTGTTTATCAAACTCAGGAATTGCTTCGCGTATTGCTTCAATAGCGAATGCTGGTAGCACTTCTGCTAAATTGCATAAAGTAATGCCTGGTTTGTATGAGGGAACGACTTCCCCAAGTTCAGTTGATGCACGGTTGGCTAAAAAATCACCAATTAACTGACCTGGCGCGTTATAGGTTCCACCGCCAACCTCGAAAGCCTTACTCTCAAGTTTTCGTTGAAAATCGATTCCGGCAAGAGGATGTCCAGGATAATCAATTTCAGGAGAAATACCGACGACGATCGCACTGTTCGCATTGCGTTCATTACGTGAATATTGACTCATTCCATTGGTGACCACTCGCCCCGGTTCTGAGGTGGCAGCAACAACAGTGCCACCTGGGCACATACAAAAGCTATAAACCGAACGATCGTTTTTTGCATGATGCACCAATTTGTAATCTGCGGCGCCCAAAATCTTATTGCCCGCATTCGGGCCAAATCGCGCTTTATCTATGATTGATTGTGGGTGCTCTATTCTAAACCCTATAGAAAAAGGTTTCGCTTCGACGTAGATGCCTTTGTCATAAATTAACTGAAAGGTATCACGGGCGCTATGTCCAACGGCCAATACGACATGGTCAGTAAGTAGCTTTTCATCGTCGTTAATTGTTAGGCCGCAGATTTGACCTTCTTGGATATCAAAATCAGTCACTTTTTGCTGAAACCTGATTTCACCGCCCAATGCTATGATATTGCCGCGCATTTCCTCAATCATTTTCACCAGTCGGAAGGTGCCAATATGTGGTTTGCTCACATACATAATTTCTTCGGGTGCGCCCGACTTCACAAACTCTGTCAGTACTTTGCGCCCATAATGTTTGGGGTCTTTCACTTGGCTATAAAGTTTCCCATCCGAAAATGTGCCGGCTCCACCCTCTCCAAACTGTACATTTGATTCTGGTTGCAACTCTCGTTTTCGCCATAAACCCCATGTGTCCTTAGTCCGCTCACGAACAGCCTTGCCACGCTCTAATACAATAGGGCGATACCCCATTTGCGCCAGAACCAAGGCAGCGAATAGCCCGCAAGGACCAAAACCAATCACGACCGGGCGCAGAAAATGTGTTTCCTTGGCATGTGCAACAAACTTATAACTTGTATCTGGGGTTTGGCTTACTTTGTTTTGCCCTTTTACATCCTTTATTGCTCGTAGTAGTGTTTCTTCATCTCGCACGGTTACATCAACGGTATAGATAAGCACGATCGCGTTCTTTTTGCGAGCGTCGTAACTGCGCTTAAATATGTTGAAGTTCAACAGATCATCCGAATCGATTTTTAAACGCTTTAATATAGCGCCCCTTAAATCGGCTTCAGCATGGTCAAGTGAGAGTTGAATGTCGGTAATGCGTAACATAATTAGAGAGCTCAATAAATCAAAGCCGTATTTTAACTGTTACTGAATAAATGCCCCAAATAATCTAGGCTTGCGCAAACCACCAATTCTTTGCTATAGTTCGCCTCCCGCAGAAATGCGGGTGTGAAATAAGAGAAATGCAAGTAGCTGGTCGTTAAGTTCCTGATGTTTGAATTGAAGTTGAAGAAACTAAAATTTAGACGGTAGTTAAAACAGGGGGTTGACGGAAATAAAGAAGTGCTGCATAATCTCGTTTCTCTGCTGCTGACGAACACAACGCTTCGTAGCAAAACTCTCCGAAAGGATGAGTAAGTAGAAAAGAATTTAGATGATCTTTAACAATTAACAGTCAATAAATGTGGGCACTTGATAATGAGGCGACTAACTACTTCGGTAGTTAGGAAACTTAAAAAATATCAAATGTTCACAAGAAGTAAAGATAAGACGC